>JADGNZ010000033.1 GCA_017883205.1 Thermoanaerobaculia bacterium | reverse complement strand
CCCGTCCGCAAGAGTCTGACGGGTGACGCGGTCGGCCGTGTCGTACTCAAACGAGATGGTGTGCTGCAATGGATCGGTGACCGAGTGCAAGCGGCGTTGGGCGTCATAGCCGAAGGTCATGGTGCGATTGAGCTGCGTAACCATGGTGGCCAGACCAGTCGTATCGTAGCTGAAGCCGATCGGAGCGATGCCAGGAATCTCCGTGCCGGTCATGTGGCCTCTCGCGTCATAGTTCTTGGTCATTTGCCGACCCGCTGGCGAGGTTTGAACGACGCTGCGCGACGGACCGTCGAAGATACTACTGGACGTCCGTCCGTTGAGCGAAAAGGTCGATGTCGCTGAGGTAACGGGATGCGACGGATCGGCGGAGAGAGTGTAGCTGCGCGTCTGGGAGGCACTCAAATGCCCCGACGAAGAGTAAAAGAACGTCATGGATTGCGGAAACCTGGCCATGAGACCGAAGCGAGGATCGCCGATCGAGCGGCTGTCCGACGAGGTGCCATCAGGCAGACCCGTCGTGAGTTGTCCGCCAGCAAATTGCAAAGTCGTGGTCACGAGACCAGCGGAGTCTGTAAAACTCCTGAGCTCGGAACCATCAGGGAACTGATCAACACTGTGTGCCGATGTCCGTCCCTCGGCGGTCGTGACGTCAACTTCATACTGGGTGTCGCTTCCGGAGCGGGTCAGGGTCTTTGAGCCTCCGGCAGGATCGAAGTCCGCCAGCAGCCTGCCGCCATCGTCATACTGGAAGGTGTGTACGTTCGATCGCGGATCCGTCATCTGGGTCAGAAGGCCGGTGGGACCGTATTGGAACGAGTGGGTTTGGCCGGCGGCGTCTGCGATCGAGGCGAGGTATCCACCCGGGGTGTAGGTCAAGGCCGTTCGCTGGCCTCCGGGCGCCACGATCGCGCTCGCCAGCGTCCCGCTCCTCTCGATGCGCGTGACGTTTCCATCCACATCAGTGATCGTCGAAACGTAGCCGTTGCTGTCGTAACCGAGCGTCTGGCGCGCAGTACCCAAAAGCGAGTCGATCGTTCGCAGGTGACGGCCGTCAGCATCGAATACGGAGAATTGCTCTCCGCTTGCATCGGCCACGGCCGTCTCGCCGTCGGCCATCCCTGGGAATGGGTTCGAGATGACGCGAACCGCGTGATTGCCCGAATCATTGATATAGATCTCTCCAGCGGGTCCAACGGACAGACCGCGGGGAGCATTGAGGTTGGCTGTAGCAGCAAAGCCACCGTCCCCATCATTGCCGGGCTGTCCACTCTTGCCAGCGATGATCGTGCTCGGACCGCCGGCAACGATCGCGCTCACGATGTGCCGGGACGGGCTCGTGAAATAGAGTATCTGGCCGACGGCCAGAAGCGACCCTGTTTCCTCCGGGAAGCAACTGTACCCGACGCAGACGCTGCCTGGAGAAGTGACCTCGATGATGCGGCCGTCCGGCGTCAGACGCGAGATCGCATTGCCGGTGCCGGCCACGAAGATTTCGCCGTTTGAGGCCACGGCGAGAGAGGCGGGTTGCTGCAGCCCTCCGCCAAACGACGTTGCGGTTGCTTTGAGTCTCTTGCCGAGAGATTGGGCCGCAATCAGACTCTGCGGCACCAACGACCACATTTTGCCCGTGCAGAGATCCACCTCGCGAACGATGCTGTTCTCACGGTCGGCGACGTACAGCGTGCCGTCATTCGCAAAGGCCAGGGAATGGGGCGTGACCGGCGAATTGGCTGCTGCATCGACTTGGTCTGCGCCGAGTCCAGGCATGCCGTTCCCGGCGACGGTCGTAATCAGACCGTCTTTGACGCGGCGTACGCGGCGGTTTGGCTCATCGGCGACATAGAGCGCGCCGTCCGGGCCGAAGGCCAGGCCCGTTGGCGTGATGCCGGCGCTCAGCGCAGCGATCGCATCGCCGTTGTAGACGCCGGACCCGTTCCCCGCGAAGGCGGTGACCGCGCCAGTTCGACTCCTCAACCAGACCACGCCATCCGCGCCGAAGTAGAAGTTCCCGGCAGGGTCGACGGTCGATCCGCTCACATTCATGAACGACGATGTTGTCGCGTGGACGAGCCCGCGTGCCGATGGAACGGGCGCCTTAGCGGAGCTCGCTCCTCCGGTTGAAAGTGTTTGAATCAAGAGCGTTCCGGGCGGCGTCGCACGACGCGAGCCATCGCCCGCGTACTCGGTCTTGTCCGAATGGTCGTAGGTTTGTTGCACATCCAGCGTCCAGGCTCCAAAGCCACTCCCAGAGGCACTCCATGTGCCGAGATTGCCAACGTCCTCCCACGAACGTGAGAAGGTGATCTTGCGCGGGACGCTGCCAGGGCCGATCGCTGTTCCGTCCCTCCAGATGATGTTGCCGAAGGCGTCAAAGATCTGAGAGACTGGAGGAGCGACGTACACACCATTGTAGACATACCCAACCTTAACGTTCACCGGAGCTGTTCCTTGCCAATCGCGGCCGTAGGGATCCTTCCCGTCCCACTGGATGTCGAGGCTCTGGTTCGGGTCGGCGGCAAGCGTCCTGGTGATGACCGTGCCGCCCACCTCGACGGTCAGGTGGATACTCTTCGCGGACGGTGATATCGAGAAATCTGAAAGCATGACGTGGGTTTTGCGAGCGGTGCGGCGACCCGGCACGCGAACGCTGTTGTAGTTCAGCGTGAACGGAGTGCCCTGGATTGAAACAGACTCGCCAAGTGACTGCGCTTCGCACTCGATGATGCTACCGTTCTCGTCCAGGTTGCAGAACGCTGGCTTCTCCACCGTCGGAGTCGCGTTGGGGGGCTCCGTCGCATCGTCCGGCAGGCGCCAACCCCAGTTGCCATCAAAGGGACTGAAGTGTGGAATCACAATGCGCCACAGCGTCTGGCCCACACCATAAAGAGTTGCAAGCTTCTCGCGCTCGGCAACGGTGGTACCGATGATCGTATCGGAATCATCCGCCAGTCCGTCGCCGTCCACGTCGAGGTAAGCCCGCCCCGCGGTGATGGCGACGATCGTGACGATCCGTCCATTGGGTGAGGCGATCCATTTGTGGCAATTGCGATCGTAGTAGCCGGCAGGGACCTGTTCGCCCGCCGGAAAGTTGAGGAAATCCTCGACGTAGAACGCGAGCGGGGTGCTGAAATCGACGCGCGTGGCTCCGGCGGCGACCGCTTCGTCGGCGCTCAGTTCAACGCAGTATGTATAGGCACTCTGCGGTGGAAGGCTTGCCGGCATGGCCGACGGACCAGTCGAGCCGATCGTGAATTCCGTGGCGCGAATGGTGCCGATCGCGAGCGACTGGGTTCCGCCGCCGGCCAGGTTCATGGTCGCGGTCGTGCCGGGCGGAATGATGAGCGTCGCACGCCGGGTGCCTTCCTCGTCGGTCACGAGGCTGCCGCGAGCGACCTGCGCTGCTATGGCGCCGAAGGCAACCGAATTGGCCGCGAGATCGTAGCCGACCATCACGACACCATCGACGTTCCGGAACTGGTTCCAGGGAACCTCGACAGTCCGCTCGACGGCGATGTAGCCAGCCTTTTCGTAATGCACCGTGAGCGGACCGCCGCCGTTGACCGCCAGGTCGAAGTAACCGTCCGCGCGTGTGAGGGTGTGGCCGTATTCATGGTGATCGGCGATCGTCACCCGGACTCCTGGCAGGGGCTGACCGTCGCGCGTTTGGACCACACCGCGAAGAACTGCAGCCCGAAGCCGCTCGACGGTCTCCGCGGAGACGCCGCGCTGAATCGGATTTGCGCCGGTGTAGAGGAAGCTCGTGGTGTCGTGGATGTTCGAGATCTTCGTCTGGTCGATTGGTGGCGCGACCGTTGAGGGATCGGGCGGGAGTGCCTCGGCTGACGCAACAGTGGCGGTCGCATTTCCGCTCTTCGTGCTGAAGGTGGCTGTGATGGTGGCAACACCCTCGGCATTTCCGGTGACGAGACCGGTTCCGTTCACCGTCGCGATCGCGCTCGACGAGGTCGTCCATGCTGCTTGCGCAGTGACGTTCTGAGTGGAGTTGTCGCTGTAGGTTGCGGTTGCCGTTAGCTGCACGGTCTGGCCGGCAATTAGCGATGCGCTTGCGGGCGTTACGGCAACACTCGACAACGTGACCGGGCTCTGCACCGCCGTCGTGACGCTGCTCGAATTGTTCGCTGCGTTCGGATCCGGCGTTTCGTTTCCGGCGACCGTGACCGTGTTTGTAATGGCTCCGGGCGATGCTGGCGCGGTGACGGTGGTCGTGAGAACTACCTGACCGGCTACCGGGAGATTGCCGATGCTGCAGGTGACGGTCGAACCGCTCGCAGAGCAGCCGGAGGATGCCGAGACGAACGTGACTCCGGCCGGCAGCGTGTCGGTGGTGACGACTCCGGTGGCCGGATCAGGACCATTGTTTACCGCGGTGATCGTGTAGGTGAGGGTTCCGCTGGTGGGGACCGGATTCGGGGTGGCTGTCTTTGTCACGCCGAGGTCGACACTCGGCGTGCAGGTCGCGGAGGCGGAAGTGCGAAACGGCAAGAAGGCCACGTTTCCGGTGACCGTCGAACAGCCGGTCGTGTTGGGTCCAGTGGTACAGCCCCAGTAGACATGCTTCGCGGTAAGCGGAGCGGAGGGCGAGGACGCCTCGCGAATGCCTTGCTGCACATTCGGTCCGATGACTGAGCAATCGATCGAGACTTGTGAGACGGCGCCGGTCGTGTCGATGCCGTGAATGCCGTTGCCGGAAAAGGTCGATCCCGTGATGGTGATATGAGAGATGGCTCCCGTGTCACCGGTCAGTGTCATGCCCGAACCGTAGTGGCCGCTGATGAAGCGGGTGTTGTTGCTGGCGTTGACGTTTGTGAGGGTGAGGTTGGAGATGGACTGGCTGCTCGTAAGCGGGATGAGCAGGATGCCGTTTCGGTTGCCGGTGATGGTGAGGTTTTGAAGTGTCGCGCCGTTCGTGTTCAGCAGCAGGAGGCCGTCGATGGCGTTGTTGGTGATGTTCGAACCGGAGACTTGGAGGCTCGTCGTCGGAGGATCGATACGCAGACCGTATTCGCCATTGGAATCAAACGTCGACCCAGTCACCGTGACGTGATCGACAGCGGTGGTCGTACCGGCCCCTGGCTCGATGAGCATTCCGGATTGGCCGTGGCCGGTGAACGAGCAGTTCGTGACCGTGACGTTGCTAACCGTCCCGCTTTGCTTGACGTAGACGCCATGCGCTCCGCCCCCGTTTCCGACGAATGCGGCGCCGGAAAGAGTAAGCCCGGAGAAGGCTCCGCTACCGCTGACCTTGAAGTTGGTACCACCGCCCGAGATGCGCAGGTTGTTGACTTGGAGAGGCCCGATGCCGGTGTACGTTACCGATTTCGTGATGACCGTTCCGGTCGTACCGGAACCTGCGCCCACGAACGTGAGGGGCTTTGAGAAGCTCGCAATCGTTCCAGCGTAGGTGCCAGCGGCAATCTGAATAGTGTCGCCAGCCGAGGCAGCCAAGATGGCCGCGTTGATCGTGCAATAGGGGTTTCCTGTCGTGTCGCTGCAGCCAGCTGCGCTGCTGACATTGCGGGTCGCACATACGGCAGGAGAGGCAAGAAATAGCAGTGGAATACTCAGTACAGCGATGAGGAACGATCGGAGGCCGTTCGAGAGCGATGGCGCTACTCGTGTCCTGTTTTCAAGAGGTCCGGAACCTCGTGCGGGCCGACGCTGGAGTCTCTCGCTCTTGAAAGGCGCTGAGCCAAACGATGGGTAAACCCCTGGTAAAGACGAGAGAGTCGGCAGCAAGGATGAACGCATAACTCCTCCGATACGGGCCTGTGGCCCATTTGTACGACTTGCTCTTCTGGCACCTGGACCGGCGCCAACTTAGCCTCTGCGACCAACCGTGTTATGGATTCGTACACGGTACGGCCTTTCTTCAGTTTTCGTCTATGAAACTTCTATCAATCTCCAGTGAACATGCTGCAATCAACACAAATGTTACTTAACGACCTTGCCGAAGCCGGTTCCAATCCGAAAGAGCTCTGACTCCGTGACTCATCGCTCAATGACCGCCGAACATGTCGGAGCAGGCGATAGGATGATGCCGCGCTCCGACCCCCGACTACCGACTCCCCATCGTTTTGGAGAAGGCTCCAGCCGCGCGGCCGCCCTGACGCCAGCCCAACGGCCTCCGTCCCATTTCCGAACACTTCTCCGAAATCCGCACGGCACGATTGTGCCCGCCGATCGGGCTTCTTCCTAAGTTCACAATGACTTAGCCGAAGCGAGCTCCGTGGCAACCCTCTTGGACTGATGGTGTCCAGTCTTCGAGCGAGAGAGGGGTCCAAACCATGAGTGTCGCGGAAATCGCAGTTGATCACCTTCCTTACATCCCGGCGAATGATTGGCTGCCGTCCGTGCTCATTGTCGAGGACGAGCGGAAGCAGCGGACTTCGCTGGTTGACGCATTCCGGGCCATGAACATCGATGCGCTGACGGCCAGCGGCGGGTACGAGGCGATCCGGATCGCAGGCGACTGCCGGCCGGAGCTCATCCTCGTCGATGGCTTGCTGCCGGAGATGCACGGCTTCGAGATCTCCCGCTTCATCCGCAGGATCGACGCTGACTACCATCCGCGCATCGCCCTGATGACGGCCATTTACAAACACACGCGCTATCAGAACGAAGCGAAGCTGAAGTACGGGATCGACGACTACCTCATCAAGCCAGTGCATCCACAAATGCTGGCAGGGCTGGTTCGCCGCGTACAGGCGGCCACGCGATGAGCGCGCACAATCCGCCGCGCGGCCGCGTTCTCATCGTCGACGACCAGCCCGAAATTCGTGCTGGGATGCAAGCGCTCCTCGAAGCCGAAGGGATGGATGTGACCACACACGACTCGATGATCACGCTGCCGCTGATCCTCCGGCAGGCCAATCCCGACCTGATTCTGCTCGATCTCAGTTTTGGCACGCTGTCCGGCGAATCATTTTTCCGAATGGGGCGGGAACGCATGCTCAAGAAGACTGACGCGATGGTCATTCTCTTTTCGGGCCTCCCGCTTGGGCAGTTGGCGGCAAAGGCCGAAGAGCTCGGCGCCGATGGCGTGATCCCGAAGTCGGACGACATGATGCAGATCGTGGCTCGCGTCAAAACGTTGATCAAACAGCACCGCTACCTGCGCATGGCGCGGGAAAGGATGGTATTCAGTGACCCAACTCGTACCGCATCTGCTCCTCCGAGCTGATCCCGGCTCATCGGAAACCGCGTCGCTGCTCCGCTCCGCCGGCTACATGGTGAGCAGGATCGACGACGACACCATCGCGGTGGAGATCGCCGGCAGCAGCCACGTCGACGGCCTGATCGTCGAACTGCCGGTGCTGGCCGCAATCAACTTCGCCCGCAGGATCGAAGCGCGGCACGATCAGAACGTGGCCGTGCTCGTCGTCACGCAGTCTGTCGATGCACTCAGCCGCGCATTGCCCCACGTGCGCACGATCAAGACTTTCCAGATCCAGGACGATCTCATCTCGACGGTCGATCTGATGCTCGTCGCGCATCAGATGCAAAGAACCGGATAAAAGAAAATGCCCGTTGCTCGGCCGTCGCAACGGGCTGACGCGCTAGAGTGCGCCCACTGGGTCGCTGCAGAATTTCGGATCAGCGACAGAACTCAACTTACGTCTCAACCGGCTCGCTCGTCTGCATGTTTTTGGAAAGTCGCGCGAAAAGGCATGCACCACAGAGGCGCAGAGGACACAGAGAAAACCTCTGTGATCTCAAGTGACGATGTCGTCGATGATTCCGACGACGACGGCGCGGACCGGGCCGTCTTTCGAGTCGAACACCTGGCGCGCGCCGTTGCCTTCATCGAGGACGAGGACGCGCTCATCGGCGCCGGCGCCGACCGAATCGGCGGCGATGAGATAGTCGCCTGTAGCCACGCCGGTGGGCGATGTCTTCTCGATCACCAGAAGCTTCTTCCCCTCGTAGAACGGGTGCTTGATCGAGCCGTGGATCTCGCCGATGACGCGCCCGAGGATCATGTGATGCTGACTCCGTCGACGATGGCCAGAATGGCGTGATCGACCGGGACGAATGCGGGATCGAGAGCCATTGCCGCCTCACGTCCGCCCTCGTACGAGACCAGCTCGCCCGGACCGGCCATGCGCGTGGCATCGGCGGCGACGATCGCCTTCCCTTTCGGCTTCAACGTCTTGTCCAGCGGCTGCACGAGGAGCATCGGCACGCCTTCCAGTCCCGGCGTCACGACGCACAACACGACCTGGCCGATGACGCGCCCGAGGAGCATCAGCCGGCCTCCCCGTCAAGCTCGAGAAGAGGGGCGCGGTCGAATCGTGTGACTGCGGCGATGTCGCGCTCCAGAATCTCGTGCGGCGCGGCGATCAGACGATGCGAGAAGCCGCGGGGCGGCGGAGCATCGACGCCCACTCCGTTTGCCGCCAGGATCGCTGCGTATTCGACGTCGTGCAGCGTACCCGCCATCAGCGCGATCCCTTTGCCTGCCAACCCCTCGTCAGCGAGGCGCATCTCGATCAGCTCGACCGGCGTTCCTTTGAGCGCCGCTTCCACCGCGCGAACGATCGAAGCCGCGGTCTCGGTCTCGATGATGAGGAGCGAGCCGTTGGATTTCCGGCGCGCACCGAAGGCCGCGTCGAAGAGCGCCGGATGCGCGTCCGGCAAAAACGTGTAATCGATGATTGCGTCGCCGCTCGTTCCCAACGCCTCGGCCAGCGATTCGGCTGTCGACGCCGTCGAACCGCCAAACACGACCAGGTAGCGGCCATGCGTCACCGTTCCGGCGCGCACGAACGCAATGGGCGCCTTTTTCAGGATGGCGTCGACCGCGCAGACGCCTGCCGGAATGTCCGCGAAATCGAGGACGGCAAGAGCAGAGGTCCTCCCCATCATGTGATCCTGAAGGCGCCGACGAGTGTGCAGCGGCGCCAGCGTGAGAACGACCGCGGACTGGTCAGACCGTCGCCGGTGGGGCTGGCGATGGTGAAGGAGCAGTAGCCTTCGCCGTCGAGCCCGAGGCCGGCTTGCGAGCGGCCGTTCTTAACGAAGATTGAGCAGTCGCACGCTTTCGCCATCCGGCTCAGATTGTCGAGATTCTTCGAGTGCATCACCGCGGTGTGACGGTTTCCGCCTTCGACCTGCACGGCAAGATCGATGGCGCGGTTCGAATCCGGAACGCGAACGACCGGCATGACCGGCATCATCTGCTCGGTCCAGAGGAGCGGATGATTCTCATCGACCTCGACGACGACGAGGCGAACGGAGTCGGGGACGTTCATCCCCATCTTGGCGAGGATGACGTTGGCGTTCTTGCCGACGAGGTTCTTGTCGATCCATGCTTTCTGCCGCGGGCCCTTCATCTCGGTGAAGACGACTTTCTCCAACTCGGGGAGCCGCTCGCGAGGAATGACGATGGCACCCTGCCGTCCCATCGAGGCGATGAGTGCGTCGGCAATCGACGAGACGGCGATCGTCTCCTTCTCGTCGGTGCAGATGATGTTGTTGTCAGTGGAGGCGCCGAGAACGATGTCGCGCGCGGCCTGGTCGATGTCCGCCGTCTCGTCCACCACGACAGGCGGATTCCCCGGGCCGGCGCAAATTGCGCGCTTGCCGCTGGCCATGGCGACTTTGACGACCTCTCCCCCACCGGTCACGACGACGAGGCGGACACCAGGATGCTTCATCAGATCCTGGGCCGATTCGATCGTCGGGTTGGCAATGCCGGTGATCACGTTGGAAGGACCGCCCGCACCGGTGATCGCCTTGTTGAGTAGGGCGATCGTCTGCATGCAGCAGCTCTTTGCGTAGGGATGGACGTTGAAGACGACGCTGTTGCCGGCAGCGAGCATCCCGATCGAGTTGCAGATGATCGTAGAGGTTGGATTGGTAACCGGCGTAATCGCGCCGATCACGCCGAACGGAGCGGGCTCGATGAGCGCGAGGCCGTAGTCGCCGGTGGTCGCGATCGGAGCGAGATCTTCCAGTCCCGGCGTCTTTTCGGTGACGAGGCGGTTCTTGACGATCTTGTCTTCGTACCGCCCGAAGCCGGTCTCGTCGAACGCGGCCTTCGCCAGCATCGTGCCGTTCTCGCGCATCGATTGCCGCATCGCCTCGAGGATGCGGCCGCGATGCTCGAGCTTGAGTGCGACGAATTCTTTCTGCGCGACAGCCGCGGCGCTTACGGCATCCGAGACCGTAGCGAAGACGCCCAACCCGGTCGCCTGCGCTTGAACGGCCGGCGGCTGTTCCGCGGCAACACGTCCCATGTCAGCGGCGATGCGCCGCGCGATCTGTTCGATTTCCTGATCGGTCAGGCGGCTCATCGGTGACTCACTTCTTGTACTTCACGGCATCGCCGACGTACCAACTGTCGACGATGGCCAGGATCACCGAATCGACGGGGCGCTTGTCCGTGACCGCGGTTTGCCGGGCGGAACTGCCCGCGGCAATCAGGACGATCTCGTCCGGACCGGCTCCCACGGCGTCGGCAGACACGATGGCGTTACCGCTCTCGCGGCCTTCTTCGTCCAGAGGGCGCACGACCAGGAGCTTGAGCCCCTGCATGCTGTCCTCTTTCCGCGTGGCGACGACGGTACCGACGACTCTCGCGAGTTGCATTGGACTGAGGTCCTGCTACTTCTTCGCGCGAGCGGGTGCTGCCGGAGCCGCGGTGCGGCCGAGCGGCATGATGACGTCGACCTGATCGTGCGGCCGCGCGATCACGTGAACCGTGACGACATCGCCGACACGTCCTGCCGCCGTCTGCGCGGCATCACACGCCGCTTTCACCGCGGCGACATCGCCGCGAATGACGATCGTCGTGTAGCCACCACCTGTCTTCTCATAGGAGACGAGCTCCACGCGCGCTGCCTTCACCGCTGCGTCAGCGGCTTCGACCACCGCCGGAAAAGACCTCGTTTCGATCATGCCCAGTGCGTCTGTCATGCGTTACTCCTCCTTAAAATCAGAGATCAGAGACTAGAGACTAGAGACTAGAGACCAGGGGGTCCCTTGTGCGTTTTTCTTTTTATGGTTTCTGGTTCTGTTCTCTGGTTCTGTTCCTTGCTTCCTGGTCTCTTATCTCTGGTTCTTACGGCCGGCCGGCGCGTCCGGCGATCGATTCGATCGCCTGCTCCGCCGCCCGGTATCCGACATCGATGTCGCGTTCTTCGCCGCCGAGGTAGACGCGCCCGAAACTTCCGAAGGCACGTACCTCGAGGACATTGATGTTGGCTGCTTTTTCCGCCTCGTTCGCCGCGATCGCCGCGTAGCCGGCGGGCGCCACTTCCATCACATACAGCGACTGCCCCGGAATGATCATGTCGCCGTGGCGCGTCCTGTTGATGAGCTGCGTGTGATAGTCGGAGATGTTGCGGATCACCTGGCTGGAAGTGATCTCAGGCTTGATGCGATCCTCTTCCTTCAAACTCAGCATGTCGAGAATGGCCTGTCCGGCCTGACGAACGTCGGCCTGTGAGTCCGCGTGGAGCTCGAGCATGCCGTAGACGCGCTCGATGATCATCATCCCAGGCTTGACATCGGTCGCCTTCAGCGCGACGTCGGTGACGCGCATGATGTCCATGCCCGGCGCGATCTCGACGAAAAGCGCCGCCTGTCCCGGCACCGGAAGAAATCCCTGCGCGACGGTTCCGAGGAACGACGCGAACTGCGGCTGCAGGCTGTCAATGAACACGTAGCAGCGAAGCTCGGCCAACTTTCACCTCTTCCCCGAGGCCATCTGCGTGGCCTCTTCCAGAATCTTGACACTATTGGAGCTGCCGACGCGCGTAGCGCCTGCCTGCACCATCTTGACGACGTCGGCGTACGTTCGGACGCCGCCGGAAGCCTTCACGCCGAGTTTGCGCGGGGCCACGGTGCGCGCCATCAGGGCGATGTCCTCAACCGTTGCACCCGCCTTCGAGAAGCCGGTCGAGGTCTTGACGAAGCCGGCGTGCGCTTTCATGGATAGCAGGCAGCCGCGGACTTTTTCTTCGTCGGTGAGCAGCGCGGTCTCGAGGATGACTTTGCTGACCGCGCGTGCGTCGTCGCAGACTTCAACGACGCCTCGGATGTCGCGCGCGACGAGGTTGTCGTCCTTGCTCTTGAGCGCGCCGATGTTGATGACCATGTCGATTTCCTGCGCGCCTTCGCGCAGAGCACGCCGTGCCTCGAGCGTCTTGATCTCCGAAGACTGCGCGCCGAGGGGAAAGCCGACCACGGCGCAGACTTTCACCTTCGTCCCGCGAAGCAGCGCCTTCGCCTTCGCGACCCAGGTGGGATTGACGCAGACTGAGTAGAAGCCGAATTTCGCCGCTTCCTGGCAGAGTTTCTCGATGTCTTCGGCGGTGGCTTCAGGCTTGAGCAGGGTGTGATCGATCAGCTTGACGAGCTGATCGGGAGGGATGACGGCCGTTGCCGGCTGCGCGGAGCCACCGGGCTGGATAAGCTGGCGGACGCGATCAGCGATCCTCGCCACGTCTTCGCCTGACAATTCCGTATCCCTCGGGTTCACCCCACGCCCTCCTTTATCCATCTGCCGGATCATCTTCACCCGCGCACGGTGCCGGTCCGCCGTGCATTCCGTTTCGAGGAACACGTCAACGATTCGTTTGGCGGTCTCGACGTCGACCTGCCCGGCGCCAAGCGTCAGAACATTCGCATCATTATGCTCGCGGCTGTTTCGTGCAAGTGTTTCATTGTACGCAGCCGCGGCCAGAATACCGGGCACTTTGTTGGCCGTCATGGCCGAGCCGATTCCGGCACCATCGACCATGATTCCGAAGCGGGCGTTCCCCGCTGCGACCAGATCGGCAACCGCTTTTGCGATGCGCGGATAGTCGACGGCGTCCTTGTTGTACGTGCCGAGATCGTGGACGGTATGCCCTTTTTCGCGCAGATACGTCTTGAGCGACTCCTTCAGATCGAAGCCGCCGTGGTCTGCGCCCAGGGCGAGTTGGAATGTTCGGGTTTTCATAGAGCTCACGATCGGCGCGCGAGAATAGCATGCGGGGTGTGGGGGGCGGGGGGTGGGGAGTGGGGAGTGGGGAGTGGGGAGTGGGATGTGGGAGAATCAGAGATCAGAGACAAGGGATCAGAGACAAGAGATCAGAGACTCGTCAGAGATCAGAGATATGAGACTCGTCAGAGGTCAGACGCCGATCTCTGATTCTCCCACACCCTACCCCCTACTCCCCGTCTGATCTCCTATCTCTGATTCCCCACCCCCACCCCCCACTCCCCACACCCTCAATGCGACGCCCGGCGCCGGTTCAGAACTTCCGTGCTCTGCCTCCACTGGCCGTTGCCGAAGATCCAGACGTCGGAAAGATAGGTGCCGTTGTAGCCGCCGAAGAGGATGAACTGGTTGAGATACGGGTCGACGGCGAAGCCGGCGTTCTCGCGTCCGGGCGGCGTCAGGATGCTGGACGTCACTTTCGTCCACGTGGTGCCATCCCATTCCCACATGTCGTCCGCGTAGACCTGCGTCTGAATGAGGTTGGCGTCGGTGTCGACGCGGATTCCGCCGAAGAGGATTGCATGGCCGGTCTTCGGATCGACGACCACTGACGCGCCGTAGCGCATGCCGGGTGTCAAGGCCGGTTTGATCTCGAGCCACCCGGTTCCGTCGAACGACCACATGTCGCTGAAGCGGGTCAGCCTGTCGTTGGCGGTGAGACGGCCGAGGCCACCATAGAGAACGGTCTTCTTCAGTGTCGGATCCCACCACATCGAGGTGAGGGTTCGGAACGGCGCCGGATTCTTTTTCACCTGAGTCCAGCTGGCTCCATCGAACGTCCAGGTCTGGTTGAGATAGACGGAATTGGTGTCGTCATAGCCGCCGAAGAAAACGGTCCTCTTCAGCGTCTGGTCATACGCCAGGGCGCCGAAGCGGTGTTGCGGCGGCGCGCTCTTCGAAACATCGTAGGTTGTCCACGTCGTACCGTCGAAGTCCAACGTCGCACTGCTATCGCAGAGCATCACCAGCTTCTGATGATCGGTATCGAATACCGTCAGTGGTGAGCTGCAGTCCGTCGGCTGACCCGTGGTGCCGGACTGCAGCCGGAACACACCGTTCTGATAGGTCCAGTAATCGAAGAAGGAGGTGGACTCGTTCAGACCACCGTAGAGATCGATGACGCTTCTGGCTGGATCGGCGGTGAAGGCGAATAACGACCGGGCCGCGGGATACGTTGAATCAGAGACAGGAAACCAGATCGCGTTGGCGTACGTGAAGGTGCTCCCGTTAAGAATGCCGGAGGCGTTCGCGCCGCCAAATAAGACGGCCAGCTGATGATCGGGATCGAAGGTGAGAGCGGAGCCGAAGTAGCGGCCCGCGAAAAGGGTTAGAGCGATCTTCGTCCAGTTCGTGCCGTCCCATTCGTACGTATCTTCGGTGGCTGCAGAATCGGTGCAAACGGCGCCGGTGTAGAGAATGGTGTTGTCAGAGCTCTGCCAGGTCATCTCGCCGCCGAGGGCGCATGCCGGCAGAAGGGCCGGGGCCAACTGATTCCATTTCGCGGCCACGGGGTCCCACGCGTACATCTGCGTGGTGCTCTTGGTGGGCTCGGCCGCGATCATGATGGTCTGTTTGCGGATGGGGTCGTATTCGAGGGCTGGCCTGATGACATTCGGACCGTCGCTGAGGATCTGCTTCCACGTCGTGCCGTCGAACTCCCAGGTGTCGTGCAGCGGCGTCTCCGTCAGCGTGATTCCATCTGCGCTGTACGTCTGCAAATACCCGCCGAACATGACGATGCGGTCGCGTGCGGAGTCGTAGGCCTGGGCCGAGAGCTCGCGAACCGACGGTGAGGTCGGAGGGAAGAGCTGCGTCCAATCGTTGCCGTCATAGGACCACGTATCGTTGAGGTTCGTCTTCCCATGCCGGCCGCCGAAGATGACGACGCGGTTGCGAGCGGAGTCGAAGATCATCAAATGACCGGCGCGCGCCGTCGGGCTGTGAGCGGGGTACGTCGCGATCCAGCGGTTACCCGTCCATTGCCAGGTATCGCCCAGCTCATAGGCGAGCTTGGTGCCGGAATCGATCGCGGTCAGCCCGCCGAACAACACGGCACGGTGGATGGCCGGGTCCCAAACCATGCGCGTTTCGTAACGCGCGGACGGTGAAACCGCGAACGCTCCGTTCGCGGCGAGGACTGCCAGAAAAGAGAAGAGAAGACTGCGCTTCAGAGAGTGCACGCTCATCGGATCGGTTTTTGCCCCTGAAAGTGACTTGAGACCGCGAAATTTGCTCCCGTTCCGAACCGGCATCACCGGAGACAAATTTCTCGATCGATTGGTGGTTCCCACTGATCGATTGTGTGACGGATCAGGCGGCAAAAGGATACGCGACCGATGCTGGAAGCTGAGTTGACCGGCCTCTACATGCCCGGATTCAGGCCGTAATGTCCGGCGATCGTAACAAGTTGTTGCCCGGCATCACCGTTCCCGAGCTTCGCGCGGATCTTTTCGAGCTCGGCCATATCCGACTCTTCGAGCACGAACCCATGCGCGGTCAGCGCCTCGCGCGGATCCTCGACCAGCCGCCGGCGAAACTCCGGGTGTTCGATGGCCCGCCTGACGACGGCGCCGATCATCTCGTTTCTCATTTGTTTTCCCTTCGGTGGATGGAGGAGAGCAAGCGCCGGGCCGCTCTCACGTTACTCCTTCTTTGAAGTCACGGACTTCAACGTCGAGGTCGACAGACTTTAAGTTTCAGAGCGCGTTGCCGTTAGCCCAGTCTTCTCACGCTCCTATCGCACGTCCTTCCAATCGAGCGCCTTCTCCCCCACGCTTTTTGTGGGGGAGAAGGTGGCCGAAGGCCGGATGAGGGGGCGTTCCAACGAGCACGACATCCGTGCATGTGCCACATTTCCAGGCAGTTTCGGACGAGGCATGCTTGATCGTCCTGCGCTTTGACTCCCCCCCTCATCCGCCTTCGGCACCTTCTCCCCCCGCAAAAAGCGCGGGGGGAGAAGGCGCTCGATTGGAGAGCACTCCAAGAAAGAAGGAAGAGGTGTAGCAAGAAGGTGTAGCAAGAAAGGTGTAGCGATCAAATTCGGATGCGTACCGTCGCCAGCGTCTCGTCGGGATGGATCTTCTTCGGCGCGCCGATGTTGTTCCGCGCGCGTTCGATGGTCAGGTCAACGTTCTTTGCGAAGCCGATGCGGATGCCGGCGTCGATCTTCGTCCAGTTCCACCAGATGCTCGGCGCCGGATACTGAGCGCCGTTTCCCTTGAAGCCGTAGTGCAACTCGCTCCAGCGCACGGCGGGCTGGACGTTCTGCAGCAGCGACTCGCCGCCGACTGACGGGCCACCCAACCATCCGAACTTGTAGCCAAACTCCGCCTCGGCGCCGCTGCGGTGCATGCCCGCCACCGACTGGCTGGTGAACTGGATCGTGGACGTCAAGCCCTTCAACTCCGTGTAGATGCGCGCGCCGGTCTCTTCCTTCTTGTCGCCGCGAATCGGCAGGCCGCGGTCCAGCGGGCCCTCGAGCAAGTCGAGATCGACGCCGTAGAACGTTCCGGTCAGCGGCGCGTTCTCACCGTCACGCAACTTGCGGCGGTAGTGAAACGCGACCGCATCGAAACCGAATGTCTGCGCGTCGTTTTGCCAGCGGTACCCCAGTCCCTGCCCGAGTGATTTGTTCTTCGTGTCGAGCGCCAGGTCCTCGACGCGCGTGTCGTACAGGATCGGGAATCCGGACTTCAGCCGCGGATCAGGATTCGGCTGCAGCAGTTCATTGATCCCGTTGTCGCCGGCCAGCGCGTTCGGATCGCGGATGTAGAGCGGATTGCCGGTCGTGCCGGTGAGGCGCCAGTACAGATTGCGGCCGATCGAACCGCCGGTCATGACGCCGACATCCTCGAACCGGTTGAATGCTGTCGCTGCCAGTCCGTAGCTTTCCAACACGCGGATCGGCTGGCGCTCCATCTTCACAAACTTGCCCATCTGGACGAAGAACGACGTCCGCTCGGGACGGGCCAGAAACTCCGGCCGGGGACCCAGCTGGATCCAGAGCTCGTCGGCGTCGATCTTCCGGTCGGCGCTGGTCGGATTGCGGCGGTACTTGTCCAGCGCATGCAGTTGCGTGTGCGCGAGGAACCAGTCGCCGTATCCGAGGTCGAGCTTGAGCTGGGCGACGCTGAGCTCCGCATGCGCACCGGCATCCACCGTCTCCTCGAAGCCGGCCGTCTGGCCAACCGGCAGTTGGCTCGGCGCGAACGGGAACTTGAGGGCGAACCGCTGCTCTTTGCTGTCGCGGTAGTTGGCGCGCAACTCGATCCGCGTCTTGAACGTCCAGTCGTTCGCGGCCTGTCCGTCGCCTGGGGTTTGTGCGAAAAGAGGAAGGGTGGTGAAGAGAAAAATAGCCGCCGCGCCGATTCGTCGCATGTCTTCTCCAGTGTCGTCGCGGGAAGCCGGACGTGTGGATTGTAGCAGGGGGCGGATCTTCTGAGCAGCAAGCGAGATGAAGACGATCGGAACGCCGCCGTCCCGGCGGCTGGCCCTGGCGGCGTCTCGCCGCCGCGCGTGCGGACTGATCGAATCGTGATGATTCAAAATGATCGCGACACGCCGATTAGCTTGCGTCCGTTAGCCAGCGCTTAAGGTCGCAACTAGAATGACAAGCCTGCCGTCAGGTTTAACGGTGACTTCGTAACTCTCGATCCAGCGCTCCTCCGAAGGGAAGAGCTTCATCCTCCGCTCAATCAGATCGTTCAGCCAGCGGTCGGTAAGTGGAATCCCGCGGCTGACCGCGCCGCGGACAGCCTCTCGGATCAAGTCGCCACGTTCCTGCGCTGGGACGAGCGACAGATTCCAAGCGATCGCACCCAATGCCACTAATGCTTCGTAGCTATGTTTTGTTTCGTCAGCCGCCATATGCGGTTCGATCAACTGTGCCAGCCGCGTTGAAGCCTTCCTGGCGTCGGGCTCAAGATCGATCTTGCCTGATCCTAATCGATGGTGTTTCCTGCGTGACGCCTTACCCACGAGAAGTTCCGCCTTCATCCCGCTAACTGCTTGATCACTCCGAACCGATCAATCAACCCTGTTTACTCACCAATCCCGAAAGCACATCCGGCAGGCATCGTAACCCGCCATCATCGCTTCCTGCGCGCTCATGAAGACGACGCGGGTTTCGTCAGCGAGGCGCTTGGCGCTGCCGCAGCTTGCGCGATGAAAGCGTTTGGTCTTGCCCGTGGCGCTGGCGATCAGGATCTCGGCTTTCGAGGAGATCGCTTCGATGTTGAATGCGATCTCGTCGGCGGCCGAGGCGATGTCGTCGATGACCAGGTCGGTGACGGCGTCGTCGACGATGCGCGCGACATCGATCGCTTCCAGACCATGCGATGTAGCCGGAACCGGCGCCGCGCGATGGTCGATCTGCTGCACCACCTGATGAACGAGAAGCTCGGCGGCGTCGATGCGGAGAGGGACGAGCTGCAGGGTCGGTATCTCTTCCTCAACGAACACGAACTTCGCGTCACGCCACCCACAGAGCTCCGCGATCTCCTCCTCCGCTTTGCTGCGCATGGCGTCATGAAGCTGGTTCTCGGTCAGGGCGCCGAGGATCACCAGGATACGGCCGAGGGCGAGGCGCGTCTCGCTCTGGATCTCCAGCGCCTTCTGCCTCTGCTCCTCGGAGATCAACCCGCTTGCGATGAGGCGCTGCGCCAGAAAACGCGAAGGATCGTTTGAGGAGCAGGAAATGATCTTTCCCTTGTCGACGAACAGCTCTTTCTCGCGCGGACCACTAGCCACGACGAGCCGTCCCGTGCGCTCGTGCGAGATGTGCTTGACGAGCAGCTCGGCGGGATTCCCGTCGCCGAGCGATTTCCACTTTCGCGGCGGCGGCATCGAGGTCGAGACGATCTCCGACTCCGCCGGCGCGGGCGGCAGGACGACGGCGCGCGAGGCGCGCTCGTGGATCGCGCGCAACTCCTCTTCCGCGCGTTTGCGCCGCTCGAGCTCCTTGCGAAGCGCGTCGGTCATGATCTTGAGCTCGTCCATCGTCTGCTCGCCGGTGAGGCGCAACTCTTCGACGGCTGAGCGAAGGGAATCCTCGGTTCGATCGCGCTTGTGAAGCTCCGCCTGCATCGACTCGACGCTCTGTTTCAATGCAGCCGTCTGCGGTTGCGGACGCTCCGGCGCTCGGATCACCTCGACGAAGCCTTTGACGCTGCCGGCGATACGCACCGCGGTGATGCTGGTGCGGACCCACACCTCGCTCCCGTCCTTGCGCATGCGCCAGTCTTCCAACTCGAGGCTGCCCGACGCGGCGGCGGCGTTGAGTTGTTGCGTGGAGACGCCGGCCCACCCTTCGTTGTCGCGATAGAGCATCCTTCGCGGGCGGCCGAGAATCTCGTCGCGCTGGTAGCCGAGAATGCGCTCCGCGCCGGCGTTCCACCCGGCGATCATGCCCTTGTCATCGGTGCGGATGATGGCCACATCGGCGAGCTGGTCGATGACGGCGAGCAGAAACTGTTCCGCGTTGTGCGCCGCGGTGCGCGCATGCGCCTGCGCCTCCACCTGCGCCTGATCCGCCGCTACGCGCGAGCGCTCGTCGACAACGTAGATGAGGAAAGGGGCGTCCTCGCTGCCGGAGATCGCGCAGGTCACTTCCAGCTCGCGGTATCTCCCCTTCTTTCCCATGATGCGCTTCTCGATGCGGTAGCTCGGCACATCGCCGGTGAGCAGCCGCCGCATCAGACGCTCCTCGCTCCGCGCGTCGTCGGGATGCGTGAGGTCGGCAAACGTCATGCGCGCCAGTTCGTCGCGCGTGTAGCCGATCAGCTCGCAGAATCGCTCGTTCGTTTCCAGCCACGTGCCGTGCATCGAGGCGAGTGCGATTCCGATCGGCGCATGGTCGAACGCGCCGCGCAGACGCGACTCCCGCGTCTTCGAGGCACCGGGCGGAGGCAGCGGTTGCCCAGGTTTGCGCACGAGCGAGATGACTCGATCGACCGTCGGGAGCTTGACCATGTTGAATTAAGGGAGTCGGGAAAGGGTAGCACGGGGTGGGTGTGGGGGGTGGGGAGTGGGTTGTCGGGGGTCGGGGGTCGTAGAACTGTTCATGAATCACGGGCTACCCCTTCGCGTCTTCGCGTCTTCGCGTGACCGGTCTTCCTGGCGTCGGCGCGTTCGTCGTCAGCGTCATTGCACTGCTGGCCGCCGGCATCAAGCGGCAGTTCTCCCACACCCCACCCCCCACTCCCCACCCCTCACCCGAAGTACTGCTTGATCGCCGCCTCGATCCGGCCGCGCGGCACGGCGCCGACGACGCGGCCCGCTTCCACGCCATCCTTGAAGAAGACCAGCAGCGGAATGCTCATCGCGCGGTACTGCGACGCCGCCTTAGGGTTCTGATCGACATTGAGCTTGGCGAAGCGCACGTCCCTTCGCGACGCCGCGAGCTCCTCGATGATCGGAGCAATCATCCGGCACGGCCCGCACCACGCCGCCCAGAAGTCGACGACGAATGCACCGTGACGAATTGTCTCGGCGAGATTCGCGTCGGTGACGTCGATGGGATGACCGTCCGATCCGGCCGTCAGGGGCGCTTTGCACCTTCCGCAAACAGCCTTCCGTCCACTCCCGACTGGAGGAACCCGATTGGCCTGACCACAGCTCGCACAACGAACGATCTCGTCCATGGGAGTGCGGTACTGCGAAAGGTGGGCCGGTCCTGCGCGGGAGTCGCTTGTCGGGGGTCGGGAGGCGGAGAAGAAGCCTGCGCGGGAGTCGCCTGTCGGGGGTCGGGAGTCGGAGAAGAAGCAAGGAAGCGCGCGGCTGGACGGGAAAACTATGTTGGCAACCAGAGACATTGCGCGATTCTCCGACCCCCGACCCCCGACCCCCGACTCCCGGCTCCCACTCCCCACCCCCCACTCCCCACCCCCGTGGTGTAATCCCCATCGTGATCCGAACCGCCACACGCGACGACCTGCCGCGCATCGTGAAGCTGCTGGCGCGGGCTAACGACGCGCCCTACGACCTTGCCCGCGTCGCCGAGGAGAAGTGCTTCGGCGCCGGAGTTGCCGGTGAGCCCGAGGTGCGCGTCGCTGATGATTTTGCAGGCATCAGCGTTACCTGCGGCACCTACCTTCGCATCCTGGCGGTCGATCGCGCCCGCAGAGGACGCGGCGTGGGGAGCGCGTTGCTGCGCGAAGCGCGGGAGCGCGGACGCGCGCAAATCGTCGCCGCCGAGGCGGGCAACTACTTCACGCCCGGCATCGCCGCCAGCGACGAGCCGGCGATCGATTTTTTCGTCAAGCGCGGATACCGCGAGATTGCATCGACGCAGAATCTGGTGGCGGGCGTTGAAAGTGGGGGGGTGGATGCGGGAGTGGTTCGCACCACACCGGCCACGCGCGAGCGCATTCTCCACTTCATCGAAGAAGAATTCGGCCGCATCTGGCGCTTTGAGGCCGGGCGTGCGTTCGAGAACGATCCACCGACTCTTTTCTACGTCGAAGTGGACGACGAGATTGCCGGCTTCGCCGCGCATGATGCGAACAATCGCGGACTCGGATTTTTCGGCCCAACCGGCGTTGCCCGCGCCCGCCGCGGCCGCGGCCTCGGCGCGCGACTGCTCCATGCCTCGCTCGCCGATCTGCACCGACTCGGCCACCAGAGCGCCGTGATTCCCTGGACCGACGCGATCGAGTTCTATCGCAAAGCGTGCGGGGCAACCGTGCAAGAGCGATTTGTGACCTTCGGAGTGTGAGCGGGGGTCGGGGGTCGGGAGTCGGAGCAGAAGCCGCAACTGCCGTCGACCCGGATGTTTTCTCGGGAGACAAAGGCGGAGACAAAGGCGAAGGCCGGGGCCAACTCCGACCCCCGACCCCCGACCCCCGAAAACCGACCCCCGCAGTTCAAAACGCCTGCGACGTCGAGATCGACCAGACAGGACCGCGGCGGCTTCGCGGGCTGTCGTTGAACGCGTATGCCCAATCGATCCGGATCAGCGCATCGAGGCGGGAGATGCCGAGGCGCAATCCTGCTCCGGCATCGCTCTTCATCCCTCGGAATGGACCATCAACCGCTTGTCCGGAATCGGCGAACACCGCCACGCCCGGGCCGACAAGCTGGAGCAACTCGCGCCCGAGAAAGATGCGATGTTCCGCATTCACGATCAGCCGCCTGCTTCCTTCGAACGCGAAGTCGGGATAGGCGCGAAGCCCGCTCTGACCGTCGGCAAGAAACTGCAAGTCGCGATCGAGCTGCCAGCCCAGATCCAGGTGAGTTCGAGTGACGAATGCCTGGGGGTAGCGCGTCTGGAAACGGGATACGGCGCGGCCGTCGAGCGCGATCATCGTGTTGCGGTCGCGCGGCGCGCGCGTCGACGCAGTGATCTGGCCGACGACGAACGCGCGCTCGCTGAACGCGTATCCCGCTCCGGCAGCAGCGCGAAGCCGGAAGGTCGAGGAACGATCGCTCGATTGCGCTGGCGAGATTGCCGCGCGAATCGTCGCGTAGTGGCCGAGGTTGAAATCCTGCTCGCGGATGTCGCGGTCGACGTAATCGAGCTTGACGAAACGGAAACCGGTGCTCTCGTAGCCGGCTTCGACGAAGCGGAAGTGACGCGCGCGCGGAATGACGTCGCCCGTGCGCTCCGGCAGCACGGCGAACGAATCATCGAGCAGATCGATCGCAGCGACGATGCTCGAAGAGCCATCCCGGTCGGCGTGCAGCACCTTCGAACGGGAGAGCGCAAGCTCGCGATGTTCGTGCCGGAACCGCGCGGCCACCTCACCGAGCGCGAAGATCCGTTCGTTGCGTTGCAGTCGATCGAAAAGTGCACTCGCGGTCCAGGGAGTCCGGTAGGAGTAAAGCGGCCGGTCGATCGCCACCTTCTCTTCGCTGCCATCCGAGTTTTTCGCGTAGAGCGTGTCGAGATTCCAGTACGGTCCGAAGAGCGCCGGATCGGTCAGTTCGGCCGATGTCCCGCTCCGTTCGATCCCATGCTCCGTATGCAGATCGAGCGAACTGCCGGATCCGAAGAGATCCTTCTGCGTGACGTCGGCCGAATACGCGGCGATCCCTCCCTCATTCGAAAAGTCCGCGTTGATGGCCGTCGTCAACGCATCGTGAGTGACCACGGCGACGTCGACGACGCCGTCATGCGGAGCCGATGCGGTGACCGAAGCACTCTCGAGAAAGTCGAAGAGTCGCAGTGCGCGCTCCGTCTCCTCGATCAGTGCAGGATCGTACGGATCCCCTTCGCGGAAGAGCAGAAACCGGCGCAGCAGAGCGACTCGAGTCTGCACATGAAGCACGTTCATGAGCCCATAAAACCGACCATGCGCAGCCTCGGCACCACTGAAGACGGGCACTGCGTCGATGGTGATGCGCCCGATGCGCACCGGCTCAGCGGCCTGCGCGCTCGCCGCGGCGAGAACGAGCAGCGCAAGCCATCGGATCGACACGGGCGCTAAGTATCAGCCCAAACATGACGCGAGGGTGAAATTGCGGGGGCACGCCGCAAAAAAAGAAAGGGGGGTGCCGCCACTTCTCACACGCTTGGTGCACCTTCTCGCCTACGCCTCTTCCTTCTTCTCTGGAGTGCTTTCCCATCGAGCGCCTTCTCCCCCCGCGCTTTTTGCGGGGGGAGAAGGTGGCGAAGCCGGATGAGGGGGGAGCAAATACGCAGGGCGATCAACCTCGCCTCGTCCGAACTGCTTGAAAACGCGGTACATGCACGGATGTCGTACTTGTTGGGACGCCCCCTCATCCGGCCTTCGGCCACCTTCTCCCCCACAAAAACCGTGGGGGAGAAGGCGCTCGATTGGAAGGTTGCGAGAAAGGTCGCGAGAAGAGTGTGAGAAAGCGAGTTAGCCGGAGTTAGCCCTCATCACCGCCACAAAAAAAAGCCCGGGCGCGAGGCCCGGGCTTCCGTCGACCGTGTGAGAGGGCTTACTACGAAGGCTACGAGTTAGTGATGACGACCGCCGCCGTGACCACCGAAGTGGCCTCCGCGGAAACCGCCGCCGTAGAACCCGCCGAAGCCAAAGCCGAGGTAGAGGCTCGGGCGGTACCAGAACGGATCGTAGTAATAGTAAGGATCGTAGTAATACGGCGCGACGACGACGCGCGGCGAGACGAAGCTGCGGTCGCGGTAGTTGCGGCCGCTGCCTGCAGAGTTATCGACCACTTCCTTGATAACCGCCTTCGGCACGTTCGCTTCCGTCATGGCGATGACGTCATCGCCGGTAACGACGATCCGAATGTCCGTTTTGTCGACATATTCGAGGATGGCGTCCTCAGCGACACCGGCCCTCGTCATACGGATGACCTCGTCGACGATGTTCCGCTGCACGGCGAAGAGCGGCGCGGCCACCATCACGAGAAAGAGAGCGGCAACTGCGTGAATGATGTGTTTCTTCATGGGTTTCTCCCTTAGAAAGGTTACCAAACTACGCGATAGTTATGCGACGCTTGAGCCAGCCGGCAGGCTCATTCCTACGAGAGAAGCCAAATGTAACAAGGGGAACCGACCTCCTCGATCGAGGACGGAGCGTCCGCGAAAATGGGCAAACGTGCGGCACCGGAAATCGCGTAATCTCTCTCCATGCTCAGACGTTTATTTGCGCTGACGATCCAGTTTGCGGCGGCGGCTTCCGCGCTGGCCCAATGGTCCCAATTTGGGGCCAACCAGAGGCACACCGGAAACACCTCGGTCGTCGGACAGCCGCTCGTGCGCACCCTCGCGGACGTCGTGCACGACCCCCTCGTTCCCGATGAGATCGATCCAACATCGGGCGACCTTTTCGTTCACTATGCCGGACCGCTTCTCGACGGCGACGACGTCTTCATGTCGTACAAAGAATTGATCTTTATCGGACCGTTCCAAGGGATCCCGAGGTGGAGCGTGCATCGCCTGCATTGGGAGAATGGACAGCTCGTCGAGAAATGGGCGCAGCCGAGCGACTGGTACCCGATTCCGGACGGGGCCGGGATCTGGGAGCCGGCCATGCAGCCGGTCCTCGCCAACGATTCCATCTACGCTCCGGCCATGGGCGGGACGCTCCTGCAACTCGACCGGACCACCGGCGAGATCATCCGCCGCATCAATCCCTTCGGATCGCTCGATGTCATGACGTTCGTCTCCGGTCCACCGACCGCGGATTCCTCGGGGAACATTATCTATGGCGTGTTCCGGCTACAACAGAACGCACCGTGGTTCGGCGACATCCTCGCCTCCTGGCTCGTTCGCGTGACGCCGGCAGGCGCCGCCACCGCCGTGCCGTTCGCGCCGCTCGTGACTAACGCTCCGGCACCGAACGCCCTTTGCACCTGGGAGTTTGTGTTCGGCTCGACGCAGCATCCGCCATCGCCGAACGCAGTCGCGCCGCAACGAACCTGCGGCGCGCAGCGGCCGGGCATCAACGTCGCCCCGGCGGTCGCCTCGGACGGGACGATCTACATGATCAGCCGCACGCACTTCAACGACCGATGGGGCTATCTCGTCGCCATCAATCCCGACCTCACACCGAAATGGAGCCAGTCGTTACGCGAGCGCTTTCACGACGGCTGCGGCGTCCTGCTCCCGCCCACCAACTGCAGCGCGGGCGCGCATGCCGGAGTCGACCCCGACGACAATCTGCCGGGGTCGGGCCGCGTCGATGACAGCTCGACCGCCTCGCCGGTCGTTCTCCCCGACGGATCCATCGTCTACGGCTCGTACACCTACTACAACGACCGGAACGGCCACCTGATGCATTTCTCCGCCAGCGGCGCGTACCTCGGCGACTATCCATTCGGCTGGGACACGACGCCGGCGGTCTGGCAGCACGACGGAACCTACTCGCTGGTGACGAAGGAGAACTTCTACGGCGATCCTCTGCTGCGGACGGCTCCGGGTCATTTCGTGACGCAGCTCAGCCCGCAGTTGCAGGTGGAGTGGCAATACCGCAATCCATCGCGGACGATCTGCCGGGGCGGCAGTTGCGCCGACCAGAAGTTTGGTTTCGAGTGGTGCGTCAACGCCACGGCCATCGATGCGCAGGGCACCGTCTACGCAAACGGCGAAGATGGAATCCTTTACGCGATCGCCCAGGGCGGCATCCCCCTCGACCGCTTCTCCCTCTCCGCACCGCTCGGCGCCGCCTACACGCCCGTTGCCATCGACGCGCAGGGACGCATCTACGCGCAATCCAGCGGCCACCTCTTCGCGGTGGGAGGCGTGCCCGCGCGGAAACGGGCAGTGCGCTAGTCCGATAGGAATGAACCACGGAGACACTGAGGCCACAGAGATCAACCGTCTCTGCGGCCTCTGCATCCCTCCGTGACGGACCTCCGCAGAATAGGCCGCATCCGCGGGCTGTTGGCGAAAAACGGTCCAAGTCTGCAACTTTCCCGTCGCGAATCCGTTGACATCAGGCAGTCCAATCACCAGGGCTGAGGCCCGTCTGGAGTTGAAAGTCACATGAGCGCTGTCCTATCGTCACTCACCAAGCCGAAGCCGAAACGCTCGCGCAAGAAGCTCTACTGGATCATCGGCATCATTCTCGTCGTCGCCATCGCCGCCGTTGCAGGGGTCATGTCGAAAAAGCGCGAGAAGCCGATCCCCGTCACGACGGACAAGGCGTTCCGGAAAACGATCACGCAGCTCGTTACTGCAACCGGCAAGATCCAGCCGGAGATCGAAGTGAAAATCTCACCCGAAGTCTCGGGAGAGATCATCGACCTGCCGGTCAAAGAAGGGCAGATCGTGCATAAGGGCGACCTTCTGCTGCGCATCAAGCCCGACGCGTACCGGGCACAGGTTGAAGAGCAGCAGGCGGCGCTGAGCAGCGCCCGCGCCGCGAGCGCGACGCAAAAAGCGCAGCTCGCCAAAGCGCAGGCCGACTATCAGCGATCGCAGCATCTTTTCGAATCGCAGCTGATCCCCGAGTCCGACCGGAAGGCTGCTCAGACGAGCTATGAGATCGCACAGTCGGCGCTCAATGCGTCGCAGTTCGACATCCAGCGCTCCGAGGGCGCACTCAAACAGATCAATGATGCGTTATCGAAAACGACCATCGTCGCGCCGAGCGACGGCTCCATCAGCTCTCTCTCCAGCCGCCTCGGCGAGCGCGTCGTCGGCACCAGTCAGTTCGCAGGCACGGAAGTCATGCGCATCGCCGACCTCACCAGCATGGAGGCGCGCGTCAACGTCAACGAGAATGACATCGTCAACGTGAAAGTCGGCGACACGGCGCGCATCAGCGTCGACGCCTATCCCGACCGCAAGATCGCCGGCGTCGTCCGCGAGATCGCCAGCACCGCAACCACGAACAACGCCGGCACGCAGGAGCAGGTGACGAATTTCGAAGTGAAGATCCGCGTCAACGATCCATCGGTGCATCTGCGTCCCGGCATGAGCACGACCGCTGACATCGAGACCGACACGGTGCAAAACGCGGTCGTCGTGCCGATCCAGAGCGTCACCGTCCGCAGCACGGACAGCAAACTGTCGCCCGAGGAGCGCGAGAAACAGACTTCGCAAAGCGTCTCCAAAGACGACGACAACAAAGCCGAAGTGAGCAACCAGACGCTCGAGAAACAGAAAGAGCGCGAGCAGCGCGAGAAGCTCGTGCGCGTCGTCTTCATCAAGAACGGCGACACGGTGCGCCAGCAGAAGGTTGAGACCGGAATCGCCGACACGACTTTCATCGAGATCAAGAACGGCATCAAGATCGGCGACGAAGTCGTCTCCGGCAGCTACACCGCCATCAGCCGCAAGCTTAAGGATGGAGCGAAGGTGGAGATCGAGAAGCAGGGGAAGGGTTAATTCGAGAGATCAGAGATCAGGAGATCAGAGACTAGAGATCAGAGACCAGAGACCAGCCAAGGTGCGGAATCTCTTGTCTCTGATCTCTTCTGTCTCTGATCTCTGCTTCCACAAACACCAGTAACAGCGAGACTGCGAGACACACATGAGCAACCGCCTGATCGACCGACTCCTTTTCCGCGATTTCCGCATCGAGTTGCTGGAGAGCTTCCGGATTGCGTTTACTCAGATCCGGGCGCACAAGATGCGCTCGATTCTCACGGCGCTCGGCGTGATCATCGGCATCATCGCCGTCACGCTGATGGGATCGGCCATCGGCGGCATCGAGATCGGATTCGAGCGCAGCCTTGCCGTCATCGGCGACGACATCCTTTACGTCGAGAAGTGGCCGTGGCACAACGTCGATGACTGGTGGAACTATCGCAACCGCCGCAGGATCGAGCCGCAGTACGCCGATACCCTGAAGCGTCTCATCGCCGCGACGCCGAACTCGAACCTCATCACCGCCGTACCGACGCTGAACACGAATCGCAGCGTCAAGTACGGCGACAACGAAGTGCAGAACGTCTTCACACAGGGAACGACCGAAGAGTTTCTCGTGACGTCGACGGCCACGTTCAAAGAGGGGCGCTTCATCACCGCCATCGAGTCCCGCGGAGCGCGCAACGTCTGCGTGCTCGGCTACGACGTGGCCGACGCCCTCTTCCCGAAGCAGTCCGCCCTCGATAAGACGGTGATGATCGGCGGCAGTCCTTTCCGCGTCATCGGCGTCTACGGCAAACAGGGAACCTTCCTCGGCCTCTTCAGCTTCGACACCCAGGTCGTCGTCCCCATGTCCGCATTCATGAAGACCTTCAGCTCGCGCCTCGATACATCGATCCGCGTCAAGGTCAAAGACAAAGAACATCTTGCCCAGGCGCGCGATGAGCTGACCGGCGACATGCGCCGCGTCCGCGGTCTGCGGCCGGAGCAGAAGGACGACTTCGAGATCAACGCGCAGGAAGGTCTGCGCAGCACGATCGAGCCGGTCAAAGCGGGCATCGCCATCGCCGGCCTGTTCGTCACCAGCCTGGCGCTGTTCGTCGGCGCCATCGGCATCATGAACATTACCTATGTGAGCGTGAAGGAACGGACGCGCGAGATCGGTACGCGCAAGGCCGTTGGCGCGCGGCGGCGAACGATTCTGTTGCAGTTCCTCGTCGAGGCCGTCTGCATCTGCCTGATCGGCGGAGGCGCGGGATTGGCGCTCTCGTTCCTGATGACCTCCGGCGTGGCGGCAGCCTTCCCATCATTCCCGATGCAGTTCTCCGCCGGACTCGTGATCATCGGGATGATCGTCTCGACGCTCACCGGCATCCTCTCCGGCTTCGCGCCGGCGTTGTCGGCGTCGCGGTTGGATCCCATTGAAGCGTTGAGGTACGAGTGAGGTCAGAGGTCTGAAGTCAGAAAGCAGAAGTTCCTTTTCACTTCTGCCTTCTGCACTCTGCCCTCTGCTTTGACACCATGTTCTTCACCGAAATCTTTCGAATGGCCCTTGGTTCGTTGCGGACGAACAAGCTTCGCTCCGCACTGACGATGCTCGGCGTGGCCATCGGCGTCTTTTCCGTCATCGGCGTCATGACGGCGCTCAGCGCCATCCAGGGCTCCATCGAAACGGGCCTCAGCTTCCTCGGCAGTAACATCTTCCAGTTTGCCAAGTATCCGGTCATCAACAACGGAGGAAACGCCGAGGAGAAGTACAGGAACCGGAAGGACATCTCGCTCGACAACGCGAACGAGTTCATCCGCCTCATGGGTGGCGAGGCGAACGCCATCGCCCTGAAGGTGTTCGACGGCGGCCGGCCGATCAGCAACGGCCCGGTGACCTTGCAGGGACGCACCGTCGTCGGCACCAACGAGTACTTCCTCACCGCCAACAGCTACGCCATCGCCTACGGCCGCAACATCTCGCCCGACGATGTGGAGCTCGGCCGCAACGTGACCGTCGTCGGCGCGAGCATCCAGAAGAAGCTCTTTCCGAGCCAGTCAGCTCTTGGCAAGACGGTCAAGGTCAACTCCAAGCCGTACACGATCATCGGCGTGCTGGATGAGAAGGGCTCCTCGTTCGGGAACAGTCAGGATGACCTCGTGCTCGTGCCGCTCACGAAATTCTTTTCCGACTTCGGCCACGAGAACCGCACGGTCAACATCGCCATCCAGTCGACGTCGCAGGCCACTTACAACGACACTCTCGATAAAGCGATCGGGGCGATGCGAACTGCGCGCGGTCTGAAGCTCGGGCAGGACAACGACTTCGAAATCTACTCGAACGACACATTGCTCACGGCTTTCGCACAGGTGGCCGACACGGTGCGCGTCGGCGCGTTTGTCGTCAGCGTCATCGCCCTGCTGGCCGCCGGCATCGGCATCATGAACATCATGCTCGTCAGCGTCACGGAGCGGACGCGCGAGATCGGCGTGCGCAAAGCGATCGGCGCGCGAAAGTTCGACATCATCAAACAGTTCCTCATCGAGGCCGTTCTTCTCTCAGAGCTGGGCGGATTGGCCGGAATCGCGGCCGGTGTCCTCGGCGGCAACGGAGTCGCCCTTGCCTTCGACATGAGCATGGTTTTCCCGTGGCTCTGGGCAGGCACCGGCCTTCTGGTCTGCTCGATGATCGGCATCGGCTTCGGCTCCTATCCCGCCTGGAAAGCCGCCTCGCTGCACCCGATCGAAGCCCTGCGTTACGAATAATTATTCATTCCATTTACATACGGGCAAAAGGCGCGCATAATGGTCACTCCGAACCGGAGGATTAAGCATGAAAACTGCGGCCTTTTGCCTGCTGCTGCTGTGTATTCTCGTTTTCGTACCTGCGGCTTTCGCTGATTCGATCACTTCGATCACGCCGTCGGCATTCAATCAAGGCGACATCGAACAATTCATCCAGATCGATGGCACCGGACTGGTGGGAGACGTCGATACTCAGGTCGTCCTGTCGGGACCTTTCGGCACGACCACCGTTGGGGCCAGTCCCGGCGCCCCCGACGGAACAATCCTCTTCGTGAGCATCCCTGATTTCGTTCTCTCGGTTCCCGGCACGGTATCGGTGACCGTCGAGGCGATCGACAGCGGCGGCACGCGCTCGATCGGTCCCGGCTCTTTCGATGTGATCCCGAACGGCTCATCGCAGCCGCCGCTGCTGTCCCTTCCGGAGTCCATCACCGCCGAGGCGACCAGCGCCTCCGGCTCCGTCGTCACCTTCACCGTGAGTGCCATCAGCTTCGCTGACTCGCAGCCAGTACCGGTCAACTGCGATCACAATTCCGGCGCTCTTTATCCCGTCGGCATCACGACGGTCAGCTGTTCGGCGACTGACGCCTTTGGGACGACGTCAGGAACCTTCGAGATCAATGTCACGGACACCGTGCCTCCGGTCCTGCAGCTTCCGGCAACGATCATCACCAGCAACCCGGTCGTGACCTATGCCGTCACCGCGACCGACAATACCGATCCGAGTCCCATCATCTTCTGCAGTCCGGCATCGGGCTCGACGTTCCCCGTCGGAACGACGACGGTCCAGTGCACAGCCACCGACTCGCACGCCAACCGCTCTGCCGGTTCGTTCAAAATCACCGTTACGGGCGGCGCCTCCGCACCCGTGATCACCGTCCCGAACGACATCACGGCCGAGGCAACCAGTGCGGCGGGCGCAGCCGTCTCGTTCAGCGTCACCGCGACCGGTAGCGCCACGATCAGTTGCAGCCCCGCCTCGGGCGCGACCTTCCCCCTTGGGACGACGACCGTTTCCTGCTCGGCGACGTCAGCGGGTGGGACGTCAAGCGATAGCTTTCACGTCACGGTCGTCGATACGACCGCGCCGGTGTTGACGCTCCCCGGCACGATCAACGCGGGCGCCACGAGCGGCGCCGGCGCGGTCGTCACGTTCGCTGCGACAGCCGCCGATCTCGTCGATGGAAGCACGCCCGTATTCTGTAATCCGCCTTCCGGCTCCACGTTCCCGATCGGAACGACGGTCGTGACGTGCGTTTCGGCGGATAGCAGATTCAACACTTCCAGCGGAACCTTCATGGTCATCGTGTCAGCCGACGTCACGCCGCCAGTCCTCACGCTGCCGTCGAATATCACCGCCGAAGCAACCAGCGCTTCCGGCGCCGTCGTTACGTACACGGCATCGGCGAACGACAACGTCGACGGACCGGTCGCGGTGACGTGCAGCCCTGCGTCCGGATCGACATTCCCGATCGGAACGACGACCGTCCAGTGCAGTGCAACCGACGCGCACGGCAATACGGCGAACGGCTCGTTTACGGTCACCGTTCGTGATACCACCCCGCCGACTCTCGCTCTGCCGGCAAACATCACGGCCGAAGCAACCAGCGCTTCCGGCGCCGTCGTTACGTACACGGCGTCGGCAAACGACGGCGTCGACGGACCGGTCGCGGTGACGTGCAGCCCTGCGTCCGGATCGACATTCCCGATCGGAACGACAACCGTTCAGTGCAGCGCTAGCGACGCGCACAGCAACACGGCGAACGGCTCGTTTACGGTCACCGTTCGCGATACCACACCACCTGCTCTCGCTCTGCCGGCAAACATCACGACGGAAGCGACGAGCGCGTCCGGCGCAACAGCCACCTACACGGCGACATCCACCGACCTCGTCGACGGAGCACGACCGGTGACGTGCACACCGGCATCCGGCTCAACGTTCCCGTTGGGCACAACGACCGTTCAATGCAGCGCAACCGATCTTCACAGCAACACCGCCACCGGATCGTTCACGGTCACGGTCCGCGACACCACACCGCCAGTCCTCACGCTCCCGGCAACGATCACGAAGGAGGCAACGAGCACGAGCGGCGCGGCTGTAACGTACACCGCAACATCGACCGACATCGTCGACGGGTCGAGACCGGTGACCTGCACGCCCCCATCGGGCTCGACCTTCCCGCTCGGCACCACGACCGTACAGTGCACCGCGACCGACACGCACAACAACACGGCACACGGCTCGTTCTCGGTCATCGTGCGTGATACCACACCGCCGACGATCGCCTCGATCACGGCGTCGCCGAACAGTCTCTGGCCGCCGAATCACAAGATGGTTGCAGTCACAGTCACCGTGATCGCATCCGATCTCGTCGACCCGAATCCGGTCTCGCATATCGTGTCGATCTCGTCGAGTGAACCGGTCAACGGAAGTGGCGACGGCAACACGTCGCCCGATTGGAATATCACCGGACCGCTGACCGCTGATATTCGCGCCGAGCGCGCCGGCGGAACCGACCGGGTCTACACGCTCACGATCCAGACGACCGACTTCAGCGGCAACAGCGCTTTTGGCACGGTAACCGTTACTGTAGGCCAATCGCGCGGGCACGCCGCGGGACACTAGCCTTCCGAAGCAGCGCGGCCGGAGACAATCCGGCCGCGCTGCTTTCGTCAAGGATCAGAACGCCCGTTTGTACGTAAAGAAAAACGGCCGCGGCACGCAGTTGCGGATCGGCGGTGCAAAGCGGGCGCCGCGGATCTCGCGCTCGGCCAGCGCGGCGAGCGAACTGTCGTGCGTGTCGTTGGAGATGACCCGCGTCGCCGTCACGACGCCGCGCGCGTCGACCGTCGCTTCGACCACGACCATCCCGTGCGGACCCAGTTCGGCAAACGAAGGCTTCGGCGGGTTGACGAAGGAGTAGGCGCTGTCGGACGGGCAGCCCGCGCGTTTGGAGCGCGCTGCTTCCCCATCGCGGACGACGAGCTGCGACGACACCCAGCCGGTCGTGCCGTCATGAAGCCGGACGTGCAGCCAATCGCCCGATTCGGCGATCAGCGTCAGACGCTCGCCACGCCGCACATGCCCGACGATTGCTGCCGACACGGACGCATCGTCCCGCACGTTGAGCGTGCTGACGTTGACGCGCACCGTCCCGGCCGCAGCTGCTTCGGGGGTCGTCGCCGCCGGCGCGGGCGCGGAAGGCGCGGGCTCCGGCGCAGGTGCCGGCGCGGGCGTATTGCCACCACAGGAAGCGAGCACCAGCAGGCACACAGCTGCGATCGATCGACGCCTCACGATGCCAGCCGTCTCACGAGCACATAAAGGAACTGCGCGCTGTCATAGAACGAATCGATGCGCACCCGTTCGTCGCGGCCATGCGCCCGGGCGTCCGTCAGCTCGCCGAAAAGGCCGGAGACGCCGTACGTCGGGATGCCGGCGTTGCGGAGGTAGAGGCCATCGCTCGCGCCCGCGGACATGAGCGGCAGCACCGGCGTGCCGGGCCAGAGCTCGTTCGTGACGTCGGCGATCGGTTTCATCACAGCCGGCGTGAGCGGCGACGGCGGGCTTGGTTTCGGCTTGTCGATCCAGGTGATCTCGATTCCCGGATCATCGAGGACTCTGACGATCGTGTCGCGAACGGCATCGGCCGATTCGCCGGGCAGGATCCGGCAGTTCACGGTGGCGCGTGCCATCTGCGGCAGCGCGTTGTCCGCGTGCCCCCCCTCGAGGCGCGTGGCAACGCACGTCGTGCGCATCTGCGCGTTGTAGGCCGGCGTTGCGGAGAGGCGCTTCGCCGCGGCGGCGTCGCCGGCGGTGACGGCCTTCATGTCCGCCGCCGTCGGCCCCTCTTCGATCGACGACATCCGTTCGAAGTACGCGCGGGTCACCTCGTTCAAGGCGACGGGAAACTCGTAGTTCTCCAGCCGCACCAGGCCATTCGCCAGTTGATAGATGGCGTTGTCCTTGCGCGGCGCGGAGCTGTGTCCACCTTTGTTGTGCGTCTCCAGACGAAACGAGACGTAGACCTTCTCGCTGGCGCCGACGCCGTTGTAAAGCCTGCGGCCGTTCTCCAGCCGCCCGGAGCCCCCTTCGTTGAGCGCGAACGAGGCATCGATCAGATCGCGGTGATTCGCAAGCAGCCAGGCCACGCCGTTGTTCGCGCCGCCGGTCTCCTCGTCGGACGTAAGCGCCACGATCACATCGCGGTCGGGCACCCATCCTTCCTGTTTGAAGCGGATGAGCGTGGCGATCCAGATCGCCGCCATGGCCTTGTCGTCGCTCGTCCCGCGGCCGTAGTAGTAGCCGTCCTTCTCCGTGAGCACGAACGGATTCATCGACCAATCCTCGGCCTTCGCTTCGACGACGTCGAGGTGCGCGAGCAGCAGCAACGGCTTCTCCGTTCCGCGCCCATGCAGCCGGGCCACAAGATTGCCTTTGCGTGGATCCGGCCCCAGCACCTGCACATCGCCCGCGGAAAACCCCGCCGCTCTCAACCGAGCGGCCATCGCGTTTGCCGCGGTCGTGTTGTTCCCGGCCGAGTCGGTGGTATTGATCTCGATCAGCTCTTTGTAGATGTCGAAGACGAGTTGCTTCGTCTTCGCGTCAAGAGGCGGCGGTGCAGCGACGGACGATGCCGCCACGAGCAGAAATACGACCACAAGCCGTTTCATGCGCGCGGATTGTAGGGCAATGTGGCAAAGACACTCTCGTCTGCGCGGGTGCTGATGTGCCACAGACACTCTTGTTCGTGCGGGTGCTGGTGTGGCACAGACACTCTTGTCTGTGCAAGTCCTCGGTTCCGGTGTGCGCCAGCGGTGAACGGGCAGGTACAGAACCGGGCTTCACGGAAACCACCGCCGGGCGAGGACGCCCGCCGGCCGCAGGCGAGACGCCTGCACTCCTTGGCAAGGGCCGGGCGCGCCGCGATCGGCGCGCCCGGCTGCTACATGACTGCGCAACTACATGACTGCATCAGACACCGGGCGCTGAAACCGGTGCCGGGGGCGTCGGCTGGGACTTGCGTCCGAGACGATTGGCCTTCCGCATCAGCGCGAGGTGCGGCAGAAGGGCAGCATGCGCCGGTGAGCGCACCAGCTTCTTGCTGACCGCGTAGGCCGTCAGGGCTGCTTCGCCGAGGCGGTTACGCCGCATCAGGTTCGCGTAGGAGACGCCTTTCAGCATCGCCAACAGCTCGTCCTCCACTTTCGACCAGCGCGCGGCCGACTCAGCTTCCTGCTGCAATGCCTCCGGCGTTTGGCCGACGACGGCCTGGACCAACGGCGATGCGCCGATGGCGTTGATGGCCGCCTGGGCAAAATCCGGATGGAGATTGGCGATAGGCTGACTCGACCTCGCGTCCGCGGGCGCCAACTGCACGTACTCGGGGATCTGCTCGCGCAGTGCGCGAAGCGTCTCCACGATCGCTTCCGGCGTGGCGGACTGACCGTCTGCCGCCGCAGCGGCGTTTGTTTGACTGACTGCATTCTCATTCGACATGGTGAAACTCCTTTCCTGCCCCGAAGGGCAACTTGGTTATGGGACGTCATTCGGACTGAGTGCGCAGCTCGGACGTAGTCCCGGGTTGGAACGTCATGAGCGAAACGTCGCAATCCGTTCGCTCGCCTGCCCCCACAGTCCGCGGCTGCGGGGGATACTTCCGAGGCTGGAGGAGCTACCGCTCAACCCCACTTTGCAGCCGGGTCCGTCGCGCCATGGCTCAAGCTTGACGGGCTCAGTACCTCGTTCGAGTAGGGCAACGGGCATCCGCTCTTTGCGGGTGACCTTGCCGTCCTCGACATACTTAGACGAAGCACCCCCGGCTAAAAAGGCGGTCAATTTGTAACAAGATAGATACAGCAATCATCTTCTGTAAAAATGTCCTTCGATATTGGAGACGCTCGTTTCGAATTGGAGACACTCCTTTTTGGAAACAGAGATACTCCGTTTGGAAACGGCGGCGCACCGTTTGAAAAGGGCAGCGCACCGTTTGAAAAGGGCGACGCACCGTTTGGAAACGGCGGCACACCGTTTGAAAAGGGCGACGCACCGTTTGGAAACGGCGACGCACCGTTTGGCATCGAAGGCGCTCCCTTCGATCACGATGCCCTGTCGATATCGAGACTGAAGACTCGAATATCGAGAGGAAGGTTCATGATCCGCAGATGACGCAGATCGAAGAGTTCTTTATCTGCGTCTCATCTGCGTAATCTGCGGATAAGCCTTTGCAGATCAGTGGCCGGCGGTTCGCCGCCTCGACTGGACGGTGATCGTCGCTGTGGCGCTTTGCACGTTGCCGCAGACACTGGTGAGCTGCACCCAGAACGACGTGCTCCGCGTCAGCGCAGGCGGCGTGAACGTCTGCGAGATCGCGCCGAAGATTGGCGTCGACGTGTCGCCCGACAATCCCTGGTACCACTGGAGCGAGAACGGTGGCGTGGCGCTCGTTTGAACCATGAGCGTCATCCGCTGCCCTGAAGCGATCGTCTGCGATGCCGGCTGTTGGGTCAGGATCGGCGGGTCGCAGGCGGCCTGCCGGACGCCTGCCTGACTGGTTGCCACGGTGTCCGCGCCGAGATATGCCGCCGTGACGAGGTGCGATCCTGCCGCGAACGACGTGGCCAAGGCGGCACGACCCGATGCGCTCAGCACGGACGTGCCGAGAAGGAGGCCTCCGTCGTAGAAGCGAACCTCGCCCGCCGGCGTGCCCGAGGCCGAAGTCACGGCTGCCGTGAACGTGACGACCTGTCCTGGCGCAGATGGATTTGCGGATGACGTAATCGTCGTCGTGGTGCCGGTGACGGCCGTGCTCACCGGCGTGAGAGTCACGTCATTCCCGGCACCACCGGTATAGGAGATGCGAGCCCACATCCCGTTACCGAAAATCGCTCCCTCCGGCAAACCAAGAAACGTACCGCCGACCGGACCGGCACCCTGACTGTGGATGAGCGTGAACGCGGAGTGGGGACCGACAACGAGCAGCGCGTTGCCGAGTGCCACGTTGCCGGCGACGTTGCAGGCTACCGGAAGCGGACCGTCCGCGAGGACGAACCACGCGGGATCTCCGGCCGCGGGCGCGAAGACAAGACTGCCGGCATACGATGTTCCCGGATAGGAATCAAGAGTGAGCGCGCCGCTGCCGTTCACCGTCACATTGGCGACGTTGGCACCGGCCAGTCCGAGCGTCGCGTTCGCCTGATTCGCCTGGTCGTCGCCGCCGAAACCGTGACCGGTGACCTGGACGTCGCCTGCCGTCCCACTGATCTGGAACAAGCCGGAATCGACCGTTACCGTGCCGAGATAGGTCGAGCTGGCGCTGCTCACGAGACCATTCGGATTATTCTCGATGATGGCGCCCGTCCCGCTGATCGAGTCGAATTCCGGGCGGACGAAATTCGTGATCGTCAATGTCTTGCCGTTGAGGTTCAGCGGTCCGAGGTGGGTGTATTCACCGGCAGGCCCGCTCCAGGTCTGCGACTCCCCGAGCGTAATGCTGGCGAACTTCAAATCGGTGTGGATCAGCGAGGCGAGGAAAGGGTTGTGGAGGATGAGTCCACCTGCGCCGAGGACGATTCCGTTTCCGCCGAACCGGTAGCCGAAGCCATTGAGCGTGATCGAATGGAACATCGTTCCGGGAGGGAGGTCGTTCGTAGTGCCCCCCCCACCCCCGCTCAGATGGGGAAAGACCAGATCGTCGCCGGCAAGGGGCCCGCTCCCATCCCAATTCTGAAGGTCGCTCCAACGGTCGCTCACGGCGCCACTCCAGGTGCGCGTCGCCGCCGTGAGCGGTGAGGTCACGAGTACCAACAGCAGGATCGCGGGGAAGGTTGCGCGCGTGAGCGAGATCATCGGTGCTCCTGGCCGATTGTAATCTGCCGAGGGCACGAAATACGTAACGGCTTAATCGTGTCGCCAAAGCAAGGACAACCACAGAGACGCAGAGAACGCGGAGGTGTCTCTGTGACCTTTGTGCCTCTGTGGTGATCGGTTTTCCAAATTGACCCACAGCCGCGCAGATCGCGCTCAGAGCGTAATCGGTTCGATCCCGATCAGTTCCCCAACATCACTTCCCTGCCGATCGGCGTCGTGATGGCGTTGTCGTCTGCGATGCCTTCCACGTTCGCAGCAGCGTTCGCAGCGCCTCGGGGGAATTCGTCGGGGCGGAGGCGCCGAGCTGATCGTGGGAGTTGACAGCGTGGCAGGCGCTGCAGACGCGGACCTCGCCGGGCTGGAACGTCAGCCAGTAGCGCTCGCGCACGACCGGCGTTCCCGCGGCGTCCGTCAGTTGCCAGCTCATGGCGCGATGCGCGGGGACGAACGCGGCGATCGATCCGTCGGCGGCGATCTGCACGCTGCCAGCCGGGCCCGAGGTCGGCGCGTTCTTCACTGCGGGGTCGTGCATCACGCGCGCGAGTACGCGGCGCCCGTCGCGCGGCGATGCGGTGCCGCCGAGGCCGCGGAGCTGGTCGGCCTGGAAGAGTTGGAGGTGAGCGATGTCGAATAGCTTGCTGCTCCCCTCCACCTTCTGCGTCGAGCTGCCGGTGACGTGAAGGTTGTAGGGTTGCTGTTTGTCCGCCCCATCGCGCGCGGTCACGTTGCGGCTGACGATCAGCGCGAGATTGCGCGCCTGCAGGTTCGCGCGAAACGCGGCGAGGTCGACGTTCTCCTCGCGGAAGATCTTCGCTTCCGGCTCCTCGATCAGCGTCGTCCGCCGAGCCGGCCGCTGCCTCGCCCGCACCTCCACCGGACTCAGCTCCCACATCTCGCCCGACCAAGTCACTAATACGTCGGGATCGAAGTACGACACGCTTCCCTGGATGCCCTGAGTCAGAGCCTGTCCGGGCACGTAGACGCCGCCCTGAGGCGTCATCGTCCGGATGCGGAATGCGTATCGCGACGTCGGCGCCGCGCGCGAGCCGTCGTTGTTGTCCCCGCGCAACTCGCTCGTATGCACCGCGAGGAACGTCCCGTCCGCGAGAGGCAGCGGATCGCGATAGTGCCCCGACGCGTCGGCCGCCGGCGTGCCCTGCGCGACGTCGCGCGTCGAGCGAGGGGTGATGTACGTGATGGCGATGTTGTCCGCCGTTCGCGACGGCTCCGCGGCGAAGCGGACGATCTGTCCCGAGGCGTGGGTCTGGAACTCAGGCGCATCGACGCCATAGTAGACGCCCGGCCGAGTCGGATCCTCGTGCAACTGGAAAAGGCTGTCGACGATGTTCTGGTTTGCCCGATTAACGTCGCCATTGAACTCCGAAAGCCCGCTGTCGTTCATGCTCCGGTTGAAGTACCCGAAGAGCTCGTGGCGCCCCACATGGTTCACCGTCTCCTCGGATGTCCCATCCTCATTGATCTCCCACGGAAAGAAGTGGTTGATGCTGTTCCCCTCGAGGTTGGTGCCGGCGAGAAGATCGGTCCGGCTGCTGCGCGGCTCGGGAAAGATCTCCACGCGCTGATCGAGACGCGCCGCGCTCGCTGATTCGTCCGCGTAGTCGAACGTCCCATACGAGCCACCTTCCGTCGCATCGGTGTCGGCCTGCTGGTCGCGCTGCAGGTGATCCCATCGCGTGAAGATCACACGGCCGAAGCTGTCGATCGACGGAGTGAAGAGCCCCGACGGCGTGTGGTCGAGCATCCGCAGATCGCCGGCCACGGGATCGAGGCTCCAGAGTCCGGTGACGGTCGGCGCCTCTTCGTACTCATCGAGCTGCGGGTAGAGATGCCGTTCGCCGCTGCGGGGGCGGTCGGACGTAAAGAGGATGCGGTCGTCGGTGCCATAGAACGGACTGACGTTGTTGTAGCTCGCCGGCTGATTGGGGATCTTGCGGATGACCGGCGTCTCGTTCTCGCCGAGTCCTGTGATCTCGTAAATCTGCCAGTAGTAGGTCTCCCAGACATACTGCTGCGAAGGCGCCCCGATGACCATGCTGAAGAGAGCCTTCGTCCCGCTCCAGTGCACCGACGGCTCGCGCACGGCGATCGACGCCGCGGACTGCATCCCGCCGTTCCCGAACCCCGCCGCCCGCGTGAGGTTCTTCGTCGTCCCATCGGGATACCGGATCCAAAGATCCCCCCCACGCGGCGCCTCCGCCACCGCGGCCAGATGGTTGCCAAACGTCGACGCAACGGTGGTGAAGTCGCCAGGAACCGGCACCTGCGTCACGAAGAGAATGGGATTGGCAAGCGTGACGGCGAGGAGGAGGGCTTTCATGCGGATTTCATTCTGCGCGGGCGAAGGATGGGCGGACGTGCGCTGGGTCACGAAATTGGCGATGGGAACGACGCCAATCGAGACGTTAAGGTTGCGGTCGCATCGGGGAAACCAACTTACCGAAAACTCTCTCGCGCGCGCCCGTTAGTTGGGGTTCCAGATAGGACACCAACTCAATCCCAGGCGGCTATAGCAAACCGAGTTTCTTGGCGAGCGCGACTTCATCTCCAACCACGCGGTGGGACATGAACTCACTCTTGCCTAGCGATGGCAGGCCGGCGCTGCTGATGAACTCCTGGGCTTCGGACCAATCGCCACACAGCAGAATGATCGAGTCTTTCGCGAGGCGGTTCCGCGTTCCGCGTGTCTTGTCGCCCCGGACGCGCCTTGTGGGATCTTTTTGCGCTGCGACATCCTCAATCACCTTACGGCTGATCGGCTGGTCCATTACCTCGCGAAAGAGCGTGATCATCCGATCGTTCCCACTCCGGCCGGATGCGATCTGGTCTGCGACGTCTCGGGGTACCGACTGCCAAAAGTTCGGTGGGTACGGTTCGTCTTTCAGGAGCCACCGTATGCTCTCTCGCCCCAATTTGTTGATGCTGCACTTCTTATCGCGGTTGCCCGCACTCAGGTATTCACCCTGCGCGATGAAGAAGCCGAAGCAGCAGCGCGCATTCTTCTCGTCGGCAGAGATGATGATGCATGGTCTGGCAAACGCTTCTGGAGGGATCATCCAAGACGTACCAACGCTGAACTTGATGTCTACTTCAAGTCCGGCGATCTCGCAGTCCAGCATTTTGCCGCGTGCGAGCTTCAGGCGGTGACGGAGCTCGATCTCGACGCAGGTGCCGATGTGCGTCTTCTCTGTCTTCTCAAGCTCCTCGTAGAGTCGCCGCCCCGTCTTCGGAGTCTTGATGACCCCGTCGAAGCATTCACGGAGAAGCTCCCCCACCTCCAGAGAGAGTTTTGTTAACCCGCCCGCGGACTTCAGGAGCGCGTTGGAGATCAGGAGAAGTATCTCGTCGTTCTGGTGTTGTCCGGGCATGTCCGGCGCGCGACGACACCAAGCTTACTGAACCGGCGTCATCGATCGCTGAGGAAGCCTACTCTACGATCTGTAGAACTTGTAGGACAGATTCCACGCGCTCAGGAGGTGGCTGCCCGCTTGCGACCGAAGATACGAATCTGCTCTCCGTCGAGTGGGACTTCATACACGCGCTCGAAAGCGCGACGGATCGCCTCGGCAACCTTCTCTGCGACCGGCGGCGGAAAGGCGTTTCCCACTTGCCGGTATGCGGCCGTCTTCCGACCGGCGATCTGCCAGGAGTCGGGGAAACCCTGAATCCTCGCAACCATGCGAACGGTGAGTTTCGGCATCGCATCGACGGGGAAATCCCGATCTGGCGCCGCGTCCGAGATTCCGAGGCCGTCGACGCCTAACTGCGCCCACTGAGCCCGGGCTCGCGTCGGCCCAAGATCGGGTCCACCGTGCTTCTTCGACCCGCCGACGACCGTCGGAGCAATTCCATTCGCACGGCGCATCCACTTGGTGACGCCGCGCCAGCCGCCGGCCGCGATCAGGTCAGAGAGAACCTCGCCGACGCTTGAAGCGACGAGCCCATTCGCTTCCGGCCATCGGAAGTAGTCGAGGTCGTCGGCTTTCAGCGCAACCACGACGCAGCGTGGTCGAAGTTGGGGAACACCGAAGCTCGATGCGTTGAGAATCCTAAAGTCAGCGATGTAACCAAGTCGCTTGAGCCGGGCAAAGAGGCCGCGGCGATACTCGCGGAACTTCTCTGACGCAAACCCGGGAACATTCTCGAGCATGATCGCACGCGGTTGCATCTCAGCGGCAAGCCGGAGGGCTTCGGGGAAGAGATCGCGCTCGTCATCGCTGCCGAGCTGCTTCCCGGCGATAGAAAACGGGGGACAAGGTACGCCGCCGGCCAGCAGGTCGACCTGACCCCGATACCGGGTGCCATCAACCTTACGAACATCTTCCTCGACCACGTTCCACTCCGGCCTATTGAGGCGGAGCGTCTCGCAAGCGTGATGGTCAAGCTCGACGGCCGCGACGCAGTCGAAACCTGCGGCTTCAAGCCCAATGGCCTGTCCGCCTGCTCCCGCGCAAATTTCGAATACCGTCGGCATCAAGCTCAGTGTACCGGAAGCTTTCGTGAGCGCAAGACCTTCTACTTCTCGTAGAAAACACGCCGATGGACGTCCACGACAGAGCTACCCGATCGTTCAACATGTCAAGGATTCGGGCGACGAACACAAAGCCTGAAATCATCCTTCGGAAGCTCCTCTGGCTGAGCGGCTTGCGTGGTTACCGTCTCCATTCGAAGATACCTGGCAGGCCAGACATCACATTCGGGAAAAAGCGAGTCGCGGTGTTCGTGGATGGGTGTTTCTGGCATTCATGTCCAGACTGCCCTGACGGTCGCGCACCCAAGTCCAACTTGGAGTACTGGTCCGAGAAGCGACGAACGAACCACGAGCGCGATATCCGGAACAACCGCAGGCTCGAGGCGGATGGGTGGACAGTGATCCGTTTTTGGGAACACGAAGTGAATAAGGACCCCATTGGATGCGCACTGCGCACCGCACGTGCACTCGGCGTTGAGGTTGTCAGCGACTGACTTGGGACAGAAAGCCAAGGTCAACGGCGCGATTGATGTGCAAGGTCGAGCAGCGAAACGGTTCGCGAGGCGCCGTCACTTTCGCTTTCGGCATGACCCGTCTCAGCCGGTTTCGGCGTCTCCACCTCGTAATGACCAGCCAGCATAGTGACTGGAATCGCCCTTCGTTGCGGCCAGCAATATCGCATCACGAGAGGCTCTTCAACAGCGCGTCGACTTCCGAGCGCTTCGGCATCGAGGTAGCCGTGCCGTGCCTCGTGACCGAGATTCCGGCCACGGCACAACCGAAGCGTGTCGCAGCGACGATGTCGAGACCTTCCGCCAGAGCGACAGCGAAACCGCCGTTGAAGGCGTCGCCTGCGCCCGTGGTCTCGACGACCGGGCCGGCATCGATGGCTGGCACATGCTGCGTCACCTTCGCCGTCTTGACGAGAGCACCCTGCGCGCCGAGCGTGACCACGACGTTGCCGGCGCCGCGCGACAGCAGAATCTCCGCCACGCGCTCCGCGCTTCGTCGATCCGTCACCGGCTGTTGCGCGAGGATCGCCGCTTCCGTTTCGTTCGGCGTGATGTAGTCGCAAAACGGATAGATGCGATCGGGAAGCGACAACGCGGGCGCAGGATTCAGGATCGTCGGAACGCCCAGAGACTTCGCCACCTGCAGTCCGTACTCGACGGCGTCGAGCGAGAGCTCGAGCTGCGTCATGAAGACGGCGGACCGGACGATGGCGTCACGGGCCTGATCGATGTCGCCGGAGGTCACGTGAAAACCGGCGCCGGGCACGACGACGATCGCGTTCTCCCCCGTTGCATCATCGACGATGACGGCTGCACCGCCTGTCGGATGATCGAGCGTTTCGAAAACGAAGCGAGTGTCGATGCGCTCTTCCTTGTACGTACGGCGCGCCAGTTCGCCGAACGGATCGCGCCCGAGCTTGCTGATGAAGGTGACTGTTCCGCCGAGGCGCGCGGCCGCAACGGCCTGATTCGATCCCTTCCCGCCGGGTCCGAGGCGGAACTGGGAACCCATGACCGTCTCACCCCAGGCGGGCAGACGCGGCGCTCGGAACGCGAGATCGGCAACGAAACTCCCCATGACGGTGAGCCGCGGATCCGGCATCAAAGACCTCCCCAACGTCGCGTGATTGGCACGAACCGAGAGGGGTCAGGTCGAAACCGAAACTGACGACACTTCGCTACGACCATTCCGCTCGATGCAAGCTGTCGTCAGTTTCGGTTTCGACCTGACCCCTCTCGGATTACGACGAGTATCATTCTCTTCGATATGAAAGCGCTCGCGGTTGTCGTCGTGGCTCTGCTCTTTGCCGGCTGCTCACAGGAGTTGCCGACCTCTCCGATGCAATCGGCGCAAAGCGCACACCCGGTAACCACCGAGGCGACTCGCGTGGGACGGGGTCGTGCAGTAGTCCCGCCTGCCGGCTGTGCCGATGTTTCGGGCATCTACGATGTGGTGTACGAGGGGCATTGTCCCACCGGCGTTTACCTGGCGAGCTGGGAGCTTCGGCAGAACGGGTGCGCGTTCTCTGCGAATATCAATCCTGACCTCCCGACTGTGCGAGGGACTGTGAAGGGATCGGCGATCGACCTTTCGCTGAGGAATGGCTTCACCGCATGTATGTACACCCTCGACGGCACGGGCAGCGTATCGAACGGTGTGATCAGGGCAACGCTAACCGGTCCAACTTCCGGCCCATGTTGCGGGTCGGGGATCGACACGGTTTCACTCGTGGCGACAAGACGCTAGCGGATTTCCTACTCCATCCCATCCATGAACCATGATCACGACTTCATCGTGGCGACGGCGTCGAGACCGTCGACCCCGAGACGTGGCAACACACGTCTGTGCATTCCAGTGTCGCCAGCGCTACACCCTCGGCGCGCACGTGTGGAACCCGGCGCGCAGCAACGTTGCGCCTCCGGTGCACACGTTCGGAAACGGCGCGCGTAGCGTTGCGCCATCGGGCCGCAGTGCGGATACGGCGTACGGCAACGCTGTCACCTCGGGCCGCAGTGCGGACACGGCGTGGAGCAATGCGGTCAACTCGCGCCTCACATGCGGACATGAAGAGCCGCAATGCGGTCATCTTGCGCCGCACGTGCGGACATGAAGAGCAGCAATGCGGTCATGAAGGGCAGCAATGCGGTCAACTTGCGCCGCACGTGCGGACACGAAGGGCCGCAATGCGGTCAACTCGCGCCTCACGTGCGGACATGAAGGGCCGCAATGCGGTCATCTTGCGCCGCACGTGCGGCCATGAAGGGCCGCAATGCGGTCACCTTGCGCCGTACGTGCGGACATGAAGGGCCGCAATGCGGTCACCTTGCGCCGCACATGTGGCCATGAAGGACAGCAACGCGGTCACCTCGGTGCGCAGGTGCGCGCACAAACTGCGGCAGCGTTACAACCCGCACTTGTCTCCACAGTGCCCTTGACATCACGTCTCAACCGGCTTATATCTTTTGCTACAAAGTCGAAGATCGTAAGACCTCCGGCTTTGGCGGCTGTCGGCGGTACGGGCGTGCTGGATAAGCACATCAGACCTGTACCGGCGCGGGAGTTGAGTTGATCTCCTCCTGCCGCGGGCACCCGAGGTGTGTACACGCCTCGGGCAAACATCAACCGGAAGAATCGGCGCGTGGCCGGGATTTCCAGCCGGTGGCCGCTCGCACTTGTCGACGAGTCGTGACGTCACCTCCGGCCTAGCTCGCATAGGGAGACTACGTCATGAGTAATACCACCCCTGTTCCATCAAACCCTGATCCGGCCAGGATGGCCCCCGAAGCGGTCATCGCGCAGTTGCGCGCCATCGGGTCGCAGATCGACGACCTCGCGCCGTTGTCGAAGGAGCAGCGCAAGCTGCTCAAAAAGCGTCTCCGGAGACAGCCGAAGACCATCGTCGAGGCATCGATCAACGTCATCGGCGTGCTCGACAACGTATCGGAGGCGATCGGGCAGCCGCTCGACGAAGTCCGTCAGTTGCAGGACGACTCGCTCCGCTGGGACGCCGCGGTCGATGAGGCGCGCGCGTTCCTGAATGGCCTCGAGGGCGCAAACCTCATTCGCCGTCAACGGCTCGGGCTCATCGCCATGCAGGCGTACACGATCGGGTCGCAGCTCGCCAAGGACCCGGCAAGGGCGGTGCTCGTGCCGCACGTCGAGGAGGTCAAACGGCTGAAAGGCGCCGCGCGCCGCAAGAAGACGACGCAGGCCCCTCCAGCGACGCCGCCACCAACCCACGACACGTCCACGGCACCGAAAGCGTAGAGTAGAGGAGTCTGTGGCCCGGGCGCGCTCGCAGGCGCGCCCGGGTCATTTTGGGTTGCGGGCGCAGCCGGCGCTGTGATCCTTCGACCTCCGCTGAATGGCAATGCCGCCGGGCCGGCGGCGGACCAGCCGGCGAGCCGCCGGCGCTACGTTCGCTCGCGCTACGCTGACTCCCCCATCACAATGTCCGCCCCACTGCCGGGACGATGATCCGCAGTTCGTCCATCAGTCTTGCGAACTGGTCGGGGTAGAGCGATTGGGGGCCGTCGCAGACGGCTTTTTCTGGCTCGTGATGGACCTCGATCAGGACGCCGTCCGCACCGGCGGCGACGATGGCGCGGGCCAGGGGCATCACTTTGTCGCGGCGGCCGACGGCGTGCGAGGGGTCGGCGATGATCGGCAGGTGCGAGAGTTTGTTGATGACCGGGATGGCTGAGATGTCGAGGGTGTTGCGCGTGTAGGTCTCGAAGGTGCGGATGCCGCGCTCGCAGAGGATGACGTCGTAGTTGCCGCCGGAGAGGATGTACTCCGACGCCAGCAGCCATTCCTGAATCGTGGCGGACATGCCGCGCTTGAGGAGCACCGGCTTGCGGATCTGGCCAAGGGCCGACAACAGGTTGTAGTTCTGCATGTTGCGCGCGCCGACCTGCAGGATGTCCACATAATCGAGCATCGCTTCGATCTGGCTGATCTCCATGACCTCGGAGATCGTGGCCATGTTGTTCTCGTCGCCGGCAGCGCGCAGAAGTTTCAGTCCTTCGATGCCCATTCCCTGAAACGCGTACGGCGAAGTGCGCGGCTTGTACGCACCGCCGCGCAGTACGCGCGCTCCGGCGCGGGCCACGCGGCGCGCCGTCTCGAACATTTGCCGTTCGTTCTCGATCGTACATGGGCCAGCCATGACCACAACGTCGCTGCCGCCGATGGAGACGCCGCGCGCCTTGACGATCGTTTTCTCGCGCCGGAACGAGCGGCTGGAGAGCTTGTACGGCTCGCTGACGCGGACCGCTTCCTGAACGCCGTGCAGCACCCCGAACTCGCGCGGGTCGACGCTGGCAACATCGCCGACGACGCCCAGGACGGTCTGGTCCGCACCGGTGGAGCGATGTACGTCGAAGCCGCGCTCGCTGAGCACTGCAACGACGTGCTCGATGTCGGTGTCCGACGCGTGTTTTTCCATCACAATGACCATGAAATCCTCCCTGCCCCTGTCTACCTGATGTCTAGCTGCGATTCGTAGCCTGCCGCTCTACGCGCCGCGATTCATCGATGATTCGTTCAAAAAGACGCCTCACAGTCGCTGGATCGAGTGGGCCGTCCGAGGTGCGCTCGACGTGCAGGAGGACCTGCTTCTCGCGCTCGGGGGCGTAGATGGGCATATCGAGAACGGCCTTGATCTCACCGATCTCGATCGCGTATTTCGCGCGTTGATTGAGGAGGCGCACGATGACCTCGTCGACGCGGTCGATGGCGTCGCGAAGGCGGGTGAGCTCTTGTTCTGCGTCCGTTCGATCCATAAGAAAAAACCTCTTGCCGCGCGGGAAGAGGTTCGGATCGACTCAGCGGTCAGCACCCCTCCGTAGCGGGGCGCGATATGCCCCACGCTTACGTAAAGTAGCCGTAGTAATACGCAAAACGCTGGGCGGTGCGGGTCATGTGGCGGGTGAGAGTAAGGGCGCAGGCGCGTCTCTGTCAAGAATCGTTTTGACGACCGCGGCTGCGCGGCCCGGCGCTCCCGCAGCGTCGCCGCTCGCAACCGCGCGTACGATGGCGCTGCCGACGACGATGGCGTCGCAGTGATCGCGCAGCAACTCGTAATGAACGTGCTGCGAGATGCCAAAGCCGACTGCAAGCGGCTTCGTGACGCGAGCACGAACCTCGTCGAGACGCGTCAGAAGCGTCGGATCGAGCTCGTTGCGGGTTCCGGTGACGCCCGTCGTCGAGACGTAGTAGATGAAGTCGTCACTGACTCGATTCACGGCCGCGATCCGTGCGTCGCTCGAAGTCGGGGCGAGAAGGAAAATCGATCCCAACCCGCGCTTTCTGAATGACGGTCTAACCTCCGCCGCTGCTTCGGTTGGCAGATCCGTCAAAAGCACCGAATCGATGCCGGCCGTTGCGGCATCGTCCGCGAATCTGTCGACGCCGTATCGCAGAACGGGATTCAGATAGGAGAAGGCAATCAACGGAATATCGCTGCGCGTCCGGACCTCGTCCGCGATGGCGAAGACGTCGCCGATGTTCGTCCCGTTCTTCAACGCGCGCTGGGCGGCCATCTGGATGACCGGGCCGTCGGCGATCGGATCAGAGAAGGGAACACCAAGCTCGATCGCATCCGCGCCCGCATCTTCCAGCGCGTGAACGATCTCGACGGTCGGACCGTCGCCGCAGGTGACGTAAGCGATCAATCCACAGCGATGTCCGGCACGAAGACGGGTAAAGAGTTTTCGTACTCGGTTCATGCGGCCACCCCAAGAAGGTGCTTCGCATTCGCGCGAGAAATGCTGAATTGCCACAGACTCCCCAATCGAGCGTCCTTCTCCCCCACGCTTTTTGTGGGGGAGAAGGTGCCGAAGGCGGATGAGGGGGTAGTTCCAAATGCGGGGCGCTTGTCATTAGATGATGCGCTCGCTCCCGGCAAGCGAAAGGGGCTTGTAGTGTCACATCCGGGTCTACTGAAGAGCCCCCTCATCCGCCTTCGGCACCTTCTCCCCCGCTGAAAAGCGCGGGGGAGAAGGGCGCTCGATTGTTGGGGTTGCGCCAGCAGCACAGCCGTGAGCGTCAGCGCCGTGCTTGCGCTTGCAGGGTTCCTTCTCATTGCGCTCCGTCTCATCACGTTCCCGCTCATCGCGTCATCTCCAGCGCGGCGATCTGCGGCACATCTTTGTCGCCGCGTCCGCTGAGGTTCACGACCACGATTTTCTCGCGGCCGATCGAAGCGCCGTTGCGCAGGAGCCAGCCGAGGGCGTGGGAGGATTCGAGGGCGGGGATGATGCCTTCGAGCTCGCTCAGTTTGTGAAACGCCTCGAGGGCGAGGTCATCGCTGCAATCGTAGTATTCGATGCGGCCGATCTGCTGCAGATAGGCGTGCTCGGGACCGATGGAGGGGTAATCGAGGCCAGCGGAGATCGAATGCGTCTCTGCGATCTGTCCGAACTCGTCCTGCAACACCATCGACCGCGTGCCGTGAAGGACGCCGAGGGCACCGCCGCTGAATCGTGCGGCGTGCTGGCCGAGGGCTGGACCGCGCCCTCCCGCTTCAACGCCGATGAAGCGAATCGAATCGTGTTGCAGCATCTCGTAGAAGAGACCGATGGCGTTCGATCCGCCGCCGACGCAAGCGACGGCGACGTCCGGAACCGCACCGGTTCGTTTCTTCAGTTGGCCAAGCGCCTCGCGCCCGATCACGGATTGAAAATCGCGCACGACCAGCGGGTAGGGATGCGGCCCGAGGACCGAGCCGATGATGTAGTGCGTCGTGCGGACATTCGTCACCCAGTCGCGGATCGCTTCATTGATCGCGTCCTTCAGCGTGCGGCTGCCGCTGGAAACGGGAACGACTTCGGCGCCGAGGAGGCGCATGCGGAAGACGTTGAGCTCCTGGCGGGCCATGTCAACCTCGCCCATGTAGACGACGCAGTCGAGGCCGAGGAGCGCGCAGGCCGTGGCGGTGGCAACACCGTGCTGTCCGGCGCCGGTCTCGGCGATGATGCGTTGCTTGCCCATCCGTTTGGCGATGAGCGCCTGGCCGATGGCGTTGTTGATCTTGTGCGCGCCGGTGTGATTAAGATCCTCGCGTTTCAGAAACAGCCGCATCCCGCCGCACGCTTCGGCAAACCGCTTCGCTTCGGTGAGCGCCGTAGGCCGCCCGACGAAGTCGCGCAGCACATCATCGAGCTCACTTTGGAACGCGCGGTCGCGGCGAAGGTTGCGATACGCAGCTTCGAATTCGTCGAGCGCCGCCATCAGTGTCTCGGGCACGTAGCGGCCGCCGAACTCGCCAAAGTAGCCGCGGCGGTCGGGTAGTGAACCCGCGCGCGGGCGCGTCTCGGATCGAGTCATGGTCTCCTCACGCGCTCGAACAGACGCGCCACTGCGGCGTGATCTTTGATGCCCGGCCTGGCTTCGACGCCGCTGGCGATGTCGATGGCGTCGGGACGCACCATGCTGATCGCCGCGACGACGTTGTCGGGATTGAGTCCGCCGGAAAGAAAGAAAGGCTTGGATCGCTCATACGTCGCCATGAGCGACCAGTCAAAACGGCGGCCGGTGCCGCCAGCGCGCTGTTCATCGTATGTGTCGAAGAGAAGCCACGCCGCGGTGGGCGTGGCGTGCGTGTCAGGAAGGGCGCCAGCGACATGCAGCGTCTTGATCGCGGGGATGCCGAGCTCGCGAATGTCGTCGTCAATCTCGCTGCCGTGTAATTGAACGAGATCGAGACCAGCGACTCCTTTGATCTCGCGGATGTAGTCGTTGGAAGCATCGCGAAACACGCCGACGATCTTCGATGAGTTGCTGCTTTCGCGAAGCCGCGCCGCGATCGCGCCTGCCTTTTCCGGCTCGATGAAGCGCGGCGAACCGGGAACGAAAATGAAGCCGAGAAAGTCGGCGCCGCATTCGGCGCAGAAGAGCGCGTCATCTTCGTTGGTAATGCCGCAGATTTTGATTTTGGTCATGGCGCCATCACCAGTTGCCGCACCGCTGCGGCGCGGTCATTCTGCCGCAACAGCGATTCGCCGACGAGAAAGGCATCGAAGCCGGCGGCGCGGAGCCGGTCGACGTCGGCGCGCGTTTTGATCCCGCTCTCGGCGACGCGTAGCGCGCCTTCCGGCATCTGCCGCGCCAGCCGTTCCGACGCGCCGAGGTCGACGCTAAAGTCGCGCAGATTGCGGTTGTTGACGCCGATGATGCGGGCCCCCCCACCCACCGCCCGCGCCAGCTCAGCCTCGTCGTGCACCTCGACGAGGGCATCGCAGGAAAACTCGTCGAGGCAGGCGATGAAGTCGCGAATCTGGGTTGCATCGAGCAGCGACGCCAGCAGCAGAATCGCGCTCGCGCCGGCGGCAACGCCACGAATGAGCTGCGACTCATCGACGATGAAGTCTTTCATCAGCACGGGAAGGCCGCTTGATCGCGCCGCCCGCTCGATCCATCCTCGGGAACCGCGAAAGAAGTCAGGCTCTGTAACGATGGAGATGGCAGCGGCACCGCCTTCTTTGTACGCCGCCGCGATACCTTCGACATCCGGATTCTCGACAATCGGTCCGGCCGAAGGCGACGCTGACTTGATCTCGGCAATGACGTTGACGCTTTCGCGCTTCAAGGCCTCCGTCAACGCGAACGAGCGCCTGTTCCGCGCGGCACGCTCCGCCGCCGCGCGGTCAGGCGGCGCTTCGCCGCCGAGGCGCGCGCGCGTGCGCGAGACGATCTCGTCGAGGATGGTCATACGAAACGCCGCCGTCCCGGCAGTTCGCACACTCTCCGTGCACCGCTTGCTTCAGCTCTTCCTCTTTCTTGAAGCTCTTTCCAATCGAGCGCCTTCTCCCCCCGCGCTTTTTGCGGGGGGAGAAGGTGGCCGAAGGACGGATGAGGGGGGAGCAAATGCGCAGCGCGATCAATCACGCGTCGTTCGAGCCATGTCAAAAACCTGCCACACGCGCTGACGCGGTTCTCTTGCAACACCCCCTCATCCGGCTTCGCCACCTTCTCCCCCACAAAAAGCGTGGGGGAGAAGGCGCTCGATTGGAGAGTCGTGCGATAGGCTCGATTGGAAAGACGTGCGGAAAGAGTCTGAGTGTCCGATCTACGCCAGCTCATTCGTCACCGCCACCAACTCCTGCAACTTCGTCATCGCCTGACCGCTGCTGATCGATTCGCGTGCCATCGCTACGCCCTCGCGAATCGTCGGGGCCGCGCCCGACACATACAAGGCCGCTCCGGCATTCGCGGCAACGATCTCGTGGCGTGCTCCGTCCGCGCCGCCGAGGACCTCACGGGCGATCCGTGCGTTCTCTCGCGCGTCGCCTCCGGAGATTTCCGCCATCACATGACGTCCCGCTCCGATCTCTTCCGGTGTCAGCTCGAATCCGCGCACATCGCCATCGCGCACTTCGCAGACGTACGTCGCCGCGGAGATCGAAATCTCATCGAGCCCGTCTGCGCTGTGAACGACCAACGCGTGCTCCGCGCCGAGGGCCAGCAACACGCGGCCGAGAATCTCGACGAGATGGAGCGAATAGACGCCGAGCACCTGCCGCCGCGCGAACGCGGGGTTCGTCAATGGCCCGAGGACGTTGAAGATCGTGCGGACGCCGAGCTCGCGCCGGATGCCTGCCACCGCGCCCATCGCCGGGTGCAGCTTCGGCGCGAAGAGAAACGAGATACCCGTGCGGCTTAGCACTTCGCTCATCCGAGCGGCGTCGAGGTCGATAGCCACGCCAAGCTCGGCCAGGACGTCGGCGCTGCCACACGACGACGACACCGCGCGGTTGCCGTGCTTCGCCACCGAGGCGCCGGCGCCGGCCGCAACGAGCGCTGCGATCGTCGAGACATTGAACGTGCCTCGTCCGTCGCCGCCGGTGCCGCAGGTATCGATGATCCGTTCGCGGTCAACGGTCAGCGGGCTCACGCGCTCGCGCATGGCCAGAGCGGCGCCGGTGATCTCCTCGGAGGTCTCGCCCTTCATTCGGAGCGCGATCAGCAGCGCACTTTTCTGCACATCGGTGGCGCGGCCGTCCATGACTTCGCCGAAGACCTCGTGCATTTCGTCGCGCCCGAGGTCCTTGCCGTCGACGACTTTGCGGATGGCGGTGTCGATCATTGCCGCACCTCCAACAGGAAGTTCGCAATCAGCCGATCCCCTCCCTCGGTGCCATACGATTCAGGATGAAACTGGATGCCGTAGATCGGCCGGTCGCGGTGGGCGATTGCCATGATCACGCCATCGTCGGTCTCGGCGTCGATGCGTAATTCATCCGGCATCGACTCGCGATCGACGACGAGCGAGTGATAGCGCGCGGTCTGCATCGGCGTCGGACAGCCGGTGAAAAGTCCGCGTCCCTCGTGGCGAACGTCGCTGAGCTTTCCGTGAACCGGCACGCGCCCTCGCACGATGCGTCCTCCGAATGCTTCGCCGATCGCCTGATGCCCGAGGCAGATGCCGAGCAGCGGGATGGACTCGTTGGAGCGGATCAGATCGAGGATGCGGCCCGCACGCGACGGCGTGCCGGGACCGGGCGAGATCACGATTGCCTCCGGCTCCTGGTCGAGCAGAGCGTCGACATCGAAGGCGTCGTTGCGGATGACCTGCAACTCGAACGCAGAGATCTTCTCGATCTGCTGCACCAGGTTGTAGGTGAATGAATCGTAGTTATCGACAACAGTGATCATGGCAGCTCCTGAACGTCGGCGGGTGGACAGACGGGAATCAGGAGCTACGCCAAGGGCACCGCGAGGTCAGGGTTGGGAGGGGGTCAGAGCCAAAGACACGAGTCGACCGGACAGCTCGTCGACTCGTTGACCTCATGCGCGGGGAAGTTCATGGCGGGCGGAGGATAGCATAGGTGGAGTGTGGGTTTTGGGGAGTGGGGGGTGGAAGCGGTTGTCGGGAGTCGGAAGTCGAGAATGCCTCGGTTCTTCTACGACCCCCGACTCCCGACAACCTACTCCCTGAAAGGCACCACCTCAGCAGGTTCCTCCCCTTGCATCGTCAGCCGCAGTTTCGAGGACTCCAACGGCAGCGTGTCCACTTGCGACAGCGCTTCCAGCTCCTGGCCGCTGCCGGCCATGCGCTGCAGCTCCTGACCTTTCGGCCAGAGGCGCGTGTCAATCGAGCGGATCGCTTTGTTGTACTGCTCGACCGTTTTCGCCAGCGCCGAGCCGATATCGGTGATCAGGTCCATCACTTTGACGAAGCGGTTGAAGAGCTCGACGCCCGCGTCGTGCATCTTCTTGGCGTTCTCCTCGGTGCGTTCCGCTTTCCAACCGGCGGCCACGGCGCGCAGCAGCGGCAGAAGTACTGTTGGTGACGCAAGGTAAATCTTCTTCTCGACCGCGTACTCGAAGAGCATCGGATCGGTGACCAGCGCGGCGGAGAGGAAATGCTCGCCCGGCAGGAACATCACTGTGAAGTCGAGGCTGTCGCCGATGTTGAGTTGGTAGTCCTTGCGGCTCAGAGCATCAATGTGCCGGCGCAACGTACGCGCGTGAGCTGTCAGCGCTTCGAGCTTGCGCGCTTCCTCGGTGGCGTTGGCGGCGACGCTGTAGTCGCTGAGCGGCACTTTCGCGTCGATGGCGATGATCCTCTTGTTGGGCAGATGGACGACGACGTCGGGACGAAGGCGGCGTCCCTCGTCCGTCAGGAAGGTCTCCTGAACGTCGAAGTCGCACAGCTCGCTCATTCCTGCCAGCTCGATGCAGCGGCGCAGGGAGTTCTCTCCCCACGAACCGCGAACCGTCGGCGATGCCAGCGCATTGGCAAGACGCGAAGCCTCGCGCTGGGCACCCTCCTGCGCGCTGAGAAGAGCGCGGATCTGTTCCTGCAATCCGCCGTAGGCCTCGTTGCGCGTGTGCTCGCTCTTCTGCAGATCGCCGGCGTAGCGGCCGAGCATGTCGCGCAGCGGCTGCAGCATCGTGTCGATCTCGGCTTTCTTCGTGTCGAGCGACGCGACCATCTCGCCTTTCGAACCGTCCATGTGCGCTTTGTTCAGATCGAGGAAGGAGGTGCTGATCGATGCGAGGGCTTTTTGCGCCGTGGCGGCGAAGGCCTCTTCCATCTGTTTGCGGGCGTCGCCGAGGAAGCTGGCCTGGGTCTCGGCAACGGCGCGGGCGTGGGATTCGGAGGCGGCAAAGCGGCGCGCTTCGATGACGGCGGTTTCGCTACGCTCACGCTCCGCCCGCGCGAGATCGCGCTCGGCCTCGGCGCGCTGGACGTCGCCGCTCTTCCTCGCGCTCGCCACCACCCACCCTGCGACCGCGCCAATGATGAGGGCGGCCACGCTGAGGAGAATCGTCATGAGGGACATGAAGGGATGATGCGCGGTTGGTGCGGGAGGGTCAAGCGGGTTGGGCTGTGCCTATGGAAGAGGGTGCGGCGACTCTCCGATTTGTAGAGTCGTAAAGGCATCACCACAGAGACGCAGAGAGCACAGAGAATGCGACTCCAACTCTGTGTCCTTTGTGTCTCTGTGGTTCAAACAATCGTTTTCAAAACCGCGATCACGCGCTCCACCTCTTGCTCATCGTTGTAGAAATGAGGGGCGAAGCGCAGCATCCCTTCGCGTGGGGCGGAGACGACGCCGTGCTCTTCCAGCAAGCGGTGCCATTTGAGCAGCGACGGTTCGGACGATGGCGGCAAGGCGCCGACGATTGCGGAGCGGATCGGACGCGGTGACGCAACCTGCCAGCCGATGGCGTCGAGTCGTTCGGCGAGCAGCGCGGCGATGCGCGTGCTCTCTTCGGCGATGTCGTTGATTCCGATCTCGAGCAGCAGGTCGATCGCCGCGCGCAAGCCGTAGATACCGTTCGTGTTGAGTGATCCGGCCTCGAAGCGACGCGCGTCCGGCAGGAGATCGATCGGACAGTCGATGAACTTCCCCTTTCGCTCGATGTTCGTCCAGCCGTTCTCGAGCACTTCGAGTTTGTCTCGATGTTCCGCCGCCACGAAGAAGATCGCCGCCCCCTCGGCGCCGCACATCCACTTGTGGCCGTCCGCGGCGAGAAAGGCGATGTTCGAGCGGCGCACGTCCATCGGAAGGACGCCGATCGATTGGATGGCGTCCACGCAAAAGAGCACGCCGCGCCGCGCGCACAACGCGCCGATGGCGTCGAGGTCCGCGGCGAAGCCGTTGTGAAACGCCACCGACGAAACGCTGACGATGCGCGTTCGTTCATCGATGTGTTGCTCGACATCATCGACCGTGAACGCGCCATCGTGACTCCGCACGACGCGCGTTTCCACCCCTCGCCTGTCAAGTTTTCTCCACGGTGTGGAGTTGGATGGGAACTCGAGGTCGGTGGTGACGACGTTGTCTCCCCGCTCCCATCGGAAACCCTCGGCAACGAATGACAGGCCCTCCGAGGTGTTCTTGAGGATGGCGATCTCGCCCGGCTCCGCGCCGATCAACTGCGCGGCGGCGTTGCGAAAAAGAACATATTCGGCATACCAGTCGCGCCAGTGCAGCGCGCCGAAGTCACGCTGATCGCGCGCGTGCCGTTCCATCGCCTCGTACGCGCGAACCGAAAGCGGGCCGACCGCGGCATGGTTGAAGTAGACGACGTTCTTTGTGACGGGGAAGAGGCCGCGGAGTGTGGACTTGTCCATCGCGGATGAGGTTAGCAGAGGGGACCATTTATCCGCAGATGACGCAGATGTACACCGATAAGACATGGAAGCGACCCCAATCTGCGTACGTCTGCGTCATCTGCGGATGCAACATCCAACACCCAAGCGCCGTACCATTCACTCATGCGTCACAGCTCTCTCCTCGCCATCGTCTCCGCCCTCTGGGTCGCCTCGGAGTTGGTGGTCATGGTCCTCAAACATGCTCGCGGCAATGCTTCGCGTCGCGATCGCGGATCGTTGGCGCTGCTGTGGGGAGGCATCACCATCGCCGTGTTTGCCGGGTCGATGGTGCAACGGTATCCGCCGACACGCATGGGAGGCGCTTTGTTCTGGGTTGGCATGGCACTCATCGTGACCGGCATCATCATTCGCGCGATCGCCATCGTCACGCTGTGGCGCTACTTCACGGTCGACGTCTCCATCCGCGAGGGTCACGAGCTCGTCGATCGCGGGCTCTACGGCGTCATTCGCCATCCCGCGTACACCGGCTCGCTCCTCTCGTTCATCGGGCTCGGCTTCGCCTTCCGCAACTGGCTCAGCGTGGCCATCATCGCGGCCGCGACGATCGCCGGCTTCTCCTACCGCATCTTCGTCGAGGAGTCGGCGCTGATCGAGCACTTCGGCGACCGTTATCGCGATTACATGCGGCGCTCGAAGCAGCTGATTCCCGGCATCTACTAGACTTCCGCACGATGTCGCACTTCACCTTCCTCTCCGCCGGCGAGTCGCATGGACCGCAACTTACCGTCATCGTCACCGGCGTCCCGGCCGGAGTGCGCCTCGACCGCGAGCGCATCAACCGCGATCTTGCCCGCCGCCAGCATGGATACGGCCGCGGCGGACGGATGAAGATCGAGCACGATGAGATCGAGATCGTCGGCGGCGTCCGCGGCGGCGAAACGCTCGGCTCGCCGATCGCAATCAGCATTCGTAATGCCGACTTCAAGAACTGGGAAGCGGCGATGGGTGTATGGGAAGTCGACGCTAACGAAGCTCACAAACGCCGCGTCCATGCGCCGCGCCCCGGCCACGTCGATTTGATCGGCGGCATGAAGTACGACCGCCGTGATCTGCGCGACGTCCTCGAGCGCGCCTCCGCCCGCGAGACCGCCTCGCGCGTCGCGGCCGGCGCGATCGCCAAAGAATTGCTGCGAGCGTTCGGCATCGAGCTTCGCTCAGGAGTCGTCTCCATCGGTCCCGCCGGCGACCCCGACCGCGCAACAACCTGGGACGACCTCGGCGCCGTCGACGACGACTCGCCGATGCGCGCAGTCGATCGCGATGCCGAAGCCGCGATGGTGGCCGAGGTCGATAAAGCACGCGAGGCTGGCGAGACCCTCGGCGGCACGATCGTCGCCGCCGCCCACAACGTCCCCATCGGCCTCGGCTCCTACGTGCAGTGGAACGAGAAACTCGACGGCCGCATCGCCCAGGCCATCCTCTCCATCCACGCGGTCAAAGCGGTCGCCATCGGTGACGGAGTCGCTGCCGCGCAACGCGTTGGTTCCGAGGTTCACGATCCGATTTACTTCGACGAAGAACATCGCTACCACCGCACCTCAAACCGAGCCGGCGGCCTCGAAGGAGGCGTCACCAACGGACAGGACGTCGTCGTGCGCGCCTACATGAAGCCGATCTCCACCCTCCGCCGCGGTCTCCCCTCAGTCGACATCGAAACGCACGAGCCCCACCGCTCCCAATGGGAACGAAGCGACGTCACCGCCGTCCCCGCCTGCGGCGTCGTCTGCGAAGCGATGCTGGCGATCGCGCTCGCCGATGCGATGCGCGAGAAGTTTGGGGGGGATTCGTTAGGGGAGATGAGGGGGAATTTTGAAGGGTATGTGGCACGCGTAGGAGAGTATTAATCCTGACGGCGAAGCGCGTCAGGATCTCTGGTCATACCGCGCCGATCATCGCAAGAACGACAGGTCAGTCAACCGCGGCGTGAGGTCGAGCCAGTTCGGATTCTCCGCCTGGATCAACGCCACTTTTCGGGCGCGATGCCACTGCTTCATGGCCCGCTCCCGTTCCAGGGCTGCGGCAAAGTCCGGTAAAACTTCGTAGTAGACAAGACGATCAAAGTGATAGCGCGCGGTAAACGCCGTGGCGTACTTCTTGTTTCGGTGCTCGGCAACACGTCGAGCTAAGTCCGTCGTCGCGCCAATGTACAGGCGATGGCTCTTGTTGCTCAGGATGTAGACATAGGCATCCATCCGCGCGGTGTCACCGGAGATCCTGAACCTTCGCTGCGCTACGGTTCAGGATGAGGACGCTTCCAATCAACAGAATGATCACACTGATCAACTGCGCGATCGTAAACGGGCCGAGGAACCGGTCATCCTTCGCTCGAACGATTTCCACGAGAAAACGCTCGATGCCCATGAGAATCAGGAACAGGCCGAAGATGCGGCCTCTCGAGTACGAACGCCGGGAGACGGCCATCAGGATCGCGAACATCACGAAGGCGGCGGCGGACTCGTAGAGCTGCGTGGGGTGGACGCGCAGGATCTGATCGGGTGGGATCGCAGGGTCGACGCGGACGCCGAACTGGCGCAACGCCTCGGCGGTGGTGGGCGGAGAGCCTTTGGGGAAGGCGATGCCGATCCAGGAATTGGTCGGGCGGCCGTAGTCGTCGCCGACCAGGAAGCAGCCGATGCGGCCGAGGGCGTAGCCGATGGCCATGCCGGGGGCGGCGGCGTCGGCGGCGGTCAGGAAGTCGATCTTTTTCGCGAAGAGATAGCCGGCGCAGCCGAGGAAGCCGCCGATCATGCCGCCGTACCAGACCAGGCCGGCGCGGTCGAACAGGAGGTGCCAGTCGTGGAAGAGGATCGCGTAGTAGATCTTGGCGCCGGCAATTCCGCCGAGGGCGGCGGCCATGACCATGGAGGACGCGGCATCGTCGGTCAGACCGTAGCGGCGGAACTGGCGCGTCAGCACCCAGCCGCCGACGATGAAGGCGGCGAACATCATCAGGCCGAAGGTCGTGATCTCGAATGAGCCGATTTTGATGAGAGTCGGATACATGTGAGTGGAGTCTATCGCGGGTGTCGCGAGTCGGGGGTCGGGTGTCGGAGCAACAAGTATCTGAGGCTCGCTACGCTCGACGTCAGGAGAGGCTCCGCGCCGCGAACGCCGATTCCAGCGACGCCTTCTGATCGCTGATGAAGCGGAAGACGTCGACTTTGCCGGCGGAGTCGAGGTGTTGCGAGACTTCGAAGAGCTGGACGGAGAGGAGCGTGTTCAGGCCTTCGTCGAGCACGGCCTTGCGGCGCTCGAAGGGAAGCTCGGAGATGTTGGCGATCAACATGTTCTCGTCGAAACGGCCGTACTGATCGAAGAAGACGCCGCTCCAGAGCTCATCGCTCTCGGCGTTCTGCATCGCCGTCATGACGATGTCGCGCGCTGTCTCCTCGCCTACCGCGCCGAGGAGCGCTTCGTAGAGACGGCCGAACATGTCGTTGTAGGTGGAGATCACCTTCAGCAGTTCCGGCGAGTCTTCGACATCGAGGAAGACCGGGCGGAACGACTTCTCCTCGGACGACACCTCGATGAGGCGCGCCGAAAGGAGCTGGAAGAGGATGCGCGTGACTTCGAACTCGGTCATCTCGGAACGGCTGATCAGCGCGCGGATGTTCTGCTTGCCGTCGATGGCGTTGTAAAGCGCGACTTCGTGATCGCTCAGCTCCAGCGACGCGAAGTCCGGAACTGCGCCCTGCTCCTTGACGAAGACCATGTCCAGGCTGGTGATCTTCTCGCGGATCATCGCGGTCTCGTCGAGGCGGCGGATGCCTTCCATGATGACGGTGGCGGTATTGATCGAGAGCACGATCCGCTCGTTCAACAGCTCATCCTGCGTGTCGCCGAAAACGAAGACGCCCTCCTTCCAACTGAAGAGCGAGTAGATGATCTCCAGGGCCTGATTCTTGACGCCCCACCAGAGATCCTTCGGCGAGATTGCTCCCATCTGCACGAGCAGTTTGCCGTGACGCATTTGCGCGGTCACGCGCCGCTTCGACTCGTCGTACTGCGCCTGGGTGATTTTGCCGTTGCGCAGCAGGAACATACCGAGGGAGTGCTCGGGAGAGTTGGAGGAGGCGAAGACGATCTCGCCGTCTTTCCAGTGGATCGAACGCTCCATCGGAGGCTTGCGCAGCAACAGCTTGCCTGATCCGCGGATCATGGAGAGGAAGCTGAGCACGTCCGGCAACTGAATGCGCGAGAGATCGCCCGTAAGAATTTGGTTTTCCTGCATCAGGACCGAGTTAACTGTCTCAGACAAACCGGGCTCGGGCAAGGGATATTCGTTGTCGAGGAGTCGCGTTTCGGGGGTCGGGGGTCGGAGCTGGCCTGGATTGCCGGATCTGGGCGAATAACCTCTCCGACCCCCTACTCCCGACTCCCGACCCCCTTCATGCACCTCGGCACTACCTCCCGCAGAATCGCCACGGTCTGCGCGATCTCATCGCGTGTCGTGAAGCGGCTCAGCGAGAAGCGGACGGTGCTTCGCGCTTCGTCGGGGGTGAGGCCCATGGCCAGGAGGACGTGGCTTGGCTCGACGCGGCCGGAGGAGCAGGCGGAGCCGGTCGATACCGCGACGCCGTTGAGGTCGAGGCCGATGACGATTCCTTCGCCGTCGGCACCGCGGAACGTCACGCTGCTGGTATTCGGGATGCGTGGAGCGTCGGCGCCGTTGATGGCGATCGAGCAACCGGAAGCGCGTAGGTCGCTCTCCAATGCGTCGCGTAACGCGCCAACGTCTGATGGCTTGCGGGCGAGGTCCGCGGCGACACCGAAGGCGACGGCCAGCGGCACATTCTCCGTTCCTGCTCGCCGCCGGCGTTCCTGCGCGCCGCCGAGGATGTGCCGGTCGAGCGAGAGACCGCGGCGAACGTAGAGCGCACCGATGCCTTTCGGCGCATGCAGCTTGTGCGCGGAGAGCGCGAGCGTGTCCACTCCGAGCTCGCTCACGTCGACCGCGATCTTGCCTGCGCCCTGCACAGCATCGCAGTGAAAATGAATCGATCGCTCGCGGCAGACGCGCGCGACATCGGCGACCGGCTGGATGACGCCGGTCTCGTTGTTCGCGAGCATCATCGCCACGAGACGCGTCTCCGGCCGCAGTGCATCGATGACGGCATTCGCGTCGACGACACCGTTGCGCGACGGCGGCACGATCGTCACGCTGTGACCGCGCCGTTCCAATTCCGAAACAGGCTCGAGCACAGATGGGTGCTCGATCGCTGTTGTGACAATGTGATGACGACCGTCATGCCCTGCCGCCCCAAAGATCGCGGCGTTGTTAGACTCGGTGCCGCCGCTCGTAAAGATGACGTCTCGCGCTTCGGCAGCGATCAGGCGCGCCACCGACTCGCGAGCATCCTCAATGCCGCGGCGCGCTGTCTGGCCTTCTTTGTGAATGCTCGATGCATTGCCAAAGACATCACGCAGTGAGGTTTCAACCGCTTCCAGCACGGCCGGATCGAGCGGTGTGGTTGCGTTGTTGTCGAGGTAGATGCGCATGAGAGTCGTCCTATTGTCGTTGGTATCCCGAGGTCCCGTGATGAGGAAGATGCCCTGGTGTGCAGTTTTGCTCGTACTGGTCAACCTGACTGCCGTACTCAACGCCGCACAACAGACGAACGATCCGCCCGCTCCGGCGCCCGCCGCGCAGACCCCGCCGCCTCAAGCCTCCGCAGCCGCGCCCGCGAAACAAGCGCCTGACCTCGGCGTCCGCAAACTCTCCCGCCGCGAGCGCAAGGACCGCATCAAGAACCTCTCGGAGAAGTTCCGCCAGTTTCTCACCGATGTCGAGCCGATCATGAATCCGACGGAGCTCGATACCTTTCTCATCCTCGAGACCGACCCGCAGCGCGAGATCTACGTCACCGAGTTCTGGCGCAGGCGCGACACCGTCAACGGCACGACCAATCACAGCTTCCGCGACGACTATTACGAACGGCTCGAGACCGCGAAGGAAGAGTTCAAGAATGTCTCGTCCGATCGCAGCCGCATCTATCTGATCCACGGCGCGCCGACCGACCGCATCAAGATCGACTGCCGCCTGCTGCAGCCTGCCGAGATCTGGAAGTACGCGTTCCTACCGGAGATGGGTCACGACGTACGTTTTCTCTTCTTCCAGGCACGCAACGGCATCGACTTCAAGCTCTTCTCCCCCATCGATCCCGACATGATCAAACAGCTCATATCCCAGGACGAGATCGGGATGGACATGACCGGCGACGCCGCCACGAGCCGCGTCTTTGGTCCGGCCGGTCTGGGCGCCGGCGTGAGCAACGTTGAGCTTCAATGCAGGGACGGCGACGAGTATCTGCGGGCGGTCACGCAGGCACAGTTGAACAAATGGGATATCCAGCGAGTCTTCGAGCCTCCGCAGGTCAACGAAGAGGATGTACACAAGATCCTGCGGTCTGTAGTGCTGGCGAATCCGAACGCGCCGAAGCTCACGCACGAGGTCGCGGTCCAGTTCCCAGCCAAGCAGGGCAGCCGCACCGATACCGAGATCACGATCATGGTCCCGCTCGCGCAACTCACGCGAAAGGATGTCAACAACTCGAAGCTCTACAGCCTCGACGTCACCGGCGAGGTGCTTAAGGACGATCAGCTCTTCGAGAACTATCGCTATCGTTTCGATTACCCGGGCGACCTGAAAAACGACAAGGTGGCCATCGTCATCGACCGCTTCCTCCGGCCTGCCGATTACGTGGCCCGCGTCCGCGTGCAGGACATCAACTCCGGCGCGGAGGCCATCGTCGAGAAGCGCATCACCGTGCCGGAAATCTTCGACACGCCCGAACAGCAGAAAGCGAAAGAGAGCGCGACCGCGGCGCTCTCGCAGCTCAAGGACGACATCGAGACGACCAGTACCCGGTTGCGCATCGTGCCGCTCACGGACGATCTTCTCAGCGGCATCCAGCACATCGACACAATCGCATTCGGCGACGACATCAAGGGCGTGGAGTTTTACCTCGACGGCAAGAAGGTGATGACGAAGCGCCAGCCGCCGTACACGCTCGATCTCGACTTCGGCACCGTGCCTCAGGTGCGCCGCGTGCGTGCCGTGGCCATCAACGACAAGGGCGAGCCGATCACCGGCGACGAGCTGATGCTCAACACCGGCAACGACCCGTTCCGCGTGCGCATCATCTCGCCGCGTGTCGCCTTCAAACTGCACGGCCGGACGCGCGTGGAGATGGGAGTCAACGTGCCCGAGGGGAAGAAGCTCGATCACGTCGACCTCTTCCTGAACGAGACGAAGATGGCCTCGCTCTACGGCCCGCCATACGTGCAGACGATCGAGATTCCGGCGCAGGAGGGTGTCGGCTACATCCGCGCCGTCGCACAACTGAAAGACGATCCGCAGCCTCCTGTCGAAGATCTCGTGATGATCAACACGCCGCAGTTCATGGAAGAGGTGAACGTCCACCTCGTCGAGCTGCCGACGACCGTGATGCGCAATGGCCGCCCGATCAACGACCTGGCCGAGAACGCATTCAAGGTGATGGATGAAGGGAAGGCGGTGAAGGTGGCGAAGTTCGAGCACGTGAACAATCTCGCGCTCTCGATCGGCCTGGCCATCGACACGTCGGCCTCGATGCAGCCGCGGATGTCGGAAGCGCAGAAGGCGGCATCGCAGTTCTTCACGAACGTGATGCGGAAGGGCGACCGCGCGTTTCTCGTCTCGTTCGACACGCAACCGCTGCTCATTCAGCGCTGGTCGCCGCGCCTTGCGGACGTCAACGCTGGTCTGGCAAAGCTGCGTGCCGAGGAGTCGACCGCCCTGTACGACGCGATCGTCTACTCGCTCTACAACTTTCTCGGCGTGAAGGGACAGCGCGCGCTCGTGCTCGTGACCGACGGCATGGACACCTCTTCGAAGTTCACGTTCGATCAGGCCCTCGAGTACGCAAGGCGTGCGGCCGTGCCGATTTACTCGATCGGCATCGGCATCAAGTCGAGCGAGTTCGACACGCGCTACAAGTTGAGCCGCTTCTCCACGGAGACCGGCGGCAATACCTACTACATCGAGATGGCCTCGGAGCTCGGCCGCATCTACGACGACATTCAGAACGAGCTGCGCTCGCAATACATCCTCGGCTTTTATCCGCCCGAGGGCGTCAAGGCAGGATCGAAGTGGCGTGCCGTGGACGTCAAGGTGAGCGACGGAAAAGCGAAAACGATCCGCGGCTACTACCCATGAGAGCCGCGGGCGCAGCGCTTCTTCTGGTTCTGGCAGGCGTGACGGCAGCGGCGCAGACACTGCCGCCGCCGGCGAATCAGGGTGAGGTCAAGCTCTCGCGCCGCGAGCGCAAGGATCGGATCGCCAAACTCCCGGAGGTCTACCAGCAGTTTCTGATCGACGTCGAGCCGATCATGCAGGATCAGGAGCGCGATACGTTCCTGATCATGGAGAGCGACGCGCAACGTGACCTCTACATTGCCGACTTCTGGCGCCGGCGTGATCTGACCGAGGGAACGGCGAGCGGCGCATTTCAAAAGATCTATTACGACCGCCTGGCAACAGCGAAAGAACAGTTCAAATCTCTCCATTCGGATCGCGGCCGCGCCTACGTGATCCACGGAGCGCCTAACGAGATCTACACGCCGGAACCTTGCGACCTTTTTCAGCCGATGGAGCAATGGACTTACCGCGATCTGAAAGGCTTCGAGAAGGAAGGCCGCTTTCTCTTCTACCTTCCCCGCGGACGGGACGACTACGTGTTGTGGCAGCCGTATTCGAACGGGCCGGAGGAGTTCTATGACCTCTTTTCCGAATTGGTCGTCGCCACATCCAGCACCAAACAGCAGGCGTTCGATAAGGTATTTGGTCTCGAGTTCCCTCAGCCGGGGGCGGTGACGCACCTGGAGTTCCACTGTCCGGACTACGTTGCGATGTTTCGAGCGATTGAGTCCGCACACCTGCGCAGACTCGACAACGGAAAACTCTTTCAGCCGGCCCCCGTCGATCCCGAGCAAGTCAAGAAGATCCTGCGCTCGGTTGTCATGCCGACGAAGGGCGCGAAGACGATGCCCGCGGAGCTCTCGGTTTCCTATCCGAGCAAACAGGGCAACCGCACGACGGCAGAACTGACGATTCTCGTGCCGCGGTTGCCTCTCATCGTGAAGGAAGTAGGAGGCACGAAACTCTACAGCCTCGATGTCGTCGGCGAGGTGCTGAAGGACGACAAGCTCTTCGAGAGCTATCGCTATCGCTTCGACTATCCCGCCGACACCAAGACGGACCAGCTCGCGGTCGTCGTCGACCGGCTCCTTCAGCCCGCTGACTATCAGGCGCGCATCAAGATCGCCGATCTGAACGGCACGAGCGAGGCCATCGTCGAGCAGCGGATTACTGTGCCCGAGGTCGCGGGCTCGCCGGAGAAACAACAGCGGGAGAAGGAATCGACGGCGACGCTGAATGCAATCCAGGAGAAGATCGAGTCGCGCGCACCCTCGCTGCGCATCCTTCCGCTGCCTGACGAATTGCTCAGCGGCACGCAGCACATCGAAACGGACGTCGAGGGCGCCGGGATCACCGTCGTCGAGTTCTACCTCGACGGACGCAAGGTGATGAGCAAGCGCCAGGCACCCTACGCGCTCGATCTCGACCTCGGCAGCGTGCCGCAGGTCCATCGGGTGCGCGTTCTCGCGCTGAACGACAAAGGAGAAATGATTGCAGGCGATGACGCGATCTTGAACAGCGGCAACGATCCGTTCCGCGTGCGCATCGTCTCGCCGCGCATCGCCCGGAAGCTGCACGGCCCCACGCGCGTCGAGGTGGCCGTCAGCGTTCCTGAAGGGAAGCAGCTCGACAAACTCGAGCTCTTCCTCAACGACACCCGCGTGGCGACGCTCTACGGCCCGCCGTACACGCAGGTCGTCGACGTCCCGTCAAGCGAAGGCATCGGCTACTTCCGCGCCGTCGCCTCGCTCAAAGACGTCGCCGAGCAGCCACCGATCGAAGATGTCGTGATGTTCAACACGCCGCAGTTCAGCGAAGAGGTCAACGTCCACCTCGTCGAGCTGCCGACGACGGTGCTCCGCGATGGCCACACCGTGAACGATTTACAACAAACCGCTTTCACGGTGCTCGACGACGGCAAGCCGGTGAAGGTGGCAAAGTTCGAGCACGTGACAAACCTCCCGCTGTCGATCGGCCTGGCCATCGACACCTCGGGATCGATGCAGCCGCGCATGGCCGAAGCGCAGAAGGCTGCATCACAGTTCTTCAGTAACACGCTGCGCAAAGGCGACCGCGCCTTCCTGGTGTCATTCGATTCTCAGCCACGGCTCGAACAACGCTGGTCGCCGAATCTCACCGACGTCAATGCCGGACTCGCGAAACTTCGCGCAGACGAATCAACCGCGCTCTTCGACGCCATCGTCTACTCGCTCTACAACTTCGCCGGCGTGCGCGGACAGAAGGCACTCGTCGTGATCACCGATGGCAAGGACACGGCCTCCAAGTTCTCATTCGATCAAGCTATCGAGTACGCGCGCCGCGCCGCCGTCCCAATCTACGGCATCGGAATCGGCATCAAGGCCACCGAGGTCGACGTCCGCTACAAATTCGGCCGCTTCTGCGGCGAGACCGGCGGGAACGTCTACTACATCGACCGCGCCGAGGACCTCCACCGCATCTACGCCGACATCCAGAACGAGCTCCGCTCCCAATACATCCTCGGCATTTACCCCCCCGAAGGCGTCAAGCCGGGCTCCAAATGGCACGAGATCAACGTGCTGGTGAGCGAGGGAAAGACGAAGACATTAAGGGGGTATTACCCGTAGGTTTTAGACCGGAACTGGACCCGCTCGTACCGCTATTCTCTTCGTGACCTTGGCTTCCTAACTAACCCGCATTTCTCAAACCATTTCCGCGACTCCTTCCAATCGAGCGCCTTCTCCCCCCGCGCTTTTTGCGGGGGGAGAAGGTGGCGAAGCCGGATGAGGGGGGAGTCGAAAGATGGGACAAACACGTTCTTTGCGAGCGTGACCTGATTGAAAAGGCATCCTTGCCCGGCGTTTGCGCAACGTTGGCGCGACAGGCAAACGCCCCCTCATCCGGCCTTCGGCCACCTTCTCCCCCACTGAGAAGCGTGGGGGAGAAGGCGCTCGATTGGGAGCGCG
>JADGNZ010000083.1 GCA_017883205.1 Thermoanaerobaculia bacterium | reverse complement strand
GACAACCAGGTGGTAGTGATTCGAAAAGATCGCCCAGGCCTGAAGATGGCAATCATGTTTTCGACAAAGCTCGAAGAGATGTGATTGCAACCCGTCGAGTAGCACGCGACTCCGGTAGAAGTGCTGCTTGAGATACGTCGACCCGGTAACAAACCACACCGACTCCCCCACTCCGAACCGATGCAACGGCGCATGAGGCCAATCCATGCGCCAGATTCTCCCTCGGCCCCGCGCAGATGTCGCATCCTCTACGGATGGTGGATTGCATTTCGCGCGAAGCGCTTTGGACTGCGGCGGCGCCAGCCGCCGCTTTCAAAAAACCTTCCCCAAGCCCAAACCAAATTTCTACAGGCGGGAGAGTGCCAATCTCATTTCGCGGCGAAGCCGCTTTGGAGTGCGGTGGCGCCAGCCACCGCTTTCAAACACGTTCGGTGACAGCAAAACCCGAGGTTCACGAACTCCACTACGCGATACGACACGAGATCCAAAGCGGTGGCTGGCGCCACCGCACTCCAAAGCGCTTCGGCGCGAAATCGTGGCTACTGCGCGGAAGATCTCCACACCTGAGCCGGCGTCTGGCTACACGAGCCAGAACCGGCCACCGCTTTCAAACACGTTCGGTGACAGCAAACCCGAGGTTCACGAACTCCACCATGCGATACGGCTCGACATCCGAAAGCGGTGGCTGGCGCCACCGCACTCCAAAGCGCTTCGCGCGAAATCGTGGCTGCTGCTACGCGAAAGATCTCCACACCTGAGCTGGCGTCTGGCTACACCAGCCAGAACCAGGCACCGCTTTCAAACACGTCCGGTGACAGCAAACCGAAGTTCACGAACACCACGATGCGATACGACACGAGATCCAAAGCGGTGGCTGGGGCCACCGCACTCCAAAGCGCTTCGCGCGAAATCGTGGCTACTGCTGCGCGAAAGATCTCCACATCGGAGCCGGCGTCGCTACACCAGCCAGAACCAGCCACCGCTTTCAAACACGTTCGGTGACACCAAACCCGAGGTTCACGAATTCCACCATGCGATACGACACGAGATCCAAAGCGGTGGCTGGGGCCACCGCACTCCAAAGCGCTTCGCGCGAAATCGTGGCTACTGATGCGCGAAAGATCTCGGGAGGCCTGGCCGAGGGGTCAGGTCGAAACCGAAACTGTCATTCACGCAACGTCTTCCCCTGAGAGCCAAGAGCTAAGAGCTGATGACCCCCACACCCTTCATGTACGGCACCAGCACGGAAGGTACCCGCACCGACCCGTCCTCGTTCTGGTAGTTCTCGAGGATGGCGACCAGCGTGCGGCCGAGGGGGAGGCCGGAGCCGTTGAGGGTGTGGACGAAGGCGGCCTTCTTGTCGGCGGTGCGGTACTTGATGTTCGCGCGGCGCGCCTGGAAGTCGGCGAAGTTCGAGCAGGAGCTGATCTCGCGGTACGTCTCCTGGCCGGGCAGCCACACTTCGATGTCGTAGGTTTTCGCGGAGGTGAAGCTCATGTCGCCCGTCGATAGCGTCATCACGCGGTAGTGCAGCCCAAGCGCCTGTAGCACGGCCTCGGCGTCCGCGGTCAGCTTCTCGTGCTCGGCCCAGGAAGTCTCGGGGGTCGTGAACTTCACGATCTCGACTTTCTCAAACTGGTGTTGGCGAATGAGGCCGCGCGTGTCTTTGCCGTGCGATCCGGCCTCGCTTCGGAAGCAGGGGGAGTACGCCGTGTACATGCGCGGCAGCGTCGCTCCGTCGAGGATCTCGTCGCGATGCAGATTCGTCACCGGCACCTCGGCGGTCGGGATCAGGTAGTAGTCACGGTCGGTAAGCTTGAAGAGATCCTCCTCGAACTTCGGCAACTGGCCGGTGCCGAGGAGTGAGTCGGCGTTGACGATGAAGGGGGGGACGACTTCAACGTAGCCCTGCTGCTCGTGGACGTCGAGCATGAAGTTCATCAGCGCGCGATTGAGCTTCGCGCCTGCGCCGGAGAGGATCGAGAAACGCGCTCCGGTGATCTTCGTGGCGCGGTCGAAGTCGAGAATGCCGAGCGCTTCGCCGATGTCCCAATGCGCTTTGGGCGCGAAAGTGAACGACGGCTTCTCGCCCCAGGTACGCTCCACGCGGTTGTGCGTTTCGTCGGGACCGATCGGGACGGATTCGTGCGGAACGTTGGGGAAATAGAGCTCGACGTTGCGGAGGTCGGTTTCGATTCCGGCGAGGCGCTCGTCGAGCTGCTTGATCTCGTCGCCAGCGAGCTTCATCGCCGCGATCTGGCCGCTCGCATCTTTTTTGTTCTTCTTGAGGTTGGCGATCTCCTGCGTCGCGGCATTGCGTTGCGCCTTGAGCGCCTCGACCTGCGCGATGGAGCGGCGGCGCTCGGCTTCGAGCTCGAGGAATCGCTCGAGGTCGACGGTGGCGCCGCGGTTCTCGAGGGCGGTTCGGTAGTCGTCTGTATGTTCGCGGAGGTATTCACGGGAAAGCATGGCGCGCGATTCTAGCAGCGCCGAACAGAATCCATTCCGCGCGAAATCATTCGGGGCGCCGCGCAGGTCCGCCTTTCTCACAACCATGAACCACAGAGACACAGAGGTCACAGAGTTGCAGTCATGATCTCTGTGCTCTCAGTGCCTCTGTGGTGATCGGTTCTCGCTCGATTGAAAACGCAGTGCGAGCAATTTCGCTGGAAGTGTGAGAAATGCAGGCTAGCGCACCGTCGCCAGAAACGCGTCGAGGATGCGATTGAATTCGTCGGGCTTGTCCATCATCAGCCAGTGGCTCACGCCTTCCATTTCGCGCGACGGGACCTCGGGGAACTGCGAGTGAAACGACGACGGATTCTTCGCCAGCGATGCGCTGATGATCGCCAGTCGCGGGCCCTTGTATGCACGGACGTCGGCGCCGACGTCGTGCGCGGCAAGACCTACGAGCGCGCCGGCCAGGGCATCGACCGGCGTCGCCTGGACGGAGGCGAGGACGGCGTCGCGAACGGCGTCACTGGCGTTAACGAGAATCGGCGCGAACCACGCCTTGACGACGGCGTCCTTGTTCTTGCGTAGCGCGGCGATGAACTTCTCGCCGGCCTCTTTCGGCATCGTCACGTTGCCGGCCGAGTCGGCGTAGACCACGGCGGCGACGCGATCGGGATGCGCGGCGGCGTACGCAGCTACGACTCCGCCGCCGTAGCTGTGGCCAACGATGATGAAGCGACGGAGGTGAAGCGCATCGGCCACTGCGGCGACATCGGACGCCATCGCTTCGATCGAGTAATCGCCATTCGCCGGCACGGCCGACTTGCCCATCCCCCGCAGATCGAGAGCAACAGCGCGGCGGGATTGGCGCACGTGATCGAGCTGCGCCTGCCACTGGGTGAGGTTCGCGCCGTTGCCGTGAACGAAAAGGACGGGAAGCGCCGGCCCGCGGCCGCCGTCGCTGACGTGAATCCCTCCGGCAGCTCCGGCGATGACTGACTCGCTCGGGCGCACATGCGCGCACGAGGCAGCGAGCAGAGACACGACGGCGAGAATGACGGCCGGCTTGCGCATCGCCGCGCAGAATAGCAGCGGCGGCGACATACAATCGGTGACATGACAGCGAAGAAACGAATTCTTTTTCTCTGCACGGGAAACGCGGCGCGGAGTCAGATGGCCGAGGGGCTGGCGAGGGCGTTTCATGGCGAGGTGGTCGATGTGGTGTCAGCCGGATCGCGGCCGGCGGGATGGGTTCATCCCCTGGCGATCGGCGCGCTCGCGGAGATCGGAATCGACATCAACGATGCGAAGTCAAAATCGGCCGATGAGTTTCTCGATCAACATTTCGACGTCGTCGTCACCGTCTGCGACTCCGCCGCGCAGGACTGCCCGTTATGGCCGAGAGCGACCCGAATCGAGCACTGGCCGATCGAAGACCCGACGTGGGGCGAGGGCAGCGGCGCCGCAAGATTCGCGGCGACGCGCGATGATCTGAAGGTGCGGATCGAGGAGCTGGTCGCGACGTTGGGGTGAGGTGCGGGTCTTTACCTGATCAGAAAAAATTCACCACAGAGGCACAGAGATCACAGAGTTATTCTCTGTGTCCTCTGTGACTCTGTGGTTGCTTCTGTTTTTTTCCCATGGCGGCGAGACCAAGCAACCCAGCAACGCAGCGACCCCTACTGCAGCTTCACCCTCCCCCCGAACCCTTCCTCGTACCCGTGAAAGTATTGGAGCGATGGTTCGGGGTGTTGCCAGCAGTAGTAGCCGCTGCCGCAATCGAAGTCGATGAGCCAGAGGCCTTTCACTTCGATGCCGAGCTCGATGATGGCGCCGGCCCAGTCGGTGATGATCTGTTCGGATTCGGTTGCCGCCGATTCAGTTTCCGGAAGCGCCTCAACTGCTAATACGGCATCCGCGGTGATGCGCCGCGCCTGGGGAAGCAGCGCGGCTGCCTGCTCGTAGGTGAAGGTCTTCCGGTCGTTCAGCGCTGCACTTCGTCGAGCCATTTGTCGAATTTCTCCTTGATCTTCTTCGCTTCCTCGGCGTGATTCGAACGGCGCAGGTCGTCCTCGATCCGGGCGGCCTGTTTGCGAACGCGGTCGACGTGATGATCGAGCGCATCGGCACCTTCTGCTTTCCACTCCGGAACCTTCGACTTCAGGTCCGCAAGCTCATCGTCGATATGCTTCTGATCGAGCTTGTCGATCTCGTCGTCGGCAGCCTTCTTGAGCTTCGCGATGAGCGGCTGCACCGCTGCGCCATGTTTCGCCAGCCAGGCGCTCACGCCATCGGTTCGCGCGCGCAGCACCGCGCCGTCGGCGATGGGAGAACCGACTGCGAAGGTGTTCGTGACGGCCAACTCATGTCCGCGGATGGCGAAGAGCGAATCGCTGACAACGTCACGGCGATGGTCGCGGTCGATCGCGATCGATACCGCATCCGAGTCGTCGAGATGGGTCACCTTCCGCACGACACCGATCGTCTTTCCGTCCGCGACGACCGGATCGCCTTTGCGCAATGCGCCGGCGCGATCGAAAACGACCGTGGCCTTGACCTCGCCCCGATGCACCAGCGCGCGGGCGCCGAACCACACCACGGCCACGATGACCACCAATACCAACAGTTTTCGCATCATCGTTGCCATGTGAACTCGCGATTGACGATTCGCATTCTGCATTCGTAGTTTTTTGTGCTAAAAAACGCCCTGCATTCCCCGACTCCTGTGCGGGGAACCCAGGAGGAGATACCGATGTCGGTTGAGGATCGCGTCAAATCAATCATCGTCGAGCAACTCGGCGTCGATGCCGACGAAGTGAACCCGGAAGCGTCGTTTGTCGAGGACCTTGGAGCGGACTCGCTCGATACCGTCGAGCTGATCATGGCGTTCGAGGAGGAGTTCGGCGTTGAGATCTCCGACGACGAGGCCGAGAAGATCAAGAAGGTCAAGGACGCCGTCGAGTACATCGAAAAGCGCGCCAAAGCTTCGTAGCCCCATCCGGCACGGGCCTGCCCGGCCCGTGCCATTCCGGGAATGATCCACGGATCTCCCGTGTCCCAATCCTTGCAGATTCGCGAATACGCATGAGCAAACGCCGCGTCGTCGTCACCGGAATTGGAATGGTCTCGCCCCTCGGCGTCGGCAACGAGCCGACGTGGAACGGGCTCGTAGAAGGGCGCTCCGGCATCGGCCGCATCACGAAGTTTGATGCGAGCGCCTTCACCTGCCAGATCGCAGGCGAGGTCAAAGGCTTCGATCCCGAGCAGTGGATGGAAAAGAAGGAGGTCAAGAAGTCCGACACCTTCATCCATTACGCGATGGCAGCGGCCGAAATGGCCGTGAGGGACGCCTCTCTCGATTGCGCCAACGGCAACGAGCGCTTCGGCGTCATCGTCGGCTCCGGCATCGGCGGCCTTCCTCTGATCGAGGAAATGCACAGCAAGATGCTGGAGCGCGGTCCCAGCCGGATCTCACCGTTCTTCATCCCCGGCCTCATCGTGAACCTTGCCGCGGGCCAGATCTCGATTCGCTACGGATGCCAGGGACCGAGCTCGGCGCCAGCCACGGCATGCGCGACCGGCGCTCACGCCATCGGCGATGCCTTCAAAGTAATCCAGCGAGATGACGCCGACATCATGTTTGCCGGCGGCAGCGAGGCAGTGATCTGCAAGCTCGCGGTTGGCGGCTTCGGCGCGATGCGCGCGCTGTCGCTGCGGAACGATGAGCCGGAGCGCGCCTCACGGCCATGGGACCTGAATCGCGACGGCTTCGTCATCGGCGAAGGCGCCGGCATCCTCGTGATCGAGGAGCTGGAACACGCGAAGAACCGCGGCGCGACGATCTACTGCGAGATCACCGGCTACGGCATGTCGAGCGACGCGCATCACATCACGTCGCCCGCCGAGGATGGCGGAGGAATGATTCGGGTGATGAGGAGCGCGCTGAGGGATGCGCAGTTGAATCCATCCGACATCGACTACATCAACGCCCACGGCACGTCGACGCATGTCGGCGACATGACGGAGACCATTGCCATCAAAGGCGTGTTCGGTGCCGATGCATACAACGTTGCGATCAGCTCGACGAAGTCGATGACCGGCCACCTCCTCGGCGCCGCCGGCGGGCTGGAAGCTGCCGTCTCCGCGATGACGATCAAGACCAACATCATCCCGCCGACGATCAACTACGAAACGCCCGATCCCGCTTGCGATCTCGACTACGTTCCCAACACGGCGCGCGAGCAGAAGGTGACGAACGTGATGTCGAACTCCTTCGGCTTCGGCGGCACGAACGCGACGCTGATCTTTAGTCGTTTATCCTGAGTTGGTCGCAAAACCTCTAACCACAGAGACACAGAGGACACAGAGTTACAGTTCCTCTCTGTGATCTCTGTGATCTCTGTGCCTCTGTGGTTCATTGATAAACTGAGTTGATCGACCACACCTTTACACCCGCCTGGTTCCTTCGAGGACCGCACGCGCAGACGATCTGGGGCCGCATGACCCGCAGGCGCCGGCTCGTGAAGCTCCGGCGCGAGACGCTCACAACGCCCGACGGCGATGAGCTCATCCTTGATCATCTCGACGATCACCTCGACGCGCCGGTTCGCAATGACCGCTTCCGCTTCGTCCTGCTGCACGGACTGGAAGGAAGCGCGAATTCGGTCTACATGCAGGGAATGCTGTCGGTCATCGCCCGGCTCGGCTTCGCCGCGACTGCTGTGAATTTCCGCTCCTGCGCGCGCGATCCGAAGTTCTTCGGCGGCACGCTTCCCAACCGGCGCCCGCGGCTCTATCACTCGGGCGAGACGACCGACTTCGACTTCGTCGTTCGCACGCTGCGCGCGCGCGAACCGCACGTTGCTCTCCTCGCCGCCGGCGCGTCCCTCGGCGGCAACGTCCTCCTGAAATGGCTCGGTGAACATCCCGGCCAGACCGATGTCATCGCCGCGGCGACCATGTCCGTTCCGTACGATCTCGGCGCCGGTTCCCGTCATCTCGAAACGGGATTCCTGCCTCGGTTTTACGTCACGCGCTTTCTGGTGACGCTCCGGAAGAAAGCGCAACAGATGGCGGCGCACTTCCCGGAGGTCGGCGGACGAATCGATCTCGACGCCGTTGCGCGCGCAAAAACGTTTCGTGAGTTCGACGATGCCGCCAACGGCCCGATTCACGGATTTACTGGCGCGGACGATTACTACACACGCTCGAGCTCCATCCACTTTCTTAGCGCGATCACCACTCCGACCCTCTGCCTGAGCGCCGCCGATGATCCGTTTCTGCCTGCCGAGGTGCTGGATCGGGCGAAGGCGCTCGCATCAAAGGCGGTGGATTTTCGTGTGACGGCGGGCGGCGGGCACACCGGCTTCATCGCGGGATCGTGGCCGTGGCAATGCGAATACTGGGCGGAGGAAGTCCTCATCAACTGGCTGGCCGGACACGCACGATGAACGCGAATACGAACGTACGCCGCGATCTCCTCGTCCGTCTTGCAGCCGCGATCTGGGGCTTTGCGATCGCCATTTCGCTTCTGCCGCTCTGGCTCGGACCGCCGTATCCCGGGCAGTTGCCAGGCTTCGCGAAGATGATCGGGTTCGACGCCCGCGCGCCGATGCGATTTGCGCTCGGCCTGATGTTGATCCCGCTGCTCTGGACGCTCGCACTGCGTCCGCTGCTCACACTTCTTGCGCGCGACGACACGCGCGACTGGGCGCGCAACGCCTTCGCGTCGGCCAGCGTCGGAATCCTCTGGTTCGTCATCATCGACCGCGATCTGGCCTGGGTGCTGATCGCGCCCGCGATCGTTCTCGCGGTGTCGTTGGCGATGCGGAAGACCGACGCGCATTTCTCGCGGCACGATCTGATCCTGCTGCCGGTTCTGGCGACGGTCTATCTGGCTCTCCTCGATTTTGTTCCCCGCTCGGTGGAGCAGCTCTTCGTCATTGCGCTGACGATCGTCTTCCTCGTGCGCATCGCGATCGTCCCGATCCGCCGCACGTCCGGCCTGGCGCCATCGTTGTGCTTCGCGCTCGCGCCGCTCGGGCTCGCACTGCAGTCGAGCTTCAACTCGTACGCTGTGCGGCATTCGCCGTGGGGGCCGCTGGCGTTGGCGATCGTCGCGCCACTGCTCCTGCGCGCATTCGTGAGCGACACGCCGACGATGCGATCACGATTCCGGACGGCGCTTCGCTACGTCATCTATCCACTGGCTGCGTACGCATACCTGAGCGCCACCAGCCAGCTCGCAGCCGAGGGGATGCCGCGGGCCGATCTGTTCGAGGATCAGCAGCATCTAATGCCCGCTGCGGAGATGCTGCGCGGCGAGAAGCCGTACCGCGACATCATCCCCGCGCATGGCTTCGGACAGGACGCGCTGCTCGATTACGTGGCGCTGCGAACAGGTCCGGTGACGCTCGGCCGCGCGCTGAAGTTTCGCGGCATCGTATCGGGAACGATCGTCGTCGCGCACTACGCGCTCGTCGCCGCGGTCACCGGCTCGCCGGAAATCGGCCTGGCCTCGACCTTTCTGGCCATGCTCCTCGGCACGGCCGGTGGCTCCTTTCGCGTCCTTCCCGCAATCGTCACGCTGGCGTTCGTCGCGTACGCCATTCGCCGGCGCGATCCTCGCTGGCTGGCATTGGCCGGCGCCGGCGCCGTGATCTGCATCCTCACTAGCCTCGAACAGGGCGCGTATCTGCTGCTCGTCCTCGCCATCACCATGCTGCGGTTTCGCGGCGAACGGATTCGCGCACTCAAGTTCACCGCGATCGGCGGTGGCGGCGCCGCGATCATCGCTTTCATCGCGATGGGGATTTACGGCATCGCCGTCGACTTCGTCCGCGTCACGATCTTCGAGATCGCCACGCTCGGCCCGGCATACACGTTGACGCCGTACGATGCGCCGCCCGCGTTGCAGCGCATCAACAACATCCCCGAGGTGCTCGGCGCGCTGCTCGACAAATCATCGTGGCAGTACGTGATGTGGCCGGTGATGATGTTGCTCGTCGTACTGGCAGTGACCACGAGAACGACAGCGACGCTGCGACGTCGCGCGCATCGTGAGGCCATCCTGATCGTGGCAATCTTCGGCGTCCTCACCGCAATCTCGTACGCCGAACGGCATCATCTGCTCTGGCAGTTCGTGGCTGCGCCGCTGATGACGATTGCAATCTTCAGACTCTTCCGAAGCCGCGTTCCGGCGGTTCGCGCCTTCGCGCCGGCGCTGCTCGTGATCGTGCTGATGATCGCGCAGCCAACGGCACACATCGCCATCGCAGGATCGCTGCGCCACGCCCGCGGTCCGATCGAGAGCGGCTGGCAGGAGCTCGCGCTCCCGCGCGCACGCGGAGCGCTCTCGAAAGCAACAGACGCCGCCGTCATCGACATCGTCCAGCGCTACGTCGCGTCGCACCTCAAACCGGGCGAGACGTGGTTCGACTTCACGAACCGCGGCAACCTCTACTTCCTCCTCGATCGCGACTGCCCCGTGCGCCAGCTCGAAGTGGCGTTCTACGAAACCGAAGAGCGGCAGCGCGAAGTGATCCACCGCATCGATGAGAATCCACGTATCCGCTTCGCGCTCCTCCCCCCCTATCCCAGCGACAACACGGCCGTCGACAACGTCGCCAACCGCGATCGCGCGCCTCTGGTCTACGCGTACCTGCAACAACACTTCACCCCGGATTACGAAGAGGGCGGCGTGGTCTTCTGGCGCAGGAAGTAGATCCGCTTCTATCTGCGCACCATCTGCGTCATCTGCGGATGAAACCCTTGTCCGCAGATGACGCAGATGAACGCAGATAGAATAGAACCTCATGACTGCTACTGTTGAAACCGCGGCCCGGCAGACACCGTTGCTTGCGCGGTTTGCTTCGTTCGTTGCGGAGCGGCATCCACTCGCGCTGCGGCCCGCGGTGACGGCGTTCGACATGATCGCTGGCAGCACCGTCGACGAGCGCAACCCCGCCGCCATCGATGCCTTACGCGATCCGCTCCGCCGCATTCTCGGCGCGACTCTTTCCGATTTCCTCTCGCCCGATGCCAGCGCCGCACAGAAGCTCATGGGCGCCGTTCCCGAGTGCACTCCGGGCGTCAGCGTCGGCGAACGCCTCCACTACGCGGTCGCCGAAGTCGTCGATGCATGCGACGGCTTCCTGCGACGCGAGGCCATCGCGGCATCGCTCACCGCCGATGAAAAGCGCGAAATCCTGCGCGGCATGATCCTCACGCGCGCCACCGACAACCGCCTCAAGCAATTCTTCACCGGCGGCGAGGTTCGCTACGGCTCCGGCACGTTTCAGGGCAAAGGCTTTCGCTCCCTCGGGCAGGAAGCGATCTACGCGGCGGCGATCCGATTGCGGCGCAGCGACGACTTCGTTTCCGCCGATGGGTGGAAGGGCGACGTCGTCTCCCCCATGATCCGCGACCTCGGCGTCGTCCTCGCCATGCACAACGACCGCTCCACCGTGCGCATGGTCCTCAGCGCCCAAATGGCCAAGGCCGGCCCCCCGATGAACGGAAAGGATTTACACGTCGGCGACTGGTCTCGCGGCATTTTCCCCGCGATGGCCCCCCTCGGCTCACCAGCAGTCACGATCGCAGGAATCGCGTTTGCGATGTCGCGGGAGTCGCAGATCGGGAGTCGGGAGTCTTCGAGGGAGTCGGGAGCCGGGAATCGGGAGTCGGAGAAAGAATCTCTCGATGCCCGCTTCGATTCGGCCAAACCATCGGACCGAGAAGTTGGCTCCATCATCGGTGACGCGAAAAACGAATCCGCAACTCCCCGCTCCGACTCCCGACCCCCGACTCACGACTCCCGAGTAGCCATCTCCTTCGTCGGCGAAGGAACCACGTCCCTCGGCGAATGGCACGAAGCGATCAACGCCTGCGCGGCGCGCAAGCTGCCGGCGATTTTCTGCGTGCAGAACAACCAGACCGCCATCTCGACCTCGCCGAGCGAACAATCCGCCGTCCGCGTTTTTGCCGACAAAGCCCTCGGCTACGGCATCCCCGCCATCACCATCGACGGCACCGATCCCGATGCGATCGCTGCTGCCTTCGCCTGGGCCGTCGAGCGCGCCCGCGCCGGCAACGGCCCTGCCCTCATCGAGCTCGTGGCCATGCGCATGTGCGGTCATGCGCATCACGACGACATGCTCTACCTCGGCAAGGACCCGCAGCAATCGTGGACCTATCCGCCGCTCACCGAGAGCGGCTACGCCGATCACGAACGTTATGAGTACTGGCGCCCCAAAGACCCGATCCCGTCCTACGCTGCGAAACTTCAGGCCGAGGGAATCATCGAAGCAGGAGATCTCGAGCGCTTTCAGCACGAAGCGGAGCATCTCGTCGAAGCCGAGGCGCGCGCGGTCATCGAAGCGCCGTGGCCAGATTCGGAGCTGGCCGGCACCGGCGTGCTCGCAAACGAGCCGCGGCGCGTCCACATCGAAGTGCTCGACGAGAGCTGGCGTCAGACCGCGTCGAAGAACATCGGTCTGCCTGCGGTCGAGGCAGGGCCGCCGTTCGATGCGAAAGGAAAGACGTTCCTCGAAGCGGTCATGCTCGGCGTCGGCGATGCGCTTCGCAGCGATCCGCGCACGTTCGTCTACGGCGAAGATGTCGGCGGCAAGTACGGCAACGCCTTCCTCCTCCTCAAACCGCTGGTGAAGGATTTCGGCGACCGGATCGTGAACTCGATTCTCTCCGAGGGGGCGACGCTGGGCGTTTGCACCGGCGCGGCGCTGGCGGGAATGCGGCCGATCGGCGAGATTCAGTTCAACGACTTTGTCGCTTCCGGCTTCAACCAACTGGTCAACAACGCCGCGAAGATCCGCTACCGCTGGGGCGGATCGGTCCCGATGGTCGTGCGCATGCCGTGGGGCGGCTTGCGTCACGCCGGTCCGTATCACTCGCAGAATACGGAAGCGTGGTTCTATCGCACGCCGGGATTGAAGATCGTCGCACCGTCGACGCCGCACGATGCGCGCGCGTTGATGGCCAGCGCGGTCGCCGATCCCGATCCGGTTTTGTACTACGAGCACATCGCGCTCTATCGCGACCCGAGGGTCAAACAGGCGCTCGCGGATGAACCGCCGACGCCGCTTCCGATCGGCAAAGCCGCGCTGCGCCGCGCGGGCAACGATCTGGCGATCATCTCGTACGGCGCGTACGTCCACATCGGAATGCGCGTCGCGGAGACGCTGGCGATGGATGGGATCGAGTCATCTGTCCTCGATCTCCGCTCGCTCGCACCGCTCGATCGCGACGCCGTGCTCGCCGTCGCGCGGCATTGCAACCGCGTCCTGATCATCCTCGAAGACACGCGCACCGGCTCGATCGGCGAATCGCTCGCGGCGATCATTCAGGAAGAGGCATTCGAATTCCTCGACGCCCCCATCCGCATCCTCGGCGCCCTCGACACGCCCGTGCCCTATTCGCCGCCGCTGGAGGATGAGTTTCTGGCGAGCGAGAAGGAGATCGAGAGGGCGGCGCGGTTGTTGATGGGTTACTGAGGGATGGGGTCCACATCTAAGTCGGCTCTTTCGACGTGATCCACGTCAGCGAGATCCTTTGGCCGGCCGGTCGCTCGTTTGTTGGTGAGAAAGTCACTCTTGCTGATCACCGGATAAGCGCCGCCCGCAAACGAAGCTGTAACGCGGTTCGGCCACGCACCTTCAAAAGTCAAACCCGTCAGCTCTGTCAGGATGTCGATTCGATACGGTGCGATTCCGATTTGGAATGTAATTCCGGGGGACGCGAAGTCCGACACCTCGATATCGCTGAGCGGGGCGCCGTAGTTTCCCAGCGCAGCCCACACGCGCCGCGCGTTCTCCGGAGTTGGCCGAACCCAGATGTCGAGGCTCTTCGTGGCTCGCGGGTCGCCGTAGGCAGCGCGCGCATGAGCTCCCACGACCAGAAAGTCAGCGCAGTTGGCGGACAACTCGCGCAACATCTCGGCGAAATCCGGCGCGAACTGCAGCAGGGTCATGAAACTCCCAAGCCATCAAGGTCACGTGCCAGACGAGATCGATTCGCTCGCCTGCCGTCATCCGGCGCGTCTCCTCATCAATGAGCGGTTCCTCGCCCATCTTGTACTTCCGCAATGTGACGCCGGGTCTTGCCACGTTCCGAATTATATCCCGCGATAGACCTGCTTCACCCACGCCGCATCCGCATCGCCGAGCGCGCTTCCCACTGCTGCCGCGGCATCGACCTGCTTCGGATTGCGCTGGCCGAGGAGGACGGTGGCGGTGGGATTGCCGGCGAGCAACGCGCCGGTGAGCGCGTGGATGACCGGCTCGCGTTGGTCGGCGAACCGGCGCGTCATCTCATCGCGGGCGTAGCGCATGCGGACCAGGAATTCGGGATCGCGAAACTCGGGGATGCCGCCGCGGAAGTCGCCTTCGGGAAAGTGCTGCGGCTCGTCGTACTTGCCGAGCAGCAGGCCGTGCTTCAACGGCGAGAAGAAGGCGACGCCGAGATCGTGCGCCTCGACAAACGCCTTGAGTCCGCTCGATTCGTAGTCGTCGTCGATGACGTTGCGATACGGCTGTACGACGTCGGGATCGACGCGGTCGATGAACTTCATGATCTTCCGGCCATCCCAGTCCGACAGCCCGATGAAGCGGATCTTTCCCTCGTTGCGAAACTGGCGCATCGTGAGCAGCGCGTCATCGAAATACTCATCGTTCGGACCGAAATCGCAGTGGTGAAAGTAGTAGAGGTCGATGACATCCGTCTGCAGATTGCGCAGCGATGCCTCGCACTGCTCTCGCATATACGACGGCTCGTACCAGTGAGAACCATCGCGTTTCCGATAGCCGAACTTCGAAGCGACGAAGATCTCCTTCCGCGGCACTCCCTCCGCGAACGCCTCCCCGATCAACTCCTCGGCATGCCCGCGCCCGTACGCATCGGCGGTATCCCAATGCGTGATGCCCTGCCGGTGCGCTTCGACCAGCGCTGCCTTCGCCAGGCGATCATCGTGACCACTCCAGCCAACGGACGCGCCATCGGCGGTGTTCGGACCACCATGTCCCCACGTGCCGAGGCTGATCGCCGGAACCTGAACGTTTGTGCGGCCGAGTCGGAGCATGCGCATGGGGAGATTGTTTCACGCTCCGCGTCCTCCGCGTCTCCGCGTGAAACGGTTCCCCTCCAAAACCCATCGCGGTAGAGTCGCCAAATATGCACTGCGTTTTCTGCCACGAACCTCGCGGCGCCGGCGAGCTGATCTTCGAGGACGAGAAGCTCCTCGTCCTCCTGCATAACGACTGGGCGGTGCGCGGCCACGCCATGATCGTCTGGAAGGAGCATGTCGAGAACGTGGCCGATCTGGCGCCGGATGACTACGCGCACTTTGCGGCGATCCATCAACGCGTCGAGAAAGCGCTGCTTGATATGACGCACGCCGATCGCGCCATCCTGCTGAAGCTAGGCATCGTCACGCCGCACCTTCACCTGCACATCTATCCGGTCAGCGCCTCTCTCGACCGCCCGCGGGTGATGGAGATCATCGACGGCAAGACGGTCGATGCCATGAGCGACGAGCAGCGGAAAACGTTCATCGAGGAGCTGCGGCAGCGGCTCGCTTGACAAACACGGTCCGACTGAATGAGCATTCATTCAGCAATGGCCCGGCAAGCATCCCCGACCCCCGCTCCTCTCGAAACCGCGCGCGGTACGACCAAGCGCGAGCGCATCCTCCGCGCCGCCATCGAGGTCTTCGCCCAGAACGGCTACTTCAACGCCAAGGTCTCCGAGATCGCTAAATCGGCCGGCGTGGCTGACGGCACGATCTACCTCTACTTCGATGGCAAGGAAGATCTGCTGGTCACAGTCTTCCGCGAGCACACGCGTAACTACCTGCAGTCGCTGGAGAAGGCGCTCGCACACGTCCGCCGCCCCGAGGAGCGGATCCGCATCGCCATCCGCCACCACCTCGAGACCCTCGGGCGCGACCGCCAGCTCGCCATCGTCGCCCAGGTCGAGCTGCGCCACAGCCTCAAGTTCATGAGCCTTCTGTCGCAGCAGGAAGTGGCCGACTATCTCAACATGCTCCGCAAAATGATCGAGCACGGCCAGTCCGATGGCAGCTTCCGCCGCACGATCCATCCCCAACTCGGCGCCAAAGCCGTCTTCGGCATCCTCGACGAAATGGTGACGTCATGGATCCTTTCCGAGAAGGACTACGACCTCGCCGCCAGCGCCGACCAGATCGCGGACCTGGTGTTGACGGGTTTGTTGTAGCGCGCGCTCCAATTCACGACATGTCGGACCGGATTTCGATCGACCCCGCGGTGCAGCACGGCAAACCGGTGATTCGCGGTACGCGCGTTCCTGTCGCGCGAATCCTCGGCAGCCTCGCCGGCGGAATGACGCGAGAACAGATCGTCGAAGAGTACGGCGTGACGACGGATGACATCGCGGCTGCACTGGAATTCGCGACGGATCTCGTCGACGAAGAGCAGTTTCACCCGCTACCGACGCGGTAATGTAATGGGCGCTCCCCTCAATCTGTAGTTCGTCGCGGTCTCCAGTCCCACAACAGACCGATCGCGACGATCACTACCCACCAGAAGGATACCGCCGCGATCACGCCGACTGCGTTCGGAACCGGCGTGCCGAGATACGTGAGCCACGACCTGAGGGCAAAACCAATGTAGAAGACGGCGTGGGGGCTGACTCCGAAGAGCAGGAGGACGCTGACCACCACCGCCGCTGCGACCGGCGCGAGCACGCAGACGAAAACAACGCGGTAGAAGGGACGTTCGCGAGAAGGCATGCCACGCAAGGCTACCACCGGCGTCATTCTTTGATGATGACGTTGGTCGAGGTGGTGTTCTGGCCAGAGGAGCTCGCCTTGGACCTTGGTGTATTCGAGCAGATGGGGACTCATTGGCCTTCTTCCGAATTGGCGGCCAAAAGCGCGAGACTGAGTTGCAGGGTTGCAGCCTTGTTGTTTGAGACGGGCCGTTTACGAGGACCTCGTCTAGCGATATACCTCTCGGCGATGAGCGACCCGGATGACGAGGATGCCACCTTCCGAAAGGGCGTAGATCACGCGATAGTCGCCCACGCGAAACTTGTAAAGCCCTTCGAAGGAACCGGTCAAGGGGATGGGACGAAGATCAGGGGAAGTCAGCTCTTGCTCGACCTTGTCGATGATGCGCGTTGCCACCTGACGGTCAAGCCGGCGCAGATCGCGATCGACGGAGGCCTTGTATTCAATCCGCAAGGCGGCGTCGAAGCTCCGCGGAGGAAATGACGGCATCGGACGGGTCGGCTAGTCGCTGCAATGCGATCCGGCCGTCGACGTAGTCCGCGACAAGCTCCTCCACCGCGCGGCGGATCAACGTATCGGGCGTCTCCGCGGTCACTTCCGCAATCTCTCGGAGCGTAGCCGCAGTGTCATCGGCAAGATCGATCGAGAAAGAAGTCATACGCTGAATCCTACTCCACTGATCAGTCGACTTGGTAAGTTGGGGTCGGTGCGTCACCGGTAAGTTGGGGTAAATTGGGGTCTGCATACAACCCAAGGGAGCGCGTTGTTGGGCAGATGTACGTGGGGAGCGCGGCGTTTTGCGATCGGGTGCAGGCGTTGGTTTCGCCGAAAGAGAGTAGTCGCGAGCATCCTCGGGCGCAACGGATGTTTGTCAGGCCTGCTCTGGATGCCGTGGTGTTGCTGATCGCCGATCGTTTCGGCGTCAGGCCGGACGATCTGAAGCGCAAGGCCCGCGACAGGCGAGAAAGACGCTTGCCTTACTTGCGGTCGACGATGCCGGGTTGACGCTTCGATCGATCGCCAAATGGATGGGAATGACCGATTGGGCGGCATCTGAAGATGAGGCTGGCCGCGAGGGAGTTGTACGCGGCGGACCGTGGGTATCGCGAAAAAGTGGACGAGATCCGATGGTAGACCCCAACTTTACCCTGGGCGCACCAATAGCCAACCGGTGGTCAGCTGAGGCCATGCCTAGCGTAGAACCGGTCGAGCTTCTTGAAATCGACATAGTGCTTATAGCTCCGCAGAATGTCGTCAGCTGCCTCCGCATTACTAGACACTAAGCACTCTATGTCGTCAAAGACCAAACTGTAGTTCTTGCGCCTTCCTATCGTTGGAATATCGACGAGCATCGTGGCGTGGTCTTCTCCCAGAACATGAATGGTGCCAACTTCAAGGACCGTCTGGCCGCGTTCAGTGGCCATTCGTCTCAAGTCGTCTTGCCGTGTCTGGAGATCCGGTGTTGGAGACAATGGACCAATGCCCATTCGCACCAGTTCGTTGGTCGGTCCAAAAAGCGATAGGTCCGACGAACTTTCAAATACTCCTTTGTCCCAACCCGCTGGCAGTTCCAACGTGAAACTGTACTTCTTGTTGCGGTATATCCAGCTGGTCTTGTGGCGCGTCCGCAGAAAGAACATGCCAGGTATTGCCATAACAGCCCCAGCAAAATACGTCCACGCGGCGAAGCGAAATGCGAAGAACGGGGCATCCGGGAATCGAGTGGTAAGAGAATGGTAACTGGCGAGTGGATGTAAGAGCGGACGGCCCCCACCATTCAATCGATGAAAGTGCTGAGGCGGT
>JADGNZ010000082.1 GCA_017883205.1 Thermoanaerobaculia bacterium | reverse complement strand
CTTCGCTCCGAAGGTACAGCTGCGTCTCACGACGAGCCCTCTTCTTAACGATCGATGAAGGAGCGTAGAACGGTGCAGGAGCACCTATAAGGATGACAGGAACGCCGTGGCCCGGACGCTCGTGTTCTGTCCCCTGATCTCTCGTCTCTCGTCTCTTGTCTCAGTGCCTGACGGCGCGGCCGCGGGGCGGCGCGATCGCCGTTACCGTCGCGGCGTCGCTGTCCGCGGTGCCGCACTGGCCGGTGAGGCGAACCCAGTACACGTTATTGAAGTCGACTGCGTCGGTGACGAAGGTCGATGAGTCCGTGCCGACGGTCTTCGTCGTGTTGCCCTTGTTGCCCTCATACCATTGGTAGTGAAGTGCCGTTCCGGTGGCAACGACCTTGAACGTCGCGGCGGTGCCGATCGGGGCTGAGACATTGGCTGGCTGCGTGGTGATCGATGGAGGTGTACACGTCGATACCGTGATCGTGGCGGTGTTGCTGTCGGCCGTCGAGTTGTTGCAGCCGGTCACGCGTACCCAGTACTTGGTCGTGACTGTCGGGCTGCGGATCAATGAGGCCGAGGTCGCGCCGGAGATGGGGTTGGAAGTATCCCCCTTGTCGCCGGTGAACCACTGATACGTGAGCGGGGCCGTTCCCGCGGATACCACGGTCAGCGTGACGGGTGAACCGCTGGCGATCGTCGAGCTTGCCGGCGGCGTCGTGATGGAGGCGGCGGTACAGGGCGACCCATTGACGACGATGACAACACTGTTCGAATCTTGTGTGCCACACGACGAGCTCACGCGCACCCAATAGCTGGTGTTGACCGTTGGAGACACCACGGTGCTCGTCCCCGTGGCGCCGTTGATCATGCTGGAGGTATCCCCGGAGTTGCCCTGGTACCACTGAATCGTGAACGGACCGTTCCCCGCCGTGTTGATTGAGAGTTGGGACGACTGGCCGTTATTGATGGTCTGCGGCGACGCGAATGGTCCTGACGCGATCGGCGCGCACGTCACAGTCACCGTCGTCTCCTGGCTGTCGGACGGCGAACCGCACTGTCCTGTTACCCGAACCCAGTAGGAAGTGGTCGTGGTGGGACTGACGCTGATGAACGAGTTGCCGGTCGGCCCACCGATGGGGCTGGCCGTCGATGGCGAATTACCCAGGTACCACTGGTAGGTCAGCGGACCTGAACCGGTGGCGCCTTCCGAAATGAAGCTGGACTGCCCGCTCGTGATGGAGGAAGGAGAGGGGACTGGAGTTGCGGCCGAGGGAGGTACGCACGGCGTCACGGTGACAGTGGCGGCCGGACTGTCCGCCGTCGGTGCGCATTGTCCGGTCACGCGCACCCAGTACGACGTCGTGACCGTCGGGTTGACCGTGATGGAGTTGTTACTTGTCGATCCGCCGATCGGACTCGTGGTCACACCGGAGTTGCCGCTGTACCACTGATAGGTGAAGGGACCGCTGCCGGTTGGAGTTTCGGTGATTGTGCTCGATTGTCCGGAAGTGATCGAGGAGGGAACGGCAGCCGGAGCCGGCGCAGAAGGTGCGGTACAGGTGACGGTAACGACGGCTGTGTTGCTGTTCGCGAATTGGACGCCGTTGCACGAATTCGAGACGCGCACCCAATAGCTGGTCGTCGTCGACGGCGAAGGGTTGAAAGTCGTGCTGTTCGTCCCAACGGGAGTCGTCGTCGTTCCGGAGGTTCCAACGAACCATTGGTAGGTGAAAGGTGTCGTGCCGGTCGCAGCGACTGTCAGTGTCGCTTGCGAACCGAGAGAGATGCTTTGGCTGGCGGGCTGCGTCGAGATCGACGGAGCGTTGCACACCGGGCCACTGCCGTAGACGGTGTTGACAGCGTCAAGGTCCCATGGTCCGAGGCTTCCGATGCTGTTCCCGGATGGAAGAACTGACGCCATGATTGCCTGGCCAATTGCGGCGCAGGGAGAAGGTGCCTGGCAACTCGGAGGCGGGCTGCTCGAACTAGACGTTCCATCCGCGTGATGGAAACCGAGCGTGTGCCCGAGCTCGTGAGTGAGAAGCTGCATGTAAAGGCTTTGACCGATAAACGATGGAAGGTTCTTGCCTGTTACAACGTCTACCTCGATCGTCTTGAAGTACGTGAAACCATCGCCGAGGTCTGGCGGACAGGGTGTTGGTGAACACGTTCCGTAAATTCCACTCGCGTTCGAGATCCCGCCTACCGCAACAGCACCGCTGTTCCCGATAAGGTTGTCCGGGTCATTGAAGAGAATCCCGTTCTTTCCGTCTGAGTGCGACAAACCGCCCGTAGCAGACAGATCCTGACCCGTCAGAGAATAGGAGACGCCCGCGCCGGCCGCGTTCCACGCCGCCATCGCCGACGAAGATCCTGACGGCCCATCCAAACCAGTTCCGCCAGTCTGCGCCGAACAGCAGTGGACAAAGGCCGCTGATGGACTCTGCCAGCGACATGGCACGCCCCCACCGCAGTCGAGCATGTAATCGGGACGTGTCGATTCGGTGTGTGGAACGAACGCGCTCGCGCGCGGACGGAGCTCTGGTAACGGCGTGACGATCACGTCAGACTGATCGACGAAGTAGTCTTCACGCGCCGGCGCTTCCGATGCGACGCGGCTTTCCACAAATGAAAGAAACTCGGGTGCTCTGCGAAGGTGCTCGACGTGTAACGAGCCGTCTGCTTCGTCAAGACCGAAGATCCGTTCGTCAGAATCACCGCGAGTCACCAAGTCGCGGTTTTGCCGATCTGAGATGAACTCGAATTTCCCGAGAGCGAAACCATAAGTCATCCACTCGCCGCGGCTGTTCGTGCGAAGAAAGACGAGATAGCGTTTCCCGTCTTCGTAGCGCGGCGAGCCCGGAATCATCGTCACCCGATTGCCGATCGCGCCGCCTAACTCAACGAGCTCGACCTTCTCACCGACCGCTCCCTTCAAAACACGCTCGACCTGCAGAGTGGCCACAGTCACGAGGCGACCGCCATCGCGCAACTCCGAATGCGAATCCAGCGCCGTGGCGACGACAATCGCTTCCGCTCGCTTCACCAGGTCCCGATCCGTCGGAACGATGTAGGTGATGGCAAAGGCAGACGACGTGACCACAGCCAGAGTGACAGCGGTCACCAGCCGGGTAATGAAACGCATAGGGATCCCTCCGGAGGCAGGCGTAATCACGAATTCTAGAAGCTTCCAGCGCCCAGAGTGTGTTGCCTATCACACGCCATCGTTACAACACGCCGGCGGCGGATTTGTGCCCAGATGAGGCCGCCCCCGAGCAGCAACGCCAGCGTGGAGAACGAAATAGCGCGGCCGTGGACGAAGCTCTCCGGCAGGTACGTCAGGCGGATCGTGTGGCCGCCCGGCGGAACGAAGACGCCGAGGAAGGCTACGTTGGCGTAGAAATGCTGGACGCGGCGGCCGTCGATATAGACCCGCCAGCCGTCCCACGCCGGCTCGGTGATCACGACCCAACCGCCGGCCGAGGTAGCCGCTTCGACGATGAGGTCGCCGTCGTCGCGCCGCACGCTGGCCACCGTGCATCCGGTGTTGCCGCGCTCCCCGGCTGGAAGCGGCGCTTCGATCCAGGCGCGATCGCGAAAGTCGGTTGCGGCTTTCATGGCATCGAGAGTTCCATCGAACGACGTCCCGAACACGGCGCGATCGGGCACGAACGCGCGAGGGAGAACGCGCGTGTTCTCCAGCAGCTCCGCACCGCGTTGCACGGCCACGCGCCGCCAGCCATCGGGCGGCGGCAGCTTGTCCGAGGCGATGGCGTAGCGGACGTTCAACATCGAGAGAAATGGTTTCGTCAAATCGTCGACGCGGTTGAACCACACGGGCTGATGCTTGCACCAGGCGTCGTACGTCGCGACGTAGCGCGAGAACGTCAGCGCCTCGTACCCGCGCGCGTCTTCGAGCTCGTAGAGCGCGCTCGTTCCAGGAACCAGTGCGTGCGCACGGCCGACGATCCGGAACGGCTCTCCCGTTTGTCGTGGTAACGACCGGAAGATCGGAACGGGCGGATACGCCGCATACGCCGGCAGCGTCGGATAGATGTCGTATCCGGCCAACCAGCGTTGAATGACGATGAGGGTGAGGATGGCGATTGGTATCGCGGCCGCTATTGCGGTCGCGAGGTCTCGAGGTCTCGAGGTCTCGGGGCCGCCCGTTTGCGAATCTCCGGCAGGCTGCGCGGCCGCGCGGCCGCGCAACCCCGAGACCACAACCATCGCCCCCACGCCCAGACACGCCAGCTCACCGAACAGCGTGTAGACGCCCCATTCCGAAAGGCTGTGGGCCATGATGTTGAACCGGTTGATGGCGAAAGCGCCGGCGGCGAAGAAGATCATGGCAAACGCCAGCGTGTAGAAGAGTGCGCGGTCGTTTCTGCGCAATGCGTGCTCGAGACCGAGCGCGCCGAGGATGACGAGGGAGAAGGCGGCGGCGAAGCAGAATCGTTCGTTGAGCGTGATGTCGAAGAGCGGGAGCTTCTGCAGCAGCGCGGCAAGCGGCGCCCAGGCAGCGCGCGCGAGAATTCCGAAGAGTGCCAGCGCGGCGAAGAAAGCCACCTCGCGCCGCCGCACGCGGATGATCGCGTACGCCGCCAGTGCCAGGAGGATGCTGCCCACCGCCGAGGTCTCCAACGGCACCCAGTGCGGATCTTTCCAGTTCCAATACCGGCCGTGCAGATGCGGAAAAAGATCCGTGAGGATGCGCGCCTCGCTCTCGACCGCAGCGACTCCTCGGGGAATGTCGAGGTAGCCGCCGGTGCGGAATTGCTGCTCCATCGTCTGCGGCGCCGCTTCGAAAATCGGAAGAATGTAGATCGCACACAGCAGCAGCGCGATCACGCCCGCGGCCAGCGCGCTGGCGAGCGGACGGACGACGTTGCGCCGCAGCACCAGCATCTCCACGAGCGCGTAAAGCGATCCGCAGAAGACGATATGAAACGCGGTCTCCGGATGGCCGGCCAACAGCAGAAGAGTGAGTGTCGTCGCCAGAATTGCGGTCGATCGGATGCCAGGCAGATGCACTGAGCGGCGCGTGGCGAAGAGGACGAGAGGAAAGAGCGTCCAGGAGTTGCCGAGCGACCAGAGTACGAAGAAGGCCATCGGCCCCGAATACATCCAACCCGCGGCGGCAGAGAGCGCGACCGATTCGCGGCAGCCGAGCTCGCGAGCGAAGAGAAACGCGCCAAGTCCACCCAGGAAAAACGTCAGCGCTGCCGTGAAGGTGATGCTTTGTGCAACCGGCAGGAGACAGGCGATCAGCGTGAATGGCGAGTACGCGGCGGGCTGCGCCGAGGCCGCGAGCTGCGTCCCTGAGAGAATGAACGGATTCCAGAGCGGCCACTGGCCATGCGCGAGCGCGAACTGCACCGCCTTCCGCCACGGGATCATCTGCGCGTACAGATCGGAGAGCATTCCGTTGTGTGGCTGAGGCACGCCCAGCGGCACGCGCATGGCCCGCAACGGCTCGGTGAAGTACGGGAGATCGACCGGTCCGAAAACGCCGCCCGTCAGCAACGCCTTGCCTGTGACGCAGAGCGGAAGGAGCAGAAGCGCGATCGCCGCCACGCGCGAGAGCGGAACGAGCGCGCGATGCGAGATCCAGAGCAGCAGCGATGCTGCGATGACGTACAGCAGGAACGACATGAGCGGCGGAGTGTATCGGAGGTGGGGGTTGCGAGCGTCGTTTGATGCGGGATCTCGCGATACAGCTTCCGGCCGGTGCCGCCATCATTGACATCACGCCCCGAGGACACGCGCAACGCACAACCGCAGGCCCACGTCGTGCAAAGTGCAGCGTGCATTCGGGCAGCCCGAGTGGTAGCGTCTGCGAATCCGACTAGGCCGCGCTCGGTACGAGAGCGGTTCGTGAGCACGAAGAGGCTCGATGCTGATGGAAGATCGACTCCATAGAGTTTTCGAAACCGTCAACGGCTGGCTGCGTTTTGCCGAAGCGAAGAATGCGGTCGCCCTGAGCGTGAACGCAGCGATCGTGGCGACGTTGGTGAGGTTCTGGCCTGAAAATACCCACACTCTCTGGTGGTGGTGGGCCGTCATCGCGACGGTCTTTGCATCGATCAGCGCCGCTTTGGCGCTACTCTCGTTCGCACCGCAAATTGCGTTACCGTTCTGGATTCGCTTGTCCGCGCCGCAACAGAAGAGAAACCTCCTGTTTTTTGCGCACATCGCACACTTCGCACCGCGCGACTACCTGAAGGCAGTGAAAGATCGCTACAGCGACGAATCCGCAGAATCTGACGGGATCCTGATGGATTATTGTGAGCAGATTGTGGTGAACGCCCGTATCGCCACCCGCAAATTCGCCTTGTTCAACGTTGCTCTCTTCCTCACCGTCGCCGCAGTTGCTACGCCGCCAGGCGCATTGATAGCTTTTTACTACGTGAAGCGCCGAGAGGCTGCCGTTTGACCTGGTCAAATACCGCATGAGGTGCTACCGAAAGCGCCCGGCATAGATATTACTTGACTTCCTGCGCGCACCATGTTCGTATCTCACCACTTCAATCCAAAATGCGAGCTTCACCAATGCGACTGGACGTGGGCATGAGGTGGCGATGTCGACGAATGTCGAACTGATTTCCCACTGGCTTGATCAGCTCTACGACGCTGGCGGGCTTACCTTTGACGAGTTGCTGCACCATTGGCGAAACGCAGTCTCGCTCCTCTTGCTCTCTCCGGGAATCACCGTCTACGAGTGCGAAGCCGGTGGCGGCGAGCATCGTTTGATAACTACACTCGATGAACCTGAAGTTGAAGTCTATGAAACGCTGCGGCGGAGCCTGAATACCTCGCCCAGGACCATGCCAGACGGTTCGGACGTCTCTTTTCAGACGTCGCCCATTGACTGCCGTCGTCTCGCCAAGCTGCGGCAGTTCTTTCGCGACTGCAACACTTTCGTCGCGTTCAGCATCGAATGTGCCGATTGTCAACCTGAAGCAAGAGAAAAGCATTTTCTTCGGATCGAGGTTCTCTTGCCCGGCAACCCCGCGGATGACACCTATCGCGAACTCATTGAGATTGGCAAGGTGCTGGCACACTGGCGAAAAGAAGACCGAACGCGTACCGGCGCGGCGGTTCGGCCAATAGTCATTTCGCAGCCGCGCTCGGCGATTCTACGAGAGTTAGCGGCGTCGGCACTAGTTCATCTAAGGAGCCAACCTGTAGCCCAAAAACTCGGCGATTCCGAATGGTCGCTCGCAATCCTACTGCCGCACGAGCACGAACAGAAGCGGTGTGTTGGCTACCTCTTCACGTCAGAACAGGTCGGACTCTACTTTGATAAAGCCGCCGAAGTTGGTGCCGCGAAGGCTTCACTCGAACGTGTCGATCTTCATCTCGAAATCGACGAGAACCTAGGCATCTCCCCGTATGTTTGCCGCACTGCGTCGGTCGATTATCTCCCTTTGTGGTGGGACGACCCGCGAATCCCCAATCAACCGGAACGCGCCTATAAGCTTGAGCGCGAGATCGAGCGTGAGCTTTTGGCCGGGCCTTGCCTGTTTCAGTTCCCCGTCATCGACCGAGGCCAGCTTGTCGCAGTCGTACAACTCAATAGCGAAACGCTCCCGGACGCGGCAACTCGTCTCCGCCTGCTGTTCGCGATGTCCTCGATCGGCGCTGTGGTCCGCGTGGGCGCCCATATGGCTCCGCGAGTGAGCCGACACTTCGATCCCCACTTTCCGATACCGTTTGATGAACTCTACACACAACGGCTCGATCGGGCGCCGTGTTTCTATGAGCCGGCGCCACGAGAAATAACGGTTGCGGTATTCGATATCTGTGGTTCATCAACGGTCTATAAGACGCTTCAAAAAGAATTTGTGGAATGGCTGAATTCCCTGCTGGGTAACCTCGTTGACGTTGTTCATCTGCACAATGGCACGATCGATAAGTTCACAGGTGACGGCTTTATTGCGTATTTCAATGCTTACAGGTCAGAGAAAAATCACGCGGCGTGCGCTTTGTCGGCGGCGATTGAGGCTTGTTCGAATTTCCTGGCACGCGTGAAGCTGGCTGACGACCACGTGAAGCTTAGAGGAGAAACACATCGTACGCCTCTCGGCTTGCGTGTCGGAATCGCCTCTGACAGCGCCCGCGAACCGTGCCAGATCGGCCGATTCGGTGGTACCGATGGTGGCGGCTCTGGCGAACGACGCCGGTGGGAGTACACAGCGGTAGGTCGAACGGTGATTGCCGCGAGTCGAATAGCCGAGGTGGTTGGTCGCGCGGCGACTCGGGACAATAAAAAGGCGGAACAATTGAACGGTTTTGAGTACAGTAACGATTATCCGGCCGAAGTCCAAATTCCAGTGATTGGCCAACGGAGAAGCGTCGTTCTCGTCGGTTCTAGCACCGTAGAACTGCTCACGTCCGCGGATAAGCAAACCGTGCGAAGGGCGTTAGACAGCGTCACCGTAACCGTCGGAGGGAAAAAAGCGGTTATCCTGACGCCCTTAGCCAGGGACCGCTGTTTCGATCTTCGTTGTGGCGGCCAGCCCGACGAGGCCGTCTACGTGGCTTGGGAACAACTGCGGGCCGACGCTGATCAGGTGGGCGATTTGGGAAGTATCAGCGCTCCAAATCCGCGTAACCGTATTGAGGAAAGCGTGTGAGTGCACTATCGTTCTATCGTCCAGACAACGAGCGATCTCTGGTTTCCCGGAGCGACATTCCGCGCGAATGGCCTCTCCCGGCCAGTGTTCTGAGGCCGTCAGATTTCAGTCGAGCGCTGCTTGCCGGAGTACCTGCGGCAAGTCCCTCGACTGGATCGATGGCGCTCGATGTGGGGTCCGGCTCAGGAGTGATCGCGGAACACCTTTGCGCTTTGGGGTATCGTCACGTTCTGGCGATCGATTCGAATGCCGACGCCGTCAAGGCTACCCGGCAAACGCTATCCACCACCCACCGGAGTGCGAGCATTTCGGTCGTTGAGGCGGACTTTGCAGAGGTTCGTGGCGAAGGTTTCGAGCTGGTCGCTTTGAATCCGCCAACGCTTCCTGATGTTTCGTGGGCCCGTTCTCGGAACCAAATCGATCTCGCGTTCTTGTCGGGCCCCGAGGGTCGGACCTTTCTGGATCTCGTTATTAACTCCCTAACGACTTTGCTGGCGCCCAGCGGACGCTTCATTTTCGTTCATCCTGCGTACCTCGACCTGGACAGGACAACGCGGTTGCTTTCAACAGGCGGATTTCGCTGCCGAATACTACGCACGGTCTGGCTTTCCACTGCTGCGTTTGCAGCACGGATGGAGAGTTATGGACTTGCCGGCGAGCCGCTTCTTCGCTTTGCAATGGCGAGGAGCGGTGCAACCAGCAGCGCTTCAGCGTTCCAGCACAGATCAGAGCATTTTGCGCTTCACGTGCTGGAAGCAACGCATGCGAGCAGCTACCGCGGCGCGGTTTCGTATTCTCTATGAGCCCTGCGAGAGTAGCGTTCAGAACCGAAAGGGTACCGTTCGGCGTGACCGTGGACAACCTCCAATTGGCATACGGCCGAAAGGTGGTTCTGTCGATCCCAAACCTTGAGATCGAGGCAGGGTCCACGTGCTGTATCGTTGGACCGAGCGGCTCCGGTAAGACGACGTTTCTTTATGCGGTGGCGGGACTACACTCGGAGATCGGAGCCGTTGCGTCAGGTTCAATCAAGGTCGGCACATTCCAGCAGCTGTCCAGAAGCGGGCCGGAGGTGGCGATTCCGATCGTGTTTCAGGACTACGCGTTGTTCCCGCACTTGACCGTGTGGAAGAATCTTTCCTTTGCGTTGGAGGTGGCCAGGGCACCACGGCAAGACACAGCGCGCCTTCTCGAAGCACTGATCGAGGCGCTGGAACTAGGAGGGCTTGAAGGAAGGCGCCCGTCCGAATTGTCAGGTGGCCAACGTCAGCGGGTCGCGCTTGGCCGCGCGCTCGCTGCCAACCCTGGCGCAGTCTTGTTCGACGAGCCCCTATCGGCTCTTGATCGCCCCCTGCGTTACCGCCTGCGGTCTTTTCTGCGCGGCATCCTGCGACGACGTGAGGCGACGTCGATTTACGTTACGCATGATGTCGACGAAGCGGTAGCCTTTGCCGACAAGCTCGTCGTAGTGCACGACGCACAGATCGCCCAAGCTGGCCCGCCATCGGAAGTCGTTCGACGTCCCAAATCCGTTGCGGTTGCAGAGTTCTTCCAGCATTCGAACCTGATCCCGGCATATGTTGAGGAGATCGATGGAGGGAGCGCTATCATCTGCGCTAATGGTGTCGCCAAGATGCGAGCCCACATGGGTGATAATCTCGCCGTGGGGCAACAAGTGATCGCGGTCCTTCCATTCGACGCCACCCGCCTGGGAGCGAACGAACACCCTGTTCGCTTTACCGGCCGGATGGAGGAAGCGGAGCCATCTGGATTGCAATGTCTCGTGCGTGTGCGCTGCAACGACGAATGGTCCGTTCGTGCGCTCGTGGGTGCGCGAGAAGCGCTGGAATACCGGCCAGGAGAGAATGTCAGCGTCTCTTGGACGGACGACGATCTCGTTGTCGTCCCAGCCAGACCATCACCTTATGGAGAAGGAGGAACTCATGGGCACTAGGACGCGAGTTTATCGAGGAATCGTCGCAAGCGCGCTGCTTGCAGTTGTTCTCATCTGCAGTGCATGCACGCGTGAGCCGGCCAAGCCAACCGCGCAATCGTCAGCATCGCCGCAAGAGGTGGTGATCTGCTCGTTCGGAGGCAGTTTCCAGGACGCTCAACGGAAGGCGTTCTTTGAGCCCTTCGAGCGTGAGACCGGCATTCACGTAAGAGAGGAGTCGTATTCCGGAGAGTACGCGAAGCTCAAGGCGATGGTGGACAGCGGGCACGTTCAATGGGACGTGGTCGACGTTGAGCACGCAGTCTTGCTTCGCAGCGCAGCCTCGAACCTCTTTGAAAGGTTGGATGATCTCAATCTCCCGCGCAAGGATATTCTGCCAAGCGCGCTGCATCCTTTCGGAGTAGGGGCAAACTACTACTCGACAGTCGTGGCCTTCCCTGAGAGCGGAGCACCAGCGCCGAAGGGATGGGCCGACTTCTGGGATACACGCGCGTTTCCGGGTCCAAGGTCGCTGCGAAGAGGGCCACGGGGCAATCTGGAAATCGCCCTGCTGGCCGACGGTGTCGCGTTGGACAAACTGTACCCTCTCGACGTCGACCGCGCATTTCGAAAACTTGACAAGATCAAGGGGGCGGTAAACACATGGTGGACGACCGGGCAACAACCGGTTCAGTTGCTGCTCAGCAAAGACGTCGTCATGGCGTCCGCGTGGAACGGCCGAATATGGGCTGCCAGGCAAGAGAAACCGAAGCTAGGCCTGACCTGGGACGGTGGGCTTCTTGAGCTCGAGTGGTGGGTCATTCCTCGTGGAGCGCCGCACCGCGAAGCGGCACGCCGATTCATCGAGTTTACGACGCGCCCCGACCGTCAACGACAACTTGCCGAGCTTTTCAACGTCGGACCGACGAATCAAAGAGCATTCGATAACATGCCGGCCGAACTAGCTGCGGCTCTACCGACATCACCACAGAACCGAGCACGGCAAACCGAGCTCAATGCCACTTGGTGGTCTGACCAGGAGGAGGGTCTAAGCCGTCGATGGGACGCCTGGATCAGTGCCAAGTGACTCGTCATGGCGAGCAGCCGTCGAGTGGTTGGTTGACGGTCTATCGCCGGGCTGCGCACCTCGTCATCGGTTGCCAGGCAGCGTTCTCGATCCTCATTGCGGGTGGCATTACATGGGGATTCTATCGAGCCGGACCGATCGAGTGGAGCATGCTTGCCCGCCCGCCATATCCGCAGGCGCTCGGGAGAACCGTATGGTTCTCCCTTATTAGCGCCATCGCTACGATGACCGTGGGCTACCCTCTGGCGCTGGCAATCCGAAGGCGTGCATTTCTCTGGCGAACCGCTTTGGCCCTGTCGTTCCTGCCTCTGTGTTGCAGCCCCCTCATTATCCTCTACGGATGGCTCGCTGTCTTTCAGCAATCAGGACCACTTGCGCGCCTGATTTCGCTCGTGGGCCTAAGGCCGCCCTCGTGGCTAACACCGGGAAGTCTGGCGGTCTGTATCGTCATGACGTACCTCCTTTTGCCACACTTTGTGGTGCCAGCGCTGCTTGGACTGTTCAGGGTGCCGGAGACGTTCGTCATCGCGGCAAAGTCGCTGGGCGCCACCAACTGGCAGATCCAGCAACGCATCATCGTTCCGCTCGCCGGACGCGGAATCTGGTTCGGGTTAGGAATCGTGTTTGTACAAGGCCTCGGCTTTTACGTTACACCTGTCCTGCTGGGCGGCGGAAAAGTGGTGACTGTGTCGACGCTCTTGGACGACCGATTAAACTACTTGCTCGACTGGAGTACCGCTGCTGTACTTGCGGCGGTGCTATGCGGAACGGCGATTATTGCGCTCTGGAGCATTATCGGCCTTAGTCGTCGTCTGGTCAGCACCTGATAACACATATGCGTAATCCGGCCCGCCGTTCTTTTTTCTTATCGCTCATCGCCGGAGCGCTGACAGTCGTCACTGTAATGCCAATGTTCGTCGTGTTTGTACTTTCGCTAAATAGCGGGAGGTACGCATTTTTTCCGCCGCACAATCCTACGCTTGATGGGTATCGAATCATTCTTACTGACTGGACATGGCGCCGAGCGATCAGTGAAACATTACTTATCTCGGCCGCCGCAGGTCTCATTGCAGGAGGTTGCGGCGCTTGTCTTGCGTGGGCTCAATGGCGCTCACAGGCGAGTTTGCATGCGACGCAGATTCTTGCGGTCGTCGTGCCCTCGCTCTTGCCGCCACTCGTAGTCGCGCTAGGTTTCTATCTAGCCTTCGCACGGCTCGGGTGGGTGCCCACGCGAGCCGTGCTGATCGTGGCTCACGCGACGGTCTCCGTCTCGTGGTCCTATTTATTGAGTACATTGGCTTTCGACCGCATCGACCGTCAATTCCTGATCGTAGCCCGGTCGCTTGGGGCGACGGAGCCCCAAATACTACTTCGCGTCATCGTTCCTCTGGTGTTTCCTTCCTTTCTGGGCGTCGTTATCTTCTGCGGCATTCTTGCTGCAAACGATGTCGTGCTGAACGTTTTCTTGGGCAGCTCACAAGTGGACACGCTCTCACGTCACGTGTGGATGGGGCTCCGATTCGAGTTATCACCCGAAACGGCGGCCGCAGCGATTGTGGCTGGTGTGGTGACAGTTGCATTAGTCTCCGTCACCGCGACGGTTGTGCAACGTTCGCTTTCAGTCTACTCACGTAGCTGACACAGCGGCAGAAAAAGTGGGCAACCGCGGTCAGGACCGTCGACGCGCCAGCCACGCTTCTGTGGAAGACTCCAGGAGAATAACCTTGGCAGAAAGCGATTAGCCCGACCCCTTCGGCGCCTCTCCCACGTACTTCGCTCGCGGGCGGATGATCTCGTCGTTTGCGTACTGCTCGATGGCGTGGCCGATCCATCCGATGCTGCGGCCGAGTGCGAAGAGGGTCAGCGCGGAGCCGCGCGGAAGTTTGAGCGTGCGCGCCACCGCAACGAGCCCAAAATCGATGTTCGCTTTGTCTCCGGTCAGCTCCTCTCCCGCTTTGGCCACGCTGCACACAAACGTCAGCTCGGGCGATTTGGCGAAGCGGCGGCCCAGCATTTCCAGGAGCAGCGCGGCGCGAGGATCGCCGCTCGGATAGAGACGATGTCCGAAGCCGTGAATCATCTCCCCGCGGCGCTGACGGTCCGACAGCGCTTTGCGGATGTCGCGCGAGCGGCGAAGCTCGTCGAGCATCGTTTCCACTTTCTCGCTCATGCCGCCGTGTCTTGCTCCCTCCATCGCTGCCAGACCCGCCACCACTACCGCATACGGATTCGACTGCGCCGAGGCCACGCAGCGGGCGGTGAAGGAAGAGACGTTCAGCTCGTGGTCGGCGCAGAGAATGAGCGCGGCACGCAGAATCGCGAGTGCGTGAGCCGTGCGCGGAATCCATCGTTTCTGCAGCGTCTCCTCGATCGAGTTTTCCAGATCGGACGACTCCACGGCGACACTGGTTAGCAGGTTGACGATCCGCCAACCGGTCTGGGCGACCGCGCGCGGACGAAGGTCGAAGGCCAGCGAGTCGTGCACAGCGACCAGCGGAAGCATCGACTGCGCCCTGCTGACGAACGGCAACGCATCGGCGCTCTCCCCTCCGGCGACGACGTGCAACGGAGTGGCGGCGAAGAGGTCGGTCTCGAAGGCGCCGGTCCAGAGCAGGGCCGCGACCTCCTCCACGCTTCGGCTTTCCGCCAGCTCGCAGGCATCATGGCCGCGGTAGTAAAGGCGGTCCGACTCGATGAGCGTGATCGATGACTCCATGATCGGCACGCCCCAATGAAGCGCCCGTTCGGCGGTCTTGCCGGGATCGCGGCGAAGCTCGCGGCGGCCGCGCAAGCGCTCGAGGTCCTCCCCTGCATAGCGGCGGAGATGCGAGTTTCCGGGCGAGGCCGACGAGCGCACCAGTCCGCGGCTTACATAAGCGTAGAGCGTCGTCCGGCTGACTCCGAGAAAACTCGACGCGTCTTTGGAGGAAAGCCACGTGACCATGCGAAAAGACTAGCATCCCAACATTGATCGTGCAATCAATATTGACAACGTTGATAGCGGCATCTACGTTGTAGTTCATGAGCAACCCCATCATCCACAACGGCCTCGAAGGAATCGTCGCATCCGAAACCGAACTGAGCATGGTCGACGGACTCGCCGGCGAGCTGGTCATCGCCGGTTTTCCCGTCGCCGAGCTGGCCATGAATGCCACGTTCGAGGAGACCGCTTTCCTCCTCTGGTACGGACGCCTGCCCGGCGCAACCGAGCTTGCGGCATTTCGCGATGACCTTGCCGCGCGCCGCGCCCTGCCTCGGGCAGCGCTGGATCTCCTTCGGGCGGCGGCGGAGAAGCAAGTCGACAGCATGGATGCGCTGCGGATGGCCGCGGGCACGATCAGCCTTCGTGGATCTTCGAAGAACGACGACGAAGTGGCTCGCGACCTTCTGGCCGCATTTCCCACGATCGTCGCCTCCTACTGGCGGCTCCTTCGCGCCCACGACCCGCTCGCCCCCAACCCCGACCTCGGCCACGCTGCAAACTTTCTCTACATGCTCTCGGGCCACGTTCCGACGGACGAGCGGGTGCGCGGATTGGAGACGTATCTCAACACCGTCGTCGATCACGGCCTCAACGCGTCGACGTTTACGGCACGCGTCATCGCATCGACCGGCTCTGATCTCGTCTCCGCCATCACCGGCGCGATCGGCGCACTGAAAGGTCCGCTCCACGGCGGCGCGCCTGGGCCGGCGCTCGACATGGTGTTCGAGATCGGCGAGGCGGGGCGTGCCGAGGAGGTGCTGCGAAGGAAAATCGAATCGGGCGAAAAGCTCATGGGGTTCGGCCATCGCGTCTACAAGGTGCGCGATCCGCGTGCCGGCGTTCTCGCCGCGGCTGCGCAACGGATGTTCACGCGCGGCGGCGACCTGGCGCTCTACACGCTCGCTCTCGACGTCGAGCAGACCGCACTGCGGCTCCTCGAGGAGTACAAGCCCGGCAGGAACCTTCAGACCAACGTGGAGTTCTATACCGCCCTGCTCCTTCACGGACTCGACCTCGAGGTCCCGCTCTTCACTCCGACATTCGCAGTAAGCCGCGTGGCCGGCTGGATTGCGCACTGCTTCGAGCAACGCCGGGCAAATCGCCTCATCCGGCCGCAATCGGTCTACCGCGGCCCGCGCGGACGGACGTGGCTCGCCGCCGCGGAGCAACGTCTGGATCACAGGGCGCAACCCGCCGGGCTTCCTCTCGTATCATCGTGACGGAGGCATTGACCATGTTCGCGCTGATGACCTTGTTCGGCCTGGCGATGTTCGCAGTTGTGGCGTTTGTTGGGGTGGCACTGATCGGCGTCCTGGTGAAAGTCGTGCTGATCCCCTTCCGCATCATGCTGCTGCCGCTGAATCTCCTGGCGCTCCCCTTCATCGCCATCGCGCTGCTCGTGAAATTCGCATTTCTCGTGGCCTTCGGCTCGATCGTCTTCGCGCTGCTGATCCCGCTGGCGATCCTCGCGCTTCTCGTGGCCGCACCGGTCGCAATCATCAGCTCGCTCTCCTGAACGGGCCGCGGCGGGCTTCTTGCTATGCCGGAGACATGAAGCAGCCACGAGCACTCATCATCGACGATGACGACCCGATCCGATCGCTGTTGTCGACGATCGTGCGCCATCAGGGAATCAGCGTTGATACCGCCCGCGACGGAACGGAAGCCATCGAGAATCTCGACCGCGATGGCTATAGCGTCGTCGTTCTCGATCTCATGATGCCGCGCGTCGACGGATACGCGGTGCTCGACCACATGCGCGAGCATCAGCCGGAACTGCTGAACTGCACGATTCTGGCGACCGCCGTCCCGCGCCAGACCCTCGATCTGGATCTGCAGGACGAGGTCTTCATGGTCCACACGAAGCCATTCGACATGCAGCAACTGATCGCCGACGTCCGCCGCTGCGCGCACGTAGACGCCGCGTAGCACGCTTCTCTGGCTTGTCCGCAGATGACGCAGATGAAACGCAGATGAGGGTTCTGACTCTGCGTCGATCTGTGTCATCTGCGGATGCGGAGACTCCCTGGATATTCGAGTCTTCAGTCTCGATATCGAAGCGGTCATTTGATATCGACAGGGCATCGTGATCGAAGGGAGCGCCTCCCATGTGAAACGGGCGTCTTTGATATCAAACGGAGCGTCTCCAATTCGAAACGGAGTGTCTTTGATTTCAAACGGAGCGCCTCCGTTTCGAAACGGACCGTCTCTCATTTCAAACGGAGCGCCTCTGTTTCGAAACGGTCCGTCTCTGATTTCAAACGGTGCGCCTCCGTTTCGAAACGGTCCGTCTCTGATTTCAAACGGTGCGCCTCCGTTTCGAAACGGTCCGTCTCTGATTTCAAACGGTGCGCCTCCCATTCGAAAGGGAGCGTCTCCTGATATCAAACGGAGCGCTTCCGTATCGAAACGCAGACCGCCTGGGACCGCGGGCGAGACGCACCGCGAGACGCCCTCCCTCCCGCGCGCGCATAATGCGCGCACCCATGCCGCGAACGATTCACACCGAGCGCCATTTCACGGCCAGCGACACGGTCCGCGATGTCGTCATCGGCATGTCCGACGGCCTCACCGTTCCCTTCGCGCTCGCGGCAGGACTGAGCGGCGCGGTTGCCGCCAGCGGCATCGTGGTTACGGCCGGCCTTGCCGAAATCGCCGCCGGCTCGATCGCCATGGGACTGGGCGGCTATCTCGCCGCGAAGTCCGACGCCGAGCACTACGCCGCCGAGAAACGAAAAGAAGAGCAGGAGATCATCGATATCCCGCGTGAAGAGATGCGCGAGGTGGCCGACATCTTCCGCCACTACGGCATCCCCGACGAGCACATCAAGCCGGTCGTCCAGGCCATGAGCGAGCGGCCGCGCGAGTGGGTCGACTTCATGATGCGCTTCGAGCTCGGCCTGGAGAAGCCGGAGCCGAAGCGCGCCCGCAACAGCGCGGCCGTGATCGCAGTGTCGTACCTCGTGGGAGGCCTGATCCCGCTCGCACCCTACATGTTCCTGCACGCCGCGCACGACGCGCTCATCGTCTCGATCGTCGTCACGATCATCGCCCTTTTCGTGTTCGGCTACGTGAAGGGCCGCTATACCGGCGCCGGACCATGGAAGAGCGCGATGCAGACGACGATCGTGGGCGGGCTGGCTGCGGCAGCGGCGTTCGTGATCGCGAAGGCGATTACGTAGATGATCGCGCGATCGCGCGATCGCGCGGCGAAGGAAATTACTGTCATCCTGAGCCGCCGCAGCCGCCGCAAGATTCGCTGCTCTCGCAACCGGCAGGCATCGGCGGCGGAGGACGGTCGAAGGACCCCCTGATTATGTGCCGGTGCGGCTGCGGCAAAAAACCACGCACAGAAGCAGGGGGTCCTTCGACCGTCCTCCGGCACTTCGTGTCCTTCGGCGGCTCAGCCATCTGAGGTGTTAAGTCAAGCGGTGAGCCTCCCGATGATCGGAGAT
>JADGNZ010000081.1 GCA_017883205.1 Thermoanaerobaculia bacterium | reverse complement strand
ACTGCCGGTGTTGATGATGTTGTGATTCGTCCCAGCCGGGACTACCACGGCGAAGCCGGCGCGAATTGCAGTCCGAACGCCATCGAGAACCGCCTCGCCGCTCCCCTCCTCCACGCGAAAGAACTGGTCGAGCTTGTGGACTTCCGCGCCGATCTCTTCCCTGGGCTTCAACGCCATGACGACGAGCTGGCAATGCTTTGCCGTGTAGAGCACCTGGCGAAACTCGTCATTCTTGACGGCGAGACTCTCGATGTCTTTTACGAACCCATGCATAGCGACTCCTTTGTTCTGGCTTCTCCAGATTCGGTGCCATTCGCAACTGGCAAACCGGATTGCTTCCCGTCATTGTTGAATCGGTTCGCACTTTCCGCAGAACTGTGGGGATACATCATTTGAGGAGGCCTTGACTGAAGGAGGAAATCCAATCGTTTGTCTCCCACTTTGGACCAAAGCCGCCTGCGGATGTTATGCCGTGATACTCGGTAGTGGACTCGCGGTATAGCGGCGACAGTGCGCCGTGCGTCGCGCGCCAGATCCTTCAGCGTGTGCTAATGCAACAAGCGCGCTCGAAAATCCCGGCATACAACCACACGTGACGCACCGCACGCCCCTGTGTGTCAACCAACGAGGACGAGCCCAAGCTCGATTCGAGTCAGCGAGACACCGCTACTTCACCAGTGGGCGCTTCGTGTCGGTCAGCGTGTTCAGGAACGCGACGATATCCTCGATCTCGGAATCCGTGAGCTTCAGGTTCCCCATATCCTGCTTGTTCATGTTCTCGGTGACTTCGGGCGCCGGCCAGCCGGCCGAGGCCACGTCGCGCGTGTTGTAGAACCTCACGACGTCCTTGAGGACCGTGAAGCAGCCGTTGTGCATGTACGGAGCTGTGAGCGCAACATTGCGAAGCGACGGCACCTTGAACTTCCCGTTCTCGCTCGGCTTCTTCAGCTGGCCGCCGAGGCCGAGGTCCACGAAATCCTTCCCGGCCGGGTTGTACTTTGCGCCCAGGGTGTAGAACTTGTTCTGGGGATTCTTCGGCACGCCCGCGTTGTCGTAACTGAAGTCGGTGAACAGCACCTTACCGCTGGCAGGATCGGCGGCGCTCGTGTGACACTTGGAGCACCTCGCCTTGCCATTGAAGAGATCGAGGCCGCGCTTCTCCCGATCGGTCAGAGTTGCCGCGCCCCTCAGGACGTCGTCGTACTTCGAGCTGAAGCTGTTGACCTCGCTCGTCTTCTCGTACTCGGCGATGGACTTCGCAAGGTCGCCATACGCCGTCTCGGTCTCCTCGAAGACGTTCGCGCCCCAGACCTTCTTGAAGAGGTCGGCGTATGCGCCGGCCTTCACGGCGTCGATCACGGACTGCATGTTGGCCTCGCTCATCTCCAGTGGGTTGAGAATGGGGCCTTTGGCCTGGTCTGCCACGTTCTTGGCGCGGCCGTCCCAGAACTGCCCGCCGATGTAGCTTTTCCTGCGGGCGTCGTAGTGGAAGTCCGGGCTGAACGACGCGTATGCCACGCTGGGGCTGTTTCGGTTGCCGAAGAGACCTGGGGTGTTGCCCTTGGACGTCGGCGAGTCCTTGTTGGGATCCGCCCACCCGGCCGCTGGCTCGTGACAGTCCTTGCACGCCTGGCCGGATGGCTGAGACAGATTCGGGTCGAAGAACAACTGCTTGCCGAGCCACTGCTTGTCAGTGAAGCTGGCTGATCGCTGGAGTGCGGGCAGCGGCTTGCGGGCGTCGCTCGCCGACCCGGATGTCGTACTGGAGTCCGTGGTTACTGTGCCCTGAGTCTGCGTCTTTCCGCTGCACGCCGATACGGCGAGGAGAAGTAGCACGCTCAGCGCGATTGCGGTTACCGGGAGCACGGTCTTGCGTAGCATCTGATCCCCCTTCTTCGAGCGAAGCGAAGTCATGAAGACCCCCGCGCGTTAAGGCTTGTCCCCGCACGTTGCATTCTTCTTGCCTGATGTCAGAGAGTGACCGTGGTATGACACACGATGCGAGTGTTCGCTCGTGTGGCGCGTTGATCGCGACGATCTCGATCGCCACAACCGCAGAGTGGCCATTGTGCTGTGCGCCCTCGTCGCTGTCTCAAGAGGCGATGCTGGGATTGGAATGGCCTTCACCAGACGTACAGGCGTTGATGTCACTGATCTCGATTCCCGCTTTCGCGTGCTGCGGGCATGTCTGGTGCAAATCCAGAAGGAAGATGAGCGGCAAGTTAAGAGATACAAAAGAGTTCAAGGAGTCGCTGTTCAAAGAGGCACCCGAAGTTTCATTGCTATCCAGTAGGGTGCTCGCCGCTCAGGCCAGGGCGGCATTCGGCATCTTCCAGGCGACTCGTGCACGTGGCGGACTGGCGGCGAAGGAATTTCGCGAATGGCACATAACCCGCGTCAAATATTATGCTGGGGCGATTACCCGTTGCAGCTTACACACAGACCAGGCGTACGTTGAGAGATCCGGAATTGGTAAGCGCGCCTTGGCGGGTGTGGTGCTAAAAAACTCCGCGTGCATGGTTTTGGCGGTTCGCGCCGGAGATCGCACGCTCCTCGATCTGGCTCGATGGGATCCAATCGCCGACCCGCACCAGGACGTGGTCGAACCTCACGTCGTGCGTGCCGCCAAATCCTGCCGGTCCGTCTCCGACCAGCGCCAGCCCGACACTGACTTGCGCACGGCTGATGCGCTGGGTGGTGTCGGTGGTTCGGGAGACGCTTACCCGACGCTATGACATAGCGCGATTATTTGCCGCCCATTTCGCTGTTCGAGGTTCTTCTTGTCGTCCTGCACTCACTGTTCCGGCACTCTTACCGCTCGCGCCTATATCGCGCTCCTTGCGGAAGTCCTATTCCTTCGCCGCCAGCTCGCCATGGTCATCGAGAGCGGCATGCGTCCGCGCCGCGCACAACCGTTTCGACCGGCTGTTGCAGAAGGCGACCGGGCTGTAAACGCCGTTCGCAGGCTAACCCTCCGAGCCCTGACGACGTGGCCCGCACGGCGAAGGAGAATGCTGAACCTTCGATGCAGCCTCCTCCTTCCAAATCGAGACGATGGCCCGGGTCCGTTCATCGTGAGACAACGCGGGGTTAGGCTTGGTTAAGGCTGGCGGCCGGCGCCGGGGCGAAGCGTTGCAGCAAGGCGAAGTAGCTCCACAGGGGACCGGCGACGCCCCGGCTGCGCAAGCGTTCGACCAGCCGGGTGTATTCAGGCACCGGGTCGCCCACGATCCAGTTGGGCGAGCGCTGGGCGAAGCTGTGCAGTTGGGCGAAGACGGCGTCCATCGTCAGGCCCGGCGCGAGATAGTAAGCCGGCGGGAGCAGATCGGTGTCGCGCGTGATGCTTCCCTCGCGCAGCGCGCGCCGGTGCAAGGGGGTGCCTGGGTAGATGCGCATTCCGACCACTGCCAGCAGGACTGCTCCCGGGAGTCGAAGTGAATTGCGGTAGCCCTCTTCCAGCGTGGCCGGCGTTTCGCCCGGTCCGCCACAGATGAGGAAGTGGCAGTAATCCACGCCGGCGGAGTGCGCGGCTTCGCTGGCAGCCAGCACGTCCTCGAACGTGAAGCGCTTGCCGTACTCCGCCAGCACCGCGTCACAGAAGCTGTCCGCGCCAAACTCCGCGTGCGCCAGGCCGGCGCGCTGCATCAGCACCATCAATTCCGGCGTCACCCCCTGCGGGCGCAGGAAGCAGCCCCACTTGATCGCCAGGCCGCGCCGAAGGATCGCCTCGCACGTCTCGACCACGTGGCGCGGCGAAGAGTTGAAGATCGAGTCCACAATAAAGGCATAGCGCGCGCCTTGCGCTTCGATCTGCGCGAAGTCCTCCGCGATTTCCTCCGGCGGACGGCGGCGGTGTGCGCGGCCTTCGATCAGCGGATAGGTGCAGTAGCAGCACGTGTGCTCGCAACCGCGCTGGGTCTGGACGTTCAACATGCCACTCGTGCGGAGGTAGTGCGAGACGATCCGCGTGGGACGGTCGGCAGTCCGGATCGGTGACGACAGTGGGCCTGGGTTTTGTGGATTGACGACGATTTTCGCAGCGCTGCGGTGGACCAGGCCAGGCACATTTGCGAAGTCGCCGGCGTCCTCCAGCGCCTTCAGCAGCGCCAGGAGCCCGGCTTCTCCCTCGCCCTGAATGCCGAAGTCGGCGCCGCTGAGCTCCAGTAGCCGTTGCGGAAACACCGAAAAACCGCTGCCGCCGACGATGACGGGGCACGGACGCGCGGCCCGCACCCGGCGCACCAGCGCGGCCAGATCGCCGAAATAAGTCTCCTGCTTCCGGATCAGCACATCGTCAACGTTGCGAAGCGAAATCCCCACGACGTCCGGGCAAAACTCCGCGATCGTGTGCTCCAGCGCATCCTTGTCTACTTGCACATCCAGCCAGCACGTTTCGTGTCCGGCCTCGCGGAGCGCGGCGCTCAGGCAGGTCAACCCGAGTGGAAAGACCGGATCGGGTGCCGTGCAGCGATTCGCACTGAGGAGGAGCACTTTGTGACTCATAGCCGGCTCATGTTGGCAGCGTTGCCGTTCTCACAGGTGGCGAGACTACTTCATTTTCGAGAGTATTCTCATCATCGGATTGTCGATCCTGCTCCAACCGCTCGATCGATCGCCGTCGGGAACAAGTCCTCGTTCGCGCTCGAAGAGCGTTCGAGCGCTAAGGCATAGCTCGCTGACCATCATGACCAGCGGCACTCGGTTATATAGTGTTCGTAAGGCCGCACTCTTCATTCAGGAGGCGCTGCCGATCAAGCTCGTGCTATTTCGCGTCACGCGATTCACGGAGAATTCATGAGATTGATGAGCTGCGCTATCGCTGTTTTCGCGCTTTCCCTTGCCGGTCCTTCAGTCGCCCAGGACCTGACAATCGTGTCGAATGTGACTCGTGACGGCGGCGCGCCTGCAGCCAGCGTCAGTTACATCTCCAGCGACCACGTCCGAATGTCTGAATCTGATGGCAGGGAGATCATTGTCGATTTCAAGTCCGGTCAGATCACGACACTGGACGGCAAGAAGAAAACCTATTACGTAACTACCCGCCAGGACATGGATGCGCTTGCGGCCAGAATGCAGGAGCAGATGAACAGCCCGGAGATGAAGAAGGCCCAGGAGTCCATGAAGAGTCTTCCGGCTGAGGACCAGCACAAGATGGACGCGGCGATGGACGGGATGTTCGCGTTCAATGCGCAAAAGAGCGGGACGACCCGCACGATTGCCGGCTACACGTGCGAGAACTGGACGGTAACTATGGGCCAGTTCTCCAGGACCGAGGAGTGTTTGACCACCGGTCTGAAGTTTCCGCCTCAGGCGTGGGAGATGTACCAGGCCTTCGCGGAAAACATGAAGTCCATGATGGCGGCCATGGGTCCGATGGCCAAAAGCGCAGCCAGGATGCAGGAGCAGCTCAGGAAAATGAGAGGGTATCCTCTCGCAAGCAGCACGACAGTTGACATCATGGGGCACAAGTCGGCTACCAGCAGAGAGGTGACTGCAGTCAAGCAGGGTCCAATCCCCGCCTCCGCCTGGGAGATTCCTGCCGGCTACACCAGGATCGATAATCCGATGGTGAGAATGCTCGCGAAAAAGAAGGATCACTGACCTGCGGTCGGCGACAACTGCTGGCTGAACGCCCGCGTATCGGCCAGCGCCGCGTCGAGGGCCTTCTGCACGCGGGCTCCGTCGCTGGCGGCGCTCTGGACGACGGTCGTACCGCGCACCTGGGTCTGCGTGGAATCGTTGAGGTCGTGTCCCATCACGGTGCTGACATCGTGCAGGTCTTTCAGCAGGGTGTCGAAGGCGGTCGAGACGCCGGCGTAGGAGGTGCGGAAGCGATCGTACTGCTCGCGGACGACTTGGCGGCGCTGGTCCGCAATGGTCTGCAGCTCGGGGCTGGAGACCTTGGCCGAGTCTTTCTTCCAGCTCGTGAAGTAGTCGGCCGTCCGGTCCCGCAGCTCGTCGTTGCTGTTGCGGATCGATGTGGCCGACTTGTCCAGAGCCGAGAGGTCCCTGGCGTACGCGTCGTACGCCGCGCGCAGCGACGCCGGCGAGGTGGACAGGAGATTATTGAGCGACGCCAAAGTCGTGTCGACGCGCGTGCGGGCGACCGTGAGCTGCTCCTGCATTGTAGAGAGCGTCTCCGACGTGCGGACGGCGCGGTCCGGTGCGGCGGTGGAGCAGGCGAAAACGAAGAGGACTGCGGGGATAACCGTGAGAAGTCGGTTCATGAAGGTTCATGATTGCAAGAGCTGGTCCCGCTCTCGTGCTCGCCATCCTGACATCCGAGTCCCTGTTTCCAGTCACGGAGTCTCCGCACGCCGCGCCGCGCCGGCTACGTCGTCAGGGGCCGGCAGGATATAAATAGCGATGGCCTTGCCCTTCCGTTCCGTTGGAAGCCCCAGTGTCAGCGCTGCCATCGTGGCCCAGAAGCCCGAGTCGGTGAATGAACCCAGAATCAGAGCGTTTGCGCCGAGTTGACCGGCTTCAATCTTCATCTGCTCGTACGTTCCGTGGTCGTCGAAGGCGTAAGCCCACTGCTGAGTGGTAGTGATCAGGGAGATCTCCACGTACTTGCCGGGGACCTGTTCCGCCGTCCTGTAGATGGCCACTCTTTCGGGAGCGATGGCGGGCCGTGGCTTCGATGGGCCGAGGAGTGTCGAACTGGACGTGGTACACCCGACCGCGAGAAAAAGAAGTGCCAGAGCGGAACGCTTCATGGTGTCGACCTCTTTCTGAATACGCGGGAGTCTCTGGCTCGCGCTCCAGTTCGCGTTGCCTCTCGCGCTTCTCCTCGATCTCGACTGCGGCCATCACCGGCTCGTTCCGGGCGCGACCTGTTGCGGCCGTGTGTCAACACCATTCCGCGCCGCCCCGTGAGTGCCGTCACGCTCGGTGCAGCCGGTTCGGCATACGTTATCTTCAATGGGTGTCCGTCTCTCTCTGGCGACGTTGCTGCTGACCATCTCCGTTTCCGCGCTGATGCGGGTGACCGTTACCGGGGATGCTATGAGTGCAGTATTGGGCCCACAGGCGGGACGCCTCACATCGGCGGCTTGACGTTGCCGTATTCGTAGCGCGTGGAGTTGCGAACCGTGTCGGCGTGCCACTCCGATCGCAGCGGCAATCGTTTCGCCTTGGAAATCCAGATCTGAGAATCGGACTTAGCCTTGGGAGACTCCTCGTGCACGCTATATACCGCCGCGATTTCACCGTCTATCAGCTCATCATGCAAATATCGGCAGGTCTCCTTGTTATCTCGCTGGTTCTTTTGCATCTGCTGCTTCGTCTCTTGCATTGTGATCGGGCTGAGACTCCATTTGCCGGCGATCTTCATATAAATAGCGCCGCCGGCGTATATCGACTCTGCGGTCTGGGTTGTGTCGCCGATGATCGTAGTGGAGTAGAGGTGAGTGGGGGTGTTGAGGCTCTTGCTCAAGGCATCTAAGACCAGTTTGCAGTCGCTTTGAGCCACCAGAAGCGTCGCGCCAATCAGAAGCTGGCCGAATGTGATGCTAACTATGATGAAGAGCAATCTCTTCCGCGTCGCTTCCATGGCTTGTCCTCTCTTCGATGTCAACCGATTTCCGTTGTGGCGTCCAAGCTCGGCAGCATGCTACACCTGCTACGGTGGTTTACCGGGCAAGCATGTGCCGTGAATGGGCCGCGCACTACAACCGAGGACGGCAGCACGCGGCACTGGGTTCTGTCCCTGAGCCGACGCCGGGAATCCCCGACGAACCGCAAGCTCATCGTCACCGGTTGCCCGCAGGCCAACTGGTAACCGCGAAGCCCATCCTCGGCGGTCTGCATCACGAGTACTCGCTGGCCAGCGCGGCGTAGTGGCCTCTCGGGCCCCGATGCTTCACGCGCGCGTCACGCGACTCGCGTGCCTCGATCTGTCTCAAATCGCATCATTCTGCGCGTCAGCCACGTCATTCTTGTTCGGAACCCAGCTTCCAACCCGTCAGTCGACAGATCGAGGAGCACGCGATCTCCAGATCGAGCATGCCAAAACCACGCACGCGGACTATTTGCGCACCATCCTCAGGCGCGGGGCCGCGGGAGTTGCTGATGGCCACTTCGTGGCCGGCGTCGATGAAGAGTCGGCCTGTCGTTCCGCCGATGTTGCCTGCTCCGATGATGCCGATGTTTATGGTGAAGCTCACCAAAACCCTTTGCTACCGCGACATCACTTTGTAGGCGGTGCCGGTGGCGTCATCGATGATGTTGCCATCTCCGTCTTCCACCCTCCGCCCAGGGCGCGATAGAACTGCACAAGCTCTTCCAGTCGGTCGCGCCGCGTGCGGGCTACGTTGTTCTCCACCGTGAGGAGCTGTTCCATGGCGTCAAGGACTTCGAAGTAGGCGGAGAGGCCGGAGGCGTAGCGGAGGTTGACGAGACGTACGGCTTCCTGATTGGCGCGAAGCGCGCGCGTGCGCTCGTGCTCGGCGGCGGCGAGGCGGTCCATGGTCACGATTGAAGTCGATACTTCGCCGAGGGCGTTCATGACGTCCTGCTCGTACTGCAGACGGGCCTGTTCGAACTGGGCGACGGCGACGCGGCGCTGGTTGCGCAGCCGGCCGTGGTTGTAGATGGGGCCGAGAAGATCGGCGCCGATCGACCAGGCCGGGCCGTGACTGACGAGTTTGGCGAGGTCGCTGCTCTGGCCGCCGGCCAATCCGGTGAGGGTGAGCGTCGGATAGAACGCGGCCTCGGCGACGCCGATATTGGCGTTGGCGGCGATCAACTGCTGCTCCGCGGCGCGAAGATCTGGCCGCCGCAGCAGCAGGGCCGAGGGGAGGCCCGCAGGAACCGTCGGAGGCGCCGGTAGATCCGCCAGCGCCGCGCCGCGCGCGATCGGTCCGGGCGGACGGCCGAGGAGGAAGTTGATCCGGTTCTCCTGCGCCACAATCTGTTGTTCGAGATTGGGGATTTCCGCCGACTCATTGGCCAGCAGCGCCTCGGCACGCGAGGTCTCGAGCCCCGAGGCTGTTCCGCCTTGAAGCTGGCGGTCGAACAGGTCATACGTTTCCTGGAACGTCTTCGTCGAACGGCGGGCGATGTCGAGCTCCGCATCGAGCTCGCGGAGATCGAAGTAGGCGGTGGCCACTTCGGACGTGAGCGTAAGCAAAGCCGCTCGCTGTCCTTCTTCCGAGGCCAGATAGAGCGCCAGTCCGGCTTCATTCTGTCGGCGGATGCGGCCCCATAGGTCTGCTTCCCAGGAGATGCCTGCTCCAGCGATGAGGATGGTGGTCCCCTTCCCGCCTACGCGCTGGCGCGTGGGATTGATCTCATAGCCGACGGTCGGATAGCGATCGGCGTTCACGACGCCGTATCGCGCCCGCGTCTCTTCGACGCGTGCGGCGGCGATGCGCGCGTCGTAGCCGTTGCGCAATGCTTCGTCGATGAGCGATCGCAGGGTGGGATCGCCGAAGACATCCCACCAGGGCGCATCGGCCAGCGAAGCGGGCGTTGCCATGCCGTTCGCGCCGTAGAACTGTTCGGGGATGGCGACCGGCGGCCGCTGATAGTTCGGGCCGGCGATCTTGCAGCCGGCAAGAGCCGCGGTGGTCAGCAAGATGAGGATCGCTCGCTTCACGAGTGTGCCTCCTCGATAACCGGCTCTCGATGAGCGAGGCGCGCTTCCATTTTCTTCTCTGAACGCGCCAGGCGCTCGACGAGCACGTAAAGCACCGGGATGAGAAAGATGGCCAGCAGCGTGGCCGTGAGCATGCCGGAGACGACGACGGTGCCGAGAATGCGCCGCGATGCCGCGCCGGCACCCGAGGCCAGCCAGAGCGGCACGCAGCCGAGGATGAAGGCGAACGAAGTCATGAGAATGGGGCGGAGTCGCAATCGAGCGCCGTGCAATGCCGCGTTGACGAGATCGCCTCCTCGCTCGAACTCCGCTTTCGCGAACTCGACGATGAGGATGGCGTTCTTGGCCGCCAGACCGATGAGCACGACCAGACCGATCTGGCCGTAGACGTCGAAGTCGTACTTGCGCAGCAGCAGGCCGAGGAAGCCGCCGAAGATGGCCACGGGAACCGAGAGCAGAACGCTGAGCGGCAGTGACCAGCTCTCATAAAGCGCGGCCAGGATGAGAAAGACGAAGACGAGTGATAGCGCGAAGATGCGCCCCGAGGTACCCGAGGCGCGCTTCTCCTGATAGGAGAGGTCCGACCACTCGTAGCCCATCTCGCGCGGCAAGGTCTTCGCGGCCACGTCCTCGAGTGCGGCCATGGCCTGTCCGGAGCTGTAGCCGGGCGCCGCGGCGCCATTGATCTGCGCGGCCCGATAGAGGTTGAAGCGCTGTGTATATTCGGGCCCGGTAATGGTTCGGACGGTGGTCAATGCCGATAAGGGGACCATCGTCCCGTCGTTGTTGCGGACGTAGAAGCGGCCGATATCGTCAGCAGTGAGACGGTTTGGCGCATCGGCTTGCAGGAAGACGCGCCACTGCCTGCCAAAGCGGTTGAACTGATTGACAAACGACCCGCCCAGCAACGTCTGCAGCGCATCGTAAATGCTGGCAACCGGCACACCCTGCTTGAGCGCCTTGTCGCGATCGACGTCGACGTACAACTGTGGTACCTGTGCGCGGAAGGTGCTGTTGACGTTCTGCAGCTCCGGCCGCTTGCGCGCTGCCTCGAGAAACTTCTGTACGTTGTCGCTGAGGAACTGCGGCGTGCCGCCGCTGCGGTCCTGCAGCCAGAGTGAGAAGCCGCCGGCCGCACCGAGGCCGGGAATGGCCGGTGGCTGGAACGCGAAAACCGTCGCTTCCGGGATTTCTGTCTTGAACCTCTGATTGAGCTTCGTCGCCAGCGCCTCAGCCGTGAGTCCCCCTTCGTCGCGCTCACTCCACGGCTGCAGCGAGACGAAATAGAAACCGTTGTAGGAGGCGGAGACGAACGACAGGAGGCTGAAGCCGGCGACGGTGTTGTAGTAGCGAATGCCCTTGGTCTCGGCGAGGATCGCTTCGACCTTGCGGCAGACGGCATCCGTCCGCTGCAGCGATGAGGCATCGGGAAGCTGCACGTTGAGATAGAACGAGCCGTTGTCCTCCTGAGGCAGGAAGCTCGTCGGCACTTTCTTGCCGGTCAGGCCTGCCAGCAGGGCGAAGCCGAGGAGGATCACTACCGCCAGAACGGCCTTGCGGATCAGCAGCGACGAAATGCTGACATAGCCGCCTCGGGCGCGATCGAACATGCGATTGAAACCGCCGAAGAAGCGCGCCAGAAGACCGCGGGAGGCGGTGCGCGGACGGAGCAGGAGCGCCGATAGCGCGGGCGAGAGGCTGAGCGCGTTGAAGGCGGAGATGAGCACCGAGACGGCGATGGTCACGGCGAACTGCTTGTTGAGCCGGCCCTGAATCCCGCCCATGAATGCCACCGGCAGAAAGACCGAAGAGAGGATCATGGCGATCGCCACGACCGGGCCGGAGACCTCCTTCATCGCCTGCAGTGTGGCCGCCCGAGGAGCCATCCCTTCTTCGATGTGATGCTCGACCGCCTCCACGACCACGATGGCATCGTCGACGACCAGACCGATGGCCAGCACCAGTCCAAAGAGCGAAAGGGTGTTGATCGAGAAGCCGAGGAGGGGGAAGACAGCGAACGTGCCGATGAGCGAGACCGGCACGGCCACCAGCGGAATCATCGTGGCGCGCCAGTTCTGCAGGAAGAGGAAGACCACCAGGATGACCAGCAGCATGGCCTCGACCAGCGTCGTCGAGATTTCCTTGATGCCCTCGGTCACGGCGGCCGTGTTATCGACCGAGATGACATAGTCCACGTCCTCGGGGAACCGCTCTTTCACTTGCAGCATGGTGGCCCGCACCGCCTTCGCCACCGCCAGCGCATTCGATCCCGGAGCCTGGAAGATGGCGATGATCGAGGCGGGCTTGCCGTTCAGCCGTCCGATCTGTTTGTAGGAAAGGCCGCCGAGCTCGGCGCGGGCGACGTCTTTGAGCTTCACCATCGAGCCGTCGGGATTGAGCCGCAACACGACGTTCTGGAACTGCTCGGGAGTTACGAGCCGGCCCTGCGCGCGGACCGCGTAGGTGAACTCCTGCCCTTTCGGCGCCGGCTCCGCGCCGATCTGACCGGCCGGATTGACCGTGCTCTGGGCCTGTACCGCCGATCGCACGTCGCCGACAGTGAGGCCGAGCTTGGCCATCTGATCGGGATTGACCCAGATGCGCATGGCGTAGTCGGCCGCGCCGAAGTTCAGCACCTGTCCGACGCCCGGCACGCGGTAGAGAGCATCGTTAACGTTGATGAGCGCGTAGTTGCCCAGAAAGAGACCGTCGTATGTGTTCTTCGGCGAGTAGAGCGAGATCAGCAGCATCGGCGTCCCCTGCGTCTTCCGGTAGGTGAGGCCGAACTGATTGACCTCGACCGGAAGATTCGGCTGCGCCTGCGACACACGGTTCTGTGAGTTGACCTGATCTGTGTTGCGGTCGGTGCCGACGTCGTACGTGACGCGCACGCTCGTCGTGCCGTCGTTGGCGTTGACCGACTGCAGGTAGAGCATGTCCTCGACACCGTTCATCTGCTGCTCGATCGGCGTAGCCACCGATTGCTCGATGGTCAGGGCGTCGGCGCCGGGGTACGAGGTGGCGATCTGGATGAGGGGCGGGACGATGTCGGGGAACTGCTCGATGGGAAGGCCGAACAGCGCGATCAGTCCGCCCAGGACGGTCACAATCGAGATGACGATGGCAACGATCGGTCGATTGATGAAGAAGCGAGCCATGGGTTTCTACCTTGCTCCCGCGGCGCCGGACGCCGGCGCTTCACTCGGCGCGACGGTCATGCCCGACTTCACGCGGGCGAACCCTTCGACGATGACGCGATCGCCGGGCTTCAAGCCCTGATCGATGAGCCAAAGGCTGCCGAGCTGCGGACCGACTTGCACGGGCCGGATTTGTGCCTTGTTGCCCTCGCCGACGACGGCGACTTGATATCCCCCCTGCATCTCGTTGACGGCGCGTTGGGGCACGAGAATCGCGCCGCGCCGGATTTCCGTGACCGCGCGGATCTTCGCGTACTCACCAGGGCGCAGGCGATTGCCGGGGTTGGGAAAGATTCCGATGGTGGCGATGGTGCCGGTCTTCACGTCGACGTCACGCCCCGAGAGGAGCACGCGGCCTTTCTGCGGGAAGGTGCTGCCGTCGGAGAGGATGAGATCGAGCGGCGCGTTGCGCATGGTGGGGTCGTTCTGAAACTGCAGGTACTCCTGCTCGCTCATCTGATAGAGAACGCGGATCGGATCGACCCGGGAGACAGTGGCCAGGACGGTCTGGGGACTGACGAGATTGCCGACCTGCGCCTGGGCGATGCCGGCGATGCCGCTGATCGGCGAGGTGACACGTGTCCATGAGAGATTGAGGCGAGCCTGCTCGACGGCGGCGCGCAACGCGCCGACGGTGGCGCGGGCGGCGGACTGCGCCGAGCGGGCGTTGTCGAGCTCCTGCTGGCTGATGGCTTTCTGCGCGGCCAGCGGCTCGAAGCGGGTCACGTCTCGGTCGGCCTTGGTCAGGCCTGCCTGGGCCTGCGCCAAGTTGGCCTCGGCCTGCTGTAGCTGGGCCTGCACCTGCCGTGCGTCGATCTCGAACAGCACGTCGCCCTCATGCACGAAGCTTCCCTCGGCATAGACCCTGCGGAGCAGATAGCCGTCCACGCGCGGACGGATCTCCGCGTTCACGTCGCCCTCGGTCGTGCCGATCCATTCGCGATAGATCGGCTGGTCGCGCTGGATCACCGTGCTGACGACCACGGACGGCGGCGGCGCCGGAGATTTCGCCTCCTCTGTTTTGCAGGCAATGGCGCCGAGCGAGAGGGTCGATAAAAGGACGACGGTGCAACGCTTCATACGTTCTCCTCGGGTGTCACGAGTGGGGCGGCGATGCCGCGGCAGATGAAGTCGCGGACGAAAGCTACGTCGGCCTCGAGCGGGCGTTTGTTCTTTTCAGTCATCCGCTGCAGACCGATGTCGCGGATCACCGAGGCCAGAGCGATGGCGATCCGCTCCGCGGGAGCGTCACGCACTTCGCCCTTCTCCGCGGCCGCTTCGACCATCGTCACGAGCTGGGCGATGTGCGTTCGATAGGAGGCATGCTTGCGCAGTCGCCGCTCGCCGAGCGGCTCGGCCATGGCCAGATAGAGCCGGAAGAACTCCTGCTGCTGCTCGAAGTAGTGGAGCTGCGCCTTGACCACCTGCTCGACGCATTCGCGAAACGTGCCGCCGCGGCCGATGGCGTCGCGGATGAGGATGTGAAACTCCTCGAACGAGATCGACATCGTCTTCTCGAGGACGTCTTCGCGGGACCGAAAGTAGAGGTAGACCGTCCCCTTGGCGATGCCCGCCTCGTCGGCGATGTCCTGCACGGTGACGTGGTCGTAGCCCTTGCGGGAAACCACGCGCATGGCCGCTTCCCGAATGGCCTGACACCGGAACTGCTCGACGATCTCACCCTTGGTGGTTGCCATATGACTCGCGTGGCCGTCTGACTGACCGGTACGTCAATTTATTCGACAGCGGCGTCAGGCAGCAACGGGGGAGGTGAGCGATCGGTTACAAAGGGATGGCATTAGCGAGCGCTGGCGTCTCGCCGCCATCTCAAGGGAGTGCGGACGTCTCGTCCGCGGCCATCCGGGCGTCCCCGCCCGGATGGTTTGATCTCGCGATGAATCCCCGAATCGGACTAGAGCCATGCTCCAGCTAAGAAACCTGCCGAAACCCTTCTTCCCCGCCACCCCCAACGAAGTGCGCGCGCTCCAAGACGTAACCCTCGACATCGACGAGGGCTCCTTCGTCATCGGCATCGGCACCAACGGCTCCGGAAAAGCTCAACCAAGTAGCCGGGTCATCGGACTACTACGGCCTGCAACTACGCCTTTTCGCGCCACTTCGCGAGAACGACATCGATTGCTTCTCGAACCTGGACGCGGGCATCAAGGCGATCGATTCCGGCAGCCATCAGAGCATCGTATTGGGTATGGCGATGCCGGACGTGCGCCTGCACTGCAAGATCGATCGCGCCTGGATCGAAATCCTTTGCGCTCGCAGTGCGGCCGATGCGTTTCGAGTGCACTTGACAGGCATGCGCGGCGATCCCATCAGGGACATCGACGGGAGCGCTCGGATACCGCTTGCGAATCTCGTCTGCAAACTTCCCGACGTACTCGGCGTCGCGCTCGGCGCGGCGCTCCGCATCAGCCTCTCTCCGCCGCTCGCGAACTTCCGCATCGTCGAGGCACTCCTCTTCAGCCCGGGCGAGCGCCTCTTCCGAGACCAGAATGCCCTGGCGCTCATATCGCTTTCGCGTGCGGCTGAACCGCAGAACGATGGCGCGCAATGGCGAGTAATTCGACGCCCGGCGCGTGATGCAGGCATCTCCAGCCGGAACGTACGTGAGATGTCCGAGGTCCGCGCAGTCGATGCAGAGTCCCCGCGCCCCTTCCTTCCTGAGCAGGTTCCCTTTGAACAACTCACGCCCGCACTCATCGCACTTCGAGTCCCCGCGGCTCACAAGCTGGAAAACCAGAATGTCCTCGCCGGCCATGACGACATTCTCGCCGCTCGAAATGCATCAGGCAATCACGAAATGTTTTACGCTGTTCCCATGGGCAGAACTATCGAAGCCGAGTACATCTCCGACGAGAAGGTTCTCAGGCTTGCTGAGTCGCTTGCGGGCGTTCGGAACCACGAGAAAGTGCGTGTGGTTCTTCGAATCTGCCGATCCAGTCTTTTGCGCGGATCCGGCGGCGGTCGGCGCCGGCGATGTCGGCGCGTGGACGATCCGGCCGGATGTGCTAGGCCCGCCCCCCGTTGGGACGACATCGATTTCGCGGAGAAGCGCATCCGTATCGCGCGGAGCGCGGACGCAAAGACGCGGAAAATTCAAGAGTCGAAGACGAAGCGCGCGAAGCGGAATGTGCCGCTCGACCCGCGACTCGCGAAGGAACTCCGCGCTTATCGCGCCCGGCAGGAGAAGGGAATTGCTCCGGTACTCTGCGCGTGGCTTTTCCCCACGACGCGACCGAACGATGCCGAAGGGGTCTTCGTCATGGACCAGCGGTCGTACGTCCAGCGCCACTTCGAACCGGCGCGAAAGGTGGTGACGAAGAACCACGTCACGCCCCACGGGTTGCGCCACATGTGGTGCAGCGAGGCGGTCACGAAGTACCCGGTCGCCTACGTCGCGCGATGGGCGGGTCATCATGACCCGTTGTTCACATATCGCGTGTACGTCCAACCCTTCGATGCGGAGGAGCAACGTTTCGCGGCGACATTTTCTCTTGATCACCGTCCGAGCGCGAGACGCTGACCGACCTTCGTACCGTCACCCCCTGAAATTGGATGACGAAGGTCGAGTGCTCGAAGGTTCGCAGGTTGGCAGAAGAGTGACGCTACGAGTTTCCAATGTGCTGGTAGGAAATGGAGGGGCGGACTCGATGCTTCGCCTCGTAGACCGCATCCGACCACCAACGGAAGCCCTTCGGATAGATGTATCGAGAATCAGCGTCGTAGTGCTCAACTATGTATGGAAACCGCTTCCTCGCCTCGTCGAGCAGCAAGTAAGTCGTGCTGACAGGCACGCCTACCATTGCGTACTCTTCTCGCCGATCAGGCGGGAGGTCATGAGCGGCAATGAATTTTCGCGTCGAGCTTAGGATCTCCTCGCGCTCCCGAATGATAGACGCCATGTAGGTTGGATCTTCTATATCGATCCCCGAGTATTCCGATCTTTGAAGAAGGTCGGGGTCCTGGTAAAGCGAGGTTGCCACAACGGCGACGCCTTTAGCGGCGCACACAGTCAGAGCGGCCGACATCTGATTGACGGTAGATCCTTTGACCAGACGCCTCAGGATGACATCCGAACCAGACTCAACCCCGATGTAGATTCCCGACAACCCAGCAGCTCTCATGATATCCACGCGATCTCGTGACGGATCGCCAGAGCACTCCAAAAGGTTGTCTGCTCGTGCTTCTATTGCCCAGCGCACGTTGAAATTTTCGTCGACCATCTCTTCACAGAAGCTACGAATGTCGGGCCAGCGATCGCCCGAGATCGATCCTCCCGAATACATAAAGTTGTCTTCGCGGAAAAATAGGCTCGATAGACCGTAGTAGCGCACCAGAAAGCGGGTAATCTCCGTCATGCGTCGGGGTGAGAGTGTACGATAGCCGGGGGCAAGCCGCGGAATCGCACAGAATGTGCAATGGTGGGGACATCCGCGGCTTGAGTTGATGTTAGCCGCAGGAGCTGCGAGTTCATACCTGCGGTCCGGTTCGTACGGAAGCGCGCCAGTCTCGTCTTCAAAAAGAAAATACGCGGGCACCGGCAAGGCATCCAGCACGTGAGCACCCCAACCGGCAGTCGCAACGCCGAACTGGCCGCCGTCAATGATTCGGTACCGAGGATCGGAGTAATCGCACCCCTGTAGCAAGACTCCGAGTTGATGAGCGTTCGATTGCAGGTCGGCTTCTGAGTCAAGTTGGCGGTTGAGAATGGGGAGGATAACGCTCTCGCCTTCATTGCGCACAACGTAGTCGGCAAGCGGACCAGAGCGCGTATCAGGATCTTCGTAAAAATCGAGCGGCATGAATGTGGCGTGAGGGCCGCCGACAATAATCGTGGCTCGAGGAAGTGACGCGCGAATCGCGCGAAGCATCGCTCGTGCGGCGCGACGACCGTCACTGAGAACAGACACGCCTATGAACGCGTCCTCCGCTGGGCCACCTTCAAAAACTGCGGACATCCGGGCAATGAGGGCGCCCAGATCGAAGCGACCGTAGAACGACAGAAACATGTTGTCTTGCGCAGCAACCCGCCTCGACGGCTTGTAACGGATAGAAGTTCCCGAGTAGTTGCGCACAAACTGCTCTAGCGCTCCACTTGAAAAAGCGTTTTCGGCGACGGCCCCGAGATAGCCGAGGCCCAACGGAATTAGGGGACGGTGGTAGTTCAACGGGGCCTCGGCCATGTTTAGAGGCGGGTTTGTTAGAAAGAGTCGAATCATCAGCTAAGGTACCTGAAGCTCCGGAGGAACCACGGAGAGTGCTTTAGCACTCGCCACGAGCCTCGTCTTCGCCTTTTCAAATGTTTGGCCGAGCTTCGTGCCAGTGAGTTCCTCGATCCATCCGGTGCGTGGCTGCCCATCATGGTCTGTGGTCTTGTACAAAGATCGTGATCCGCCGGCAAAGGCGACAGCACGAGCGTAAGCAATCATGAATGAGGCCAACAGCGGGCTGTCTTTGATATCAATCTGATGCAGGTTCTTGTCGAGATACAGTCTCGTAAGTGCTGTATACCGATAAACGAACTCTTCAGCCGTCTCGGTCGCCAATCGCAGCGGTTCCCTAAGAAGCCGGTTCTGGTCTAGGTAAACGGCTCCTCGCTACGTCAGGTGGGTGGCTTGACGGGATAAAGTAACCGTTCGACCGGCGCATGAATGTGATTTGGTGGAAGTGGACCGGCGTCAAGCCCT
>JADGNZ010000080.1 GCA_017883205.1 Thermoanaerobaculia bacterium | reverse complement strand
CGCCTCCGACCACCACGGCATTACTCACCTCCTCCGCCAATCACCGTTTTTCACAGGTTCAGCGGGGTTTAGTCAGACACCGTGAGAAATGCGGGCTAACGGCGCTGGTTGACGAGAAGTTGCCGCTCGACAGCAACGTAAGCGACAACGTGGCGCGAATCCTCTCCGTGACGAGCAGCGATGAAGTCGCTGAGCCCTACGTTGCGCTGATCTCCAGACACCTCGGCGAGGAGAAGCTCGCTGCCGACGCGGACACGTATATCGGACAGCTCGCGCAGGTCGTCGAGCAGGCCATCCCGCGCACCGATCTTCTGCGGCTATTGTCGTCCGCCTACACCATCAGCGGCGTGCGCGACATCAATACGTTCACGTTGGCCGCGCAGGGCGTGCATCAACTGGCGAAGGCGCGCATTTTCGATCCCCTCTCGGCCGCTCCCGAGGCGCGCATGAAGGAGGCGGCCGAAGTATTTCGCAATCACGAGAGCGAGTACGGGCGAGCCCGCAAGAATCTGCCTCCGTCCGCCATTCCGCACTTCGACTCGCTAATTGCCTCGTTCGGCACGGCGCTGAAGAATGCGCAGCAATTCGGTGAGACAGCAGAGGGGCGTTCGATCCGCGCGCGGTGGAATGAAGCCGTCACGCGCGGCACCGCACGCAGCCTGGTGTGGGGCAACGACCGCGATGCGCTCAGCCGGGCGCGGATCGTCGTCGACGCAATCGACGAAGCGTTCGCAGGGAAAAAGCCGCCCGGCCTGCACGATGGATTCGCGAGCGCACGAACGATCGCCGAGCGCAATGGCGTGGCCTCCGGCGAGGTTCCGTGGGCTTTGCTGGAGGAGGCGTTCGAGCAGAACGGCGTGACATCGGGAGACGCCGTGCCCTTCGTCATCGGCCCAGTATCCGCTCCGCCGCGCACAGAGCTCGGCGCCATCGTCCGGCAGGAAACGGAGACCCTGGCGGCAGAACGAGGCAGCGAGCGAGCTGTCGGCGGCGCGGAAGTCTGGCTCCTCTCGCCGCGCGACTGGTTCTGGAAGACCGTGGCCGTCGCCGGTATGGTTATGGTGGGACACGTCAGCATCGCCGCCACCGCCGCCTCGATCCACGACAGGAAGGTCGACCGGCTTTACGGAGAGGTGCACAGTGCCGCCGGCAAAGACGATACACGGGTGCTCACATCGGCACCCGTCCTGCTGGCGAGCATGGCTGCTGGCGACCAGCGGCTGAACGAAGTGGCCGTTCTTTATCGCGACACCGTTTTCCGGAAGATCGTCAACCTCTCCCGGCAGGGTCAAACGCAACGAGTGCGGGAGCTCCTGACGCAGTATAGCGACGTCGTGTCCGCTCCGCTCATCCGCGCTTCACTGAACAACTAGGAGCCTCATCATGAAGAGAATCGCCTTCATTCTTCTCGGCATCCTCGTGGCCGTTTGCGGTCTCATCGCAGAGATTGTCCATCAGGCTCCGCCCGATTCTTCGGACACGAAAGGCGCGACGGCGGCTGAGCAGTCGAGCGCTCCGAGGAGAGTCCTGAAGGCCGGCGACCGCTTCCGGATCGATGCCACCGATCTGCGGAACCGACTGGCCTCGACCTCGGAGGACGAAAGGCCGGAGCAGATCGCGGACTGGGTCGTCTATGCGACGCTTGTCTACTCGCGCGTGCCGGGGCACGCGCTTCGGGACGCGCTCTACGACCGGCCGCCCATGCGCCTGCCGGTTCTCGAAGAGTCGGTCGCGTTCGATTACGGGCGTGGCCGGCGCGTGATCCTACCGGACAAGTCGGTGTGGCTCTTCCGCTCCGAGATCGATCCGCATCCGAAGGCGACGCTGGCGCGGCTGGCGGATCAGGTGCGCATGGAGCTCGGCGACAAGCCAGCATCGTTCGCCGTCTTCGTCTACCGCACTCACCTGACGAACGGCGTGATCGACGTGCGAAAGGAAGCGGACGTACCGTCGGCAGAGATGTTCTCGCCCGCCTACGGCTATGTGGAGGCGAAGGTCCACGACCGCGCTTCGTTCACCACATGGCTCGAGCAGATCGACGATGTGGTTCACGTAAGGCGGATCGAGGACAACGCGCTCGAGCTGGGAGGACGTCGATTCGGGGATGCCTCCACGGCCGGTGTCACGCTCGAACATGTCGCCTCGCTCTATCAGGGCCACCGCAGGATCGCCGCGAACCACGCCACCTACGATCCCGATCCGCGGGAGTCCGCTCTCGTGGATGCCCTCAACGGCAGCGCAAACTCGGGGCTGCCACTTGCCAACGACGCATTCTTCCGTGCCGCGAAGGAGTACGCGGCCATGCTCAGTGTCTGGTCGGCCCAACTTCGAGCCGCGGGTTACGACACCAGCGGCCTCGGTATCCCGAAGGAGAGCCTCCCGGGCTACGTCCCCAGCGTCACCAAGATCCCGATTCCGAGCTTCTACGACATCAGCGGCCTCGGTATCCCGAAGCCGAGCGTCGAGGACAACGACACCAACCGCCTCAGTATCCCAATGCAATTCAAGGTCTGGACGTTGGAGGAGCAGAAGGAGTTTCACACGTCCGCCGTGGAGCAGACCGGAAAGCTGATGAAGCTCGTCGAGGAGGCCCGGCTCATCATGCCGTCGGAGCCGGGCTTCTCGCTGGACTGGTCATTCAGCCGGCAGGGACTGGTTCACGACCTCGGAACGCTGCTCGACCAACCCGACGCGTTGCTCCGAGAAGCGCGCGTGCTGGCGCGTACGCAATCGCGCTACGACGAAAAGGCACGCCCTTCCCTCGTTTGGGCCGCGGCCGACACAGCGAAAGCAATCGAAGGCGAGCTGGCCATGACACCGGCGCAACACGATGCGATCGCGAAAGTGATCGCAGCCATTCGCACGCAGCGGAGGGAGGACCTCGACGGCTGCGGAATCGTCGCGCTCAGCTCGTTGATTCACGACTCCAAGGCCGGGAAAGAGCTCCCGCTGGCGACGCTGCTCAAGTACATCCGCAACAGGAACGGTTGCCAGTGCGCGCGATACGACGGCCCGATGCAGGGGACACGGGTCGGGATGAATCTCTTTTACACCGATCTCCTGGCCAAGCTCTGGGCGGCGGTCGACTACTACGGGAAAGCACCGGTGGCCGAGGTAGTCGGATTCCGTTCGGGTCCCCGAGTCGACGTGGAGCGGGCGTATTGGACCGAGGTGTGGGAAAAGACTTCGACGCGCCTTTGGTTCGGACCAAAGCAGGAGAGCTACGCCGTTCTGCGACAGGGCGGCGAAATCAACTTCGCGCATATCGCCACCCGCGTTTTTTCCAAGGGATCGAGCGAAACCGACCCCATGAAGGAGTCCTCGCCCGCCGAGGACTCACGCCGCGTGTTTCATTGGTGGGACCACCATTACGAACGTGTCGCGGATTATGAGCAGCAGTACCACACACAGAACCAGATCATGAAGTGGTCGGTGATCACCGGCTGGGCCGCCGAGAATCACCTGCTCGAGTATCTGGACGGCCACGACATCCCTGTCACTCGCGACCTCCGCTTCGACCGCTGGTATGCGACCAACGATTCGCTCCGCTTCCGCGGTGACATTCGCATGCTCCCCGAAAGCAGGTGGCACGGCACGGAATGCATGGAGCTCCTGCGCTCGTATCCATTCGAGTCGGCCGGCCAGGTGGCAAACATCGAAGGAGGCGTGTCACTCGGCGGCTCGCAAACGCTGCGGGAGGAAGGGGCGATTCTCGCGGAGAACGTCGCGCCGTCGCTGCGCCGGGCGGGACTGGTGGAGGAAGCGGGAGGTGCGATCAGGAACGTCAAGGCCACCGAGTTCGACCTGGCGAAGGACACGCTGGAGACTGTGATCAAGCCGCGCGCCGGCAACTTCCTGCGCAGCGGAGGAGCGGAATTCAACGTGGGCACGTTCGAGACCTCCGTGTTGGAATCCGGCGCGAACGGCGGCGGATTGCGCATCACCGCCGGCGGCCAGGAACTGGGCCGGATCACGTACGAGCAGTTGAACGAAGGCGTGAAGCTCGGCTGGCGACAGGCGCCGGGTGAGTTTGCGGAGCGGCTGACGAAGAGCGTGGCGAGAGCGAACGATTCCGGTCTCCCGCGTGTCTCGCGCGATCTCTACTTCATCGAGAATTCCAGCGGCGGCCTCGATGCCGTCGCCACCATTGCCGAGGACGGGCGGCAGTACGCGTATGCCTTGAGGTCCGGCAAAGACGCGAAGGGCTTCGTCGGGGCCGGATTCGGCCCGAGCGGGGAATTCCGCGTCAAGGCGGCGTCGATCGACGTGGCCGATGTCCAGCGAGAGTTGGCCGAGCAGTCGTGGCAGCGAATTGAAGAATGCCCCTTCGCGTTATGCCGTCGCTTCACGAACAAGGGCCCGGGCGCCGCAGCGAAGCCGTTCAAGCTGCGATCGTCCTCGGGAGCCGAAGTCGAAGCATTCCTGGACGGCGACGCCATCTACCTCCGACGCCCGCCGCATGCAGACGGCTTCGAGACGCTCGTCGAGCATGAGGGGATCACGTCAAAATTCGTGCGGGAAGTGGCAAAAGGGAAGGCCACGGCGAACCTGTTGTCAACGCCAGCCGCGAGACTCTCTCCAGGCCTGCGCGCCGCCGAGGCTGCGGGGCGGGGCGATCTCGGTCAGGCGATGGACCAGCTTGCGGACGCCGCCCAGCACGGAAAGCTCGACGACGCACTGCGCGAATTCAACGCCCAGTACGGTGACGCGGCCTGGAAAGATCTGACCGGGAGCAGCGGCAAGCTGCCGGTTACCTACGACTCCATCACCGGCAAGGACGCCGATGCCATGATCGAACGGGCTCTCGTTTCGGTCCGCGATCACGATCCGGCACGCGCGGCCGGCGACCTGCAGCAGGCACTCCTTCGCGGCAAGCCGTCCGATCGCGCCCTCTCCTATCTGGAAGAGGCGAGCCAGTCGCCCAATGTTCAGGTCGTGGCCCATCTCGCAATGGCGAGAGAAAAGGGAACCACGAACGGGATCCTCAAGCTCGTCTCCGTTCACGCCGATGACCATGTTCTCGTCACCTCGCTCAACCTCGACCACGCCACGATGTCGGCAAAAACCGTCACCGACAAAGTGGGGATGCAGCGCGCCATCGAGTACGGCAACGAAGTCTTCTACGTCGATCACCGGTTGCTCGCCCACTTCGACTGGGACGGCATGCCCGGCGACTCGCTGCACCGGGCGTTGAGTGATCCGGCCGTCGTCTGGGAGGAGCTCGACGTTCAGGGAATGTCGACGTTCCGGCCGTCAGAGCTCACGCAAACGACACTCGCATACACTGCAATGCAGCCCTCGACCGACTTTCATCTGCGGAGTCTTGAGAGTCTGCTGCAGGGCACAAAACACGTCTTTCGCGCCCGCTACTATCCGTGCCCGAACGGCGCGACTCCGCCGGATTGCACGCAGTAGGCACCATGACCGACGTGCGGACGATGCTCCGCGACTTGCAGGACGCCGAGGCTCGCCACGACGAGCCTCGGGCGCGCCTCGTCCGCGATGCGCTGATCGAGCTGCGACTCGACCTGCGCGACCAAGGCGTTCTCGACGGCCTCACCATCCTCGACTTCGCGCTCCTCGGCAGGCTCGCCTCCCAGTTCGAGCGTGAGGGAAGACCTGCGGAGGCGATGCCGGTCTATGCCGCCGCCGTCGCCTATGCGCGGAAGCAGAACGACGATTACGGTGCGATCTTCTTTTCTCTGCGCATGGCCTGCTGTGCGGTCGCGAGCCTCGACCGCCAGCAGAGCGCCGTTCTCTTGTCCGTTGCGTTGTTCGGTCGACGGGAAGCACTGCCTGGCGACCCCGAGTTGCCGATCGCCGCGGCATCCTCCATCTCGCCGCTCCGCACGAAAGAGTCCGACATCGCCACCCTCCAGGCGAATGCGCTCTATGCGGTGGCGCGCCATTACGCGGCATGGGGCGATTTGGGGACGGCGGCGCGTGCGCTCGACCGCTGCCTGGCGCTGCTCGAGTCTCATCGCGACCCCTACCTGCGCATCGGAGAGGTCGCGCTGTTCGCATTCGAGGTGACGGCCGATCGCGGAGAGCTCGAGCGAGCGAGTCTCTATCGGCGCCATCTCACAGCCAACGACGACGCGTCGCTGCAGATCCGGTTTGATCTCGCCGAAGCATACGTTCATCGGTTGCGCGGAGAGCTGTCGCGCGCAGAACAGGCAGCCGACAGCGTCTATACGCGCGGTATGGTCGTCGACCCATCCGCGGCCGCGGCAGCAATTCGGCTGCGCGTCGACGTTCTCGGCTTGTTGAACCGGCTGGACGAGGCCGGGCAACTGCTCGACGGATTCGCGCAGGACGCGGAGACCGCCAATCTGCGTGAGCTGGTTGCCGCGCGCAGGTCTCTGGAGGACGAGACGGCAGACACTCCCCGCTCCGCGGTCGGGTACCGGCGCCCCGCTGCGAATCAAGCGCCGGCCGAAAGCGCGGACCCGCACTTCGCGACGCGGCGATGCGAGCGCGTTCGGGAGGACTGGGTGCGTTCCTCGCAGCAGTTGCTGCTGACTCTCCATCGAGGTCACGCAACCGCGGCGGCCGCCGAGCTGGCTGTTCTCATTCGCTGGAGCAAGAACATCGACTCGCCCCTCATCCAAGCAGAACTCGAGAACGCCTGGACGAAAGTAGCGCTCGCGCTTGGCGACGTCGATTCGGCGCTCACTCATGCCGGCGCTGCCGCGGCGCAATTTCAAACGCTTGGAATGCCGCTGCACGAGCGCGAGGCTCAGCTCCTGGCCATCGCGGCCCGGCAAGCCTCCGGCCGAGGCGACACCGAGGAAACGGATCGACGATTCCAACGGTCGGCGGAGCTCATCGCGTTCGTCGAGTCCAAGCTGGCGCCGCACGACAGGCGCCTCTTCCGTCTCAACAAGTGGAACGTCCTCGACTTGGAGATGGAGCGCTGGTGCTCATCGCTTCCGCAGAAGGAGAAATCCTCGCATCGAGAGCTCCGCCGACTGCTGGCTCGCATCGACGCCCGACGGCAAAGCGCCGAGTGCAGCGGCGATCAATCGCCGTGGCCGCTAGCGCTGCCGTGGGCTCTGAGCCTCCCTCGGCGAACAGCCGTCATCTACTTCCTGGCCCTCCCGCATCGCCTCGAGGTGTTCGTCCTCCACCGCTGGCGCTGCCATCGCTTCGCCCTTCCGGTTCCACGCGCCGCGCTGTGGGAGCTCGTCGTGACGACGATCCGCTCCCTTCGCAACGCGGGCACAACCGAGCCACCGCCAGCCTGCGAGGCAACGGCTGCACACCTCGGTCTTCGGCAGCTACTCGCCGTACTGCCATCAACGGCCGACGAGCTGGCGATCGTCCCGGATGACGTTCTAATCAACATGCCGTTCGCAGCGCTCACGATTGATAGCAAGACGCTGCCGGAGCGCGGATACACGATGACGGTCGTGCCGTCGCCACGATGGGATATGCGCACGCGCCCCGCACTACGAAGAATCGCCGAGGGGGCCGCTTTCGGAGTGGGAAAGACGGCCGTGCCGGGTCTGGACGCGCTCGAAAGCGCGGAGCCTGAGGCCCGCGTGGTCGCTGCAGCACTCGGGAGCGGCGTAACGGCGGTGATCGGCACCGATGCCGTTGCCGCACGCGTTCTGAACATGCTGAACCGGATGCAGACCGTGCACTTCGCCTGCCATGGAGAATTCGACGAGCGGAATCCAACGCACTCGGGGCTGGCTGTCGCGGATCGCTGGCTGACCATCGCGGACATCCAGCAGCTCGACCTCGGCCGGCTGCGGCTGGCGGTCGTCGGTTCGTGCTGGAGCGGGACCACGAAAGTGTTTCCCGGGCGGGAGATGATCGGCGTTCCCATCAAACTGTTGGAGCGCGGATGCAGCACCGTGATCGCCTCGTTGTGGCGCCTGGGCGACGAAGCCGCGCTCGATTTCGCAAGGGAGTACTACACCTCGGTGCGCCGTGTACCGCCTGCACGGGCACTTGCCGATCTTCAACGCCGCTGGACCCGCGCTCGGATTCCCGCGGATTGGGCATGGTTCGCAATCTATTCGTCGGGAATCACTCCAGCCTGGCCAGCACGCGCCTGGTTGCGGCTCGAGGCTGCGGCGCGCCGCGCCTGGACGGCCTTCAGGACGGCTCGCGGAGGCGCTTCATCTGCGTCGTCAGGCACGGCCCGCGATTCTGCTCGAGCCAGCCAGTGAAGTCCGACATCACACCGTCGGAGTCCATGCGCTGAAGCAGGAAGAGCAGCCGGTCCTGAAGCACATTGCCGACGACGTCACTTTCCGCGATCCCAAGGTCCCACAGACACTCGCGGAAATCGGTTTCGGTCAGACAATGCTTTGCGACGAGCCGCAATTCGCGGCGCGTTGCCGAGGCGAGGAGTGATGCCGAACGGGTGGCGCGTGCCGGAGCAGTCGCTTCCTTCCGAAAGAATTCGATGATCTTCCGGAGGCCCCCTTCCACGTCCGTCGCCAGGTCGATGAAGATGAGGTCGCGAAGCAGCGGCGGCATCTCGACGTCGGCGAGTCGGATAGGAATGAGAACCTTGTCCTGATCGGCGAGCGCTGACATCCACTCCCGCGAGACCCAGCGCGATTGGATCGAGCTCTGCGATGCCAGGAACAAAACGTAGTCGGCGTCACCGAGCCCCTCATTCATCTTCTGAATGAACGAATCTCCGGCGCCCATTTTCCCTTCGTCGATCCAGACCCGCAGCCCGGCCTCCTTCACCGAATCGGCGACCCGGCGAGCGATCAGTCCGTCCTCGTGCGAATAGCTGATAAACACGTTGCGCAGCGAGTCGGTCTTCGTCATTGTCGGTGAATTGTTAATTGTAGCGCGAAGCGCTTGTGGCGCGCTCGCGGAGCCCCTTTACAAGATGTTCGACGGCTCTGTCACCCCAACCCGACAAGATTTCGAAACCTTCTCTCCGAGATTACCGCGATGTCGTGACCAAGCTCGCGCTCACGATCGACGTCGAGGAGCTTTCGTCCCTTCTTGTCCGCTTTCCAATTGGGCGAATGCTGGCCGACCACTACGATGTCGGTTGCGCGGCTGATGTTGTTCTCGACGGTCCCCCCTGCCTTCTTCACCAGCCTTTTTGCTTTCGCTCTGAGGATGCCGATGGTTCCGGTGAAGACGACCCGCTTTCCGCGCAAGGAGCGCACGACTCGTTGCCGCGGTGCCGGAGCGTTCGATCCGCCCAACGCGCCCAGCATTTCCTCGGCATTGGCGAAGCGTCTCCTCCGCTCGCCGATGCAGCGCTGGATCACCGCCTTCACCTCCGCACTGCACGAAAGGGTCTTGACGTCGCGGGGAGTCACGGTCGCATGAGCACGGCCGATGAGCATGAACGCGAACAGTTGGCCAAGCTGGTAAACATCGTCCGCCGGTTTCCACGAAACGGTCTCGCGGCCTCTGATGGGTAGCGGTGCAAAGCGGGGAGCAAAAGCATCGGCCGCAACATTTCTGCTGCCGGCACGATGAAGAGCGATGCCGAAATCCCCGAGCTTCAGCACCCCGCCGGGCGTGACCAGCACGTTTCCGGGAGTGATGTCGCGATGGACGGCACCAGACGCATGAAGCAACTTGACGGCACGCGCCAGACGCGTGATCTCACGCCGCGCTCGCGACTCCGTCCACGGTACGGGACGTTCTCGCAGATGACGAGCCAGATCGCCGCCTTCCGCAAGCTCCGACACGAGACAATAGAGCGGCCTTCGATGCTCGCCCTGCGGCACCCATGCAAACGTCTCATACACACTGACGATACCGGGCTCCCCTCTCAATAGCTCACCGAAATACGCTTCGCGATGCCAACCCTGCGGATCGGTGGCGATTTTCAGCACGCAGTCGCCCGACAATCGCGAGCCACTCACCTGCGTTGCGCGGTACGCCGCGCCGAACCCGCCAGCGCCGAGGAGGTTCTCGACGCGATACTGCCGTCCGCTGTGGGCGTTGCGGACAATCGATCCCGCCGGCAAATGCAGGCTGGGGTTCTTCGGTGGTTGGGCGCGGTTTCCCGGTGACACCCATTCGCCAGACTTCTTGATCGTCGGAACGGAACGCTCGGAGAACTCAGATCGCCGGATCGTGAGCGTCGCGGGCGATGCGATCCCGAAGACATCGCGCAGCGTCTTGACCGACACGTCGGCGATCTCATCGCACGCAGTCGTGCGCGGCCATCGCCGCAAGAATGAACTGGCCCGTCGCGTCGCTCCAGGCGCCGGATCTTCCGATGTGAGCCATCCCAGCCGCAGCAACCGCTTGCAGGCTGATGGGCTCAGTCGCGCAGCACCTTCCTTGTCCCGATGACTCGCCTCGCTATGAATACTCCCGTCACCAAGCGATGCGAGCTGAACATACCAAGTCGAATCCGAAATGACGATGTAGCGGAAGCCGCCCTCTTTCAGGTGCTGGATGTGCCCGGCCAGCGCGTCCTTGAGGTCATCCCAGCCGTCGATCCGAAAGCGCCGCATCCCCACCTGCCATTCGGATCGTTCCATATGTTCAACCTGACGAGCTGACAAGTCGGTGAGCTTCACTCCGGCGGCACGAGCCATTCCAGTTGTTCGATCAACTGCGGAACACCGGACTGGACGGATTCCCACACCTTCGTCAAATTGATGTTGCGATAGTCGTGCACCAGTCGATGGCGCAGTCCGATGATGTACATATCGAGTAGGAACCCGTCATCGCGCCACATAAATCGTTCTCTGATGCGCCAGGATGTGCCGTCGCTTGATGTAGTTCCTGCTTCGTTCCACGCCCTTCTTTTCTACCAGGTCGACCTTGCGGCCCACAATCGATTCCAGTTCTTCCGCCATCTCCTGCCAGCGTCCCATCCACGGCCCCCAGTCAGGCTCAGGTTCGTCAAACGAAACCAGAAAATCGACATCGCTGTCGGGACGAAACTCGCCGGTGAGGACTGAGCCAAACAGCGCAAGTTCCTTGATTCGCCATTTCTGACAGAACGCTTCGATCGCGAAAGGGTCGAGGTAAAGCTCTGCGTGCGGTTGAACGCTCATGACAATCCTGGGATCATGATCCCACACCGAATCTTCGTCCGCACGTTCGAGTCCGCTTCAGGTTGCCGGCCACACCGCGAGTCCCGGTGCTCTTTGAGTGTCGCCCTGCATCACTTCATCCGCTTCCCATGTTTCATCACCAGGTCGACACGCGAGAGCAGGTCGATGTGCTCGAGCACATCACCTTTCACCGCGATGATGTCGGCGAACTTTCCTTCGCTGACTGTCCCCACGTCCTTCGACACTTTCATCAGCACCGACGGCCAGTAGGTCGCGCTGCGGATCGCGTCCATCGCCGGGATCCCGATCTTGCGCACCCAGACGTCGAGCTCATTCCATGTCGATTGCGAATGGAAGTTCATCGGGATTCCGCTGTCCGTCCCGACCAGCAGCACAACGCCTGATTGGCGAAGCTGCTCGATCTTTCGCTTCAGCGTCGGCCGGCGCTGCGGCGTGATCTGGTAGTACGGGAGCTGGCCGGGATGCTTCAGCGATTGACGGATATCGTCGACGACTTCGTCCGGCAATCCGAGGTGCCAGGAGTCGGAGTCGAGAGGCTCGGGATTGTCGCGCAGCGATTCGTAATTCCAGAGACCTTCCACCGTCGGCGTCCAGAAGAGCGGGCCGAGGCTCATCTTCGCGGTGCGCTCGCGGACCTTGTCGATGATGTCCGGCGGATACTCCGGAGCGGTTGCCAGGCCGGTGTGCTCGAAGCAGTCCACGCCCGCAGCCAGACCGCGCCGGATCTCCTCGGGACGATGAGCATGCGCAACAACGGTCAAGCCGTGTTTGTGCGCCTCATCGACAATGGCCATGACCTCATCCATCGTCATCAGGTCCTGATCGATCATCTTCACTTCGTTGACGCCCGCCTCGGCGATGCGGCGAACTTTCGCCCGCGCGTCCTCTGCGCCCTTCACGCCCCAGCGCGAATCCTCCTCTCCCGGATACGGCTCGTGCTGGATGAAGGGTCCCGCGACGTACATCGTCGGGCCGGGAATCTCGCCGCGGTTGATGGCGTCACGCACGGCCAGGATGTCGTCCAGCGGCGCACCGAGATCGCGCGCACTCGTCACCCCCGCCATCAGCAACTGATGCGCCGACGCCGGCATGATCACGTTGCGATACAGCGACGGGTACTTCTTGAACCAGTGGGCGTAGTCGGCATGCCCGTCGATCATCAGATGGACGTGCATGTCCCAAAGCCCCGGCAGCACATCCATCCCTTCCGTCGAAATGACCTCAGCGCCTTTGGGAATCGGGATCGACCCGACATCCCCAACCGCCTCGATACGATCGCCGCGAACGAGAATCACGCTGTTCGCGATGGGCGGCCCACCAAAGCCATCGATCAGCCGTCCGCCGACGAGCGCCTTCAGCGGCGCGTCGGCAGCGAATGCGGATGACGTACAGAGCGTGACGAAACAGAGCAGAAGGAGTCGTCGAAGAAATCTCATCGGGACCTCGCAATCATCGGGATAGTTTGGAAGTAGCTTAGCGCAGAGAATCGAGGGGAAGGATTGTGTTGTCAGGCTCTGTGGTGCGGTTTGACAGCAGGGAGGTGACACACCCGAAAGCGCCATTCCTCGATGATCACGATCGCTCCTCTCTCGAGGAAGCCGACGATCTAATGAAGCGTGCCATCAGACGTTGTAGATCTCTTCTTGGGTGAGCCACGCGGCGTACTCGACGGCCTGTTCGACGTCTTCGCGCTCCAGATCCGGATAGCCTCTGAGGATCTCCTCAAACGATGCGCCGTGCGCTACCTGTCCAACGATGACGGCGACTGTGATCCTCATGCCGCGTAGGCAGGCCCGCCCACCCAGGATCTCCTGTGCAAATGTGATTCGCTCGAACATCGCAACCTCCCTCGGGGTGTTGTTGAACACTCATCGCTTGGGAACAACGTGTCGCGCACTTCGTCGCAGGTCCCTCCTCCGGATGAAAGAAGCGAGATGTCATCGGGCTCTCGCAATCATCCGGACGTTTGCCGGTAGCTTAGCGCAGAGGATCGAGGGAAGGATTGGGCGACGCCGCAGCGCGTCGCCGGCCATGCCTCGTATTCCAAACGTGGAAGCCGAGTCAGCCGTATATCATGAAGGCATGCCCAGTCTTGCCGGAGTCGACGGCTGTCCCGCCGGATGGATCGCAGTCGTTGAAAACAGCGAAACGCGAAGCATCGTTGCAACGGTCTTCGAGAACTTCGCGCGACTTGCGGCAGCGGTCGATGCCATCGTGATCGCGATCGACATCCCGATCGGCCTGACCGATTGCGACGCGCGCCATTGCGACGTCCTCGCCCGCAAGCACCTCGGGCCCAAACGCGGAACGAGCGTCTTCCCCGCCCCCATCCGCCCCGCGCTGCATGCATCGAGCTACGAAGAAGCGAAGGCGACGTCGATCGCCGTGCAGAACAAAGGGATCTCGAAACAAGGTTGGGCGATCTATCCGAAGATCCGCCAGATCGATGAAGCGCTGGGCGCCAGCGCCGGTCTCAGAGCCCGCGTCTTCGAAGTCCATCCCGAGGTGACGTTCAGCGCCTGGAGCGGAGCGCCGATCATTGCGCCCAAGCGCAAAGCGGCAGGCCACGCCATCCGCCGAATCCTGATCGATGATTACTTCGGGCCGCTCGCATTCGAGTCCGCACGTGCGTCCATCGCGCGACGTGACGCCACTGATGACGACATCGCGGATGCCTTCGCCGCCCTCTGGACCGCCCGCCGCATCGTCGCCGGTATCGCGAGATCGCTTCCCGACGTCCCGCCGCTTGACAGCGCCGGGCTCCCCATGCGGATGGTTTACTGATGATCGATCCGCAACTTCTCCGCGATTTGATGAAGATTGTCGTGCTACAGGTTGATTTAGGGCAGGCCACGAACCTGAAATAATACTCGTTCTTATTTCAAGTTCCTGAAGCGCCGTCGAACTACAGGCCAGCACCGGACCGTGTCCACCACATCGGACCGCTTCCGGGCTTTCGTACCCACTCCCCTGCCGCCCAGCCCGCCGTTGGTCTGGTCGCCTACGCTGCGGCGCAAGTTCGACGCGGGATTGCTCGCGCTTGGACGGCTTGATGCGGTTACTCCTGCCCAACGCCTCCCTCCTGCTCTACACCTTCGCGCGGAAGGAAGCCGTGCTCTCTGAGCGCTAGGAACTTAAGCTCCGGTTGACCATGGCCTGGAAAATCTCTTCGTCCGTCCGTCTCACTGGGTAGGTCAGTCCTACGATGTGCCACTCCTCCACCAACGCTTCAGCAATCCGCGTCGGTACGGAGTGAAATTCACTCGCTTGGTTCCAACCCGAGGCTTGGTAACCAACGTCTCATTGAGTCAGCTCGATACAACGACGGAGAGGAACAGAATATGGACAAGCCATGGATCAAGGCCGCTCTGATCTCTGCATTTGTCATCACGCTGGGATTCGTCTATGTGGGCGCATTCCGCGCCCTCCAAGACGCGCCGGGAACACCGATCAGCGTCGGGTCGCCCTTGCCACCAACACTCGTACAAAAACCATCGCTGCCAGCAAACGCAAAGCCCGAGGATGTCGACCTATATCTCAAGACGCAGCTGCGAGCTCTTGCCCTCGACAAACAAGCTGTGGACAACTACACGCAGCAAGTCAACTCGTACGCTGCGGAAGTAAACGCGGGTCTCATAGCGGCGAAAGCCAACAGTCACGATGCGAGCTCCCGCCTCACGGCATTTGAAAAGGTAATCAAGGATACGCTCGGTCCCCTAATTCTCGCGCCGCTCCTAGCTGCGCTCCTGGTGTACTCCGGAATCAAGGTAAGCGGCGATGTCGCCATTACGCGGGCCGCCGGGGAACGGTCAGAGGTGAACGCACCCTAGGCGAAGCCGACCACATACGAATTGCTAACCACATGAAACCGACAAGCCGGTGTAAAAGGAGGAATTCCATGCGTCGTTCTGTTCTGATGTTCACGTTGCTTCTTGCTGCTTCCCAAGCGTATTCCGCGGACACCGATCAGAAAGAAAATCATCTTGTCGTCAGACATTACGCGGGACGCGTCGAACTTCACAACGCCACCGACGCTATTGTCGATGGCAAGGCGCTGCAGACGGATCTGTCCTACTCCTACGACCTGCGCAAGGTTGACTCCATCGTGGCAAGTATTGAGGAAACCAATCCCCTGCTATTCACATATTCGTGGAAAGACGAAACGCCTACAGACACCAACGACTTTACAGCGGCAAAACAGTTCGCCGCGGCTATCAAGGCCCTCTCGGATCTCCTCGGCGGATTCCTCCCGGAGGCAAAGCAGAACATTCAGGACCTTAGCGTGTTCAAAGACTACTGTGCGTCGGCCCGCACAAGCGGAATCGCGCCGAACGACACACGTCTTTGCGACGCAGGCCTGGACCCAGCACTACTGGCCGATCTTGAAGGGAAGGTCGCTAGTCTGCATGCGCTTGCAGCAAAGATTCCCGACCTGATGAAGACATCGGCGGTGAGTTGGAGCGATGCGCTAAAGGTGCGGGATGAGGTAGCGGCGGATTACTCGGATGTTGACAACGTGGTGAAGTCCGTTCGCGCCTCATACAAGAAGCTTCATGACGTCAATCGTAAGTTGCTGAATTCGGCTTCATCTCGCGAACGGGCACCTATCGAGGTCGCGACACTGACGATTGATCGAGACACACTGCTCGAAATCGGCTACTCGTCGGAGGAGGCGCTGGTTCAATCGGCCGGCTCGCACGGAACCGGAGCTCCCATAAAGCACAAACCTCAACCTCCTCAACCGCCGCCGACACCGGCTGCAACGTTAGAGGAGAATCAGAGGCGAGTTCTCACCTCTGAACCACTGTCCCACGACGTTCAGAGCCTTTTTAACGACGAAAAGGATGTCGATATCGACCTCGCGGCTCTCGAGGCTTTCGTTCCGCGTGCGCGAAAGATCGGCGAGCCGGTGGTGTTGAAGACCGTCAAGTATACGGCGACGCAGGTCCAGCCAGCGGTGCTCACGATCGCAAAAGTACCCCTCGATGGAAACCCTATTGACGTTGGAAAATACAAAACCGGCGATTTCAAACTCGCATTCAATCCGGGTGGCCCCGTTCACTACGAATATGGCGTTGGTGCGATGTACTCATTCCTGGAGGTGCCGACGTTCGATGCTAAGAAGGGAACAGACGACAAGCTTCACATCGCACGCACCGACAGCGGAAATGCAGTGAGCGGGACGACCGGCGCGCTGCTCTTAACAATCACACCACGAAACTGGGACGACCCGCAATTCGGCATGGGTTTCCAGCTCGGACTCAGTCCGGTGAAAGACAAGATCGGCATCTTCCTCGGACCCCGTATCCGTGTCTACGATCTGTTCACGTTTAGTGCTGGCATCACCTATCAGCAGACGAAGCGGCTATCAGGCGGCCAGGTGCTCAACGATATCGTGGAGTCGGCCGATAAGATCAAGATGACAAATGTTTTCAAGCCTGCGGCTTATATTAGCATTGGCCTCGACCTCAAGAAGAAATAGATGCGAGACCGCAGCACGACGAACGGCAAATCCGGGGAGCCTAACATGCCAAATTCTCACGGAAATGGAGTGATAGAGAGGTACGAGATCGACGCCGAAGTGCGCAAATCTCTCGCCAGGAGCTCTCCAGCATTCGCTCAGCAAGAAGAGGACTCAAAAGAAGACGGTACAAAGGGTGGAGTTGTCTTTGAAGCGAACGCGTTCATCCTCGGCGCCGCCCGAACTCAAGTGGATGTGCAGCGGTACCCATTTCGAGCGGTCGCTTTCGTGCGGATCAACATTCCGGTTGGATTTCCTCTTAGAGGCACAGCGTTTTTCGTGAGTGAGAGAATCCTCGTGACGGCGGCACATAATCTCCCACCGGATCTGATTTCAATCGAGGTCTACGTTGAGTTTGACGGAAATGCAAGTTCCCAACCCTTCGTGACCAAGAATTTTCGCGTGGCGCCGGGATATCCCGGAGACACACGTCATGACTTCGGAGTGATCATCCTCGCGCAGGATGTTGGGCAAGCCACTGGATGGTTCGAACCTCCGACGAATCCAGCCTCGCCGCCAAATGGCACCATCGTCACGATGAGTGGCTATCCCGCGCCAGGACTTGTGGAGTTGGAAGGGACTGGGCCGACGCTTAACGTGACCGGCGATACGCTGTCGTACGCAGTCAACACCATGCGAGGAGACAGCGGAGCGCCCGTTTTCCTTGATGTGGATCCCGATCCGATCCTTGTGGGAATCCACCGAGCCGAGAAGGGAATCGCCGTTCCGATGACGCCTCAAGTATCACAGCAAATCCTAGCTTGGATTGCCTCGGCTTGACGCCGGTGGCGCGTATGGCGTTGCTTTGGTTCGAGCTTCTCCTTCGCGCCCGCGACTCTACTCGCGATTCGCGTCCGGTTTGGATCTCCTCGGCGTAATGCAACAAGTCGTCTTCATAGGCGTGGCGTGGTTGGCGCGCGAGCTTGGGATCGACCACCGTGATCTCGTCGCTAAACTCGAACGAATGGCCGTCTGAACTCTTCAAGAACCTATAGGCAAGGCTGCCGGATCGCACACTGCTCCCCTACTCCATCCCATCGATCGCTGCCGCGATCTCCGCGTTCGTCGGGCGTTCGCGGAAGTCGGTCTCGATCTTCATCCAGCGGATGCGGCCCTTGGCGTCGAGCACGATTACGGCGGGGTGTGGGATGCCGTCCTCTTTCTTCCCAGCGTACGCTTCGTCGCGAAGGGCGTATCGGTCGATGACTCGCGATAGCGGATCGGACAGGAGCGAGAACGTCACCTCGCCGCGGTGATCCGAGGCGATGAGGGCGGCGAACTTGCGGCTTTCCTCCGGCGAGTCGGGGCTGATGGCGTAGACCTTCACCTCGGGGTACGCGCGGGCGAGCTCACGAAGTCCGACAACCTGCCGGACGCAATACGCTCACCAGTAGCCGCGGTAGAAGACGAGGACGACTTTCGCCCCGGCTGCATCCAGGCTGACGCGCCTGCCGTTGTGATCGCGGAGCGTGAAGGCCGGCGCTTGCTGCCCGATCTTCGGCGTTGCCTGCGGTCGCGTAACGGCAGCGGGCGGTGAAGTTGCGGCGGACGTGATTATTGCGACGGCGAGGAGGAGCGTGGTGAGGATGGGCAAGCGATTGAACGATATCAGGCTCAGGGAAACCGTGAATGGCTTCATGCACCTTGTCCGACTCGGGCAAGGGCCTATCATGATCGGCGGTGAGGTCAGGCCGCGGTCACAAATCGCGTGCCGCTCAACCCACGCAATTGCGGGTCTTCTTCGCCTCATACAGCATCTCGTCGGTGCGACGGAGCAGATCGAAATCGAGCTCGTCCCCGGTCGACAGCTCTGCCACACCGCAACTGACGGTGAGCCGGCGTGGCACCCTGGCATTCGCCGCCGGCAGGACCATTCCCTCGTTTTCCACGCGGCGCCGGAGCTCCTCGGCCAGCGTTCTGGCGCCGGCCACGCCGAGGTTGGGCAACAGTACAGCGAACTCTTCTCCGCCAATCCTGGCCAGGACGTCCGTCTTGCGATGACGCTCGCTGAGAACGCGAGCAAGCGCCACCAGCGCCGCGTCGCCCGCCGCATGTCCCAGCTCGTCATTGATCCGCTTGAAGTGATCGGCGTCAATGACGATCAGCGATAGCGGCAGCTGGTAGCGCCGCGA
>JADGNZ010000032.1 GCA_017883205.1 Thermoanaerobaculia bacterium | reverse complement strand
ATGTTGTGACGAGGCTGGGGGAGCTAACGCGTCAACCCCACTTGCAGGGGACCCCGGTTCGCCATTGCTCAAGCTCGACGGAATCCCACCTCATTCAAGGCCGGTCATCTACTTCCCACCGGTCTCTGGCTCGGGAATCGGACGCTATGACTCAGGCGTCGCCTCTGCGTGCCCGAAAAGATAGGTCCGCTGATTCTGGATGTCAATGGGGTGGCCGCATAAAACGCGTAAATGACTGAGTCCTCTGGCGATATTCAGGATGAAACTCCAAGTCAGGATGAAACTCAGAGTCTCACGCATGAGACTCCGAGTCTCATTCATGAAGCTCCGAGTCTCATTCATGAAGCTCCGAGTCTCATTCATGAAGCTCCGAGTCTCATTCATGAAACTCCGAGTCTCATTCATGAAGCTCCGAGTCTCATTCATGAAACTCCAAGTCTCACGCATGAAGCTCAGAGTCTCACGCATGAAACTCACGGGTCTCATACATGAAACTCAGAGTCTCACACATGAAACTCCGAGTCTCACGCATGAAGCTCGGAGTCTCACGCGTGAAACTCACGGGTCTCATGCATGAAACTCAGAGTTTCACGCACGAGACTCAGGGGTCTCCGACTCCCGACCCCCGACTGCCGACTCCCGACACAGGGACGCGGAGTTAGACCTTCGCGCTCTCCGCGTCTCCGCGTGAAACCGTAACCTCAGTGTTCACCCAACTCTCGCATCGTCCCCTTTTGCAAAACTCACTTTCCAGCCTTCACGAGCGGCTTCACGACGAGCGTCACGTTGTTCTCGCCGGGCAGAACCGAGGCGTTTGTGACGGCGCTGAGGTAGCGCGGGCTGAACATGACGTGCTCCTCGGGGGTTTCCCACGTCCAGAAGCCGTATTCGCCGGCGGGCATATGGGTCAGGATCGTGGCGCCGTCGCTCCCGGTGATCAGGCGCTCGTAGGGAAACGCGTTCCTCACGTCGTCAGGAATGAGCGCTCCGTTGTATGCGAGAAAGACATGCGTGTGCGGCGATGGCGATCCGTCTTCGTGGTGCGCGTGAATGGCGACCGTTGCTGTTGCCGGAGGGAGGACGATCTGGTGCTCTTCCGGCTTCGCGTCGGGAGAAACCGTGACGAACGCGAAACCGTCAGCGGGAGACACGACCCATACCGGAAGCGGGTCGTCGCCACGGAACACGATTGTCGCCGTGCCGGTGGCGTCTGATATCCACCCCCGCGGCGCGTCCTTAAGTGTGCGTTTCGCGATGACCAGGGCGTTCGCAACGGGTGCGCCTTCGGCATTGACGATCTTCACCTGGACGTTGCGGCCGTGTTCCATCTCCACACGCACCTCGTGCTGGTGGTCCTCCGGCTTGACGTCGAAGCCGAGGGTGTTGTCGAGGTATGCGGGGTCGTGAACCGTGATCTCGTAGCGTCCCGGTTCGACCATTTCGACGGTGAAGGTGGCGTCTTCGCCAACGGCGACGCTTCGCAGCCCACCGCCGCTCCCATTGAGAAGTTTGACCGTGCGCAGCGAAAGGTACTTCCCCGGCAGTGGGGCGTTCGTCTCCTTGTCGACGACGATCCCGTGGATCGTCCGGTCCGGGATGTCGATGTTCCACTCAGTGTCGATCGTCCCGATCTTAGCGCTCGTGTTGTACCTGACGCTCGGTGAGCGCACGATTCCGATACCGACATACCCCTCGTTCCATGCCTGCGTGCGAAATCGTCCTTCCGTGTCGGTGGTGATACTGGAAGTCCATTCTCCGTTTGGACCGTTCAGATCTACATTCGTTCCCTTGGAGGGGGTGCTTCCCTGGTGGACAAACGCGGTGACCGTTGGGCCATTGAGACGGATGTCCTTCGTCTGATTGTCGCGTTCGCCGACCTTGATGTCTTCCCTCATGATCTGCAGCGGGCCTTCGCCGCGGAGAATGAGGACGTAATCGCGTGCTTCGATGTCGCGAAGCTCGATGACGTTAGCGCCCGGCTTCGCGGTTGCTGTCTCGAACGTGGTTCGCTGTCCGATGGTATGTTCACCGGGCCGGATCAGTGACGCGGTCAGCGCGCCGTCGTAACCGTTGCGATCGATGTTCAGTGTGAGCGTTGATCCCGGCGAGAGCGTGACGGTGCCGAGGTCATAGTCCGCGTCGGTTCGCGTGACGTCGATGTTTCGATGACCGAAGCCGTTTCGGCGGACGAAGAGGCGAGGCGGCAACGCATCTTTGAGCTCTTCGCGGACGAGTCCCGCCGGATCCGAGGATGCCAGAGGGACGCCCGCAGGGGTGGTGATGCTGACGTCTGCGACTGGGTTCCCTTCGCGATCGACGAAGCGGCCTCGCAGCATCGGCACCGGTTTCAGCTCGAACCGTCCCAGTGGCGTCGGTTTCTCGTGCGACAGCTTCTGCGAGCGCCGGTCGAGAGGCAGATGACGTGGTGCTTCGATGTGAAGGTCGTAGGTGCCGGCCGGCGCAGCGATTTCCCGGAGCGATGAAACGGTATCCCGGGGGATCGTGAACTTCCACGAATCCTTGCCGCTGCGGATGGTGATCGTCGTCGCAGCGGGCCAGCCGCGGTCGGCGGACCCGGCGATGCTGAGAAGTCCTGCCGGCTTGTCGTCGATGACGATCTTCGACTGGTTCGGCGCGATGGTCCCGAAGGCGATCGTCTTGTGCAACGAATCGATCCAGATCCAGCCGCGGGTCTTTGCGTCCGGGACAACGTCGACCTCATTCTTTGGAGCGTCAATGCAGTGTCCGGCCATCAGATCGCTACCCGGCGTGCCGACGCAGAGGCGCGGCGGCGGTAGGGGAGTGTTTTCGTTCGCGACGGCGGCAGAGATTACGAACAGCAACGCGGCGGTCATCATCATGGCTTTCTCCTTACTGATTGAGACGCATTCGATCGCGCAAGGTTACGGGACAGGATTGGGCTGTCCGGAACCGAATTGATCGTGGCGCAGCCGGAGCTATACTTCAATCGTGCAGTTCGAGTGGGATCCGGCGAAGGAGCGGAGTAATCGCATCCTCCACCGCGTCTCGTTCATCGAAGCGGCAACGGTGTTCGCTGATCCGCTGCAGTGGACCATCGAAGACCCTGATCATTCAACCGGAGAGGCACGGTATCTGACGACTGGATTTTCTAATCGGCAGCGACTGGTGATCGTTTCTCATACCTATCGTTTCCAGCGAGTCCGCATCATCAGCGCGCGGCTGGCGACAACTAAAGAACGCCATGTCTACGAAGAAGGTAGCTAAACCAGCACCCGACGAAATGCGGCCGGAGTACGACCTGCGTGGAGGCGTCCGCGGAAAGTTTTTCGCTGAATATCAGAAGGGAACGAACCTTGTTTTGCTCGATCCCGACGTAGCTGAGAGATTTCGAGACTCCGAGGCGGTCAACCGCGCGCTGCGTCAGTTTGTGGACGAGCATCCATCGGCGAAGGCGCCAAAGCGGCGCGCGGGATAGAGGACACTTCAACTTCCAGAGGTTCTTCTGGTACCGCACTTCTCCAGTTGTTTCTTCCGGTGACCGCCCGAGGAGTCGCAGCTATCCTCGCGTCAGGCAAACAATCATGGGTTCACGTTCACTCACATTCTGCGCAATCCTGATTCTGGGATTCGCGTCCTCTGGTTCCCCAGCCACCGATCCAATCCTGCCGCACCAGACCTTCACGATCGATTCGAAGTTGCTCGGGGAAACGAGGCGGATCAACGTCTACACGCCGCCAGGCTACGAGAAGTCCAACTCCCGTTATGCGGTGCTGTACATGCCCGACGGCGGCGTCGAAGAGGACTTCCCGCACGTCACCAGCGACATCGATGCCGCCATTCGCGCCGGTGAAATGCGGCCGGTCATCGTCGTCGCCATCGAGAATACCGAGCGGCGCCGCGACATGACCGGACCGACGCAGGTTGAATCGGACAGGAAGATCGCGATCCACGTTGGCGGCTCAGCCAGCTTCCGCGCTTTCATTCGCGACGAACTGATGCCGGCGATCCGCAAGCGCTTCCGAGTCAATGGCGAGAGGGCCATCGTCGGCGAGTCGCTGGCTGGACTCTTCATCGTGGAGACCTTCTTCGAGGAGCCGAAGTTGTTCGATACCTACATCGCCCTCAGCCCCAGCCTCTGGTGGAACGATCAGGCGCTGGTGCACAGCGCCGGCAAGTGGCTGCGATCGCAGCCGAAGCTGACGGCGACGCTGTACCTGGCGACGGGCGGCGACGACGATCGCGGCGACGCTGTCAAAGCACTGGCCGCCGTCCTCCGTGCCGACGCTCCGAAAGGGCTGACGTGGTACTACGAGCCGCGCTCCGACCTGCAACACAGCACGATTTACAAGGGCGCCTCGCCCGGGGTGTTCCGCAGGCTTTTTCCGGTGTATTTGTCAACTGAGGTCAGCCCTGGGTAGGGAAATGGCCTCCTCCAGTCTCTCCTTGAATGAGAAGGAGGGCTTTCCTTATGACCGTCGATACCTCGATGCTTCCGAGTCCCATTCAGGGCGTCTGCTATCAACCCGCACCGACCGACTACATCGGCAATCAGGCTGCTCCCGGGAAGTATTGGGACAGCGATTTCTACAACACTGATTTTCCCGGATTCTGGTCGACCGCGAACGGTGGACGCGGCGATCTGGCAAACATGGCCGATCTCGGGATCAACTTCATCCACCTCTACGACTGGAACACTCCCCAGTTCCGCGATCACTCGACGTTTCTTCAGGAGTGCAAGGCGCAGAGCCTTGCCGTGGCGGTGCCGTTCAATAACTCGTGGTGCCAGAACACCGGCAACGGCAGTTGGGGCGAAAATGCGGTCTACTCCGCGATGACCGAGATCTACACGACGCTTGGCACCGGCGCCGCTCCGTATTCCGCCGTCGTGATGTGGACGATCTCCAATGAGTACAACCAGGGCGGTTCCGTTCCGACCGTCCAGCAGATCGCGCAGGTGGCTCAGGTGATCCTCTACTTCGAATCGCAGGTCGGTGCCACGACCGTGCTGCCAATCGCCGTTCCGACGTCGTTCGCACCGGCAAACTCGCCCGGCATCGCGCCCACGCAAGCGCTGCAGACCGCCTTCTCGGCGGCCGCCGAGCCAACGAGCTCCTTCACCGCGACGATCAACGGAAATCAGGTGACGATCCCACCGCTGCCTTCGACATTCTTCGCCGATCGGATCATCGGCGCGACGAATCCCGAGAATCCGGGATCGATCCCGCCGGCGGCGAGCGGAGTTACGATTGCCAGTTGGCTGCCGACGTTCGCGGCAGCCTTCCCCGGTACACCAGTCTGGTTCTCGGAGATCGGCATCGGCATCCAGAACTGCTGTAGCGGCTGGCCTACGCCGTGTACGACAGGAGCGACGCAACAGGCGGCGTTCACGAAGAATCAGATCGAGAGCGCGGACCCGGCCACGTTCACCTACCTCGCCGGTTCGTCAGTCTTCGAGTACACGCCGGACTACCAGAACGGTCCGCCGGGGCCGCCGCCGCCAAACAACACCTACACCTTCAGTCTTCTCATTGACAAATACGGCACGAGCCCCTCGGTCTCGTTCCCGCTGAACCCCAATGCTCCCACGGATGGCAGCGGCGGCACGGTCGGCCCAAATGTGACCTACCCGGTGCAGTGTCTCTACACGTCGAACCCTGTTTATGCTGCGGTGAGAGCGCTCTGGAATCCGAACGCCAGCTCACCAAGCCCGGCCAGTTACTGCGCCACGACACCGCCGTGTTGATCCCGACTCGCCCCTGACCAGCCGTTCGCAGGCTACGGCCTGTCTTCGACGAGCTTTGGCTGTCGATCTCCAGCCACGGCCTGACTTTGTCGGGCCGTGGTCTGTGATTGTTCAGGCCGGGTCTGTCATCGGCCAGCCGAGGCTTGTCGCCGACAGGCTGGCACCATTCCCGCCTGCTGTACAATCCGCAACTCTTTGAAGAGGAGACCTATGCGCAAGAACACACTGATTCTCATTTCCCTCGCCGTGCTGTCGTTCGGACTGCTCGGCTGTCCGCCGAAGGAAAACGGCGGGAACACCACCACTGCGGCTGGTAGCGGCGACATCCTCATCGGCGAGTATGGCTCGATGACCGGAGCTCAGGCCACGTTCGGCCAGTCGACGCACAACGGCATCATGATGGCTGCCGACGAGATCAACGCCGCCGGCGGCATCAACGGACGCAAGATCAAAGTCCTCAGCGAGGACGATCAGTCCAAGCAGGAAGAGGCGGCCAACGCCGTCACCAAGCTGATCTCACAGAACAACGTCCTGGCCATCCTCGGCGAAGTGGCGTCCTCCGCCTCCATCGCTGCGGCTCCGATCTGCCAGTCGAACAAGGTGCCGATGATCACGCCATCGTCGACCAACGACGAAGTCACCCGCAAGGGCGACTACATCTTCCGCATCTGCTTCACCGACAGCTATCAGGGCGAGTACCAGGCTGTCTTCGCCGATCAGTGGGCCACCGCGAACAACAAGCCGAAGAACGTGGCCATGCTCACCGACGTCAAGAGCGACTACTCGCAGGGACTGGGCAAAGTCTTCACGGCCAAGTTCACGGCGCTCGGCGGCAAGATCGCCGGCACGCAGAGCTATGCGAACGGCGACAGCGATTTCCGCTCGCAGCTCACCGCGATCAAAGCGACCAACCCCTCGCTGCTCTACGTCCCCGGCTACTACACCGACATCGGTCAGATCGCCATCCAGGCTCGCGACCTCGGCATCACCTGCCCGCTTCTCGGCGGCGACGGCTGGGAGTCACCCAAGCTGATCGAGATCGGCGGAAAGGCCCTCGAGGGCTCCTTCTACACGAACCACTACTTCTACGCCGACCCTGCGCCGGTCGTCGCTAACTTCGTGCAGAAGTACAAGGAGCGCTACGGCCAGACCCCCGATGCGCTGGCAGCACTCGGCTACGACGACATGAAGACCCTTGCTGATGCCATGAAGCGCGCCTCGAAGCTCGACGGTCCGTCGCTCCGTGATGCCATCGCCCAGACCAAAGGCCTCACCGGCGTCACCGGCACGATCACGATCGGCCCGGAGCGCAACGCCATGGGCAAGAAGCTCGTCATCGAGGAGATCAAGAACGGCCAGCTCACTCTGGCAGCGACGATCGACCCCGCCACGGGCGGCAAAGTCGAGATGAACACCGGCGCGGCGCCCGCGGCAGCAGCACCGGCGACGGCGACGAATAAGTAGGGAGTCGGTTTTCGGGAGTCGGGGGTCGGAGATTTCTCCGGCTTCCGCCTCCCGCAACCCGCCGGCGGCAGCGTGACAACATCGCCGCTTCTTCTCCGACTCCCCACACCCGACTCCCCACCCCCCCACACCGACACCAAACTTTATCTTTACAGGACACGGTCCGGCGGGTAGCGTTCGCCGGATCTTTTTTCGTAACGACGAGTACAAGTCTTGACGTCAGTCAGATTTCGGTTACCGTCTCGCCGACACCCGACACCCGACACCCGACACCCGACACCCGACACCCGACACCCGACACCCGACACCCGACACCCGACACCATAGCGGCCACTGAATGCAGGAGATCCTCCAGAATCTGCTCAACGGAATTGCCGTCGGCGCGATCTACGCGCTGATCGCCCTCGGTTACACGATGGTGTACGGCATCCTGAAGCTCATCAACTTCGCTCACGGCGACGTCTTCATGCTCGGCGCCTTCGTCGGTTTCTACGCGGGCGGCTTCGCCGGACGGCATCTCCAGACGCATGGCGGGCCGCTCGGCTGGGTCTACGCCGGGCTGGTCATGCTCGTGGCGATGGTCGTCTGCGGTCTGTTCGGTTTTCTCAACGAGCGTATCGCGTACAGGCCGCTGCGCAGCGCGCCGCGCATCGCATCGCTGATCACGGCCATCGGCGTCTCGTTCCTGCTCGAGTACGGCGGTCAGTTCGTCTTCGGTGCGGACCCCAAGTTCTTCCCCACGCTCGTGGAGAAGCACCTCATCAGCTTCGGCGGCGTGACGACGACGAACTACCAGATGATCGTGCTCGTAGTCGCCGTCATCTTCATGGGCCTCCTGCAGTACATCATCTACGGAACGAAATTCGGCCGGGCCATGCGCGCCGTCTCGTTCAACTTCGAGACCGCCTCGCTGATGGGCATCCCGACCGACCGCATCATCTCGATGACCTTCATCATCGGCTCGATGCTCGCGGCAGTGGCTGGCATTCTCTATGGCTTGTCGTACCCGAAGATCGATCCGCTGATGGGCATCATGCCCGGACTCAAAGCCTTCATCGCCGCCGTCCTTGGCGGCATCGGCAACGTGCCGGGCGCGGTGATCGGAGGGTTGATCATCGGCATCATCGAGTCCTTCGTCGGCGGAAGCCACTTCTCGAACTACCGCGACGCCATCGCCTTCATCATCCTCATCGCCATCCTGCTCTTCCGTCCGTCGGGACTCTTCGGCAAGTACCAGGCGGAGAAAGTGTGACGATGAAGGCTGAAGGCAGAAGGATGAGGGATGAAGTGAGGACGGACAGGTTGGGTTCCGGCCGTTCATCCTTCATCCTTCATTCTTCATCCTTCAAGGGGATCGCGGCGTGAAAACGTCCCTCCCCTGGTGGCTCCGCGACTTCCTTCTCCTCTCCGGCTTCGTCGCGGTGCTGATCGGCCTCTCCTACGGGCTGGAAGCCATCCCTATCGCGGGCATCGCCTACTACAACCGGATCCTCGTGATCATGGGGATCAACATCACGCTGGCGGTCTCGCTCAACATCATCAACGGACACGCCGGTCAGTTCTCCCTCGGGCACGCCGGCTTCATGGCGATCGGTGCGTACTTTTCCGCCTACCTGACCTACTACCACTTCGCTCCGCGGCTGGACAAAATGCCGGCGGGGACGGGGCAGTTCGTGATGCAGAACGTCTACCTGGTCATCGCGGTGCTGGCGGGTGGACTCCTGGCGGCGCTGGCCGGCTACCTCGTCGGCTTGCCGTCGCTGCGGTTGCGCGGTGACTACCTCGCCATCGTCACGCTTGGATTCGGCGAGATCATCCGCGTTCTCATCCTGAACATCGACACGATCGGTGCCGCGCGCGGTTTCAGCGGCATCCCTCACTGGAGCAACTTCTTCTGGGTCTTCCTCGTGGCCGGACTGACGATCGTCATCTCGTGGCGGCTTGTGCAGTCGTCGGTAGGACGCGCGTTCCTGGCGGTGCGCGAGGACCAGATCGCCGCCGAGGCGATGGGTGTCGATACGACGAAATACAAGGTCAAGGCGTTCGTGATCGGCTCGTTCATGGCCGGAGTCGCGGGCGGGCTTTACGCGCATTACATGATGTATCTCAACCCGCAGATGTTTATGTTCGTGAAGTCATTCGAGGTCGTGGCCATGGTCGTTCTCGGCGGGCTCGGATCGATCTCGGGCTCCGTCGTTGCGGCGGTCATCCTCACGTTCCTCCCCGAGGGACTTCGCTCGGTGAAGGACTACATGCCGGGCGGACGCGATCCGCGCATGGTCATCTACTCGATCATGCTGATCGTGCTGATGCTGACGCGGCCTCAGGGGCTCTTCGGGCGCCGCGAACTGTGGCAGATATTCGGAAGGCGCAAGAAGACGGATGTCACTCCCGATGCAGGTGATGCAAACGGCAAGGTGAACGGCGACGCGGCACCGCCCATTCAGTGATGGCAAACGGAAACACTCTGCTCGACGCACGCGACGTGACCATCCGCTTCGGTGGTCTGACGGCTGTGTCGCATTTCAATCTGGCCATCCAGCCGCACGAGCTGGTTGGACTGATCGGTCCGAACGGCGCGGGCAAGACGACGGTCTTCAACATGCTCACCGGCGTCTACAAGCCCACCGAGGGTGAGATCTTCGTCGGCGGCGTATCGACGCACGAATTCAAGCCATACCAGATCACCGCGCTCGGCGTTGCCCGCACGTTTCAGAACATCCGGCTCTTCAAAGAGCTCTCGGTGCTCGACAACGTGAAGATCGGTGGCCACATCCACTACAAATACTCGACAAGCGCGGCGGTCCTGAAAACGAATCGGTTTCATGACGCCGAGGAGCTCGCCGATCGCGAAGCTATGGAACTGCTGCAGATCTTCGGGCTCGAGGCAAGAGCCGGCTACTACGCGAAGAACCTGCCGTATGGGGATCAACGGCGTCTCGAGATCGCGCGCGCGTTGTCAGCCCGTCCCAAGCTGCTCCTGCTGGACGAGCCAGCCGCGGGCCTGAACGACCGCGAGACACGCGATCTGATGCAGACCATTCACGATATCCGCGACCGTTTCAACATCGCCATCCTCGTCATCGAGCACAACATGGAACTGGTGATGGGCATCTGCGAGCGGATCATCGTCCTCAGCTTCGGCAAGACGATCGCGCAGGGAAGTGCCGCCGAGGTTCGCGCGAATCCGGTCGTGATCGAAGCGTACCTCGGCGAACCGGCGGAGGCGGCCGGCCTATGACCGCACTCCTCAGCGTTCACAACCTCGAGGTGTTTTACGGCAACGTTCGGGCGCTGCGTGGCATCGATCTCGAAGTCCGCAAGGGCGAGATCGTGACGCTCATCGGTGCGAACGGCGCCGGCAAGACGACGACCCTGCGCACGATCTCCGGACTGCTCAAGCCGAAGGCCGGCGAAGTGACGTACGACGGCCGCACCATCACCGGCACGAAGCCGCATGTGATCACAGCGATGGGCGTATCGCATGTGCCCGAGGGGCGCGGGATCTTCGCGAACTTGACGGTGAACGACAACCTGGAGCTCGGCGCGTATCTGCGCAAAGACAAGATCAAGCAGTCGGAGTACGACCGGATCTTCACGCTCTTCCCCGTGCTCAAAGAGCGGATCAAGCAAAGCGCGGGAACGCTGTCGGGCGGCGAGCAGCAGATGCTGGCAATCTCGCGCGCGCTGATGTCGAAGCCCCAGGTCCTCCTCCTCGACGAGCCCTCCCTCGGCCTGGCCCCGCAGATGGTGCAGACGATCTTTCGCGTGATCAAAGAGATCAACGCGGAAGGAACGACGATCCTCCTCGTCGAGCAGAACGCCCACATGGCCCTCGTCACCGCCCACCGCGGCTACGTGATGGAGACGGGCCGCATCGTGCTGGCCGACGAGACGAAAGCGCTGCTTTCGAGCGATCGGATCAAGAAGGCGTACCTCGGCGGATAGCGCCAAAGCCTTCTGCGCATCACACTTGCACTCCCCTCCTTGAAACGAGGAGGGATCATGTACGCATTACGAACGGCCGTGCTCGCTGTGTTGGTCGCGACGGCACTGGTGGCTCAACCGGCAAACGACCTGAACCGGGCACAACAGGCACTGGCTGCGGCAGATACCGCGGGTGCGGCTGCATTTGCCAAGACTCTTTACGACGATGCGGTCTACCGAGCGCGGTTCGCAGAGCAGAACTGGAATTCGTCGAAGCCCGCGGTTCGGGGGCAGGCGCAAATGAGCGCGATCGAGGCGACGGCGGAGGCGCAGGCTGCGGCGGCCAAAGCGCGCTGGCTGAGCACGAACACCGCGATTCACGGTCTGCAGAGCGACATCAGCCGGTTCGGCGGCACGTCGAACGTGATTCTGCTTCCCGAAGAGTCGCCGATAATCGAGTTCCATCGCGGCGGGACCACGAAGGAACAAATCGCGGCGGCACAGTTCGCGGTCGATCAGGCCAAGGTTGCGGGCGCTGACATGGTTCCCGACAACGACGTCAAGATCGCCGAGGAGTACATCGACAGTGCCAAACGCGTCTCGCGACACACGCGTGAGAGCGAGCCCGCGAACGATCTCGCATTCCGCGCGGAGATGATCGGACGCCGAGCGTTCTACCTTGCGCGGCTGGCGCAATCGAGCAAGGTGCTCCCGTCGGTTCAGCTCGACCGGACGCGCCTCGCGCAGCAGATCAGCGAGCGGCAGGCCGCCGCCGACCGCGCGCAGCGTGAAGAGGCGGAGCGGCGCACGGCTGCGATGCAACAGCAGCTTGCAGCGGAACAAGCCAATCGCCAGGCGCAGTCGGCGGAGCTGGAACGGCTCCGCCAGCAGGTCGATGAGAACCGGCGCGCGGCCGAGGCGAGGATCGAATCCGACCGTCAGGCGCGTATCGCCGCCGAGCGCCAGCTCGATGAGACCTACAGCAAATACGAGGGATCGATCGCCACATCAAGTCCGTCGGACGTCGATGCCATGCGCCGGCAGATCGAGGATCAGCAACTGGCGCTGCGAACGATTCAGGAGCGCGAGCGCGCCAACGCCGAGGCGATGCAGGCGGAGATCAACCGGCTGCATACGGATCTCACGGCATCGCAGCAGGCCGGAACACTTCCTCCGGACGTCCTTTCGCAACGCCAGGCGGACATCCTCGCCCGGCAGCAGCAACTCGATCTGCTGCGTCAGTCGCTGGAGCGCGAGGCCGAGACGCGCAAGCAACTCGCGGATCAACAACAGCAGGCGATCGCCGCCGCGGAAGCGCGCCGGAAGCAGACGGACGCGGAAGCCGCCGCGCTGAGACAGCAGGCGGAGAACGCGACCCAGCAGGCGCAAGCCGCACAGGCCGAGGCGCAGACGGCCAACGCCCAAGCACAGCAGGCGAACGCGCAGGCGCAGCAGGCCCAGGTGGCCGCGCAGCAGGCGCAGGCCGCGGCGCAACAGGCGCAGAGTCAGCTCGAGGAAACGAGGAAAGAGCTCGCCGAGCGTGATGCCGAGGCCAGAAGGCTGCGGATTCAGAACGAGCTGAATCGGATCGCGGCCACGCGGAGCGAACCCCGAGGGCTCATCGTCACGCTGAACGGAGGGATCCTCTTCGACACCGGGAAGACCGCGCTCAAACCGGGCGCGAAGGCGACGCTCAAACGGATCGCCGCGCAGATTGCCGCCGATCCGTCGCTGAAGATCGCCGTTGAAGGTCACACGGACAACGTCGGCGGAACGGACACGAATCAGGCTCTGTCCGAGAAACGTGCCGCAGCCGTGCGCGACTATCTCGTGTCCGCCGGCATCCCCGAGGATCACATCAGCGCCAGCGGCAAAGGCGAAGAGTCTCCGATCGTGACGAACAAGACCGCCGCGGGAAGGCAGCAGAACCGAAGAGTGGAGCTGGTGATTACACAATAATTGCGCCTTCGGCGCGTTGTCGGTTGTCCGTTGACTATCGGTTGATTGCGGTGGCGTGTTCGAGGTTTTGACAACACGCGAAGGCGCAATCAACCGACAACCGGCAACGCCGCGCCAGCGGCAGTCTTCTTCACCCACAAACTCCCGCCGGGATTCTCGCGCGTCAGTGGCATCTGCTCGTCGAGTAGGTCGCGGTGGAAGCGCGCCAGCCACGTGCCGAAGAGGACGATCTCGAAGGAGTCGTTGAACTCGAGGAAGGCGCGCAGGATGTAGTCCTCGTTCCATGCCCGGCCTTCGTAGACCCACTCCTTCGGGTACTCGAACGGATAGAAGACGTCGTGGAAGTGGATGTACACGCCGGAGGCGAGGCGGGGGAGGATGTCGAAGAGGATGCGGTTGACGTCGCTGCCAGTCTTCGAGACGTGCGTCGAGTCGACGAAAAGGACGTCGTTCGCGGACAGCGCGTCGAATGTGGTCAGAGGAACATCCTGGAGGCGCAGCGGGAGGATCGTCACGCGTTCGCGGTCGCCCGGCCGCAGGAGTGCGTCGAGCGTCGCGGTGTCGGGATCGATGAAGGTGAACGACGTGTCCGGCAACCAGCGGTCGGCGGTGTCGAGCATCGCCGCCGAGGAAAAGCCGGAGCCAACTTCGATGACGCGATGTGGGTGAAGATGGCGGAGCATCGAATAGAGAAAGATCGCATCCGAGTACGAAAACGCCCAATTCTCGAACCAGTAGCGGGTGGCGGGAGATTGTTGGCGGGGGAAAGGAAGATCAGGATAGAACGCGGCCAGCTCGCGCACGAGTGCCACCTGATCCTTTGCGCGCAGATCAACGCCCGGCAGGGCAGGCGGCGCAGGCGCGAAGATCTCGGACTCGCGTGACCGGATTTCGTCGAGCGATGGAATGGGCGAGTAGAAGTGTCCCGGCGACATCCACGTCTTCCAGTGCGCCAGATCGGCCCGCAACTGATCGCGCTCGGCTTCGAGCGCGACGATGTAGCGATGAAGATCGCGAAGAAGCGGAAGACGGCGCGCAACGCGTTTGAGAAAGCCCGGCATGAAGAGGGATTGTACGATCCGCAGATGACGCAGATGACAGATACGGCGCTTCTATCTGAGTCGCATCTGCGTCATCTGCGGATAAGGTCTCCGAATCGCAAGCTAACTTTTGGGCAAGCCCGTCGTCCAACCCACCAGAACGGAGGATTACCATGCGCCGACTCGCTTTTCTGCCCGCCCTCATCGCCCTCACTCTGCCCCTTGCTGCCGTCTCGCATTCATCGCACACCACCTACTCGAACCACGGACTCTCGGTCTCGACCGATGACTGGGAGGACGTGCGCGACTGCAGCGCGATTCACGTCCGCTACAACGGGCGCGACGTTCCGGTCGTCGAAGAGAATGTTCCGGTTGGCAGTATGCGCTCGCTCAAGGTGAGCAGCGATCGCAACGGTTCGATTCGCGTTCTCGCATCGAGCACATCGAGTTTCGTCGTGAAGGCGTGCAAAGCGTCGGCGCTTGGGAGTGTGAACGACCTGCGCGTGAACGTCAGCGGCAATGAAGTGAGTACCGATCGCGGCGAGACGGACAGCAGCAGCATCATCTACTTCCTCGTTTTTGCGCCCCGAGGTGCTGCGCTCGACCTGGACGCGAGCAACGGGCCAATCTCGATCGACGGCGTCGATGGCGCGATCACCGCCCACGCGCTCAACGGTCCGATCGCGGTGAAGGCCTCGTCGGGCACGCTCGACATCAACACGCAGAACGGGCCGATCTCCTTCGCCGGCGACTCCGGCAATGTGAAGCTGCGTGCGACCAACGGTCCGATCTCGGTGAAGTTATCGGGTGGCTCCTGGGTCGCCGGCAGCCTGGACGCCTCGACGGAGAACGGCCCTATGTCGCTCAAGCTCCCCAGCGGCTATCGCTCGGGCGTGCTCGTCGAGACCGATGGCAACTCGCCCGTGACCTGCCGTGCCGCCGGCTGTGCGGCCGCGAAGAAAGCGTACGCGAGCAACGTCGATGACGACGATTTCGGCCCGCGCTGGCCACGCCGCATCGAGCTCGGCTCCGGCACGCGCGCCGTGTCCCTGTCGACGCACAACGGCCCGGTGGCGGTGAAGGAAGCGGACTGAGTTTGTGTCGCGGGTTGCTGGGTTGCAAGGTTGCTATGTTCCAAAGCGGAGTTGCAGACTAACTGCGGTCTCGGAGCAACTCAGCAACCCAGCAGCCCAGTAGCCCAGCCCCGCGACCGCACCAGCACGTTACACTTCCCCCGCCTTGCCACCGCGCGCGAAACTTCTCACCGTCCTCGGCGTGACGTTCGGGCTCGCCGTCACGGTGGGCAACATGATCGGTGCGGGGATTCTCCGCACGCCCGGCGACATCGCTACGCAGCTCCCTTCCTTCTGGCCGTTCCTTTCCGTCTGGGTTATCGGCGGCCTCTACGCGATTCTTGGGGCGAACGCGCTGGCCGAGCTGGGCACGCTCGTGCCGGAATCTGGCGGGCAATACGTTTTCGTCCGGCGCGCGCTCGGCGATTACGCCGGTCTCGTCGTCGGCTGGAGCGACTGGATCTCGACCTGCGGCACGACTGCTGCTGTCTCCATCGTCGTCGGCGAGTACGCGCTCGTCCTGTTTCCCGCATTGCGAGGCATCGAGCCGACTGCGCTCACCGTCATCGCCATCCTCACGTTGATCCAATGGTTCGGCGTCCGCTGGGGTGGCTGGACGCAGGATGCGACGAGCCTTTTGAAAGCGCTGGCCTTCCTCTTTCTCATCGCGGCCTGCTTCTACCTCGGCACGCGGCATCCGACGGCATCGCTCATCGAAGCGGATCACGAAGGATCCCTCGCCATCGCCTTCATCCTCGCTTTGCAGGCCGTCATCTACACCTACGACGGATGGACGGCGGTGATCTATTTTTCCGAAGAGGTGAAGGACTCCGGCCGCAACATTCCGCGGGCGATGTTCGGCGGCGTATTCGCGGTCATGGCGATCTATCTGCTCGTCAATATCGCCTTCCTCCGCGTCGTGCCGCTCGGCAGTCTGGCAGGACAGAAGCTCGCCGCAGGGGTCGTGGCGCAGCATCTGTTCGGCGCGTACGGCGACACCATCGTTCGCGTCATCATGATCGTCTCGCTCATCAGCGCGGTGAATTCGAACGTGCTGATCGCGCCGCGCGTGCTCTTCGCCATGAGCCGCGACAAACTCTTCTGGCGTGGCGCCGCCGAGGTGAATAAGGGGGGGACGCCGGACATCGCGTTGCTGTTCAGCAGCATCCTCGCTGCCGTGTTCGTGATCTCAGGCAAGTTCGAGCAGGTGATCGCGATTCTGGCGTTCTTCTTCGTGGCCAACTACGCGCTTTCGTTCGCGTCGCTCTTTGCTATGCGCCGCAGCGCGCCGGACGAGCCGCGCCCCTTTCGCGCGATCGGTCATCCATTCACGACCGGTCTGGCTTTCCTCGCCTCGATCGCGTTTCTGATCGGCGCCGTCATCAGCGACACGCGCAACTCGCTCTACGCCCTCGGCGTGCTCATTCTCACGGTCCCGTTGTACCTTCTCGTCCGACGAAAATGACCGATTACCAGTTCGATCCCCGCCTTGCCTTCGCGCGGACGCTCCCATCGCGCTACTACTTCGACCGCGATGTACTCGACGCAGAGAACCGCAACGTCTTCGGCCGAACGTGGCAGCTCGCCGGACACGCCGATCGCGTGCGCGATCCGGGACAGTTCTTCACGACGACGATCGCCAACGAGCCGGTGCTGGTAGTCCGAGGGAGCGATGGCGTGCTGCGCGGGCTGTCGAATGTCTGCCGCCATCGGGCCGGTCCGGTTGCGAAAGGGGAGGGCAAACGTCCCGTTCTGCAGTGCGGCTATCACGGCTGGACATACGCGCTCGATGGCCGGCTGCTGCAGACGCCGGAGATGAGCGGCGTCGAGTGCTTCGAGCGCGACGACTTCTCGCTGCCGCGATTCTGCGTCGAAGTCTGGAACGAGCTGGTCTTCGTGAACCTCGATACGGCGGCCGTGCCGCTGGCCGAGTTTCTCGGCGATCTCGTCAGCCGGCTCGCACCGCGGAACTACGGCGGGTACCGGCTCGCGGCGCGCAAAGAGTGGTCGCTGGAGTGCAACTGGAAGGTCTACGTCGACAACTATCTCGAGGGGTATCACATCCCCATCGTCCATCCCGGACTCTTCCGCGAGATCGACTATCCGAACTACCGCACGGAGACGAAGGGCAACTATTCGATCCAGGTCGCGCCGCTCAAACGCCCCGATCGCATCCGCGTGAACGACGCCGGAGACGATGTCGACTACTTCTGGGTATGGCCGAACCTGATGCTGAACGTCTATCCCGACAACTTCTCCACCAACCTCATCCTCCCCCTCGGCCCGACGAGAACGCTGACGCTGTTCGAGTGGTACTTCCCCGATCCCGACGCGCCCGCCGAGAGGCAGCGCATCGACGAGACGATCGCCTTCAGCGACGAGATCCAGATCGAGGACGTCGGCATCTGCGAAGCCGTGCAGCGGGGATTGGCCTCATCGACCTACGACAACGGCCGCTACTCGCCGTCGCGTGAGAATGGTGTCCATCATTTTCACGGACTGTATGCGAACGCCATGTCGATCTAAAACCATCACCACAGAGACACAGAGGTCACAGAGAAAACCGCCCTTTCTCTGTGACCTCTGTGTCTCTGTGGTTCAAATCAAAATGGACAATCCACGCAGCCCGAGCCGCAGCAGGTAGGCTCGAAGGCGGCGCGGATTTCAGGACGTACGGGCGCTTCGTTGTCGAAGGCGCACCGTTGGCCGGTGTCGACACCCGATCCGCGATTCTCGGCAGAGGCCGTTTCCTCGTTCTTCATTCGTGCACGATTTCGGACCAGGGGAGCTTGCGCACCTGCTGGACCTTTTCGTCGATCTGCTGTTGCGTGGCTCGTTCGCCGAGTACGCGGCGGAGGTAATCGACCTCGGGGGAGACGAGCTTGTTGTTTTTCGGGAACAGACGGAGCGCGGCGCTTTGTAGGTTGCGTTCAGACACGGTGACGGTCTTCGAGACTTTCGCGGTCTTTTCGCTCATGACAATTTGCAACGGCGGGATCAGGTGAAGTAATCCTGCGCTTCCATTATCGCTTCCTGCCGATTCCGGCGGTGCGCACCGGGAGGGAGCTTCGGAAGGCGAGCGACTCCTGCATCGCTACCGTGCGCTTTGAGTTGCAGCGGCAAAGCGAGCAGTGGGCGCCGTCGACATGCGCCGCGCGCGAATGGCCGCAGATCTCGCATTTCCTCGTGTCCATCGCACTCATTCAGATCAAGCTCCGTGCCGTGATTGTCGCTGCACGGCCTGCTGGAAATACAAGAGTCTGCAAATGGTGGAGAAAATGGCGAAAAAAAGGCCTTAAAGGCGCTTGTTCTCTCCCCGGCGTGGATTACGATTTCACTTCATGCAAGAGAAAGAGCTCTTCGACGCCATCCGCGACAGCGATGCCGCGGCGGTGGCACGGCTCCTCGACGCCGATCCTGCGCTCCTCGGTGCCCGGCAGAACGACATCACGCCGATTCTCTTCGCGGCCTACAACGGGCATGCAGAGCTGGCGCAACTCTTCCTCGACCGCGGCGCCACGCTCACGTTCGGCGAAGCGTGTGCGCTAGGGCGCGCCGAACTGGCAGCCCAAATGCTGGACGCGAATCCTGCGCTGCTCGATTCCTACTCTGACGATGGCTTCCCGGCCGTCGGCTTGGCCGTCTTTTTCCGTCACCCCGAGCTGGCGCGAACGCTGATCGAGCGAGGCGCCAACGTCAACGCTGCGGCTCGCAACGCGTTCCGCGTCGCACCGGTCCACGCGGCGGCCGCGGTGCGCGATGCCTCTGTCATGAAACTACTCATCGACCACGGAGCCGATGTGAACGCGCGGCAGCAGATGGGATACACGGCCCTTCACACAGCCGCCCAACATGGAGACGATGTGATGCTCGAACTTCTTCTGGCCTCCGGAGCCGACTCGCGCGCCACCGGCGACGACGGCAAAACGCCCGCCGACCTAGCCGCCGCGCAAGGACATACCGCCATCGTGGAACTTCTTTCATGATCATTCGTCTGATTGGTATGCGCAAACTCGTACGCTTCGCTCTCGCCGCTCTTTTCGTCACGTCTTCATCGACCGTTGCCCACGCCGCGATTACCGGCACGATCATCGACATGGATGGGAAACCGGTCGCCGGTGCCACGATCCGTGCCTTCGCCTCGGAGAGCTCCGCCGCTCTGCGCGCGCGCCTCATGGCGGGGAAGGCCGATCGCGACCCGGGCGCAACGGCCAAATCGTCGGATAGCGGCTCGTTCACGATCGACCTGAAGTCGTCGCCGGCGGTCGATCTCGAGATCGAGGCATCCGATCACCCACCCACCACCATCGCCACCGTCGACGGCGACGACATCGGCGTCATTCAGCTCGCCGCACAACCGGTAGCGAAGATTCGCGTGACGAGCGGCGGCAAACCGGTCGCGAACGCGAACATCCTCTCCGGGAGCGAGGTGAGAAAGACAGACACCGCCGGCGAGACTCCGGTCTTCGGCATCGGCTCCGTCTACGTCGTCCATCCCGACTTTGCGGCTGGAGTGCGCCGCGACATGAACGGCGCGGTCTCGTCGGCCCACGAGATCAAACTTTCCAGTGGTGTGACCGTTAGCGGCAAGGTCGTCAACACCGCGGGACCGGTGCCGCACGCGATCGTCTCCATTAACGGCTGGCCGCTTGCGGAATCGGCGGACGATGGCACCTTCGTCGTCGCGCATGCGCCTCAGGGGTGGCAGTCGCTGACGGCGGTGCGTGGAAACGAGATCGGTTCGGCTTCCCGACCGGCGAAAGCTGGTGCTGTCGAGATTCGTCTGAGCAAGGGCGAGACGTTCACGGGCACTGTACGCGACTCCGTGACCGGCGCAGCGGTGGCGGGCGCGCGGATGTCATTGACCGAAAGCGCCGACTCGTTTCCTACGACTGCGGTCAGCGACGCGAAGGGCAGATTCACCTTTGGTCCGCTCCTCGCGCGCTCCTATCAGATCGAAGGGATGCATCCTTCGTACGGGATCGCGTCCGCCGCGGTCCTGGTGCCGCATGTAACGACGCGCGCGTTTACTGCGCTGCCGGTTGCACACGCGCGCGGGCGAGTGGTCGACGAAGAGAAGAAGCCGGTTGCCGGCGCAATGGTGAGCTCGCCCGTAAGCTCCGGTGCGCGGCGGCCGAGCACCCTCACGAATGCCGCAGGCGAGTTCGCGATTCGCGTGGTGACCTCGGCGACGCCGTTTGCGTTGCCGATTTACGCGATGAAACACGGCTACGCGGGCGGGATGCTGGAAGCGCGCAAGTGGCAGCCCGGCGAAACGCGAAACGACATCGTCATCACCCTGGTGCGCGGATTCACGATTCCGGTTCGCGTGTTGGACCGGCAGCATCAACCGGTTGCACACGCCTACGTCAGTCTGACCCGCACGGGCGACAGGACCCGACCGCGTCAAACCGCGCAGCAGGGCTTTCTCTTTCCCGCGGAGTGTGATGATCCGACGCGTCCCGATTGCCGCCGCACGGGTGCTGATGGCTCGGTCATCTTCCGGACATCCGAGGGCCCTCACGCCGTCTTCGTGACAGGCGACGAGGTCGCGCCGAAACGTGTTCCCAGCGTTGAACTGACCGCGCGCTCGGAGCCGGTCGTCGTCGAGGTCGATCGCGGTGTCACGATCAGCGGGCGCGTTGTTCACGCGGACGGAACGCCTGTCGCCGGCGCAATCGTCGAGATGCCGCGCTCTCCGATCGCGCCGCGAAATGCAACCACCGATTCGGACGGCTCCTTCACGATCGTCGGAATCGCCGCCGGAGCCACAACCCTCACGGCGCTCTCGTCCGATAGGCACATGACGTCGGCTCCCGTTCCGGTCACGGCACCGGCGAAGAATGTGACGATCACCATGCCGCACGGTGCGCGCATCGAGGGGCGCGTGGTCGACCGCGGGACGAAGCAGCCGGTGACCGACTTTACGGTCTCAGTTCCTTCGCGCGGCGCCAGGCTGGGACCTGGTCCGACGCCGCAACAGGTCCACGCGGACGACGGCAGCTACGCGATCGACAACGTCCCACCGGGGACGACGCAGATCGCCGTCACTGCCACAGGCTATGTCACGGCCACGCGAAGCGATATCACACCCGAGGAGGGAAAGACGGTAAGTGGAATCGACGTGCAGCTCGATCGCGGTGCGAGCATCACCGGGCGGGTCACGTCGGCTGGCGCGCCGGTGGCCGGAGCGCAGGTATCGGTCACCGCGAACCGGATGCCGTTCTTCGGCGGTACGACGACCGACGCGGACGGGAACTACACCGTCGACGGGGTTGCGGAAGGGGAGCGCACGCTGCAATTTCAGAGGACGGGATTCATCGTCCTGCATAAGACAGTCGAGGTCACGGCGGGGAAGGATCTGCGTCTCGACGTGGAGCTCGACCATGGTGCCGAGATTCGAGGTCGCGTTACCGACCGTGCCGGTCACAACATTCCCGGCGCCAACGTTGCGATCACAGGTGATCGCAGCGGGCCGAGCAACATGGTGCAGACGGATCTCGACGGCAGCTTCGTCATGCAGGGCCTCGCCACCGGGACCTACCGCGTTACGGCGCGGAAAGAGGGCTACGTCAGTGGGGATGCGAACGACGTTACCGTTCCGCAGAGTCAGCCGCTCACGTTCGCGCTCGACAATGGTGCCACGATCACGGGGCGCGTGACTGGTCTGTCGCCCGAGGATTTGGCTCAGGTCGTCGTGGTGGCCTCCGGAGGCACGTCACGCAATCAGACTCCTGTCGATTCTGCAGGCAACTTCGCGCTGCACGGCATGCCGGATGGCAGTATCCGCGTGGCCGCGATGCTGTCAACGGCAGGAAGGAACCGGATGGCGCTTCCGAAAACCATCGTCGTTGAGAATGGCGCAGCACCGCCGGTCGAGCTCGATTTCAACGAAGGCATCACCATCAGCGGTCACGTGACGCATGCGGGCGTGGCCGTTTCGATGGGCAGCATCATGTTCTCTCCAACGCCGCAAACGGCGCAGAAGAATGCGAGTGTACCGGGTGTCCAAATGGGACAGATCGGTGGCAGCGGAATGATCTCGGCGGATGGTAGTTACGCAATCACGCTGCAGGCGCCGGGCGATTACAACGTTCACATCAATGGTCAGAATCTCGCCTACCTGACAACGTACACCGCCAGCAGCAGCGCCACATTCGACGTCGACATCCGAGGCGCGATGCTTCGCGGTCATGTCGTTGATGCCGCTACGGGGGCTCCGTTGGCGAACGCCCAGGTGATGGTTTTCTCACGTACCGTGCCGGCCACCGGATCGGCCACAACCGATTCGGAGGGTCACTTTGCGATCGATGCCCTCGTCGACGCGATCTACGAGGTGCGCGCGACACGCGAGCCCTACTCCGCGGCCACGCAACAGGTCACCGTATCGGGCGGCAGCGCACCGGAAGTCGAGGTCCGGCTGGAGCAGGCGCCGGCCGTGACATTTCATGTCACTGACTCCGTCACGGGAGCACCCGTCGACGCTTCGGTCATGGTCACTACCGACCAACATGCGAATCCATCTCAGGCGCAACGCGTGGAAAACGGCGTCCTCAAGGCCTGGTTGAAGCCGGGCAGTTACATCGCGTTGACGTTCGCCCGTTTCTACGTTGGCAAGACCACCAACTTCACTACCCCGCCGGCCGACGTGCAACTCACCCTCGTGCACGGCGGACAACTGATCATCGATGCGAAGAGCGCACAGCAGGTTCGTCTGGACCAGCTCGGCACGCGCCTTCCCGGTCCCGTACGCCAAGGAATCAACGGACCCTATCCGACGATGCCGCCCGGGTCCTACCTTTTGTCCGTGCTCGACAACAGTGGCAGCGTCGTGCGCACCGTGCCGGTCGTGATCGTGGCAGGAGAGACTACGACGATCCAACTGCCGTGACCAAGAGGGTGTTCCTATTGATTCCGCGACTAGTGTCCGACGGCGTGCCGACGCTGCGGCGTCGGGCCCTCGGCCGCTGCGGTGAAGATCCAGGCGGCACCTACATTGTTGTCGTGGGGTCCTCCGAGGATGGCCGTCCTGCCATCGCCGGAGAGGGACACGAGTCCTTCTAAAGCCGGTCCCACGTTCCCCGAGCCGACCAGCTTCGGTCCCTGTTGGATCCAATCTCCTTTGCTTCGTATCCAGATCCAACCAGCCCCGACGTCATGGTCGTCTCCATATCCTGCAACGATGGCTTTGTTGCCATCGGCGGAGATGCAAACCGAGCCACCTTGACCAGCGTGGCCGACGGCGCCGGCGCCGACCAGCTTCGGGCCCTGTTGGGTCCAGACTCCTTCGCTTCTCGTCCAGATCCAAGCTGCGCCAGTGCCTTCGTAGTCGAAGAGATTGTTGTCGTTGTCCCCGCCGACGATGGCCGTATTGCCGTCGGCAGAAAGGGACACGGAGACGCCTTGCTCAGCGTTACCCACGGCCCCCGCGCCGACCAGCTTTGGCCCCTGCTGAGCCCAGACTCCAGCGCTCCTCGTCCAGATCCACGCGGCGCCGGTGCCAGCAGGGTAGAGAAGGTTGCGGTCAATGTTGTCGACGGGCCCGCCCACAATGGCTGTATTGCCGTCGGCGGAAATGGACACGGAACCGCCTTGTCGAGCGTATCCAATAGCGCCTGATCCAACCAACTTGCTGCCTTGTTGGTTCCAGACCCCACCGCTCCGCGTCCAGACCCACGCCGCTCCATAGGCGTTAACGACGACGCTGCCGCTACTGTTGTCGTTCGCGCCGCCGATGATGGCCGTGTTTCCATCAGCGGAGAGCGCCACCGAAGTGCCCTGGTTAGCAGGTCCAAGTGCGCCCGAACCTACCAGCTTGGTGCCCTGCTGCGTCCACTCTCCTCCGTTCCTCGTCCAGACCCAGACAGCCCCGACGCCACTATTGTCGTTGAGCCCCCCGACGATGGCAGTATTGCCGTCAGAGGATAAAGCGACCGAAATGCCCTGCTCTGCGTTATCTACAGCTCCCGAGCCGACCAGCTTCGGTCCTTGCTGGGTCCACAGCCCTCCACTCCGGATCCAGATCGAGGCCGCCCCATGGCCAAGGTTGTCGTTGACACATCCGACAATGGCGGTATTGCCATCGCCGGAGAGGGACACGGAAAAGCCTTGTTGGGCCAGACCCAACACGTCCGTAGCCACTAACTTCGGCCCCTGCTGCGAGAACTGTGCGAATGCTCGAGGGGCGGAGCGCAGCGTGAGGCAGACGAGGACGGTGAGCGCGAAGCGCGATAGTTTCAAGGGATCCTCCTGAGGACGTGCCACTAGTTCATACGGCGGTGAGGCGGCGTTTGTCGGTTCGCGAGACGCCTGCGATGACCCCTTCCACCGTCCGTGTCAATCGTGCTGGGTGGTGCTGAGCCAATGGAGGGTGTCCGCTAGAGCGTTCGGCAGCCAAAAACGCGCCAGTGTCGACCAGCCTTGTTCCTCAGACTCGTTTGACCAGTACCTATCGACGTGAGCGTTCATCGATTCGAGCAAGCCGCGCCGGAATTCGTATCCGGCGCGGCTTGCGAGCCGCAATAGCGTCAGGCGACAGAGATCGCGCAGTAACCCATCGACGAGCCGGTCACGATCGTGGCCGTCGATCCGCTACTCTATTCACCATGTCCTGGCGCATCGACAAGCAGGCGAATGGCAAGTTCGCGATCTACTCCAGCCGCGTCGATGACTACATCGTCATCGACGCCGACGAGGCCGAGATCGAGCGCATCTACGCGGAAAAGGGCGTCAAGGTCTACCTCGCCAGCGCCCGCGCCCAGATGACGACGCGCGTCACGCCTGTCGCTCCAGCCGGCGAAACAAAGATCGATGCCAGCCGCCAGCGCGGCGCCACGCCAAAAGAGAGGGTTGTGCCGATCGGGGTGACTGGGTTCACTATGAGCGATGAGTGATTGTCGTTACACTCGACATTCGGTTTCTCAGATCAAATGTCCTCGCCGGTACTCGATTTCTCGCCTGTCGCCGTGACGTTCCAGGCGATCGGGACGCTGCTGCTCGCGCTCGTTCTCGGGCAGATCGCGCGGACGTTCGGCTGGACGTACGTGAAGCGCTGGGCGCTGGCGTTCGTGGCGATGTTCTGCGCCATCGTGGCTGTGCGCGTCTACATCGCCACGACGCATCCGTGGCCCTGGTGGCTGGTCTACATCCTCGCGCAATGGGTTTTTCTCGCGCTCCTGTTTGCCGGCTGCCGCGATCTCGTCGACGCTCCCTTTCCGCTCAAGCTCCTCGGCTACGCCACGCCGACGGCGCTGGCCGTAGCGATCCTGATCGTCATCGCCGCGCCCGAGTTCGGCGCGCTCTTCATGATCGAGGCGGGCATCGTCAGCGTCGTGGCCATCCTCTGTTTCGTCCTCATCGGCCGCATCACGCCGCGGACCGTAGGCTGGCAGATGATGCGGATCTCGCTCGCTCTGATGGCGATCCTCTACGCCGCCTACATTCCTCTCTACGCGATGGCGCGCAACGGAATCACGGTTCCCTATCTCGACTCCTCATCGCTGGCCGATCTTCTCGCCTCGGTGCTCCTCGGTTTCAGCATGGTGTTGATCGCAGCCGACTTCGCCCACCGCGAGCTGACTGATGCCGTCGCCGCCTTGCAAGTGGCCCGCGACCAACTGGCCATCAAAGCGAATACCGATCCGCTCACCGCCGCGCTGTCCCGCCACGCCTTTCACGCCATGCCGCGCGAGATGAGCGGCACCGTGGTGATGGTCGATGTCGACCATCTCAAGAGAATCAACGACCGCGAAGGGCACGCTGCCGGTGACGAAGCGATCCGCGCCGTCGCCAACGCCATCCGCACCCGCGTCCGCACCGGCGATCTTTTCTTCCGCTGGGGCGGTGATGAGTTACTCGTCGTGATGCCCCAACTGTCACTCGACCTCGTCACGCAACGCTTCGCCGATCTCGACCGCGCCATCACCACCCCGAGCGGCACGACGCTCACGGTCTCATGGGGTGCCGCCGCCTTCCAGCACGCCGATCAACTCGACGAAACCATCAGCACCGCCGACCGCGCGATGTACGCGAGGAAGGCGATGGAGCGGGCGGGGTAAGTCAGGCGTTTCGCGCTAGGATGGCTTCGGCGGTCGGAGCGCACTCTTGATGTAGCCGACAGCATCCGTGAAGTTCGAGACGAACTTGCATCCGACGCCGGAGATCTCGCCGGACACGGCCGGTTCTTCAAACGCTCTGAGATCCTGGCTGATGAAGCATTTCTGTTCGACGCTCTTCTCAGCGTGCGACCGTACCGAAGCGAGAACGAGAGCATCCTGCGATGACAGTGAATAGGTGAGCTCAAGCCCCCGCGCCATCCGGATGACTTCACCAGTCAGAGGAATCGTGAGGCCATGTTCTTCCACGGTTTGTATTGCCGATTCGAGTCGAGCCCTCGCTTCCTGACCACCCGCGACAAGAGCAGTAACGACATCGTGGGATTGCTCGCTCAATCCGCGAAATGGCTCGGAGCGTGAAATCTCTCGGATGTGCCTCTGAAGCGAGGCCTGGAACTCCCGGCGCTCGGATCCCCGGCGATGCCAGGTGGCGCGTGCTTCCGCGGCAGAGAAAGCCGGCAACGCCAGAGTGATCGTTCGAGCCTTTGCGAAATCGAGGATCAACTGGCAGCTGTCGCATCTCTCCTGCAGGTATGCGAGCTCGAGGAGAAAGTTTGTTTCGACGTAGACGATCACGCGGCGAGATTCAATCGAATGGAGCCGTCGCGAACCGCGGCGGCGAGTCCGGACTTCACCAGCCATTCTGATTCCGGCAGGGTGCCGTCCACGAGCTCGCCCAGCCAAGCCTGAATCAATAGCTCAAAGCTGCTCTTGTAGAGCGTATCAAGCGGTCGATTAAGCCTCGACAGATAAGGCCGAAGTTCCGTCGCGGTGTCAGCCTCAAAGTCGGGATTCCCGGGCTCGCGCATTGGCCGGTGCCAGAGATAAAGATGGTCCCGCAACGCCAACAGAAAATACTCAGCCTGCGGTATCTGGTCGTGCTCGAAGATATTGCGCAGAAAACGCGCCGCCCACTCGCGAGAGGGTGCAGGAGTATTTCGCGCTTCGACGAGGAGCCGTATCCCAAGCCCGGGCTTCTCGACGACGAAATCGACGATCGAACGATCTTCGGCCATATCGCCGTTATTCTACTCGCCTTCGGAGGACTGACTACACCCTTCTCCTCGTCCTCGACGGCGCCTTTTCCGTCTCGACCCACGGCTCGATTCCTGGCGCGGTGCAGCGCGGAATCTTCTCGCCGAGGATCTCTTCGATCTGGCGGACCATTGGGACGTCCTGCCACGAAACGATCGTTGACACGATTCCCAGCGCTGCTCCGCGGGCGGTGCGGCCGGCGCGGTGGACGTAGTCGTCGACGTTCTCGGGGATGTCGAAGTTGATGACGTGCTCGATGCCGGGGACGTCGATGCCGCGGCCGGCGATGTCGGTGGCCACGAGGATGCGGTGCTGCCCCTTGCGGAATCCTGCCAGTGCTTCGGTGCGGCGGCCTTGCGAGCGATCGGCATGAATGCGCGACACCGGATGGCCGCGCCGCTCGAGGATGTGGTACAGCCACTCGGCGTCGATCTTCCTCCGCACGAACACGAGCGTTGTTCCCAACTCCTCGGTGAGCAGGGTGATCAGGCAGTTCCGCTTGTCTTCCTCTTTGACCAGGTAGAGCCGGTGCGTGATGCCTTCCGCCGCGCCGCCCTCGGGTGTGATGTCGATGCGCACTGGATCGCGCATGAAGTCCTTGGCGATCATCTCGATCGAGTCGGGCATCGTGGCCGAGAACATCATCGTGTGGCGGTCGCGGGGCAGGAGGCGCAGAAGGTCGCGGATCTGCGGGAGAAAGCCGAGGTCGAGCATGTGATCGGCTTCGTCGAGGACCAGTTCTTCGATGGCGTCGAGTTTCACGTGACGCTGGCGGACGTGATCGAGGAGACGCCCCGGCGTGGCTACGATGATGTCGGGCTCGTTGCGCAGCGCGTCCGTTTGCGGCTGCATCTTCACGCCGCCGATCACGCAGGCAGTCTTGAGCTCGTGGTTGACGCCGAAGACATCGAGGAACGCCTTCGTCTGCAGGGCGATCTCGCGCGTGGGCGAGAGGATCAGGCCGCGCACGCCGCGGCCATGCGTGAGGCGCTCGGCCAACGGCAGCGAGAAGGCCGCGGTCTTGCCGGAACCGGTCTGTGCGAGCCCGATGACGTCACGTCCCTCCAGCGCGAGCGGGATGGCCGCGGCCTGGATCGGTGTCGGATTCTGAAATCCGATCTTCGTGATGATGTCGAGAATCGGCGCGCTGAGGCCGAGGGAGGAGAAAGGCTTGTCGGTCAGTGAGACCGGATGTTGCGGGATCGCTAAAGAGACCATTCAGTGAAACACTTTCCTATAAACCGCGGTGTTGACCACGATGACGAATACGGCGATGGCGAATTCCATCCCGCGTGTAAGGCCCTGGGGGTAGATCACGCCGAAAAGATGATGGGCGATGAAGCCGTCATCATACCCAGCGGCGCCTGCTCTGCGCAGAAACGCATTCTCGATGTCCGTGAGCGGACAGACGAATCCGCCGATCTCGATCACCGCTCCCCAGATCGCCGCCGGCAGATGAACCCACTTCAGCACCGGCCAGCGCAGCACGAGAAACCCGCCGAGCACGACGAAGACGATGAACGCGAAGTGGATGATGGCGACCGCGGTCGCGAGGGTCTGGTAGAGCATCGTGCGTTTGTTTTGAATGAGCATGCAACACGTCGAGAAGCGTAACGGTACAACGCGCTCCTATACTTGCGCCCCATGAAACGGCTTTCCTTCCTCATTCTGTTCCTCGCCGCGTGTGCGACCGCGCCGCAGGCCCCGATCGCCCAGGTCCCGATCGCACAACCTGCAGCCCAATCGGCCCGGCCCGTTCACGTCATCATCGTTTCGACGACCGATCGTCATGGTTGGTACGACAGCCATCACGATTCGCGAACCGCTCCTCCCTACGGCGGCCTGGCTCTAATGGGCGGATATCTTCAGAATCTGCGCGCCAGTCATGAGGGACGAGTCATCGTCGTCGACTCGGGCGATCTGTTCCAGGGCACGATCGAGTCGAATCTCTTCGAAGGGGAGCCGGTCATCAAAGGGTACAACGCCCTCGGCTACAGCGCCGCCGCGGTCGGGAACCACGAATTTGATTACGGTCCTGTCGGTCCCGATTCCGTGGCCCGTCTTCCCGGCCAGGATCCCCTCGGTGCGCTCAAGAAGAACGCGACGGCGGCAGAGTTCCCGTTTCTTTCGGCCAACCTCACGGAGACGGCGACGGGCAAGACACCGTCGTGGGCGAAGCGCTACACCATCGTCAACGCCGGCGGCGCGAAAATCGGAATCATCGGCCTCTCCACGCCCGACACCCCGAACGTCACGATGTCGGCGAACGTGACCACGTTGCGCTTCGGCGATCCGATCGCAGCGACGGTGAGCGCTGCGAAGGAGTTGCGCGCCGCGGGCGCCGATGCCGTGATCGTGATCGCGCACATGGGCGGCCGCTGCAAGAATATCGATACGAATCCCGCGGATCCGTCGAGCTGCGAGTCCGATCAGGAAGCGATGCAATTCCTGAACGCGCTACCAAGTGGAACGATCGATGCCTACTTCGCCGGTCACACGCACTCGCAGATGCGGCACTACATCAACGATGTTGCCGCTCTCCAGCCGGCGCCGTTCGGCCGCGAGTTCTCGATGCTGGACATGACCGTCGATGTGGCCAGCCACAAGGTCACGCGAACGGAGATGGCGCCTCTGACGATGGTTTGCGCGCAGGTCTACGAGCACACGGAAACGTGCGACCCGAAGAAAGCCCCGGCAGGCGCGGCCCTCGTGCCGCGCGTGTTCGAAGGGAGCCCCGTGACCGAGTTAGCGGGACTCCGCGACACGCTGAAGCCCTATCTCGATCAGATCGCCGCGAAGCGCAACCAGGACATCGGCATCCGAACGACCGAACGCTTCAAGCGCGCCTACTCCGGCGAGTCCCCCCTCGGCGATCTGCTCACCGACGCGATGCGCGCGTACATGAAGACCGACATCGCCGTGATGAACTCCGGCGGCATACGCACCGACCTGCCTGCTGGCGCGCTCATCTATGCGAACATGTTCGACGTCGCGCCCTTCGACAACTTCCCGGCGATCGTGACGATGACCGGCGCGCAAATCCGCCAGATGCTGGACATGACGGTAATCGGCGGCGGACGCGGAATCCTGCAGGCCAGCGGAATCCGCTATACATACGATGAAGCGCTCGATGCCGATAAGCCAGGCCCGCAACGACACCGTTTGACCGAGGTGATGCTGGCAAACGGCCAACCGCTCGATCCGAATGCAACCTACCGTGTCGCCATGATCGACTTCCTCGTCACCGGCGGCGAGGGTCTCGACGCGGTGATGAAGCAAATCCCCGCCGCGCTGAAGACCACCGACTACTCCCGCCCGATCCGCGACCTGCTCGTCGACGCCATCAAGACCATGCCGCAGCCGATCGCGCCCAAGACCGACGGCCGCATCACGGTCCTGCATCCGAAGCAGGGGGAGGATTAGGCATATTCAGGGAGTTGCTTCATCGATCCGCAACAGTTGCCTGAAGTGGCTATCGAGATCGCCTTTCGAGCACTGCATCGGTGTCCCATTCACGTTGAATACGTCACCCAGTTCACTTGATTTCATCACGCGTGCGAGCGCGGCCCCAGGCTTGAAGCGGGCACTGATTCCGTCGACCGTCTCGATGCCAGCTCCGCCGGAGCAGAGCGGTTCGAGCTCTATCCGGCAAGTGCACCGTGTGACGACGGCACTCAGCGCTTTGCGCAACACAGCCTGCGTTGCCGTTGCCTGGTCGGCGCTCACCAGTTGCACCGCGATTCCCGAGGTGCGCAATTGCTCGGCGAGGAAGAGATCGGCGCGGCCGGTGTGTCCCGACACGAGTTGTTCGACCGCTTCGGGAGACGATGTCATTGCGCGCAGCGATGACAGGTAGTCGGCGGTCGTGTAGGGCACGGGCCTGTCGAACGTCTTCCGGAAGAGTCGCCATGCGTTGCCCGTTCTCGCGGCGGCGATCCACTGGGTGACCAGCCCGCAACTGTAGACATTCCGGAAGCGCCCCTGATCGCTGGCCGTCGAGAGCGATGTGTCGCCGATCGTCATGATGCAATCGTTTGCCGCTTCGACCACGCGGCGATGAATCAGTTGTTCACCGCCTCCGCCGAGATCATGGAACGCCATCATCGACGCGTACTCGGCAGTCGATTCGCCCAACCATTCGGAGCGGTCATCCTTGAGGAATCGCTGACTCTCCCAAAGATGAAACACCTCGTGCGCGACGTGCCGGTACCACTCCTCGGCGCCTTCCGCGGATTCCTTCGTCCAGCTTGAACCGGAGACATCGAGTTGGACGAGACCGCGCACCGTGCTGCCTTTGAACGAAAAGCCGGAAGAAACCGGGCCGCCGTACGAAAGAAGGACGAGCGGCCGGAAGCCGAGATCGGTGCTCATTTTCGCGGCGAAGTAGTCGAACATCGGCGGGACGCGCTCGCGCAGTTGCTTCGCGATCCAGGGAGGCAGACCAGGATCGACGATGAGCGTCATGCGCGGAGTACTGACCGGCGCGATCGAGCCGAAATAAACGTGTGTCTCCTCGGTCGACGACCATGCCAGGGAACCGGTTGCGCTTCGATCGGGAGTGCGAATGGTCCGGTTCGCGGTCGTGTGAAACTGCCAGGTGTGCGGCTCGTCGCTGACGCGTAGATGACCCGTGTACAGGAGGCTGCTTCCGTCGGTGAAGGCGACGTTCAGCAGATAGTCCTTCTCGCGCTCCGAGAAGTCATCCGCAAACTCGACTGTGGTGTGCGTGGTCGGGCTGCGGAAGACGATGGTGTCGTGATTCCCCAGCGAATTCCACGTGGCGTCTGCCGGCTCGACGATCGTCCAGCGAGTGCTGCGAAACGGAGCGCGCGTCTTCGGGAAGGAGACCTCGGAGACAGGACGCGGAAACTCGTAGTGAACCCGCCAGTGCCGCGTTGCAGGCTGCTCTTCGACATCGACACGCACTGCGTTGCGAGGAGTCGTCGCGCAGCCGCAGAGGAGGAGAGCGAAACAGGCGGCGACGGCACGATTCATCTCTACTTTGACCGGCGACGGGAGTTAAAGTTACGCCGAGGCATTATTGCCGACTTCGTCTGCTTCAACATTTTCGACGGTGGATTAGCCCGGGGTATCATTTCCACATGACGGAACTGGCACTCCGGCACGCAACCTATGAGGACCTGCTCAAGATTCCCGATCACCTCGTCGCTGAGTTGATCGATGGAGAGTTGTATACGTCGCCACGCCCCGGTTCGAGATGTGCTCGTGCGAACTCGGTCCTCGGCGCGACGCTAAGCAACTTCTTCGACAGCGACGATAGAGGACCAGATGGCTGGTGGATAGTCAATCAACCCGAGTTGCACCTTGCCGGCAACGCGCTCGTACCCGATATCGCCGGTTGGCGGCGCGAGCGAGTGCCGGTCTATCCGGATGCACCAGCTTTCGAGTTCGCTCCGGATTGGTGTTGTGAAGTGCAATCGCCGAGCTCCGGTTTTGTCGATCGAGTAAAGAAACGCCCGCTATATGCCAAGCATGGCGTTCAGCACGTTTGGATTGTCGATCCGATCGCTCAGTTAATCGAAGTTTATCGGCTCGAGAGCGGCAGATGGGTTCTTGCAGGCAACTACGGCGGAGATGATGTAGTTCGCATCGAGCCATTCGAAGAATTCGAGCTTGCACTCTCCAGGCTGTGGATTGAGCCTGCCGCGAAGTAGGGTCGCCGACATCGATATCGGAGGCTTTCGGATCAATCATCGTCGAGACTACTCATGGGCTATGACGCCGAGGTATCCTTTCGCCATGACGGAACTGGCACTCCGGGACGCAACATATGAGGATCTGTTGAAGGTTCCAGATCATCTCATCGCCGAGTTGATCGATGGGGAGTTGTATACATCCCCGCGGCCCGCACCTCGGCATATGAACGTCAGCTCGGTTCTAGGCGGTGATCTGAACGCCTGGTTCCAGCGGGGACGTGGAGGTCCAGGCGGTTGGTGGATCATCATCGAACCGGAGTCGCATGTTGGAGGACACGGTTTTGTTCCCGACATCGCCGGCTGGCGCCGTGAACATCTAACCGCCATCCCCACCTCCGCCACGATTGACGTTGCTCCCGATTGGGTTTGTGAAGTGCAATCACCGAGCACGGCGCGCTTCGACCGGTTGAAGAAATTGCCCATGTATGCGGAGATCGGTGTCTTGCACGCGTGGCTGGTCGACCCGGCCGCCAGGACGCTTGAAGTGTTGCGCCTGGAAAACGGGCGATGGATTCCTGCCGGAATCTACGGTGGCGACGACATCGTGCGCGCGGAGCCGTTCGAAGCTGTCCAGATTGAGCTTGGTGCGCTCTGGATCGACGGGTCTGCTTCGTAAGGGATTGAATCCGCTAATGCTAATCTGCGGATGAAAACCCTACGCCTCAACCTCCGCGAAATTCACCGACACCAGTCGCGAGCAGCCCGCTTCTTCCATCGTCACGCCGTAGAGCACGTCGGCGGCTTCCATCGTGCGGCGGCTGTGCGTGATCACGATGAACTGCGTGTCGCGGGACATGTCGCGCACCAGGCGGACGAAGCGCTCGTTGTTGATCTCATCGAGCGGCGCGTCGACCTCGTCGAGGATGCAGAACGGCGATGGCTTGTAGCGGAAGATGGCGAAGAGGAGCGCCAGCGCGGTCAAAGCGCGTTCGCCGCCCGAGAGCAACGCGATCGATTGATTCTTCTTGCCCGGCGGCTGTGCCACCAGCTCGATGCCGCTTTCGAGCACGTCTTCTTCGTCGAGCAACTGCATGCGGGCCGTGCCGCCTCCGAAGAGCGAGATGAAGATCTCCGTGAAGTATTCGTTGACGGCATGGAACGCGTCGCGGAAAAGCTCGCGCGAGGTGAGGTTGATCTTGCGGATTGTGCTGCGCAGCGACTCGATCGCCTGCACGAGATCGTCGCGCTGCGTGCGCAGGAACGACTCGCGCCCCTCGAGCTCCTGATGCTCGTCGATCGCCAGCACGTTGACCGGTCCGACCTTCTCGATCTGATCGGTGAGTTTTGCCACTTCCGCTTCCAGCGCCGCGCGCCCTTCATCATCGGACGGCGGTTCCACCTCGGCCAGTGCATCGATGCCCGCATGCAGATCGAGCGAGATCTGTTCGCGCAGCAGGTCGAATGCCGCAGTCGCGCGGTCGCTTCGCCGCTCGGACTCGAACAGCGAATCCTTGGCCGTGTTCCACTGCTCGCGCGAAGCCACCGCGCGCGTCTCCAACTCCTGCACGCGCACCTGCAGATCGGCCACTTCCGCTTCGATCTCCACGCGTACTTCGCTGAGATCGTGTAGCTTCCGGAGCGATTCATCGAGCTGGCTGCGCGAGCTTTCCACCGCCGCTTCCGTCTCCTGACGCTTGCGGGCGAGCGACTCGATCTCCTGCAGCAGGCTCGTGGCGCGGGCGCCGAGGGAGATGACGATGCGGGAGAGGTTCTCGTGCTCGCGCTGGATGGCGTTGACGTTCCCTGCCGCGGCCTCGACATCGACGCGCGCCTTCGACGCCGCCTCCGTCACCGCCTCGAACGTTGAGCGCAGCATCGCGAGCTGTTCCTCGTGCTGGCGGATCTGCTCCTGGCACTCCGCTTCCTGCTGTTCGAGCTGGCGCAGCTCCTCGATCGCGGCGTTCTTGCGCGCGATGAGCTGCTCCTTTTCTTCGAGGTAGAGCGTTTGCTCCTCGGATGCCACCGCGAGGTCGCGCTCGAACCGGTCGAGCTCCTGTTTGGCGCGCTCGCGGTTGCCACGCCGTTCGCGCAGCTCCTGATCCGCGGCACGCGCCCGCTCCTCGGCGAGGATGCGCGCGTCATCGGCGCTGCGCACATCATCTTCGATTCTCTGCAAGTCTCCGGCGATGCCGCTGGCGCGCGTCTCTTCCGTTCCGAGGAGCGTTTCGAGATCCGACAGCTCGCGCTTCAGCGAGAAGACGCCGGGAACTGCATTCGCGGACTTGCCGCCGATGACGAGCGGTCCGCGAACGACGTCGCCTTCCAGCGTGACGAAGGTCGCGCTGGGCCGCTCTTCCGCGCGGTCGAGCGCTTCGCCGAGCGAGCCGACGATGTACGCCTCGGGCATCGCGCGGCGCACGGCGTCCGCGATCTCGCCTTCGCCGACGACCGCATACTTGGCGTCGCCGCGTCGTCCGCCTTCGCCTGATGCAACGAAGTCGAGCGTGATGAAGGCGCCGCGTCCGGCGCCGCGCTCACGAAGCCGGCTGATGGCGTCGATGACCGTGCGGGCATCTTCGACGACGACCGCCTTCGAGACATCGCGCAGCAGCGTGTCGAGCGCAGCTTCGAATCCTTCTGTTGCGCGCACCGCCTCGGCAGCCGGCGTCGCGTTCGGGATCAACTCCAGAATGGCCCGGCGGACATCTTCGTCCTGCGACTCCAGCGACACGAGCAGCGTTCGCAGCGAGTCGAGCTTGTACGTCATCTGCGAGACGCGGTCGCGTGTTCCGGCGAGTGTATCGCGCAGCTCGTTGCGGCGAAGGGTCAGCTCATCGGTGCGTGAGATGGCCTCGTGCGCCGTCTGACGAGCAGTTTCGAGCGCGGCCTCGGCCTCCTGCACGCGTTGATCCCAATCGGCGCTCAGCGTCAGGGCGCCATCGCGGCTCTCCGTCGCCTTGCGCGCCGACTCGCTCAACTTGCCGAGGTAGAACTCGCACTTCTCGACGGCGACTTCGATCTGATGCAGTTGATTGCGCGCCTCGGAGATCCTGGCGATGGTGCGCATCAATACCTCGCGCGCATCGGCCAGCGCCTTTTCGTGGCGGCGCACTTCGTCGGAGCGTTCCTGCCGGTCTTTCTCCGTCTGCTCGGCGATCTCGCGAAGAGCATTGCGCTCGCCGCGCGCGACTTCGAGGGCCTGCGCGCGCTCGTCGAGCAGCGCCTGCTGTTCGGCCGCTTCTGTCTCCAGTTGCGCGATCTGCGTCTGCGCGTTCTCGCTGCGTTGAACCAGGTCGCCGAGGTTCGTTTCGGATTGCTGGAGGAACGAGCGAAGGCGCTCCACGTCGCCGGAGAGCGACGCCATCTCCTCGCGCACATGCGATGCGTGCGACGAGCGCGACGTCAGCGTCGTGCGGTTCTCGGCGAGCTCCGCTTCGTCTGCTGCCAGTTGTGCAGCCAGCTCCGACTCGCTCAACTGCGCCGCAGCCATCCCTTCCTCGGCTGCCGCCTGTTCCGCCTGCGCTGCGACGATGCGGCCTTTGTACAGCGCGCGTTTCGCCGTGGAGAGTTGCTCGCTCAGCTCTTTGTGCCGGCGCGCTTTGCCCGCCTGCCGTTTGAGCGAATTGAGATTGCGTGTGACCTCGGAAAGTGTGTCATCGATGCGCAGAAGGTTCTGCTGCGTCTCTTCCAGCTTCAGCTCCGCGGCGCGGCGCTTCGTTTTGTACTTCGTGATTCCGGCCGCTTCCTCGATCAGCTTGCGGCGGTCCTGCGGCTTGTTGGAGAGGATCAGATCGATCTTTCCCTGCTCCATCACCGAGTAATTGCGGATGCCCAGTCCGGTATCCATGAGGATGTCGGAGATGTCTTTGAGTCGGACGCGTTTGCCGTTGAGGCGGAACTCCGACTCGCCGGTGCGGAAGACGCGGCGGTTGATCGTGATGCGGCCGTCGTCGGAGGCAGGATGGTCGGTATCGCCATTGACCGTCGCCAGCGTGAGCGTGACTTCGCCCATCGAGAGCGGGCGGCGGCGCGCCGAGCCCTGGAAGATGACGTCGTCCATCGTCTCGCCACGAATGTGGGAGGCGCGGTTCTCGCCCAGGACCCAGATGATGGCGTCGCAGATATTCGACTTGCCGCAGCCGTTGGGCCCGACGACGGCCGTCATCGGAGCGGGGAAGGCGAGATGCGCCGGGTCGTAGAACGATTTGAAGCCGTGAATTTCTAACTTGTCGAGACGAAACATTGAATGGAAAGCACCTGACGGATCGATTTGAACGCGCCGGATGGTAGCAGCAATCCCGAGGCGCGGATGGGTGTGAATTGCCTGCTCGTAAACCCATCAAGGCAAAGGGATATTCGCGGTTGACAGAGGCGTGGCGCAATCGTTCCTGTGCATGTGCGGCCCGGGCCATGGCTCATACAATGGCGTCGCGATGACGCTCGACGATTTTCTGCAGCGCGAGATCGACGTGGGCAGTTTCCCCGGCGCGGTCTACGCGATCGGCTCCTCGCGCGGCATCGAGCGCGAGAACGCCCTCGGCCACGCGGTCGCAGTGCCGATGCGCATCCCGGCCACGCTCGATACGCTGTACGACTGCGCCTCGATCACCAAGCCGCTCATCACGACCACGCTCGCGCTGCTGTTGCTCGATCTCGATCCCTACGTTCGCAGTCTTCTCACGCACACCTCGGGCATGCGCGCCTGGCTCCCGTTGTATCTCTACGACAACTACCTCGACGCGATCCGCGATCACGGCCCGGAGTACGAGCCGGGCACGAAGGTCATCTACTCCGACCTGAACTTCGTGCTCCTCTGGTCAATGCTCCCTAACTTCGTCTCCCTTGCGCGCGAAAGAATCCTCGCCCCCCTCGGCATCGAGCGCGACGCGATGTTCAACCCGCCGCCATCGCAGCGCCCACGAATCGCCGCGACGGAGTGGGGCCAGCGCTACGAAGCAAAGATGGCTAATCGACCGGACCTCGTCGCCCGCCGCGATGGCTTGATCTGGGGCGAAACGCACGACGGCAACTCCCACTTCGCCGGCGGCACCGCCGGCAACGCCGGCCTCTTCGCCACCGCCCGTGCCATCTTCCGCCTCGCCCAATCGTGGACAAACGCCGAACTGCTGCCTCGCGCCCTCGTCGACGAAGCCACCTCCAACCTCACCCCCAACCGCGAAGACGCGCGCGGCCTCGGATGGCAGAAACCCACCGGCAGCCTCGCCACCTCCATGTTGACCGACCGCGCCTACGGCCACACCGGCTTCACGGGAACATCAGTCTGGATCGAACCAGAGCGCGACCGGATCATGGTGCTGCTGACGAATCGCGTTCATCCATGCGCCGCCCCGGTTGCGATGCAGAGGATTAGGGGGGAGTTTCATCGTTTCGGTCTTTAGGGGTGCGTCCGAGCGAGCCACCGGCCGTCAGAGATAACGACCGGTGGCAACGCGGGCCTGTTTCTACTTCGAGAATGGATTGACCAGTGAGCGGATGCTGATACTGACAAAGAAATTGGGCGCGTAGGTATCGTCCGTCAGTGCAGTGCTATCCAGATTGTCCTTGACCCGCTGCCCTGGAGAGTATTGGCCAACGAGGCGCTTTTGCTTTTGTGCGGCCGCACCGAACGACAGAGTCAGGTTCTGATTGTAGGTGAACGACCATCCAGCCAGGACCACGGGATTTGCGAAGTCGAAACCCAATCCAACGATCGGGCTTGAGGACACGTTTTCGCCCTTCGATCGCCAGCCGGGGTACCACGAGAAGTTGACGGTCGGTACAAATCCGGCCTTGTGAGAATTGCCACGCTTTCGCCGAATCTCGTATTTCTTGTCATCGACGATGTTGTCGGCAGATCCCAGTTCGTAACTAAAGTACTCGCGGTCGCGGCTCGGGAGGAATGAGAATCCGTAGCTTGTCCGGAAAGATCCACGGCCTGCAGTGACGTAAGTGGCAGTCCAGGTCTGGTCGCCACGGGTAATTGTGACAACCAATTGCTGACCGCGTTTGACAGTTGCGGGCTGGTCGAAGTGATAGGTCGTTGCGGTGATCAACGCGCGGGTCTCGGCAAGGCAAGGAATTATCTTGGTAGCAAATGCTGCGGCGACCTCCTTTTCGTCCTTCGCAGCCTTCAACGCATCGGCAAATTTCTTCTCATCGTCAACCGGCGTGTCGCACGTCTGTTGCAAATCGAGCATGCGATTAACCTGATCGAGCATCTTGTCGGCCTTTCCCTTCTCGGCAGTCTTAGGCGTCACGGCGGCAAGGTCGATCGGATCGATCTCGATTTCTTTGATGTCCACGGACCGGCCGTAGTCCGCTCCAGGCATTTGATTGACAACGTCAATTTGATATGTCCCCTCTGCGACGACCTGCTTGGTACTCTTGTCCTGCGCGAGATCAATCTTCAAGGTGTTGGTCTGGGCATATGCACTGCGTACTAAGCACAGACCTAGAATCGCTGTAGCTATAAGGATTGTTCGCTTCATCGCTACCTCCGTGGAATTTGACGGCCACAGCGAAAAAAATCCCTGGTAGTGCGCCATGTTTCTTGAAACTAGCGCAGGGGCGAGAGCGGTAAGTGGGCGCTCCACACACTTCCCGGCGCCCATTCCGCCACCTTCGCGCGCGGAGCATCGCGGGCGGTCTTCCGATAGGGAGGCGAACATCGCGAGCGTCTCGATGAGGAGTGGATCCGGGTCGGTGTAGTCGTCGCAGAATCTGGTTTCGAGGAGATCAAGGTTGTCGGTGACGACTTGGCCAAATCGCGCCGCCGTTCGCGCTCGTGATCTGCGTACAAAGCCTGATCCGCAGATGACGCAGATCGGGAGTACCGACCACCAAAACACCGCCCCCCGCGCGAGGTCGCGCGGGGGGCGGCGCGGGGTCAGTCCTTCACGGCCTCTTCGAGCGCCTTGCGGAAATCGTCCGGGAGGTCGTCGTCGGTGGCCGTTGCGGCGGCTTCGGCGAGTTTCGGCGCGAGAAAGCCTTGCGCGCCTGCCGGTGCCGGCGTCGGGGGGTGGACTGCTTTACGCCGGTTCAAGGTCTTCTTCATCGTTCGTGTCATTTCATCCACATACGGACGCAATGCCACCCCCTCGGGGGTTCTCGCGTGTTTTTTCGCCCAGGCAAACATCGACAACGCCCGTCCGGAGGATTTCGCGACGCGGCTGTCGATGGTGAATGTGACGCCATCGAGCAGCGATGCCAGACGCTGCGCGACCGGTTGCATGGAGACCTCGAACGCCAGGTCGGCTTTCCCCTCCTCGACGTCGAAGATGTTTACCCCTCCGACCTGCGGGAGAGCGATCACGGTGGCGATGATCTGTGGGATGAGATCCTTGCCAAAGCGCGCCACGTTGGCCACGCGCTTGGCGTCATTCGTGTCGTGCGGCAGGAAGCCGGGGACGAGAGCTTCAATCTGATCGATCAGGGCCATGACCTGGGTGGCGACGTCATCGATCGGTCCAGCAGCCTGCGGTGCGGCAGTAGTGGTTTTGGATGGTTTTGCAGCGCCCTTACTCGTTTTTCGCATGGTGATTCCTCGAAACCACGCGGGACAGACTCTCTCTGTATACCGCGTGGGTTAGCGGTTTAGTCAATTCGAGCCAGCTCTGTACGCCGGCAGCTACGCGCTGACGGCGAGGTTCATCGATGAGACCTATTACTTAGACGAGCTCGGTCGAGCAAGGTTACTTAGGGTAACGAAGCGACGAGTATCGGAGGCTGTTTCGCTGCGCATCCAGGGCGGGTCTGTGAGTTTGCGCGCAAGCAAGAACGTCGACGAATTTCGACCGCCGCCCTGACCGCACTCGGGCGAGACGCCCGAGTGCCCGCGGTCGAGACGACCGCACTCCTTGCGACGGGGCGTCTCGACCGCGGCCTTCTCGGCATCTCGTCAGCGAGGCGCTGCCGAGCGAGGTCATCGATCGACCGATTGATTGGGACGCCGCGACCAGGCAAAGGGTTCCAGCGGTGCAACAGAAGGTCGTGACGGTGCGAGATAGTCACCATTTCTGGTGACTCAGGGTGATTCTGAGGCTCGTTCGTTCGGTTTTTTGGATTCGGACCGACGACTCTTTCTAGGCGTATCGTCGATTCGACGATGCGCAGTCATTAATCAACGGTACACATCGTCAATTTGACGCTACGCATCATCGAGATGACGATACCGATCGTAGATTCGACGATGTGTATCGTCGATCTGATGATACGTAGCGTCAAATTGATGATGTGCATCCACGATTCTTCGATGCGCAGTGAAGATCGTTCACTACACAGTGAAGATCGTTCACTACGCGGTGAAGATCGTTCACTGCGCGGTGAAGATCGCTCACTTCGCGGTGGAGATCCGTTCACTTCGCGGTGAAGACTGCTCACTTCACGGTGAAGATCTATTTACCGCGCGGTGAAGATCGCTCACTTCGCGGTGAAGATCCGTTCACTTCGCGGTGGAGATCCGTTCACTTCGCTTAGAAAATCCGTTCACTACGCCTAGAAGATCGTTCACTGCGCCTCGAAGATTGTTTCACCACGCCTGGAAGATCATTCACCACGCGTCGAAGATCGTTCGCAACGCATTCTTCGCTGCGCATGAACGATGCGAAGGGTTTCTCTGCGGGCTCCGCTTCTCCGCGTGAAACGTCTTTGACTCTCTACGCGGAAACCATTCCGCTCCACACGCTTCCCGGCGCCCATTGGGCGGCCTTTGCGCGGAGTGCGCTTGCTCGCGCGGCATCGCCGGAGGCCTCCGATAGCGCGGCGAACAGGACCAGCGTTTCGGCGAGCAGCGGATCGGGGTCGGTGTAGTCGTCGCGGAATCTCGTCTCCAGCAGCTCGAGGTTGTCGTTGTAGATGCGGAGGGCGTCGTCGCGCTGGCCGCGTTTCAGTTGGATGTAGGCGAGGCCGAGGGCCTGGAACTCCATGATCTGGGGGTGGAGGGCGATCGTTTCTTCCATCAGGCGTTTGGCTTCGTTGAGGTCGCGGCCGAGGTGGGCGAGGGAGAGGGCGATGCCTTCGCGGGCGGCGGGGTCGTTTGACTGACGATAGGCCGCGATCGCCTCGTCGAAGCGGCCGAGGAGTTTGAGTGCTTCAGCGCGGTGGAGAGGATCGTCCTTCGCGGCGGTGATGGCATCTGCGTAGCGGTGTTGCTGGATGAGTTGCTGGGCGTTGGTGACCGGCTTCTGCGCGAGCATCCAGGCGGCGAGCCATCCGATGAGGATCACGGCGGCGACGATGATGATGATTTGAAGCATGGTGTTGGGAGTCTACTCAGATCGCGTGATTTGCACAGTCCGCAGGCGAGACGCCTACGAGCCAGCCGGCGGGACGCCCGCGTTCCGCTGGCCAGCTGCGGCGGGTTGGTCATTTGGCGCGCGTTGGCCACTATGCGGACGGAACGCTGCCGTCTCGGCGGCTGGCCCGGCGGCGTCCCGCCGCCGTCAGCCCACCGCGCCGCGCTCATCCGGCCTTCCGCGCTCGATTGGAGGTGACGGATAGGGGTTCGAGAGGTGCGAGTTAGTGCGTGCCGGGACGCGGTGGTTGCGCAGGAAGCGGTTTGGGCGCGGCAGGCGGTTGTCCGGCCTTTTGTGCTGCCGCTTGTTGCGCGGCGGCTTGCTGCGCGGCGAGCACTTCGGGTGGCGTGACTGCGCCGGGCTCGGTGACGAACGTTCGCATTGTTTGGGGGTGGCCGTCGAAGGCGTATTTGAGGTCGGGCATCGGGAGGGGTTTGTTTTCGTCCTGCTGGTCGGTTAGGTCGGTGACTTCGGTGAGGGGGATGGCGGCGGCGGCGGAGACGTCGCGGGCGTTGCGTCTGGTCACATATTCGTGGAGGCCGGCCAGGAGGAGGATGACGAGAACGACGCCGAGGGCGACGACGATGCCTTGTCGGTGCCGGGCGAACTCGACGACGGTTTCGGATGCCGAGGTCTCGCGGGGATGGAAGACTTCGTTGAGCATCGCCTGCGTGTCGACCGGCTTCGCGCCCGTGCGCGGATCGGCGCCGCAATAGGGGCAGATCCGGGCCACGGCATCGATCTCGCGCCGGCAGGCGGCACAGACGATGCGGTCAGTAGCGGCGTTTCGCGGATCGGCAGTCATCGCGGCCGCACCGTTATATCGACAGCGAACCTCGATGTCACGGGATGGCCGTTTTCGGTTGCCGGACGGAAGCGCCAGTTCTGCACGGCGGCGATGAGCCGCGGCATCTCGCCGGGGATCGACTCAGCGACGTTGATGCCTTGTACGCGTCCTTCCGAACCGACGGTCAGGATCAGCCGCGCATTCTCCGGGCGATAGACCTGCATATCGGGAACGGGTTGATACACGGGAACCGGCTGCGTGCGAGACGTCTGCGGCGGAGTGGCTTCTGCGAGTTGCGCATCTGCGGGTTGTGTATCCGTTGATGCGGCGTGATGCGCAAGTGCTGCTTCAACGCCGCCGGCAATCGTGCGAGGATCGACGATGACGGCATTCGGGCGTTTCTCCTGCTCCGCCCGCGCACGCTCGACGGCGACCGAGTACGCCCGGGACGGCAGCGCGGTGGCGTCGGTGCGCTCGCCGTTGATTTCGGCGCTGCCCGCACTCGCTGGTTGCGCGGGCGCACTTGTGACTGGTGGCTGTTCCTGCAAAGGGCTGGTTCCATCGACCGGCACGAGCCTGACCGTCGTGCGTGACGACGATCCGGCGGCAGCCTGCAGTGACGGATTCGACGTCTTCTCGGAGGCGCCGCCTGCCTCATTGCCTTCGGAGCGGTGAAGGAGCGATCCGATGAAGAACGCCAGGATCACGAGCACGACGAATGCCGCCGCGCCGAGGAGACGGTTGCGAGTCCGGGTATCGGGAGGAGGCGTGTACGGGTTGGCGATCGGTTGTGTGGCCGTCTCGGCGGGACGGGGCATGGCCTGGTCCCAACCGCAATAAACACACGAGCGGGCAGAGGAATCGATCGGACGCTCGCAACGGACACACGGTTTTCGTTCAGACATAACTCTTTCTTCTTCGCAGCTCTGCTGCAACCGCCGTACCGGTACAATGCGCACGTGCTTTCCCCCGACCAGTTGCTCGGACCGTACCGTCTCATCAACCGCGTAGGCGCCGGCGGGATGGGCGAAGTCTGGCGCGCCGAGGATTCGCGGCTCGGACGGGTGGTGGCAATCAAGGTGCTACCGCCGAGCTTCGTCGCTGATGCCGAGGCGACGTCGCGGCTCAAACGGGAAGCGCGCACAGCAGCCCAGCTCTACCATCCATCGATCGCCACGATCCATTCGATCGAGCAGGATGGCGACCACATCTTCATCGTTGAAGAGTTCGTCGAAGGCGATTCGCTGACGAAAGTGATCAAGCGCGGCGGGCTGGCCGAGGCGGAGATCTGCCGCATCGCCCGCGCGGTGGCTGACGCGCTTGATGAAGCGCATGCGAAGGGCATCGTTCACAGGGACATCAAGCCCGACAACATCATCGTGGCCGGCAATCGCGTGAAGGTCCTCGACTTCGGAATCGCCAAGCAGGTCGGCGCGCCGGGAGCATCGCCAGAGACCTTCGTCACGCAGCAGGGCATGATCCTCGGCACCGTCCACTACATGTCGCCCGAGCAGGCGCTGGGCAAGACCTTCGACGGCCGCACCGATGTCTTCTCCCTCGGCGTCGTGTTGTACGAGATGGCCACGGGGCGCAAGCCGTTCGAAGGCGAAACGATCACGGAGACGATGACGCAGATCATCCGCGATGAACCGATGGATGCCGCCGCCGTCAACCCGGGAGTCTCGCCGGGGTTGAAGGCGATCATCGATCGTTCGCTGCGCAAGAATCCGGGCGAGCGATACACGGCTGCGGAGCTGGTGACCGCGCTCGACACACAACTAGGCCGCGCCGGCACGGTGCCGTACACGTCGCCGCAATCCGCGGCACCAACGGTGGTCGTCACCGCAGCACCAACAGCGTCGGTGGCCCCGACGATTCGCACTGGCCCGCAAGTACAGACCGCGGATCCGACGATTCGCACGGGACCGCAAGCCCAGACCGTGCAGGAACTAGCCGCTCCGCAACCTCCGGCGAAGCCGAAACGCCGCGGCGCGCTGGCCGCTGTCATCGTGGTGATGGTGATCGTCCTCGCTGCGGTGGCGGGCGTGTGGGCAACGCATCGATCGGAACCGAAAGTCACGGCATCGCAATCGGTCGTGCCGCCGCAAACGTCCGCACCGCAGTCGTCGACCGCGGTGTCCGTAACCGCGCCTTCCGACGCAACGGTCGAAGAGACGACGAACACGACCACGACGGCCAGCCCGGTCGGGAAGGTATCGACGACGCAGACCACCGATACGGCCGCGGAGACGGAGACTACCGCCGTGCCAACGGCATCGACGGCTGAGCCGGAGTCAGCGCCGGGAGCGGATGCGCTCTACGCCAATGCCATGAAGCAGGTTCTGGATGGCGATCCGATGGAAGCGCGGAAGACGCTGCATCGCGTTCTTCAGCAGGACCCTCACTACGCGAAGGCGCATTTCCGAATGGGTGAGATTGCCCTTTTCAATCGAAACCTCGACTACGCGAGCAAGGAACTTCAGAAAGCGCTCGACGACACGGATCGTCTCGGCGCGCGCGAGGAGCAGCTAACGCACCTCGGCTTGGCCATCGCAACGCATGACAAGGCGGAAGTTGATCGCCTCAGCGCCGAGGTCTGGCAGCGCTGGCCGCGTGATCCCGATCTCATGCGCATGCGCGAGACGTTCCCCGGGATGTTCGGCGAGCTTCGGCGCGACGTTCCGCAGCGCGATCGTGGGCGCGTACGGCGCTGGCAACGGCCGTAGGTCTGGCGTGGATTTGATGTTTCGCGCGAAGCGCTTTGGACTGCGGTGGCGCCAGCCACCGCTTTGAATCACGTAGTCGAAAGCGGCAGCTGGCGCTGCCGCAGTCCAAAGCGCTTCGCGCGAAATCCTTGCGCTATGCCCGATACAATCCGCCGCGCCCATGTTCGACACCATTGCCTTTGCGAAGCGGCTGATTGATATCCCGTCGCCGACTGATGATGAATTCGATGCCGCTGTTTTTCTTCGTGATGAGTTGAGTGCCCTCGGCTACGCGTGCCGCACACAAGATGTGAGCGAGCGCCGCTTCAACCTTTACGCCGCTGCGGGCGGAATGCCGCGCGTCGTGCTCAACTCCCACATCGATACCGTGCCGCCGTGGTTCGGAGCATCTGAGGATGATGACGCGCTCTACGGGCGCGGTGCGTGCGATACCAAGGGCATCATCGCGGCGATGATCGCGGCGGGGGAGCGGCTGCGAGCAAGCGGGATGAACGACTTCGGATTCCTCTTCGTCGTCGGTGAGGAGACCGACTCGATCGGCGCGAAGATGGCCAACCAGGAGTTTGCGGGTCTCGGATCCGAATACGTCCTCGTCGGCGAGCCGACGCAATCGACCTTTGCGCGCGCTTCGAAAGGAGCGCTGACCTGCTTCGTGCGCTTCGATGGCATCGCTGCTCACTCCGCATATCCCGAGCTTGGCGACTCTGCGATCAACAAGATGGTCGCGGGGATCGTGGAGATCAATGCCACGAACTGGGGCGTCGACGATGATCTCGGCGTCACGACCGTGAACGTCGGCGTCGTGCGCGGCGGGGAGAAGCCGAACGTGATTCCGGCGGAAGCGGAGTGCCAGATGATCTTCCGCACCGTCACGGATCCGGCGATCGTTCAGGCGAAGCTGCAGACGATCGTTACGCGGCACGGCGGCACGATCACCGTGTCGCGCGGCAACCCGCCACAGTTCATGACGGTGCCCGATGGCGCAAAATCGGCCGTCGTGGCATTCAATAGCGATGTGCCGCACCTCGGCGCGCTCGGGAAGCCGCTGCTGTTCGGACCGGGATCGATCCTCGATGCGCACGGCGCAAATGAGAAGATCGGGAAGAAGGAGTTGTTGGACTCGATAGAGACCTACGTCGAAACGGTCCAAGCGCTATGCCGAAACTGAACGAAACGATTTATCTGCTCGCCGCCGTCCGCACGCCGATTGGAAAGTTCGGCGGCGGTCTGTCATCGCTCACCGCCGTACAGTTGGGGATCGCGAGCGCCAGAGCCACGCTGGAGCGCAGCGGCGTCGATCCTGCCGCCGTCGACGAAGTGATCTTCGGCAACGCACGCCAGGGGGGAGTGGGGCCGAATCCGGCGCGGCAGATCGCCATCAAGAGCGGCCTCGCGCATGAGACGCCGGCCTACACGGTCAACCAGGCATGCGGCTCGGGCCTGCGCGCCATCATGAACGCTGCCGATCAGATCCGCCTCGGCCACGCCAGCATCGTTCTGGCCGGCGGTACCGAATCGATGTCGAACACGCCATATATGTTGCCGCGTTTTCGCTGGGGCTATCGGATGGGGGATGCCGAGGTCGTTGATGGGATGTACCGCGACGGGTTCATGTGTCCGCTGGCCGATGAGCTGATGGGCGCGACCGCCGAGACGCTCGCAGACCGCTATGAGATTTCGCGCGAGGAACAAGACGCTTATGCCGTCGAGACGCAGCGCCGTGCCGGCGTCGCGTGGAACGAAGGCCGGTTTCGCGATGAGATCGTGCCTGTCACGGTCGCTGGCAGGAAGGGCGATGTCGTCATCGACCGCGATGAGCATCCGCGCATCGACGCCGACCTCGGGTCGCTCGCCAAACTCCCTCCCGTGTTCCGCAAGAACGGGACGGTGCACGCCGGCAATTCATCGGGCGTCACGGATGGCGCGTCATCGATGCTTGTCGCGTCTGCGGAGGCGGTGAAGCGCCACGGGTTGACGCCGATGGCGCGCATCATCGGCTACGCGCAAGCAGGCGTCGATCCGAAGGTGATGGGCATCGGCCCCGTCCCTGCGACGAAGAAGCTGCTCGCGGAGACCGGAATCGCGCTGTCGGAGATCGACCTCATCGAGCTGAACGAAGCATTCGCCGCGCAGGTGCTGGCGTGCGACCGCGAGCTTCACCTCGATCGCGACAAGGTGAACGTCCACGGCGGCGCGATCTCCCTCGGACATCCAATCGGAGCAACGGGCGCGCGCATCATCACGACGCTTGTCCACGCTCTTTCATCACGAGAGAAGCGGCTTGGTCTGGCGACATTGTGCATCAGCGGGGGGATGGGGATCTCTATGCTGGTTGAGAAATGCTGATCCGCTTCCTATCTGCGTCCATCTGCGTCATCTGCGGATAAAGAAGAACCATGATTTTCACAGACTCCCATTGCCATCTCACGATGTCGGACGCCGAGGGCAACCTTGCTCGTGCGCGTGCGGGGGGCGTGCGTGGATTCGTCGTCCCGGGCACGAAGCTTTCGGATGCTCCGCAAGCGCTTGCGGTGGCGCAGCGTCACGACGATGTCTGGGCTGCTGTCGGTTTTCATCCGCATGAGGCGAAGGACTGCGATGATGCGGCATTCGCGGAGATCGAGCGGTTGGCCGGCGAGCCGCGCGTTGTCGCGATCGGCGAGTGCGGACTGGACTATCACTACATGCACTCGGCGCGCGAGACGCAGATCGCCGTCTTCGAGCGGCACCTCGATCTGGCGAAGCGGGTCAACAAGCCGATCATCGTGCACAACCGCGAGTCGACAGACGACATGGTGTCGATTCTGACCAAAGCGGGAGCCCGCGGCATCCTTCACTCGTTCACCGAGTCGGAGGATGTGGCGCGCACATTCATCGACGCCGGCTACTTCATCTCGTTCTCGGGCATCGTCACGTTTCGCAGCGCCGAGTCGCTGCGTGCCTGCGCGAAGGCGTTGCCGCACGACCGCGTGCTGATCGAGACCGACACGCCGTATCTCGCGCCGGTGCCGTTCCGCGGACGCGATAACGAGCCGGCGTATGTCGTCAAAGTGGCGGAGCTGCTGGCGACGTTGTGGGGCATTCCGATCGACGAGGCCGCCGCACAGACGACGGCAAATTTCGAGAGGGTCTTCGGCGTTACACTGCCCCGCTGATGGCGTCTCCCGACCTTTCTGTCGTCTTTCCTGTCTACAACGAGGAAGAAAATATCCCGATCCTTCTCGACGAGATCGCGAAGGCGTTGGATAAGTCGCCATGGTCCTACGAAGTCGTAGCTGTCGATGACGGCTCGACCGATTGCAGCCTGGAAGTGTTGCAGGAGAGCAAGGCGAAGCATCCCGGACTGCGCGTTCTGACGTTCACGAAGAACAGCGGCCAGACGGCCGCGCTCGATGCGGCATGGCGCGCCGCGCGCGGCACGTATGTCGTGTCGCTCGACGCCGATCTGCAGAACGATCCGGCGGACATTCCGGCCATGATGCGCAAGATCGAGGAGAGTGCCGCCGACATGGTCATCGGCGTCCGCGTGAACCGGCACGACACGTGGTCGCGGAAGATGCAGTCGAAGATCGGCAACGGCGTCCGCAACTGGATCACCAACGATCACATTACGGATACGGGCTGCTCGCTGAAGTTGATCAAACGCGAGGCGATTGACCGCGTCCGTCTTCACACGGGCATGCATCGCTTCCTGCCGACGCTCGTTCGTATGCAGGGCTACAAGGTGGTGGAGATGCCGGTCAACCACCGCGCCCGGCAGTTCGGCGTCTCCAAGTACGGCGCGATGAACCGCGCCTTCCGCGGCCTCGCCGACTGCATGGCAGTGCGCTGGATGTCGAAGCGCGTGCTGCGGTACGAGGTGCGGGAGGAGTAGGTTGCGATCGCGAGGTGAGAGTCAAAGGCGTTTCACGCGGAGCCGCGGAGGCCGCAGAGAAACCCTCCGCATCTCCGCGCCCCCGCGTGAGATGCTTTTCTGTCCAGCAAACCGGACGAAACCGCGCGACACCCCGACCGCGTAAACTGCACCCAATGCACTTCCCGCTTTCATTCGATCCCCGCACATGGCACTGGGATCTGCTGGCTGCATTCGGGTTCATCGCGCAGGCGCTTTTCGCGGCGCGGTTCATCGTGCAATGGATCGCGTCGGAGCGGCGGAAGATAAGTCATGTGCCGGTCGCCTTCTGGTACCTGTCGATCTGCGGCGGCCTGCTCCTGACGATTTATGGGGTGGCACGCCGCGATCCCGTCATCATTCTCGGTCAGGCTCCGGCACTGATCGTCTACATCCGCAACCTGATGCTGATCCGATCGGCGCGTGTTCCCTGACTATGTTCGAGCTCAACGACGATCACCGCCACACGCTCCTCGTCATTGCGCGACAATCGATCGCGTCCGTCTTCGAGGGGCAGGCTCGCGAGTGGAGAGCGGAAGACTTCGTCGAGGTGCTCCTCCAGCCCGCCGGCGCTTTCGTCACACTCAACACGTTGGATGGCGACTTGCGCGGGTGCATCGGCTCGATCCAGGCGGTCCATCCGCTCTATCGGGCGGTGGCGTCGAGCGCGATCGCAGCCGCCTTCCGCGATCCCCGATTTCCTCCGCTTCATCCCGGAGAGCTCGAACAACTCCATCTGGAGATTTCGGTCATGGGGCCGGTCGAAGTGGTTACGAATGTCGAGGAGATCGTTGTCGGCAGGGACGGTTTGATCATGAGCCAGGGCCGCAATGCGGGACTGCTGCTGCCTCAAGTTGCCAGCGAATATCGCTGGGACCTGGAGACGTTTCTCAACCAGACCTGCCTCAAAGCCGGGTTGCCGCGCAATGCCTGGCGGTCGAAAGACTGCCGCATCGAAAAGTTTTCAGCTCTGGTGTTTGGCGAGTAAACCTCGTACTCGCAGCGACTTGAGCCTTCTTCAGCAAGGTTGAGCTTGCCGATTGACGGCATAAACCTTCACACTCACCCAGTTACTTGCGCTTCAAGAACGCTATTATTCGTAGTGCGAATAACTGAGGGAGGATGATGCCGAGGAAACCGCAGTCGCTCACGGAATCTCTGTCCACTCGTTCGGCGACCCTGCGGCGGAAAGCGCAGTCCCATCGCCTGCTGCGCTGGATCGGAGGACGGGCCGCTGCCACTCTCGCCGTCGGCGCGGCTCTGTCGGTGGGTGGCGTGACCGAGGCGTTCCAGGGGGTCCATTTCCTCGTGCTCAAAGATCTGGACGCGGTCAAGATCGTCGAGCAAAAAGGATCGCATACGACGGTCCTCGCAAACCTCGGCGACGACTTTGCCGGCAACTCCTTCTTCAAACTCTCCCGAAGCCTCCCCAACAGTCTCGTCTCTCACCGAAACAACCTTTTCAACGAATCGTGGCTGCCCGAGCTCTCAAAGCCGGGAATGACGGCCGCCAGCCAGCCGTCCGATCCGTTTCACAGCGAGATGCAGCGCATCAACGTGGCGATTCGCAAAGAGTTCTTCGCCAATGCGGTTCCGTTCGGCGACATCATTCACGACAAGGCGCAGAAGTACGACGTCGACCCGGCGCTGGTAGCTGCGGTGGTTGAGACGGAGTCGAGCTTCCAAACGCACGCCCGATCGGGCGTCGGAGCGCGCGGGCTGATGCAGCTCATGCCGAGGACGGGGCGCTGGATGGGAGCGACAAACCTGTACAACGCCGAACAAAATGTCGACGCCGGAGCGAAATACCTTCGCTACCTCAACCAGCGTTTCGACGGCAATCTCAGCAAGACGCTCGCTGCCTACAACGCCGGCGAGGGGAACGTCCGCCGCTACAACGGCGTGCCCCCATTCCGCGAGACCCGCTCGTATGTAAAGCGGGTGATGACGCGGTACGAGAAGCGGAAGCAGGAGATCAAGCAGTTCGACGACCAGCACGGCGGGGGAGCGATGGCCGAGGTGATGACGCTGCGGTGATGTGAGACCCCGAGAACCCCGCAACCTCGCGGCCGCGGCCCTAACCCCCATCCCCTCCGAAACTTGACCGCTTCGGCTTGTTGGGATAACGTTTTCGCCGACCTCGACAACCTTGGGAGGGGAAAATGGTCAGTGTGCGTAGGGTGGTTCCCGTTCTCCTGCTTGCGGTCGCTATCCCGATTTTCGGGGCGCCGAAGAAGTCCTCATCGCACGCGCCGCGCGATCTCCATCGCGTAGGCGACCATTGGACGGCGTACAACTCTCCTGATCCCGCCACCTGGCCCGCTGGAGCGAAGACCTACACGATCAAGCGCGGCGACACGCTCTGGAGTCTGGCGGAGCAATTCTTCAAGAACGCCTACATGTGGCCGCAGCTCTGGGAAGGCAACACCTGGATCACCGATGCGCACTGGATCTATCCCGGCGACGTGCTGCTGATCGACTCTGAGACCGCGCAGCAGATCTCTAACGCGCAGACGGGCGGTCATGATTCGACACTCCCGCCACCACCAGCGCTGATGCCCGAATCCGTTCCTTCGACGACGAATGACACAACGGCAAGCAACACGTTGGCGGCGGGTGATGGCTATATCACCGCGGCCGACGCCGCTGGCGGCAGCCGGAACCCGGTGCCGCTCGGCACGGACGCCGACGTCTATTGTTATGGCTACATCGGCGAAGACGGTGAGAGGATGCCGAACGCGATCCTGGCGTTCGAAGACGCTGAGGTGCGCTATGCGCCGGGTGCCGTGGAGCAGGTCATCAGCGGAGGGGTTGGTGACCTCGTCATCATCAAAGGCGGCACGGCCAGCGGACTGGTGGCGGGTGAAACCTACATTCTCGTGGATGTCGGCCGTCTAATCAGCCATCCCGGCAAGCGCACGCAGGTCGTCGGGCGCGAGTACCTTTATTGCGGTCAGGTAAAGATTCTCTGTGCCGACGAACGTCAGGCGCGCGGTCTCATCACGCAGTCGTGCACCGAAGTTCCGGTCGGTACGCACCTCAAGGCGCTGCCGCAGATTCCGATTCCGCTGGCGCGGATCCCCGACATGCCTGCGTTCTGCGACAACTCCAGCAACAAGAAGAACGGCTACATCGTCGGCGCGCAGGGCGGGTGGGATGCCGCTCTCGGCGAAGGACTGCTCGTGGAAGTGAACCTCGGCCAGGCCGATCAGCTCCAGCCCGGCGATTTCCTCACGGTCTACACCGAGGAGGTCGCGCCCGGCCAGCCGCGCCAGGTCCTCGGCGAGGTTGGCATTCTGACCACGAACACGCACACGTCCACCGGAAAGATCGTGGCCATGCGCTACTCGATGAAGATCGGGGACCGCGTCGAAATACGATGAAGAGTGGAAGGAAGTAACCCTCCTTCCTTTCATTCTTCACTCTTCGTCCTGCACTCTTCATTAAAACCCTCGACTCCGCACTCCCTTTTGTTAGAATCGCCCGTCCGGGTCCATAGCTCAGCGGTTAGAGCTACCGGCTCATAACCGGCAGGTCCCAGGTTCGAATCCTGGTGGACCCACCAGGAAACTGATGCTTGACATCCTGAATATGACGAACGATCGACTTCACTGCCGGCGCGGAACTGCCGGAGGATCGCTCGCTCTCTCCTTGCCGGCGCTCCTGACGATGCTCGAGCGGCCGGCCGGGCAATTTCTTACCGCACAGGCGTTCCATCACCGGAACGCCTTTTTCGTTTTTGGAGGCCTGGTTGAATCCGGACGTTGAAAAACTTTGGGAGTTGCAAACAGTCCTGTCGGCGCTCGGAGACCGCGAAAAACAACTGACGAACAAGCCGGAATCCTTCGCGGCCGTCGATCGCGAGTGGCAGAGCGTGAATGCCGAGATGGAGAAGCTGCAGCAGCAGATCGAGCAGCATTCCCGCGAACGGCGGCGCGTCGACGGCGAGTTGTCCGATCAACAAGAGCTCCTCAAGAAGTATCAAGGGCAGCTCATGCTGGTGAAAAACCAGCAGCAGTACGCGGCAGCCTGGAAAGAGATCGACGCCACGCGCAAGCAGGTCAAAGAGCTCGAAGACTCGACGCTCAAGTCGATGGCGGACGTCGACGGCCTGCAGAAGCAGAACGATGATCTGGCCGCGGGCAGCGTCGAGCTCAAGTCCCGCTGGGATGCTGAGCACGAAGCCTGGCAACACTCCCTCGGCGATCTTCGCAAGGAGGTCGGGCAGCTCCAGGCCCGCGCCGCGAAGATCGAGGCGTCGCTCCCCGAGCGCCTGAGCCGCGAGTTCCACCGCATCTTCAAACAGCGTCAGGGCGTCGCCATCGCGCGGGTCGTCGCCGACTCCTGCAACGGCTGCCGCACGCGCGTCCGCCCGGCCGTGCTGCAACAGCTCAAGCGCGGCGATCTCGTTCACTGCGAAGGCTGCAGCCGCATCCTCTATCTGGAGACTCCCCCATCCTGAAGATCATCGCTTTCGTCGACGGCGCCTGCCGCGGCAATCCCGGCCCCGCTTCCTTCGGCGTCTACATGCGCAGGGACGACAGCGAGATCATCGAGATCTCCGGCTTTCTGGGCACGACGACGAACAACGTGGCCGAGTACGCCGGTCTCCTCGAGGCGCTGTCGACCGCGCATGTGGAAGGCGCGACCGACGTCGAAATCGTCTCCGACTCGCTCCTCCTCGTGCAGCAGATGCTTGGCAAGTACCGCGTCAAGCATCCCAACCTCGTGCCACTGTACGAGCGCGCGAAATCGATGACGCGGCGCTTTCCCAAATTCAAAATTCGCCACACGCTGCGCGCCGGCAACAAAGACGCCGACAGGCTGGCCAACGCCGCGCTCGACCGTCCCGAGCGCACGCCCAACGATCGGTGGATCGAGAGACGCCGTGTCGATTCGTGACAACATCGCCGCCGTCGAAGAGCGCATCGCGCGAGCATGCGTTCGCGCCGGACGCGCACGCGAGGATGTCATGCTCGTTGCCGTGTCGAAGACTTTCCCGGCCGAATTCGTCGACGAGGCCATTGCCGCAGGCATCACCGAAATCGGCGAGAACCGCGTTCAGGAAGCGCGCGACAAGAAGCCGCTGGTGCGCGGCAGCGTGCGATGGCACCTCATCGGTCATCTGCAAACGAACAAGGCAAAAGACGCCGTGAGGTTGTTCGACGTCATCGAGGCGGTCGACTCGCTCGATCTCGCCGAAAAGCTCGCCCGCGCGGCTGAGGGTCAGGGGAAGACGATCGATGTGATGTTGCAGGTCAACATCGGCGATGAGCCGCAGAAGAGTGGCCTCGGCCGCGGCGATGTCGATGCGGTCGCGAAGCAGGTTGCCGGGTTGGCGCCGCTCCGGCTCATCGGACTCATGGCCATCCCACCGGTTGGCACTCCGGACGAGTCGCGTCCATACTTCCGGGAGCTGCGGTCGATACGCGATGCGCTCGGTTTGAAGGAACTGTCGATGGGGATGAGCGAAGACTTCGAAGCAGCGATCGAGGAAGGATCGACAATGGTCCGCGTTGGCCGCGCGATCTTCGGGAGCCGAGGATAGATGGGAATCCTGGTGGTGTTCTACGACGCGTTGATGATCGTTCTGGAGGTGATCCAGTGGATCGTCCTGGTGTGGGTGATCCTCTCCTGGGTTCTCTTCTTCGCGTCGCAGACGTCGTTCCGATGGCGCTACAAGAGCGCCTACGTGATTCTCAATCAGCTCAACGACATCTTCACGCGCATGACCAGCCCGTTCCTGCGTCCGTTCCGCCGTCTCGTGCCGCCGCACAAGATGGGCGGCATCGACTGGTCGCCGCTTCTGCTTCTGCTGGCGATCTACATCCTCCGCGGAGTGCTCTCGTATCTCTTCACCGCGATGATCGTGCACTGATCGTTCGTTCGTCAGGGCGTCGGATTGACGTTCGTGCCCTTGCAGAGTGCCGTTGTTCCATCCGTGAGCGTCGTTCCGGGCGGGCAGAGGAAGACGCCGCCGGAGGGGCCGATCGGAACGCCCGAGTCGGTCGTGGCTGCGGCGGGAGAGCACCCGTTGCCAAGCGGGGACGCGTCAAACTCGGCTGTCATCCGATTGGGGCCGACGTTGCCGAACATCGTCACTGTCACCCAGTTCTGGCTCGCGCGCGGGTTTCCAAAGGGCGTTGAAAAAGGGCCAGGGGTGGTCGTTTCACTGGGGTGACTCGTGACCGAGTAGCTGGAGGAGCCGCCGTTGTTGAGGTTGAGGTACAACCAACCACCGATGTCGGCGCTGCTCATTATCGGAAAGTTGGCGCTGGCGCTGTTTTGCGAGGAAGTTGCCGGCAGCGTCCGCTCTTGACCGCAATCTTCGAATTCACAGTTTCTGACTATGAATGGGTTGTCGTGCTCGTCAAAGCGGACGAACTCGTCGGTGCCGGTATTGATTACTGCGTTATTGCGGTACGAAGCGCACGACGCACCCGATCCGGTCACGCCTTCCCTCCAGATCGTGAAGTTCGTCGCAAACTCCGCGGGGCCCCCTTGGATGAAGCGGGCCGCGAATGTGGACGGTAACGGCTGGCGACGGTCGAACGTCCGCCTGATACCCTGCGTGTACCGGTCATAGAACGTGTACGGCAGGTCAGTTGCGACGTTCGATCCGGCGCCCCCGCCCTCGGGCACGGCCCGAATGTGAACCATTGGATTGCCTGCCGCGTCGAACCCACTCTGAGGCAGGCCGGAGGGGTACGGCCCGATCTGCTGATAGTCGCCGATCAGGACGTTGTCGAAGAGGAGGTCATTCGTGTAGTAGAGCGGATCGGTGGGATCGCGGGGGGTGCAGCTCGCAACGACGTCGATGGTCGCGTATCCGATCGCGTTAAAGTGCGTGTTCCCGACGAACGCGTTTGTGGGTCCGACGAGACAGTGCGCTTCGGTAGACAGGCCCACCGTAAATGCAGTGCGAACTGCGGCGAGGATGGTCTGCGTCAACGCTCCCGGAAGGCTTGCGCAATCAAGAGGTGATCGAAGGTTGGGGTTGGTGCTCGCCGACAGCGAGCCCGGTGTCGTCGTCGAGCTGGTGCCGCTCGGTGGAGCGATGATGCCGCGGCCCAGGATATCGGCCAGGTTGATGGCCTGCACGTCATAGCCGGTCAGGTACAAGTTGAACGTCAGGACCGGATAGGCCCAGTCGGTCCAGAGTGTGACGTGAGCGATCTGCGGATAGCGTGTGACGTTGACAACCGTGAAGAGCGTTGTCTGCCCGGAGTTGCCGAGGATGTCGACTTCGAAGTACGGCAAGAGCAGAGTGGCTGCCGGGCCGACCCTCACGTCACAGGAGTCATCGTTGTTGATCGACGTCGGTGAAGCGGCGGATGCGCTGGCGGCGACGAGCAGAAGGATTGGAAGCCACTTCATGGTGAGGCCCTCCGAACTCTGATTTATGCTTTTATACCATAAGATCGACGCGCTATAATTCCGGGCGTGACGGGAGGGGTCGATGCAAGGTCTTACACCGCTCGATATTCAGAAACAGACGTTCGCGCGCGTCTTCAAGGGCTACAACGTCGATGAAGTGCGCGGGTATCTCCATCTGATCGCCGAGGAGATCGAAGGGCTGATCCGGGACGTGGACCGCCTCTCGCGCGAGAACTCCATGCTGCGCGACGAGCTCGATGAGCACAACGCCCGCGAGCGCATCCTCAAAGACACGCTGCTTTCCGCGCAGAAGGTCTCCGAGGATCTGAAGGCAAACGCGCACAAGGAAGCTGAGCTGATCGTGAAGGATGCCGAGCTCCTCTCCGACCGGCTGACGTCGCAGGCCATGTCGCGCGTCGGCGACCTGGAGCGCGCCATTCAGGATCTCAAGATCGAGCGCCGCGGCAATCGAAACAAGCTGCAGTCGATGCTCGATACGATGCAGCAACTGGTGATGCTCGACGCCGAACAGGAAGCGAACGAGCAGCCCATCACGGCGATGTTCCGGGCGCGGGAGTAGGGTGTAGGGGGTGGGGTGTCGTAGATCGAATGAAGCACGCGTCGCCTGCTAAGCTCCCCGACACACAACAAGCCACTCCCGCGTCATGAAACTGTCTCCTCAGATCTCCCACCCCCCACCCCCCACCCCCCACTCCCCCAACCTCCTCATCCGCAATCTCTCGCAGATCGCCACGCCACTCGGCTTTGTTCCCGCGCGCGGCGAGTCCATGCGCAAGGTCGCGGTTTTTGATGACGCCGTCATCGTGATTCGCGACCGCCGTTTCGCGTTTGTCGGACGCGAATCCGATCTCGATCCCGATCTTCGCGGCATCATCGATGAGGACTTCGATGCACGCGGCGCCACGGCCGTTCCTGGCTTCGTCGACTCGCACACGCACATTCCCTTCGCCGGTTTTCGCGAGACGGAGTTCAACCGGCGGTTGCAGGGGGAAACATACGAAAAGATCGCCGCGAGCGGAGGCGGCATCGCCTCGTCGGTACACGCGACACGCCGCGCATCGCAGGAGGAGCTGACCGAGAACATCCTCGCGCGCACGCGCACGATGGCGCGCTACGGAACGACAACCGCCGAGGCGAAGAGCGGGTACGGATTGAGCGTGGAAGGGGAGCTCAAGCAACTGCGGGCCATCCGCGGTGCGAGCGCGGATTCGCTCGTTCGTCTTGTACCCACCTGTCTCGCCGCGCACGATTTTCCGCCCGAGGGACGGTCGAGTGCGGCGGCAAGGCGCGGATATGTGTCGATGATCATCGGCGAGATTCTTCCCGCGGTTGCCGACGAGAAGCTGGCGGTCTTCTGCGATGCGTTCGTTGAGCGCGGTGTCTTCACGGTCGAAGAGGGCGACGCAGTACTGCGCGCAGGCGCGGCCCTTGGCCTCTTCCCGCGGCTGCATGCGGACGAGCTCTCCGACACTGATGGCGCCTCGCTCTCCGCTGCCCTGGGCTGCGCCTCGGCCGACCATCTGATGCACGTCTCCGACGCCGGTATCGCCGCTCTTGCGGCATCGAATACCGTGGCCAACCTCCTGCCAGCGACGAGTTTTTTTCTGATGTCCGACCGCTACGCGCCCGCGCGCAAACTGATCGACGCCGATGCCATCGTCTCCCTCTCCACCGACTGCAATCCCGGCACGTCGATGACCGAGTCGATGCCGATGGTGATGCAGTTGGCCACGCTGCAGATGAAGATGACTGTCGAAGAATCGCTGACCGCGGCCACGCTCAACGGCGCCAGCTCACTGCGGCTCGCGCACGAGATCGGTTCGATCGAAGCGGGCAAGCGCGCCGATCTCGTGCTGCTGGACGCGCCGAACTACCTCCATCTCGTCTACCACTTCGGCGTGAACCTGGTCACGCGCGTGATGCGCGATGGTGTGTGGGTCGTCTAGCCTGCACGTCACTCGGTTCTTGGTCGCTTCTCGCTGACCCGAATCAAGCCTTCTCACTGACCCCGAATCGACCCTTCTCGCTCAACTCGTCAATCGAGCGCCTTCTCCCCCACGCTTTTCAGTGGGGGAGAAGGTGCCGAAGGCGGATGAGGGGGCACGTGCTTACGATCTCCTACAGCGGCCGCGGCGCCTGTCGAATCCCGGCGCGGCGCCGGCCGAACTGCTCATCGACCTCGGCCAGTATGCCTGTGCCGCGTTCTCCAAAAGACGCTGGAATCCAAACGCGCGCTTCCCACGGGTCGGGCTTATCGAGGACGATTTCGTCACTGGTCAGCATCGCCAGTGCCGTTCCCGCTTCGATGGCGTACGGAATGTCCGCTTTCTCGAGCCGGTCGAGCAGCTCCGCCACGAGCTCCGACGACCTCTCCTCGGCCAGCGGCAAAAGATTGCCGAGGTGTTCGGGCACTTGCTCCGAAAGATCGGCGACAAGGTGGGCATCGCAATCGGAACAGTGCGTGATCCCTTCGCGGTATTCGCTCTGGCACTCAGGGCAAAACATTGGTGAGCGATCTTCTCACAATCATCGCGCGGCGTAGTGCGCGCAGATCTTCTCGTACAGTTTCGCGCCGATCGCGCTCTTTGCCTCGGTCGTGCAGCCGGCGATGTGCGGGGTGAGGATGAGGCGGGGATCGTCGGGCCATGTGCGGGTGGGCGGCTCGGGATCATAGACGTCGAGTGCCAGCCCGCCGAGGTCGTTGCGGGCCAGGGCGGCGAGCGCGGCGTCGGCGTCGAGCACTTCGCCGCGCGCAGCATTGATCACGATCGCGCCGCGCGGCATCGAAGCGATCTCGCTTGCGCCGATCATGCCGCGCGTTTCGGCCGTGAACGGGACGTGCAGCGTGACGATGTCGCTCTCGCGCAGCAGCACATCGAGAGTGCTTGCGCGCATCGCGCCGCGCTGCGTGAAATCGTCGTCCGTGATGTACGGATCGAACGCGGTGACGCGCATTCCAAACGCAGCGGCGAGCCGCGACACGCGCATCCCGACCTGGCCGAGTCCGATGATGCCGAGGCGGTGGTGGCGAAGCTCGTGGCGCGTGGCGCAGTCGTCGCGGCCCCAGATGCCGGCGCGCATCTCGCGGTCGTACGCGGGCAACGTGCGCGTGAGCGAGATCATGAACGCGATCACGAGCTCGGCGACGGCGTTGGCGTTCTCGCCCGGCATGTTGATGACGGCGATGCCGCGCGCTCGTGCCGCGTCGATGTCGATGTTGTCGGTGCCGCTCGTGCCCTGGGCGATCAGCTCGAGCGTTGGCGCCGCGTTGATCACGCGCTTCGAGACGCGGTTGTAGGAGCGCGTGACGAGAATCTCGCAGTCGCGGACGATCGACACGAGCTCGTCTTCCGTCTTGACGGGACGATCGACAATCGCAAAGCGGCCGTCGGCGTGCGCGCGCGTGAGGAGAGATCGGTCGACGTCGGCGGCGATGAGGAGGCGCTTCATGGTCGGGAGTAACTCTATCCTGACGCGCGTGTCGAGGGCGGACGAGAGACGGTTCACGCGGAGACGCGGAGAACGCGGAGGTATCCATCCCGCGTCCCCCGCGTCTCCGCGTGAAACGGTAGACTTCGACTTGACCTTGCGCATTCTTCGAAAACACCGCATCGCCCTCATCGCGCTCGCGGTCTATCACGTCGTTTTCTTCTTTCCGACGCTGTTCATGGGGCGGATTGCGTCGCCGAATGACGTCTTCTACAACTTCGAGCCGTGGAAGAGCGTGATGCGCCCGATCGATGTGCAGAACTCGCTCATCAACGATCCGCCCACCGCTTACTACACGGTCCTCTCGCTGATCAAAACGGACTGGCACGCCTTTCACTGGAATCCGTTCATCGGATCGGGCGTACCGGGATTCGGCTCGACGCTCCTTGCGCCGTTCAGTTTCCTTCCGGCGCTGCTCCTGCCGCTGCCGTGGGTCTACACCGGCATCATCCTGCTGAAGCTCAACGTCGGATTCTGGCTGGCCTATCTCTGGTTGCGCGAGGAGCGCCTCGGCAAACGCGGCGCCGCCATCGGTGCGATTCTCTTCGCCGCCGCGGGACCGATTGCCGTGCGCTGGTGGTGGCACGTGACGAACGCTGCGCCGCTCTATCCCGCCTTGCTCTGGATCGCGCTACGCACGGCGCGGGGCAAGCGGACCCCGGCATGGGCCATCGGTCTCGTCGCGTTTTGCTACGCGCTCTCCGCGTTTCCGGCAGCGATGGCGTACGGCGCGTACGCGGCTGTGGCGTATTTCCTGTTCATTCTGATCGGGAGCCGGGTGTCGGGGATCGGGAGTCGGAGAAAACTCCAGAGCGAGGCAACGCTCCGACCCCCGACCCCCGACTACCGACTCCCGATCGTCATCCTCATCGCCACGATCGCAACCATCCTCGGCATCGCCATCGCCACGCCGTCGTTCATCCCGCTCGCGCAACTCGTGCAGCGCAGCGGTTATCTCGTTTCGCGCGCCAACGCGGCGGCCGAACATGTCTTTCCGCTCCACCACTTCTTTCTCTTTCTCAATCCCGACCACCTGGGCAACTGGGCACTTCACGACTGGCGCGGTGACCGCACACTCGGCGTGCTCAACAACTACATCGAGGCAACGGTCTACGCCGGTATCGTCGCGCTTCCGCTGATTCTCATCGCCTTCGTCAACCGGCGCGCCCGATCGCGCTGGTTCTGGTTTGCCATGCTCGCCGTGATGCTCGCGGCGATGTTCGGCTTCATGCCGGTGGCGAAGATCGTGGCGATGCTGCCGGGATTCAAATTCTCTCCGCTGACGCGCATCCAGATGATTCTGCCCATCGCCACGTCGTACCTTGCGGCCGCCGGCGCCGCGCTCGTCGCACGCGGCCGGTTCCGCAACGCGATCGCGATGCTGCTCGCCGTCGCCTGCGCGGCCGATCTTGCGGTCTTCGCCGGCCGCTTCTATCCCTATCTCGATCCCGCGGTGGCCTCCCCGCCGAGCACGCCGACGATCGCCTTTCTGCAGTCGCAGCCGAAGCCGTTTCGCATCGCCCCCTTCTTCGACGATCTCTGGCCCAACAGTTCTGAGCTCTATCACCTCGAAGACGTGCGCAGCCACTTCTCATCCGAGGCGAGTTACCGGCGCCTGCTCGAACGGATCGATCCGAGCTCGGCGCTGACGGGATCGACCGTCATCAACTTCAACAGCCTCAAGTTCGACTTCAACGATTCGCTCGTTTCGATGCTCGGCATCCGTTACCTCCTCGAGCAGCGAACGATCGATGTCATGAAGTGGACGATCTTCAAGTACACCAAGCCGGGCGTACAGGAGATCGCCGCAGTCGTCCTCGAGCCGGGGCGCGTAATGCAACGCCATGTTCGGGTCGTCGAAGAGCCGTTCTTCGCCATCGAGATTCCTGTCGAGGTTCAGTCGGCCCTCGGCCGTAACCCGGTTTTGAATGTGTCACTCATCAAGGGACCAAACGTCGTCTACGCCCGCTCGTTCACGCCGGGCGACATGGCCGCACTCAACAAGATCTACATCCCGCTTCGCCCGTACGCCCGCCTCGGCGAGACCGTCGTTCTGCGCCTCGCATCCAACGGCGTGCGCGTGCGCGTTTTGACCGGCGCGACAGACGTAGCCGGCGACGCGCCGTTGTTCTACGGCCGCGTCACGACGCCGCTGATCTTCGACCGCGAGCTGCCCGACGGCCGCATCTTCCGCAACGTCGGCGAGGTTCCGCGCTTCCACGCCGTCACGCGCGTGCGCCGCATGAGCGCGGACCAGATGCTGGCCACAAAGGACATCGATTACGCCGATGAAGCAATCGTCACGGACCGTCGTCCAATGACTGTCGAAGCCTCCGATGCCGCCGTTTCGCTACGCAGCTACGCGACGAACGAACAGGTCATCGACGTCGCCGCTCCGGCGAAAACGTTTCTGGCATCGTCGGAGAAACTGACGCCGGAGCTGCAAGTCACGGTCGACGGCTCTGTCGTGAAACCGGTCGAGATCAACGCCCTCTTCGCCGGCGTCCCAGTTCCGGCCGGCAATCACCGCGTCGTCTTCACGAGACGCCTCGGACGCGGATGGTGGCTTGTCGCAGGAATCGCGGCGGTGTTGCTGGCGGTGTTGTCGGTGTTCGACATCGTGAGCGCGAAACGGCGAAGCCGCGCGTAGAGCAGGCTTTCTTGCCTGCATCCGCCGGGCGTCCCTGCCCGGCGGTGGTGTGGGTGTGAAGCCTGGCGCGTTACCCCACCTTCGCCACCAGGATGATCTGATACGCGAACAGTCCTCGCCACACGCGCGTGATCCAGGTCAGCACGCGCTCGCCGAGGCGCAGCAGCACGTCCGGCATCCAGCCGATGATCAGGCGGATGGGCACGGACGAGCCGCGGATGGCCACGATGTGAAAGCCGGCCTTTTCGATCTCGCGGCGGATCGTGCGCATGGTGAAAAACCGGAGATGCGTGAAATCGAGAATTCCTCGGTCGCGGTATTCGAACACGCCGAAGAGCAACCCGAGGCGGACCGTGATGTTGGCGATGTTCGGCACGGAGAGGAAGAGGACGCCGTCGCTCGTCAGTGACTGCTTGACCATGCGCAGCAGGTTCGTCGAGTTGCGCAGGTGCTCGATGATGTCGGCCAGAACGATGGCGCTGACGTTCGATGGCAGGGTTCGAACCGTCTCCAGATCGGCGATGACGATCTGATCGAAACGGCTGCGAAGCTGTCCGATCCGATCGGCGTCGTACTCGAAGCCGATGGTCTGATCGAACTGCTCGCGCACGGCCGAACCGAGCTCGCCGCCAGCCGCGCCAAGGTCGAGGAGAGTTCCACCGCGAGGCGCGAAGCGGCGAATCAGATCGATGAGGATCCGATGGCTGCTCCCTTCGAAATCCTTGAATGTGTAGACGTTCGGCACGATCGCGGGAGGGTAGTGGATGGGGTGGGGGAACACAACAGTGACTCTCGAGACTGAAGGCGCGCCCAACGCTCCCGCGCTTCCTGATCTTCTTGATCAAGCTGGGAAAGATCGAAAAGACCGGCTGATTCCATCAGATACGCTAGCGCCTCAAATTTCTCTTCGAACGTTTCTTTTCGAAGCTCCTGGCGCTGGCGATCTTCGACGGATTGCCAGGCATTCATCCACCCTTGAGCCATCTCCTTCGACATTGGACTGCTCATGTGATGGCCATTGTAACGGTCGGGCTTGGACACGTTACGAACTTGCTGCCATGCGCTGCATCGGCTAGCCTTTTCGCATGCTTGATTGGAGCACGTGCTCGGCGGTTGAGCGGACGCCCGAAAAAGTCAGCGGCGCTTGGGTTTTCGCCGGCACACGGGTTCCGGTCCAGGCTCTGTTTGCAAATCTCGAAGACGGCGCCCGCGTGGATGACTTCCTCGAATGGTTCCCCGGTGTAACTCGGGAGCAGGTCGAAGCTGTGCTGCGTCATGCCGAGCACAGTCTGGTCGTTGCCTGACAACTCAGTATTCCGAATACCGCTTCCCTTTCCCGTCCCGCCCGGCCGCCCCGCTGTGAATCTCGAGGATTTCGATCCGTTTGGCGGCGGCGGTGCGCGTTGTGAAGTCGTCCACCGGCACGGTCTCCTCGGTGGTCAGGCGCCATGTCGTTGCGGAGTGCGTGATGGGATCGATCGGGACGTGTGCCATCGCTTCGCGCAGCGCCGATGGGCCGCGACCGTGAGATTTCGTGTACGCGGCGATGGCGCGTCGCATCGAAGCGAGTTGCGTGTGAAGCGTGGCTTCGTCGCGAGTGTGATCTTGTTCGACTCGGCTGCAGGCAAACGTGGCGAGCAACAGCACGCACGCCGCAATACGCGTCAATGCGTGCCGATCGTGCCGACGTTCTTTAGCGAGATCGAGAGACCTAAACTCCATTCCGCTTTTTCTTCGGGGACGAAGACCAGGTAGCGGCGGAACTCGAGTGCGACGCCGTAGCAGGAGGCGGTGCCGCCGAGGAGGTAGCGCTGTTCGAGGAAGGTGCCTTTCTTCGCGTCGAAGTTGAGCTGCGCGTCGGCGCGGATGTGGTTGCTGAACAACGATGAGCCGCTGTTGAGGCGGATCTGGCTCGAGCTGGTGTCGCCGGCGGGGACGCCGTTCACGGGCGGTTGCTGGTAGGACGAGAACCAGGTGAAGCTCAGGTACTTGTCGGCGCGGGTTCCGGTGCCGACGAGGTTCGCGGAGAGGCTGCTCTGATCGAGCTGGTGCGAGACGTTGCCGAAGGTTGCGGATGCGTCGAGCGTCACCGTCGAATACGGATTCACGTGCAGGCTGGCGACGAGCGGCGTGAATTTTCCGGTCTGCGGGACGGTCGAACCGTTCAGTCCACCCGCCGTTGCGCTGGTGAAGGCGTTGCCGAGCGAGACTGACTGCGTCAACGAGAACGACGCCACTTCGCGCGAGTTGCCGTTCGGACCTGTCTCACGTCCGATCAGCCGTTGCGTGAGCGAGTACTCGACCGAGTTCTTCACGATCGGCAGGAACGGCGAGTCGACCGTATCGAAGCGGATGATGCGCTCCTGGTCGTTCACGGCGGTCGTGTAGAGATAACGGAAGCGCGGCTCGATGACGTGCTTGAACTTGCTGAACCCGCCGAGGGTCTTGTTGAAGATTTTCGAGACGGACGGCCCGACGACTTCGACCTGACCCTGCGCGTAAAAGCGCTCGATCGGGTTGTTGACGGCGTTGAGTGTGCCGCCCGGATTGGCAACCGAGGCGTCGTCGAGCGAGTCGGAGTAGTACGTCTCGCGCACCGAGACCTGCGGTCGGATCGACAACCACGTCGGGGTCCGGAGCTGCATCGAGAGCGTCGGGAAGACGTCGGCGCGGTAGTAGTTCGCGGTCGGGCCGTTGACGAATCCGCTTGTGGCCAGATGCGACATCGACGATTCGAGCGAGTAATAGAACGGCGACTCGCCGATGCGGTTCGGGTAGAGCCGGAACTGCATCGTGGGGAGTTGCTCGAAGCGCTGCCGCGGCGGGGGCGCAAGCGGATTGTTCGGATCGACGTTGCTCAGCAGGATGTCGCGGCGGTCGGTGAGGAAGTTGAACGAATAGCGGCTGCTATTCTTCGTCAGATAGGCCGAGGAGTAGATCTGCGAGAGTGTGTGCAGACGCGGATCGCGGTCGTAGCGCCGGAAGAACTCCAGGTTCGAGAAGTCTTCGATGTCGACGACGCCGCGGAAGCCGCCGGGCAGATTGGTCTGCGAGTGCTGGTACTTGTACTTCCACTGATTGCGTCCGGCCTGTACGTCGTGGACGACGTAGGCGCTGAGATCCCCGAGCTTCACGTCGTCCGATGGCCGGTAGCGCGTGCTGACGCCGATGCCGTTGTAACCCTTGTCGTTGAGATCGGCGTAGATCGTGGCGTCAGCGGCGTCTCCGAACGGAATGAAGTAGCCCATCTCCAGCCGGTCGCCGTACGTTTTCGAAATGAGGACGCGCGGGATGAGCAGTCCCTGCGACCGCTCGCTCTTCGTCGGCCAGATGAGCCGCGGTGCGTAGATCAGCGGAATGTCATGAGCGCGGAGGGTGACGTTGCGCAGATGCGCGTAGTTGTCGAGCGTGATGTCGGCACTGGAGACGTGGAAGGACCACGAGGGATGGTCGGGATCGCAGGAGGTGAACATCCCGTTCGTCAGCAGGTAATGATCCTCGGACAGCCGCTCGATCTTGTCGCCGATGAAGTACATGTCCGGCCGCATCGCGCCGGTGGCGTTGAAGAACGTACCGGTCTTCGAGTCGAGATTGAAGACGATGTGATCGCCGGTGATTCTCGTCGGCCCTTGATCCATGATGACGTGCCCCTCGGCCACGACATCTTTGGTCTTGAAATTGAGCGTCACTTTGTCGGCATGAATGACGACGTCCTGATATTCGATGACGACGTCGCCGTCGAGGATGGCGTACTCGTCGCGGACGAACTGCTCGTTCACCTTTGCATAGAACTTCACATCGCCGCCCTTTTTTTTCAGACCGGGCATGACGCGGAACTTCGGCTTCGGCTGGTTGTAGTACTGGCCGGCCGGTCCCATGTCCTTGACCTGCGCGAAGAGGACGGCAGGCGCGGCAGCGAGGGTGAGTGCGGCGACGAGGATGCGCGCCGTCAATTGTGGCGTTGTGCTGCGTGAGGCGGCCTGGCGTTGCGCGGTGGTCTCAACCCTCATGCGTCTTCGTCATTGTATCCGACGACACTTCATCTCTGACGTTTGCTGAGAGCACATCGTGGTCGATCCGGCTCATTTCCTGGATCTGCATGCGCAATTTGATGATCTCGAGCTGATAAAGACGCGCTTCATCATCGGTGCGGCCACGCTGCTGCCGTTTGCGAAGGGCGATGCGATTGGCGAGCCGCACGAATTCACGATGAGCCCTGCGGTCCGCCCACCCCCCTCGGCCGAACCGAAGCAGCGGATGCGCGGTGGCGCGCACGTCGCGGTCGCTCATGAATCCGAGCGAGGCTTCGTGGCGCAACTCGGCGCGAACGTCGGGCCACTGCTGGAAAACCGCGACGATCACGATGACCGGCAGCGCGCCGGCGACGGCGAGAAGCGTATAGCGATCGGGAATCCGGTAGCGGGCTGCGATCGACAGCAACCATGCCACGATGATGGCTGCGGCCGCGGTCGCGGCATCGAAGGCGATCTGCCTCCGCTTGTCGGCGACGTGAAAAACGGCGAAGGTGATGCCGTAACCGGCCACGGCGCCCGCCATCATCATCGCGGCCATCATCCGCGCCACCGGCGCGTCCGTCATCACCAGCGGGATGGCCGCTGACGCGCCCATGGCACTGCCGACGATCATCCCGTCGATCGCTTCGGTCTCCTGACCAGTGTGCCGGACATAGAGCGCCGCCAGCGTGAGGGCCACGCCGCCTGCGATCGGGTAGAGACCGCGCACGAAGAAGAGCACGGCCGCAACCGCGATGCCCATCGCCAGTGCGGTGCGCCACGCCGGCCCGAGGCCGCTGTCGAGCGTTTTGAAGAAGTGCATGGCCACCATGGCGGCCAGAAAAACAGCGTAGACGACGATGCAGAGAACGGGATCGGACATGGTTTACGGAAACGAGTATCCAGCCTCGTCATAGCGCGTGTGATGGGTGAGGAAGTAGCGGCGCGAGCGCTCGATGTCCATGCGGATCTGATTCGTCAGCTCCACCGCTGACTGGAACTGCTGCTCGCGGCGGAGCAGCTCGTGGAAGTAGAGGCGAACGGTGTCGCCGTAGACGTTGGAGTCGAAATCGAAGATGTGACTCTCGATCGTGATGGCGTAGTTTTCGTAGAGTGTCGGCCGGACGCCGACGTTGGTCACGCTCTCGAACGAGCGGCTGAAGCTCTCGAAACGCGACGTCGTGACATAGACGCCGCCGCCGGGATGCAGCTCGTTCGACGGATCGACGTTGACGGTTGGGAATCCGATCTTGCGCCCGAGCCGCCGGCCCGTGGCGACGCGGCCATCGAGGAAGTAGGTGCGGCCCAGCGCCGCCGCCACCGTGCGCATCGTTCCTTTGCGGATGGCATCGCGAACGATCGAGCTGGAAACGCGAATCCCGCGGATCTTCACTTCGTCGACGCCCTGAACGGCGAAGCCGTAGCGCTCGCCGGCCGCCATCAGCTTGGCGAGATTCCCTTCGCGTCCGGCGCCGAAGCAGAAGTCGCGTCCGATGCGGACATCGGTGATCTGCAGCGCCGCGACAAGGAATTCGGCGATGAAGCGGTCGGCCGTCCAGCGAGAGAACTCGTGCGTGAACGGGACCACGAGAAGCGCGTCGACGCCCATGTCGCGAAGCAGCTCGTGTTTCTGCGACAGCGTCAGAATCTGCGGCGGCACGCGGTCGGGCGCGACGATCGACAGCGGGTGCGGATGAAACGTGATGACCGCGGACGGCCGTCCGGTCTCGCGTGCACGTGCGACGACGCCGCGAATGATGGCCTGATGCCCGATGTGCATCCCATCGAAGTTGCCGATGGTGGCCACGCAGCCGCGCGGCAGATCGGTCTGGCGAAGTGGGTCGTTGATGAGGAGCATGCGGCGCGGCGAGTCTAAAGCATGCGCGCATGACAGTGACCCGTTTCGGGAGCGGTGATCCGCAGATGACGCAGATAGACGCAGATGTCGATGCTTTTCATCGGCGTCATCTGCGGATCAAAGCAGGTGACTTGGAGCTGAAGGACGTTGAAGACAATCTCGCCGATATTGAGCAAATTTTCCCGAATCTTGAGGACGCGTGTCCTGAAAGTTGAGGACGTTCGTCATGAAGATTGAGGACGTTCGTCATGAAAATTGAGGACGTTCGTCATGAAGATTGAGGACGTTCGTCATGAAAGTTGAGGACGTTCGTCCTGAAAATTGAGGACGTTCGTCATGAAAGTTGAGGACACTTTTCCTAACGTTCGCGACGATCTCGATGGCAGTGGTGACAAAATTGGTGGGAATCGTTGTTAATCTTTGTAAAATCTTTGTAAACTCTTCGATGAGTT
>JADGNZ010000079.1 GCA_017883205.1 Thermoanaerobaculia bacterium | reverse complement strand
ATCTCCGATCATCGGGAGGCTCACCGCTTGACTTAACACCTCAGATGGCTGAGCCGCCGAAGGACACGAAGTGCCGGAGGACGGTCGAAGGACCCCCTGATTGTGTGCCGTGGTTTTTTCCACCCCCCCACCGGCGATGGATCAGGGGGTTCTTCGACCGTCCTTCGCCGCCGATGTTTGCCGGTTGCGAGTACAGTGAATCTTGCGGCGGCTGCGGCGGCTCAGGATGACAGAAACAGCGTGCGCCGAACGATCAGTCCTGATCCCTGATCTCTTGTCTCTTGTCGCTTATCTCTGATCCTCATCCCCGAATCACTTCAGCCTCTGCTGAAACATCCAGCGAACCAACTCCGGATTGGCGTACGCGGCATCCCACACGTTGTGTTCACCTTTTATGTATTCGGTGTAGCGGGCGTTGTTGCCCGCCTTGCGCAGCGCGGTTACCATCGAGCGTGACTCGCTGACCGGGATCACGGGGTCCAGCGCACCGTGAATCGCCCACACCGGCGTGCTGCCGATCATCCCGGCGAGGGTGGTGTAGGGATCGGGCGCGCCGACGATGCGGGCGATGTCCGGCGGAGGATCGCTGGGGAACGGATCGTCGGGAGTGCGTACCACTTCACCGGCGATCGGGACGATGGCCGCAAACGTCCGGTTGTGCCGCGCCATGTACCAGGCGCCGGCACCTCCCATCGAAACGCCCGTGAGGTAGATGCGGCGCTGGTCGCCGTGGAACTCGCGAATGGAGTTGTTCAGCTCCGCCATCGCCATCTGCTCCATCTCTCCGTACCACTCGTGCTCCGTATCGCACTGCGGAAAAACGACGACGGCCTTATAGCGCTCGCCGAAGCGATCTACGGCCGGGCCGAGACCCTCGTTGATCTGTAGCTGATTGTCGGTGCCCTGCTCGCCGCTTCCGTGCAGATAGAGGATGACCGGCCAGCGGTGCAGCTTGGTGTAGTGGTGAGGAAGCCAGACGCGATATTTGTAGGTGTGGTCGCCGACGTGGACTTCGCGCTCCAGGAACTGCGCGCGCCGCGTGCAGGCGGCCAGGGCCAGCACTACGAGGAGGACGAGAGTGCGGCGGGCGGTGCTCACTTACTCGAACAGATCGTACTCGGCGAGAGGCACCGGTTCGTATTCGACGTCGGAACGCCACGTTTCCAGAACGTAGAGGTCCCAATGAAGGAGAACCACCTCGTGCGACATCTCCCATCGCGCGGTGAGGCCGGGGAGAAGTCCGCGCTTGTTCTCTTTGATCAGGTGCCCGAGGTCGTAAATTACGGTCTGGCGCTGCCGGTAACCGGCGCGCGAACAGAAGAAATTGAGAGCCGCCTCGATCTTGAAGCGCTCCTGGTAACGGAGCGGAACCGTGTCCCACACACCGCGCCGCATCACACGAATGCCCGAGAGTACAGGCCCCACTTTCATCTGCAGGTGGAAGAAGTTGCGGATCGGGCCGCGGTTGCGGACGCCGATATTCATGTCGCATTCGTTCCGGACCACGGGCCGCAGCAGCGATTCGATGTGCTCGTCGGTGACGTTGAACATGTCGCCGTCGACGAAGAAGAGGACGTCGTGGCGCGCGTAGTCGACACCGACGCGCATCGCGTAGCCCTTGCCGCGGTTCTCGCGCAGAGCGATGGTCGTGACATCGAAGGAGCGTGCGATTTCGACAGTACGGTCGGACGAGCCGTCGCTGACGACGATGATCTCGTCGATGAGACTGCTCTTGGTCAGAACGCTCAGAACCTCAGCGATCGTCTTCTCTTCGTTGTACGCCGCGATGATGGCCGAAATCCCCAAGTAGCTCTCCTACGCTCCGCTCGCCGGATTGGACTGCAACCGACAGACCATACCACACGGTTTTTGGGTTCCGGCGGTCCGGAATCGGAGGTTGGGAGTCGGGAGTCGGGGGTCGGAGAACGGAGAATCACGGACTAGAGATCAGAGATCAGAGATCAAGTACGCAATCTGGTCTCTGATCTCTGATCTCTGGTCTCTCCGCCCTCACAACTCAGCGAGCTCGGACCTTGGAGAAGCGGCCAGCCCATTGCATAGAATGCAGTTGCGATGAAACGAACGCTGATCCCTGCGACGCTCCTGACGGCCAGTTGTATCGTCCTGGCGGCGGTGACCCTGGCGCTTTCCGGATGCCGGTCGCTGCTGCCTGATCACATCGTCAATCCGAGCTACCGGCTACGCTCCGTCATCCCGCACGTTGCCATCGCGCTGCCGCTCACCAGATCGGCGATCGACTTCGACTTCACGATCGTCGTCGATAATCCCAATCCGATCGGCGTGCACCTGGAGTGGCTCGACTTCGATCTCGCCATCAACGACACGCCGATTCTGCACAGCGTGCGCGCCGATCAGGGCGTCAACATTCCCCCGCACGGAGTGGGCGATATCCATCTGCGCACCCGCGTCGAGTACTCGAACCTGAAGGCGCTCTTCCGCGAGATCGCCGACATGGTGCAGGGCAACCGCGCCAGCTACAGGATCGAGGGGAACGCGTATTACCACACGCCGTTCGGGCTGAAGCGATTTCCGGTGACGCTGTATTCGCGGTGAATCGGGGTGTGGGGAGTGGGGGGTCGGGTGTGGGAGATGGATCCGTGTAGCTGTCCGGACGCTCCTTCATAATGACCGCGTTTGACCCGCACTGACCGTCAGCCCTCGCGATTGTTCCTCGCCTCGGTCGCCGGGCTTCTCTACTTCTCAGAAGGGCTTCCCTTCGGCATCGTCAATGACCTTCTTCCGGTCTATCTGCGCGTTCATCATGTTGAGCTGACGACGATCGGATTCCTCAGCACGGTGGCCTCGGCCTGGACGCTCAAAGTGTTCTGGTCGCCGCTGATCGATTCGTTGGGAACGTATCGCCGCTGGATCGCCACCGCGGTTCTGGCGATGGCGATCTGCATGATCGTGCTCGCGGCGATACCTGAGATGTTCGGGAGTGGGGAGTCGGGAGTCGGGGGTCGGAGCCAGTCGATCCTGCCGACCCACAGAGGGGGCGCGCAGGCAACATCTCCGACACCCGACCCCCGGCTCCCGACTCCCGCGCTCTCCGACACCCGACTCCCGACTCCCGACACCCGCATCTTCTGGGTCATCATCACGATCTTCGCTATCGCCTCGGCTACGCAGGATCTCGCCGTCGATGCCTTCACCATTCGCGCGACGCCTCCCGAGCTCGTCGGACCGGTCAACTCCATCCGCGTGGCCGCCTATCGCGCGGCGCTCATCGTCGGGGGAGGGGGACTCGTAGCGCTCTCCGGCGTCATCGGCTGGCGGGGCAGCTTCGCCGCCGCAGCCGTGATCGCCGGAGTCGTTCTCGTCGTCGCGCTGCGGTTGCCCGATGACCGCGGCGCGCGCAACGAGCGCAAGTCGATCGTCGAGCTCTTTCGCGGACTCGGACAGTGGCTTGCCCGTCCGCGCGCGGGCGTGCTCCTCGCGATCGTGCTTCTCTACCGCCTCGGCGAGCTGGCCATCTACGCGATGATCAAACCGTACTGGGTCGACCGCGGCTACTCGCCTGCGGAGATCGGGACGATCACGGCGGTCATCGGCGTCATCGTCAGCATTCTCGGGGCGATTGCAGGCGGCGCGATCGTGGCGCGCATCGGTCTTTATCGCGCCATGCTCTGGCTCGGTGCCGCGCAGATTCTCTCCAACCTCGGATACGCGATCGTAGCCACGACCCACGCCGGCCGATGGGCCATCTACGCCGCCGCCATCGTCGAGAACATCGGCTACGGCCTCGGCACCGGCGCGTTCCTGGCGTTTCTCATGGCCATCTGCGACCGCGAGCGCGCGGCAACGGAGTACGCCATGCTCACCGCCGCCTTCGGCCTGACGCGCGTCGTCATCGGCACGCCGAGCGGATGGATCGCCCAAAACGCCGGCTACCCGGCATACTTCTGGCTGACCGTGCTGCTCGGGATTCCGGGACTGCTGCTGGTGCCGTTCGTGAGGGAGCAGATTCGGGAGAGAGCAGTGGATTAGTGATTGGTGGATTAGAGATCAGAGACAAAGAGATCAGAGATCCCGGGTACATTAGCTTGAACGCAGATCTGATCTCGATCTCTCATGTCTACTGACCTCTTGTCTCTGATGTCTCTTGTCTCTGATCCCTTGTCTCTGATCTCTAATCCGCTAATCCACTCATCACTAATCCACTGCCCATGAAACACCGCTTCTTCGTCGACGCAGATCTCATCGCAGGCTCCGCGGTTCCGCTGAGCCGGGATGAGAGGCATCACGCGCATGTCGTGCGGGTGCGCGAGGGGGAAGAGGTCGAAGTCTTCAACGGGCGCGGCGCATCGTTCACTGCGAAGTACTCGCCGGAGCTTCTGCAATTGATCGCTCCGGCGCCCGATCGTGAAGCGCGCGCCGGTCTGCATCTGGCCATGGCGATCATCAATCTCGACAAGTTCGATCTCGTGCTGCAGAAGGCAACGGAGCTCGGCGTGCGGTCGATCATTCCGCTCGTTACCGAGCGCGTCGAGATTCGCGCCGAGCGCTATCGCGGCAAGGCGGAGCGGTGGCGCAAGATCGTCTTCGAGGCGGTCAAGCAGTCAGGCCGGTCGGTGATCCCGCTCGTTGAAGAACCGGCTCCGTTCATTGAGGTCGTCCGGCGAGAAGGACGGAAAATCGTTTTCGATGCCGATGCCGAGCCGAGCACCTGGCGGCCGGAAAACCCGGCTACGCTCTTCATCGGCCCCGAGGGGGGATGGAGCGAGCAGGAGATCGGGGAGGCGCGGGAGAATGGGTGCGATTTCGAGCGGCTCGGAATTCGCAGGCTTCGCGCCGAGACCGCAGCGATCGTCGCTACCGCGCTGATCGCTGCGCGATATTCCGACATTTGATAGATTTGCGCGCTCGATTGTCACCGGAGGAGTCTTTTGCCAACCAACAGCCTCACGATCACCGATAACCGTACCGGCAAAACGTACGAAGTACCGATCAACGAAGAGACCATTCGCGCCACCGACCTGCGCAAGATCAAGGTCGCCGATGACGACTTCGGGTTGATGACGTACGACCCGGCCTTCATGAACACCGCCGCGTGCCGCAGCGCCATCACCTTCATCGACGGCGACAAAGGCATCCTCGAGTATCGCGGTTACCCGATCGAGCAGCTCGCGGAGAAGAGCACCTACCTCGAGACCTCATGGCTCCTGCTCAAAGGTGAGCTCCCGACGAAAGAGGAGCTGGCCGCATGGAACCACACGATCACCTACCACACCTTCATCAACGAGAACCTCAAAGGTGTTCTCGACTCCTTCCGCTACAACGCCCACCCGATGGGCATGCTCATCGCCATGATCAGCGCCCTCGGCACGTTCTACAACGAGGCGAAGGAAATCTTCGATGAAGGCGCCAGAAACCGGCAGATCGAGCGGCTCATCGCCAAGATGATCACCATCGCTGGATTCGGCTACCGTCACATGGTGGGCATGCCCTACGTCTACCCGGACAACAACCTCTCCTATCCCGGCAACTTCCTCAACATGATGTTCAAGACGACGGAGCTGAAGTACGAGCCGCATCCGGCACTGGAGCGTGCGCTCGACGTTCTCTTCATCCTCCACGCCGATCATGAACAGAATTGTTCGACCAGCACGATGCGCGTCGTCGGCAGCTCGCACGTCGATCCGTATTCCGCCGTCGCCGCCGCATGCGCCGCACTCTATGGCCCGCTCCACGGCGGCGCCAACGAGCAGGTCATCCGCATGCTGACGGAGATCGGGTCGAAAGACAGGATCCCCGCCTTCATCGAAAAGGTGAAGGGGGGCGAAGGCGTGAAGCTGATGGGCTTCGGCCACCGCGTCTACAAGAACTACGATCCGCGGGCCACGATCATCAAGAAGGTGGCGTACGAGGTGTTCGAAGTCACGGGAACCAGTCCGCTGCTCGACATCGCGCTGGAGCTCGAGCGCATCGCCCTCGAGGATGAGTACTTCGTCAAGCGCAAGCTCTACCCGAACGTCGACTTCTACTCCGGCCTGATCTACCAGGCGCTGAAGTTCCCGATGGACATGTTCCCCGTCCTCTTCGCCATTCCGCGCGTTTCCGGCTGGCTGGCACAGTGGTGCGAGATGCTGAATGATGCCGATCAGAAGATCGCCAGGCCGCGTCAGATCTTCACCGGCTCTGCGCGGCGGGACTACAAGGGGATCGAGCAGAGATAGAGCCTCAGCACAGACCACAGTGTCTTCGCCACACAAAACACAAGAGTGTCTGTCCCAACACATGACTCCTATGCCGGCACTACTCGAAACCAGCCTCCCCCTCCCACTCGCCCGCCGCGGCAAAGTGCGCGATGTCTACGACCTCGGCGATACCTATCTCTTCGTCGCCACCGACCGCATCTCCGCGTTCGACGTCGTCCTGTCGCCGGGCATCCCCGACAAGGGAAAGATCCTCACGCAGATGTCGACGTTCTGGTTCCGCCATTTCGGCGACATCGAGAATCATCTCGTCGAGACGGAGTGGGATGCGTTTCCGGCCGAAGTGCGGGCGCATGCCGAACTTCGCGGACGGAGCGTGATCGTTCGCAAATGCAAGGTCGTCCCGGTCGAATGCGTGGCGCGCGGCTATCTCGTCGGCTCAGGTCTCAAGGAGTACAAGGAGACCGGCAAAGTCTGTGGGATCAAACTGGAGCGCGGACTGACAACGGCGAGCCGCCTGCGCGAACCGATCTTCACGCCGGCGACAAAAGAAGAAACCGGCCACGATGAGAACATCTCCTTCGAGCGGATGTGCGCAATCGTCGGCGACGACCTCGCTGCCCAACTTCGCGACCTGACCTTGCGCATTTATCAGCGCGCCGCTGCATACGCAGAAACGCGCGGCATCATCATTGCCGACACGAAGTTCGAGTTCGGGATCGACGAGCACGCGACGCGCGGCAACATCGTCGTCTGGATCGACGAAGCGCTCACCCCCGACTCATCCCGCTTCTGGCCGGCCGACAAGTACGCCGTCGGATCGAATCCGCCATCATTCGACAAACAGTTCGTGCGCGACTGGCTTGAAACCACCGGCTGGGACAAAACATCGGCACCGCCCGAGCTTCCGGACGAGGTCGTGATGAAGACGCGCGAGAAGTACATCGAGGCGTTTCGGACGCTGACGGGCGGCGAGCCGGAGTTGTAGTCAGCTGCAAAAGGAGCACAGACAAGAGTGTCTGTGCCACACAAACCGCCGGCTCTCACAGCGGGTTCTATGTGGCACAGACACTCTTGTCTGTGCTCAAGCCTTCCGGTGCTCGACCTTCACGACCGTCTTGATCCCGCCGCGCACGAAAAAGTCGCCTTCGACGTAGAGGTATCGCGGTTCGAGGGCGGCGACGAGATCATTCGCGATGCGGTTCGTCACCGCTTCGTGGAACGTTCCTTCATCGCGGTAGGACCAGAGATAGAGCTTGAGCGATTTCAGCTCGACGCACTTCGCGTCGGGGACGTACCGGATGCGGATCGTGGCGAAGTCGGGCTGCCCGGTCATCGGGCAGAGGCAGGTGAACTCCGGCGCCTCGAACGCGATCTCGTAGTCGCGCTCGGGGTTCGGGTTGGGGAACGTCTGCAGTTCTCGATTCGGAACGGTTGGCATCGCGAGCGGAAAAACGAGTCACATGCCGATTCATTCCTTCAGAAGCTGGAGGAGAGAGTCACTTTTTTTGTGGCACAACCGCCATCAGCTTCTGATTCAGCTCCTTGATCCGTTCCTGGAGCTGCGTGATCTTGGCCTGGGCGTCGGAGCGGAGGCGCTCGTTCTCTCCGCGCATCCGGGCGATCTCTTCGTCGTGCTGCGAGCGCGAAGCGGAGCCCTGCTGCACCTGCTGGCGCAGGACCTCCATGTCGTGGCGCAGGTCTTCGACCTCTTCTTCCTTCGCCGCGACGCGCTGGCGCCAGTTCACTTCCTGCTCTTCGTAGAGCCGCTTGATGTCCATCAGCTCGGTGATCTGCGAGAAATCGGAATAGCTCGGAGCCATCTCTCCCCCCTGGCGGACGCGCTCTTCGATCTGCGGGAAGAGCTTGCGCACTTTGAGCGACAGGTCGTCCGAATCGCTCGAAAGCGCCATGGCGTCCTGATAGGAAATCTTCTGATGCACGAGCAGCGCGATGAGCGACTGGTTCATCGACTGCATCCTATAGAGCCCGACCGAGCTTTCCATCTCGTCGAGGATGTCTTTGGTGAGGCCATCCTCGATCAATTTGGCGATGCGCGGCGAGTTCTTGAGAATCTCCACAGCAGCGGTGAGCGTGCCGGTGGTCGTCTTGATGAGCTTCAGCGAAATGATCCCGCGAAGGACGAGGGCGAGCTGCGAGCGGATCTGTTTGTGCTGATCAGCCGGGAACGTGTCAATGATACGGTCGATGGTCTGCGCGGCATTGTTCGTGTGCAGCGTGGAGAAGACCAGGTGTCCTGTCTCGGCCGCGGTCAGCACCGTCTCAACCGTCTCGACGTCCCGCATCTCGCCGACCATGATGACGTCGGGGTCCTGACGCATGGCGTTGCGCAACGCTTCCCGGAAGTTCGGCGTATCGCTGCCGACTTCGCGTTGGGAGATCGCCGCGATCTTGTCGATGAACAGAAACTCGATGGGGTCTTCAATGGTGACGATGTGCAGCGGCTCGGTCTCGGTGATGTGCGAGATCATCGCTGCCAGCGTGGTCGACTTGCCCGAACCGGTCGGGCCGGTCACGAGCACGAGGCCGTCTGGAATCTGCGTCAGATCGCGAATGGCGTCCGGCAACTCCAGAGCGTCGATGCCCAGCACATTGATGGGGATGCGCCGGAAAACCGCGCCGACCGTGCCGCGCTGCATGTAGACGTTCGCGCGGAAACGCGCCACGCCCGCCACGCCGTGGCCGAAGTCGACCGACTGCGTTGCCTCGAACTTTTCCTTCTGCACGCGATTCAGGAGCGGCAGCAGCATCTTCTCGAGATCGGCCGGCTTGAGCGGATCGCTCTTGACCGGCACGAGCTTGCCCCGGATCCGGAGCAGCGGCGGCCGCATCGGCTTGAGGTGCAGATCGGACGCCTGCTGCTTGGCCATGTAGACCAGCAGATCGTTCAGCGAGTAGGCGGGAGCGGATTCCGAGGTGGGAGCCGCCGGTGTTTGGACCGTCACGGCTTGATTATAAGGATGAAGCCGGAAGGATGAAGGATGAACTTAGCAAGACTGTCTTTGTTCATCTTTCATCCCTCATTCCCATCTCTCATCCTTCACTCTTCCGTCGCATCACGCTGTCGAGGATCATCAGAAACGCCTCCTGCTGCTTTGCTTCGGTCTTATTGATGACCGCGATGGTCTCGCCGATCCGGAAGCGCCGGTGGAGCTCGTCGGCGGAGTGGGATGAGGTGACAACGATCCGCCGCGCCGGAACGCCCTTGGCACGCGCGTAATCGACGAACTTCTTGCCGTCCATTCCGGGCATCTCCAGGTCGACGATGAGGAGGTCGATGGTGTCGTCGATCTTCGGCAGCGCATCGTAGGGATGCGAGTAGGTCTCCACGTGCGCGGTCTCGGCGTAACGCTCGGTCATGAAGTTCGACCAGAGATCGCAGTACGCGGGCGAATCGTCGACGATGATGATCCGCTTCGGCTGGAGCGCACTCATTTCTTCCCTTTCCGCTTCGCCGGCCGTGCCGCGCGCGCGTCGTAGCGAACGGCTCCTCCCACCACAGTGGCCACCGGCCGCCCGTGAAAGGTTTTCCCCACGAACGGCGAGTTCGATGCCTTCGATCGGAACGCGTTGGGCACGATGAATTTCGCATCGAGATCGAGAAGCGTCACGTCGCCGAGCGCGCCGCTGCGCAGCGTGCCGCCGGGCAGATTGAAGATGCGCGCCGGTCCGCACGACATCAGATCGATCAGGTGATCGAGACCGATGACGCCCGAACGAACGAGCGTGTCGTAGCAGACGGCGAACGCCGTTTCCAGGCCGATGATGCCGAAGGGCGCGAGATCGAACTCGACGTTCTTTTCGTCGAAATGATGGGGCGCATGATCGGTGGCGATTGCGTCGATCGTCCGATCGGCGATGCCGGCGATGAGGGCCTGGCGATGTTCCGCCGAGCGAAGCGGCGGGTTCATTTTCAAATTCGTCGAGAACGACTGCACGCTCTCATCGCCCAGAGCGATGTGATGCGGCGTGACCTCGCAGGTAACGCGTACGCCGGCCGCGCGCGCGTGGCGTACCGAGTCGACGCCGCCCGCAGTCGAGAGATGAGCGATGTGCACGTGAGCTCCGGTCGCGCGCGCGAGGATCACATCGCGCGCTACGAGCGCCTCTTCCGAGGCCGCGGGGATACCGCCCAAACCAAGGAGCGTGGAGAAATAGCCTTCGTGCATCACGCCGCCGTCCGAGAGGTTGGCGTCCTCTTCGTGGGCGATCACCGGAATGCCGAGCATGGTGCAGTACTCGAGTGCGCGCCGCATCAACTGCGCATTCCAGACCGGCCGTCCATCGTCGCTGACGCCGACGCAGCCTGCCGCGCGAAGATCGGCAAGCTCGGCCAGCGCTTCGCCCATCAACCCTTTGCTGACGGCACCGATCGGATAGACGCGGCAGGCACCATTCCGCCGCGACTCCGCGATGATCATCTCCGTTACCGCTCGCTCGTCGTTCGGAGGCAGCGTGTTCGCCATCGCGCAGACCGCGGTGTAGCCGCCGGCAACGGCCGCTCGTGTGCCGGTAGCGATCGTCTCTTTGTGTTCCTGGCCCGGTTCGCGGAGATGAGTATGGAGGTCGATCAATCCCGGAACGACGACGAGGCCCGCGGCGTCGATCGTCTCAGCAATCGTCTCAGCACGCGCTTTGATTCGTTTGTCGACACGTGCGATGACGCCGTCTTCGATGAGGACGTCGAGCGTTGCGTCAAGCTCCTGGCTTGGATCGATGACGCGGCCGTTGGTGATGAGGAGGTTCATGATTGTTTTTGGGAGTGGGGGGTGGGGAGTGGGGGGTCGTAGATGACCGAATCTCCCACCCTCCACTCCCCACACCCCACTCCCCCATTTCTCTTATTCACCGTCGTGCGCTCCTCCGAGGAGATACAAAACCGCCATCCGCACCGCCACGCCGTTCGTCACCTGCTCGAGGATGACAGACCGCTTGGGATCGTCGGCGACATCGCTGGCGATCTCCACGCCGCGGTTCATCGGGCCGGGATGCATGATGATCGCTTCGCTGCTGGCGCGCTTGAGCCGCTCGGGCGTGAGGCCGAACGTGTTGTAGTACTCGCGCAGCGACGGAAACGACAGCTTCCCCTGCCGCTCGAGCTGGATGCGCAACATCATGATGACGTCGGCGCCGGCGACGGCCTCATCGAGCGAGTGGACGACGCGCACTCCCATCTTTCCGATCTCGGCCGGCAGAAGCGTCGGCGGCGCAGCCACCGTCACGTTCGCCTTCATCTTCGTCAGTAGGTGGATGTTCGACCGGACCACGCGTGAGTGGGCGATGTCGCCGATGATCGAGACGTTGACGCCGGCAAGCTGGCCGAGGCGCTCGCGAATCGTGAAGGCATCGAGGAGAGCCTGGGTAGGGTGTTCGTGCGAACCGTCGCCGGCATTGATGATCGAGACATTCGGCAGGCGGTCGGCCAGCATTTTCGGCGCGCCCGGATACTTGTGGCGGATGACGATCATCTCCGGATGCATGGCCACGAGATTCTCGGCCGTGTCGATGAGCGTCTCCCCTTTTTCCACCGACGAGCCGGAAGCGGTGAAGTTGAGCGTGTCGGCGGAGAGGCGTTTCTCGGCGATCTCGAACGAGACCCTTGTCCGCGTCGACGCCTCCATGAAGAGGTTGATGATGAGCTGCCCGCGCAGCGCCGGCACCTTCTTCACCGGCCGCTCACTCACTTCCTTGAAGCCCTCCGCCGTATCGAGAATCAACTCGATCTCCTCGGGCAGAAGGTGCTCGATGCCGAGAAGGTCCTTGGAGCGGAGCGAGGAGGTGGAGGCGCGCATGCGGCAGTGGATTAGTAGATTAGTGGATCAGTAGAAAGAGAACGTTGATGTTTCTGATCACGAATCTACTAATCCACTGATCTACTTCTCCATGATCAAAACCTCATCCTCTCCATCCGTCTCCACCAGCTTCACCTTGATGACTTCGTGCGCGTCGGTGGGGACCGTCTTGCCGATCACGTCGGCATGGATGGGGAGCTCGCGGTGACCGCGATCGATGAGGACGGCGAGCATGACCGCCTTGGGACGGCCGAAGTCGATCAGCGCGTCGAGCGCTGCGCGGACCGTGCGGCCGGTGTAGAGAACGTCGTCGACAAGGACGACGATCTTGTCGTCGATCGGCTCGGGGAGTTTGGTCGGCTTCACCACCGGCTGCGGCGCGATCGTGGTGAGGTCGTCGCGATAGAGAGTGATGTCGAGAATGCCGGAGCTGACCGGATGCCCTTCCATCTCTTCGATCTCTTTGGCCATCCGTTCGGCGATGGGGACGCCGCGGCTGCGGATCCCGACGATGATGAGGTCCTCGGTGCCCCGATTCTTCTCAAGGACTTCAATAGCCATGCGCCGGATGGCGCGATTCATTCGAGGACCGTCGAGAAGCCGTTTTTTGACGTTCATACAGGCCTTAGTTAATCGTGATCTGTTGTCGTTCGGGAAGGGCGGCGGGAGGATAGCACGGTGGCGGGGAGTGGAGTGTGGGGAGTGGGGTGTGGGAGATGAGGCGGGCATGAACGAACGGCACGGCGACGGTTCGAAATCGCACGTGCACAGTTGCCGAAGTCGTGTAAGGTTCGTGAGGATCGGAAGTAACGGAGATCATTCCCGAACGGTTCGGGACGATTGGTGTCGGGCGTGGGAGTGAGTTGTGAGAGATGAATCGGGCATAAACGAACGGTTCGGCGAAGGCTTCAAATCGCACCTGCACCGTTGCCGAACTGGGGTAAGACTCGGTGAGAATCGCAGCGTCGGAACGGATTCGCTCCCACTCCCTACCCCCCACCCCCCACTCCCCAACAATTACTTATTTGCGTTATGGAACGGAAACCCTAACCGATGCGTCCCGAATATGACGTTACAACATAAAACGGGCTTGGAAGTGCTTGTGTTCACATAACTTAACAGCCGTTTTTGCGTTGACTCTCACCGCTCTTTCCATAGAATACGCCCCCTACACCGTCGTCCCGTCGGTATCCCGAGTTAAGGAGTACGCATGGATCAACGCTATTCAACAATCATCTTTGTCCCGCATGCGCGGGCCAAGTTCCGGAAGTTGAAGGTGTCCCACCGCCTGCTCTTCTCCGTCGTCTCTGTCCTGACGTCGTCCCTTTGCCTTTCGACCTTCTTTTCTGTCCAATACTTCACTTCCCTCTCGCAGACGCACGAGCTCAGCAAGCTTCGCCACGAGAACAAAGACCTCCAGACCGCAAACGAACAGTTCAGCAAGTCAGTCGAGTCGCTCCGCGGCCAGCTCCGCACCGTTGAAGACCGCACGCGCAAACTGGCGATCTACGCCGGCATCAGCAGCCTCGACGACACCGCCCAGGGCGGCGTCGGCGGTCTTCGCCCGACCGAGCTCGGCGACAATCCGTACCGCGACGATGTCGACAAGATGGCGTTCCGCTCGCGCCGGCTCGAAGGCGACCTGTCTGTCCTCGAACAGAAGCTCGTCGCCCAGTCGCAGCTCCTCGCTTCCACACCATCGATCGCGCCGGTTCGCGGCATCCTGACCGACGGCTTCGGCGGCCGCTCCGATCCGTTTACGGGGGAGGCCGGCAATCACAACGCGATCGACATTTCCTCTGCGGTCGGCCAACCCGTTCGCGCACCCGCGGATGGCATCGTCGTCAAGGCCGAGTGGGCGAACGGATACGGCAACGTCATCTACATCTCCCACGGCTACGGCTACTCGACGCGCTACGGGCATCTCTCGTCCTACGCGGCCAAACCCGGCCAGCACGTCAAGCGCGGCGACATCATCGCCTACGTCGGATCGACCGGCCGCTCCACCGGCCCGCACCTTCACTACGAAGTGCGCCTGAACAACAACCCGGTCAATCCGCTCGAGTACATCCTCAACGCGTTCTAGGTGCTGCGCTTCGCGCGTTGTCGGTTGTCGGTTGATTGCGCTTCGCGCGTTGTCGCCGAGGTTCTCGCATCGCGGTTGATGCGCTCCTCGATTGGTGCCCGTCGGCCAAACGCGCGTCAACTAACGTTCACGACTCACGCGCGTCGAAGGCGCAAATCAGACAACCGACAACGCGCGCCGCGCCAGCGGCGCGCAATTCATCACTCTCGTTCTTCTTCCCCTTCCGGCAGGTCCCAGCGCTCCGTGATCCGTTCGTGCGTGAGCCACTTCTCGCAGTCGAGGGCGGCCATGCAGCCGGTGCCCGCGGCGGTAACGGCCTGACGATAGACGTGGTCGACGGCATCACCGCAGGCGAAGACGCCATCGATGTTCGTGGCCGTGGAGTGCGGATGTTTCAGGCAGATGTAGCCTCGCGAATCGAGCCCGAGCTGCCCGGCGTAGGCCTGGGTGTTGGGCGTGTGACCGATGGCGACGAACAGACCCTGTGTCGCGAAATCGCTCACAGCGTCGGTCTTCAGGTTGCGGATCTTGAGCGAGGTGATGCCGCCCTCTTTCGTGCCGATGACCTCATCGACCGTCGTGTCTAGAATGAATTCGATCTTCGGATTGCCGCGGGCGCGGTCCTGCATGATCTTCGACGCGCGCAGCTCGTCGCGGCGATGGATGACCGTCACTTTCGAGGCGAACTTTGTGAGGAACGTCGCCTCTTCCATCGCCGAGTCGCCGCCACCCACCACGACGATCTCTTTGTTCTTGAAGAAGAATCCGTCGCACGTGGCGCAGTAGGAGACGCCGAACCCCTGCAGTGCTTTTTCGCTCGGCAGCCCGATCTGCATGGCCGAAGCGCCCGCCGCGATGATCAACGCCTGGCACTCGTATTCATGTGAGTCAGTCGTGATCACCAGCGGGTGGCCGGTGAGCTTCACACTCTCGACCTGTTCCATCTTGAACGCCGCGCCGAAGCGCTCGGCCTGCTGGCGCATCAGATCCATCAACTTCGGCCCGAGAATCCCTTCCGGAAATCCGGGATAGTTCTCGACGTCGGTGGTGATGGTGAGCTGTCCGCCGGGCTGCAGGCCCTCCAGGACGAGCGGAGCAAGATTCGCGCGGGAGAGATAAATCGCCGCGGTGCATCCGGCCGGGCCGGAGCCGATGACGATGACTTTGTAATCCTTGATTCGTTCCATGGGTCGCGCATTCTATCGCGCGCCGGGCGCGTGTCACGCCTGACGGATTCGCCACATTTTCTTGTTCGCTTCATTTCCATTCCGCAGCATCGCGAGCGCAGCATGGCACTGGATTTCACTGCATCAGCAGAGTGTTGCTGCCCGACAGAAACGAATGATCACGAGATTGTCCGAGGTCTGGCCTGCCGTCGAGCGTATCGCGCGCGACAACGGCGTCGTCTGCGTCGGCGCCAGCGACATCACGGACGCGCACAGCACGTTGTTCGACGAATGGCTCGATCGCGGCCACCACGGCACGATGCACTACCTGTCTCGCACGCGCGACGCGCGGCGCGATCCGCACGCACGCTTCCCCTGGGCGAAGTCGGCCATCGTGATCCTCGTGCCGTATGCATCGGCGCGCCCCGATGCGCCACCGCACGCCCTCTCGCATTACATCGCTCGCTACGCCCTCGGCGACGACTATCACGACGTGCTCGATCAGATCCTTCGCCGGATCGAGCCGGTCGTTGCACCGTACGGAAAAACGTGGCGCTACGTCGATACCGGTCCGCTTTCCGATCGCGCTCTGGCCACGCAAGCAGGCCTCGGCTGGATCGCCAAGAACGCCATGCTGATCAACGAAACGATCGGCTCGTACACCTTCATCGGCACGCTGCTTACGTCGCTCGAAAACGATCTCGTTCCCGATTCCGTCGCCGACCGCTGCGGCACTTGTACGCGTTGCATCGACGCCTGCCCGACGGGCGCCATCCTCCCCAATCGCACCGTCGCGTCGGAGCATTGCATCAGCTACGCGACGATCGAGCACCGCGGCAATCTGCCCGATCTCCCGTTGGCCGGCAACGCGTTCGGATGCGACATCTGCCAGGAAGTCTGCCCATGGAACAACGAGCCAGCCTCCTCGCATCCTGCCTTCGAGCCTCGAAACGAGTATCGCGCAACGCCGGTTAGCGATCTTCTGCGCTACGAGCAAGCCGATTTCTCGTCGCTGTTTCGCAAGAGCGCCCTCAAACGCGCCAAACTGGCAGGCATGCAAAGGAACGTCGCGGCGTTGACAGAGGCAGAAAGCCGAGGGATGCTGAAGCCATGATGACCGAGTTGGGGGAACACCTTGCAGAGCGACTCGGAGAGGTGCAGAGCGGCACAACGCTACAGGTTGTTGACGCAGGTAAGACGATCGCACGAATTCAACCTGTTGCAGTCTTAGCGCCCTACCACCGACCGAGGCTGAAGTTGGATGCTGTCGAAATTATCGCCATCGATCGCGGCCGAATGCGTGAGCCTCTTAGGTTTCCCGATGCCTTGCTCGGCCGACTCGGCGATTGGACTCCGCCTTCACTTCATCTCGACTGGGATCCGGTGGAAGACCTCATCGCGGAGCGGAACCAACATCGGTGATCGTTTATCTCGACAGTTCCGTGATCCTTCGCGTCGTGCTGAAGGAGCCGAACGAGCTTGGTAGCAGGTACGAGATCGACCACGGAGTTACCAGTGAGCTCAGCATCGTTGAATGTCATCGCAGCCTGTATCGCGCGAAGGCTTCCGGCCGGCTGAGCGACAGCGGGTTTCAACTTGCTCGTAACTACGCAGATCCGATTCTGCTCCGGCTCACAATCGTGAACATCACGTCTGAGCTCATCGATAAGGCGGCGGGACCGCTTCCAGGTGCCCTGACAACGCTGGATGCAATTCATCTGGTGTCCGCAATGGATTACCGACGGCGGTTGGATGACGATGAGCCGCCACTTTCGTTTGGCACTCACGACTACGCACTCGCGGTCGCCGCCGATCTATCTAACTTCCCCGTCCTCGGAACCGTCCTCGGCGCCTAAGGCAGCTCGAACGTCCGGCCGATGATCGACGGATCGATCGAGCGGTCGAGGTACTCCCACACGGCCAGCGCGTCGGGGTGATCGGCGATGGCGGGGGCGGCGGCGCGCGTGGCGGGATCGCTGATCGTCAGGCGCGCGCGGCGATACCAATGCATCGCCTCATCGGGATTAAGGCGCAGCTCTTCGCGCACGCACTGAATCAGCACGTACTGCTCCGTCGGAACGCCCGCGGTCTCCACCGACTTGTACGACGGCGCCAGTTGGCGCGCGCGGGCGCGAATGACTTTCAACTTGAGGCCGAGGGAGATCGTATCGAGGGAGGCGCGTCCGTCCTGGCAGAGTTGGCCGATGGCAAGGCGCAGCAGCTCAGGCTTCTCATCGATGAAAAGGCCGTTGCGGAACGTCGATGGATCAACCGATTTCATCGCCGACCAGGCCACCTTCGCATTCACGGAGACGCTCAGATTCCCGCCCGGCACTTCAAAGGAGAGCACTCCCACGCTATCTGCCGCAAGCCGCCTCATGCTCTCGATTCGCGCTCCTCGGGCCGACAGATTCTCGATCAGAACCGGCTCCGCCTTCCACGTCCCCTCGATCGGCGCCAGCACGTCGAAACGGTCCGTTGAGCGCATCTCCTCGATGCGCGTCGTGCGCTTCGAGGTCCGCAGATGTGCGAGCACGCCGTCGATCAGCGCCGCATCGGCGTAGGTCCTCACGCCGGAGACGAAGCGGCCCTTCCCCGATGAATCCGTCTTCGTCCAGACGACGACCGCCTCGATCGTTGCGATTTGAGGCCGCCCCTCGATCGACAACTGCAGCACCGATTTCTGTCCCATCTCCAGCGGCTGGGCGTGACGGAACCGCGCGCCTTTCACCGAGATGTCGGTTACCGACACCGCGCTTCCGGCGAATTGGGCAACGAGCGGCGGATCGAGCAGGAAACGCTCGGCAGTTCGTAGATTTCGAGTCGCGGTTTCGTACATGGTCGAGGGGTTGAACGAACGGTGAAGGTATAGCACGCCCAAAGGCTCCCTTGTGAGCCCCGTCACGTCATAATGCGTCTCGATGCGTCGCTACGACATCATCACCTTCGACTGCTACGGCACGCTGATCGACTGGGAGTCAGGGATCGCCAACGCCGTCCTTCAAGCCGCCGCCGCGGAAGGTCAATCTCTCCGCCGCGAAGACATCCTCCGCGAATATGCGAACACCGAGCGCCACGTCCAATCGGAGGGCTACCGCAGCTACCGCGAAGTGTTGCAGGACACCGCCTCGCGCATCGCCACCGCCCTCGGGTGGCCGCTGGCCTACGACGACGCCGGCTTCCTCGCGGACAGCCTGCCGTCGTGGAAACCGTTCCCCGACACGAATCCGGCGCTCGCGCGTCTGGTGGCCGCAGGATGCCGGCTCGGGATTCTCTCGAACATCGACGACGACCTGATCGCAGCGACGCGCAAACACTTCACCGTCGATTTCGATCTCGTCATCACCGCGCAGCAGATGCGCTCGTATAAGCCGGGTCACGCGCACTTCCTGGCTGCGAAGGAGCGCATCGACGGCGCGCGCTGGCTGCACGCCGCCGAGAGCAACTTTCACGACATCGTGCCGGCGAATGCCTTGGGGATCGACACAGCCTGGATCAACCGGCTGCAGCA
>JADGNZ010000031.1 GCA_017883205.1 Thermoanaerobaculia bacterium | reverse complement strand
TCTCGCAAGAGACTCGGGGTTTCTCGCAAGAGACTCGGGGGTCTCTCGCAAGAGACTCGGGGTTTCTCGCAAGAGACTCGGGGGTCTCTCGCAAGAGACTCGGGGTTTCTCGCAAGAGACTCGGGGTCTTTCGCAAGAGACTCGGGGGTCTCTCGCAAGAGACTCGGGGTTTCTCGCAAGAGACTCGGGGGTCTCTCGCAAGAGACTCGGGGTCTTTCGCAAGAGACTCGGGGTCTTTCGCAAGAGACATGGAGTCTTTCGCATGAGACTCAGGGTTGATTGCATGACACTCAGGTCCTTCGCGAGAGACTAAAGTAAGGTCACGCGGAGACGAGGTAACCCTTCGCGCTCTTGCCGGAAGGGCTCGACACCGGCCTTTTCTCCGACCCCCGACACCCGCGCTCCCAGCCGCGACCCCCCCCAACCCCCCTACTCCCCACCCCCTACATCCTCAATCCCACCTTCCGAATCAACGCGACGAACCTTGGATCCTTGCGCAGCGACTCCAGCGACGGATCCACTTTCAGCCAAACCGCAGACTCCGAGCGATCGTTGTAGACCTTCTCGAGGTTCCTCATCGCTTCGTCGTTGTTGCCGAGGGCGGCGTAGATGCGGGCCAGAAAAAGCGGGAGCGTGTATGTGGCCAGGTTTCGCAGCTCGTTCATCGCACGCATGGCTTCATCGCGGTTGCCGGCGCGTGCGTTGATCATTCCCCAGTTGGTGATGAGGAGCTGCTTGTGTCCGCCGAGCTGCATTGCTTGTTGCATGAGGGTGAGTGCTTCCGGAAGGTTGCCTTTGCGGTAGTCGATCTGTGCCTCCAGGTAGTACACGTAGGGGAAGCTCGAATCGAGATCGAGGGTTCGTTTGGCCTGCTCGATGGCCTCCTCATCGCGGCCGGCGTAGAACAACGTCCGGCCGACGTCCCAACTGGTCGAGACGCCCAACGGATCGAGTTGCTCGGCGCGCCGTTTCTCCACGATTGCCTCATCGAACCGGCCCATCGCCGCCAGAAAATCTCCGTACGCCTTGTGTGCCTCGGAGTCGTTGCCGTTCAGCGCGATGGCACGGCGAAACTCTTTCTCGCCCTTTACAAAATCCCAGTCGTACCAGGTGAGGGCGAGCGCCATGCACATATGGGCTTGTGCGAGCGACTCGTCGAGAGCGAGAGCGTGCTCGGCGGCTTCGCGCACGCGCGGCATCGCTTCTCGCGGAGGCATGAAGAGGTTGGAGAGTTGGTAGTAGGCCGCGGACAGCCCCGCATAGGCCAGCGCATACGTCGGGTCGCGCTCGATCGATTGATTGAAGTAGGCGATTCCCTTCCGGATGGATTCCTCGTCATTGAACTTGGTCGCGAAATAGTGACCCTTCAAGTAGAGCTGAAAGGCCTCGTTGCTCTCCGGCCGGCTGCGGTTCATCAGCTTCCGCTCTTCACCGGTCAGGTGCGGTTGAAGCTGCGATGAGATCTCCTCGGATAGATCCTTCTGCAGCGCGACCACGTCGGAGAGACTGCGGTCGTACTGCTGGCCCCACACCTGCGTGCCGCGCTTCACGTCGGTCAGCGACGCGCGGACGACGATCGTGTTGCCACGCTGTATCAGCCGGCCTGTGATAACGCCGCGCACGTGCAGCTCCCGGCCGACGATGAGTGGATCGTTGCCTTTTCCTTTGTAGCGAGCGACGACCTGGAGCTCCGGCAACTGCGAAAGAGAATCCATGATGCTGTCGGTCAAGCCGTCGCTCAGGTATTCACTATTCGGATCGCCTGATGCATTTACGAAGGGAAGCACCGCCACGCTATCGATGCGGTCGGCGAAGGCGCCACTCCTCACGATTACGTACGCCGCGCCTGCCAGCAGCGCGAGGATGAGGAAGGCCAGCAGCACGACGACGCGCCGGTCGCGAAACGCGCGCCGAGCCCCGAGACGCGTGTTGATCGGAAACGTCATCTGCGCTGTCGGTTGCTGCGCGAACCCGGGCGCGGAGACGTGCCGCTGCATCTCCAGCGAGTTGAGTTTGTTCTCGAACTCCAGCTCTCTGCGAAGAGTATTGAGATCGCCGAGAAGTTGACGCGCCGAGGCGTAGCGCCGGTCCCGATCCTTTTCCAGCAGCTTCAGAATGATGCTGTCGAGCTCCGGCGGCACGCCATCGACGGACCTCGACGGCGGCTTCGGCGTCTCGTTGGCGATGGCAAACGCGATGTCAATGAAGCTTTCGCCGCGCAGCGGAGGATGGCCGGTGATCATCTCGTACATCACGGCGCCGAGTGCGTAAAGGTCGGAGCGCGCATCCGGTTGAAGACCGCCGGCCTGCTCTGGCGAAATGTAGAGCAGCGTTCCCATGATGCCGCCGCTGGAGCTGTCTTTGAGCGCGGACTCCGGATCGGCAAGCTTAGCCAGACCGAAGTCGAGCACCTTCACGACGCCGTCGGGCCGGACCATGATGTTTTCCGGCTTGATGTCGCGATGGATGATGCCGGCGTCGTGCGCCGCGGCAAGCGCGCTGGCCACTCCTGTCGCCACATCGAGGACCTCGGCGATCTTGAGCCGCTGCTTCGCCATCCGATCCCGCAACGTCTCGCCTTCGATGTACTCGGTGGCGATGTAGTGCACCGAATCGGTGTGGCCGATCTCGTAGATCGTGAGGATGTTCGGATGATTGAGTGCCGAGGCGGCGCGGGCTTCGCGCTGAAAACGGCGGACGCGCTCCTCGTCCTGCGTGAAGCGCACCGGAAGTAACTTCAGCGCGACTTTGCGGTTGAGAGTCTCATCCTCGGCGAGGTATACCTCGCCCATTCCACCGGCGCCGATGAGACGTCCTACGCGATATCGTGAAATCCGTGGCGGTTGCATCGACCCTTTTGGAGCATAACATCCGAGGGAGTGGCCAGTCGGTGATGGGGAGACGGACAAAAACGTGGCCGCGGCAGGTCTCTTCAGCGCAGATAGAATCGCTCGATGACGACCTCTGGCAACGATGTCGCGTTGGCGGCGCAGGCAGCCACACTCGGCGCGGCAATCCTTCTGAAACATTGGGAGCACCTCGGGAAGGACGATGCCGACCTAAAGTCGCGCAATGATTGGGTCTCACGCGCCGACCGCGAGAGCGAAGCTGCGATCGTGGCTTTCATCCGCGAACATTTCCCGCACGATGCTATCCTCGGCGAAGAAGGCGGCGTCAGCGCCGAAGGCACCAGCGGGCGAACGTGGATCATCGATCCGCTCGACGGCACCTCGAACTACCTCCAGCACTTTCCGGTCTGGTCGGTCTCGATCGGTCTGAAGACCGGCGACGAGATCACGGTCGGCGTAGTTCACGAGCCGTTGCGCGATCTCTTCTTCACGGCCGAGCGTGGCGCCGGAGCGTTCCGCAACGGCGAGCGGATGCGCGTTTCCAGCCAGGCGACGGTTGATGGCGCGTTTCTGGCGACCGGCTTCCCGTTCCGCGCGCAGCAGTTTGTCGATGTCTACACAGAAATCTTCCGCGAAGTGATCAGCGTCTCGAAAGGCGTACGGCGTGCCGGTTCCGCCGCGATCGATCTCGCCTACACGGCTGCCGGCATCTTCGACGGTTTCTTCGAGCTTCACCTCTCGCCGTGGGATGTTGCTGCCGGTTCGTTGCTCGTCACCGAAGCGGGAGGCGTGTTCAGCGATTTCTCGGGAGGGAACCGCTGGCTGGAGCGCGGCAACATCATCGGCGCGCCGCCGGGCGTCCACGCGGAGCTCGTTCGTCTCATCAATCGATTCGTCAGCGAAGATCAACTCGATCGCCGCTCGTCGAATCGGGCGCTTCCCTCGGCATGACCGCAAAGCTGCCTCGATCCTTCTATCTCCAGGACACGGTAACCGTGGCGCGCTCTCTCCTCGGCTGCGTGTTGTGGCGCCGCATCGGGCGCGAGTTGCTGGCCGCGCGGCTCGTCGAAGTCGAGGCTTACCTCGGCGCCAACGATTCCGCCAGTCACGCCCGGCGCGGACTGCGAAGCGCGCGCAATGAGTCGATGTACCTCGAGGGAGGTCACGCCTACGTCTACTTCACGTACGGAATGCACTGGTGTTTGAACGTGGTCACGGCAGAAGGGGACATCGCCGAAGCCGTGTTGCTGCGTGCCGCAGAGCCGCTGCGAGGGATCGAGACGATGCGCGAGCGCCGGTCGAAAGCGAAACGCGACCGCGATCTGATGAACGGGCCCGCCAAACTCTGCTCCGCCATGGCCGTCGGCAAATCGCTCGACGGGGAGCCACTTGACGGAAACGCGCTCTGGCTCACGGCGCGCGATCAGGCCGTCAACGAGGACGATATCGCGGTCAGTCACCGCATCGGCGTCGAAAACTCCGGCGAATCCGCGCACTGGCCGCTGCGTTTTTTCATTCGCGGGAATCCGTACGTGAGCCGGTGAGCGGCGCAATCGTCATCACTTTCCAGATCCTGATATTGCGCGTGCCGCGGATTTTTCGAGGCACGTGGCATGTGCGTCGTAGTTAATTAAGTTAGAGATCCTTCGCCGTCCTCCGCCGCTGTTTCCTTCCAGTTGCAAACGCGGCGCGGGGTAGCGGCTCCGGCAGGGTCAGGGACACGCGCGGTTTGGCAATCACGTGCGTTCTCCCACACCCCACCCCCAACTCCCCACACCCCAGCAACCCTACTTCAAAAACTCCATCAGATAGTCCGTCGCTTCTTTCGAGCGCATCACGGACAGCTTCTCGATGATCGAGCGCTTCATCTCGGGATCCTTCTCGCTGCGCGCGAGGTTGACCAGGGTGTGGCCGTTGTTCTGGATGAAGAGTGATTCGATGACTGCGTTGCGCACTTCGCGGTGCGGGTCGGAGTTGTAGAGCGAGAGGAGGAGGTCGCCGGAGCGGCCGCCGCCGAGGAGGCCGAGGTTGCGGATGGCGGTGACTTTGAGCTCGAGAACTTTCTCATTGCGCGCGATGTCGGCCAGCTTCTCCGAATTGCCGCCGATGAACATCGCTTGCAGGATCTTCTTGCGGACCGGTACAGCCGTCTCGGTGGTGTACAGCTCTGCGAGCTCGTTGCGCGCGCCGATGACTCCGAGTTGCAGCACGGCATCGGCTCGCAGCTCGGCGTTGGATTCTCCCTTGGCAAGAGCGAGCAGGCGGGTGCGGTCGCCGGCGATCATGTACGACTTCAAGATTGACTTCTTCACGGCGATGTCACTGGTCGATGTGTAGATATCGGTGAGTACGCCGCGGCTGCGCTCGCCGCCGAGGATGCCGAGGGTGCGGACGGCGCGCTCGCGAAGATCGGGCGGGCCGGACTTCGCCGTGCGCACGACGATCTCGAACGCTTTCGGCGAACCGGACTGACTGAGCACGAACAGCGCGCGCTCTTTCATCTTGATCGGCTGATGACCATTCAGGATGCCTTCGAGGATCGGGATGCCGCGCTCGGGATCGGAGCTCATCAGGCCGTTGATGGCCATGAGCTTCACGTCCTCGTCGACGACGTGCTCCGGCTCGATCTGCTGGCCGGCTGACTGCCGGATCTCAACCTCGAGCGTCTTCCCGTCATCGACCCATTTCGATTTCGGATATGACTTCTGGAGCTTGAGCAGCGTGTCGAGCGCTTCCGACCGCGCGCCCATCTTGCCTTCGGCGTACGCGAGCCAGTAGAGCGCTGCATCAGCGTGCGCCATGTGCATCTCGGCGACGCGCTGAAACTTCGACGCGGCGCTACGCCAGTCGTGGTCATCGAGCGCGTCGGTGGCGGAGTCGTAGAGATTTTCCTCCATGTCCGCCTTCTGCTGGGCGCGGTCGCGATCGCGGTCGGCGCGGTCGTCATCACGATCATCCGTGGCGAAGACCGTGATGCTGGTGGGATCGTTGTTCCAGTTGGCGCGCAGGGTCGGCGTGATCACGACTAGCGCGACAGCAAGCGTGAGAAGCATTTTCGATTTCATAGTGAGTCCATTCCTTTCGGCGGGGCTTTGGTGACGCCGTCCTGGCCGTTCACCTGTGCGCTCACGACGCGCACTTTGAAGAGGAGACCCTTCGAGTCGATGCGCTTCTGGAGCGATGCGATCTCGTCGGGCGAGAGAGTCGAGCCGGCATGCGACAGCTCGAGCAGAACCGGCTCGAGATCCGACAGCAGCGAGGCGATACGCGTCTCGCCTCGCCGTGCGGCCGTTTGCCGGTAGATTCGATTCGATGCTACGAGCTCACCGGCTCGTCTGCTTTCCGAGGTGATGTCGAGCGGATGTTTGGCATCGGCGTTCGACAGTTCGAGCAGTATCCGCTCGGAGCTGTCGAGGTGATCGCTGACGACGACGAGGAGGAGCCGGTCCCGCGAAACGACGGAAGAGGAGTTGCTCGCCGTCTGCGCTGCGGCCGCAGGAGACGGAGTGTTCTTTGCGGCGACTGCCGCGGGAGACGATTGCTGCGTCCCCGCGTGCCACAACATGCCGCCGATGAAGGCGAGCGCCAGAGCTGCTGCGATTGCGCTGATCGTTCCCCAGACGCGCGAGCGGCGCCGTTCGCTGCCAAGCTTCCAGCGGAGCCGCGTCCAGACTTCTTCGCCGTACGCGCCGTTTTTTTCGGGGATCGGAAGCTGATCGATGAGCGCGAGGACGCTGCGCAGCGTGGCCAGTTGCGCGCGGCATTCCTCGCACGTCGCCAGATGCGCTTCGGCGGTCACGGCATCGGCGTCGTGGTAGTAGTGAGCGACCAGTTGTTCTTCTGTCAGGTGTTGCATGGCGTTGACCTCACGAACGGCTCCAGCGACTCACGGAGCTTGCGTACCGCGCGAAAAATCGTGTGTTTGGTGGCACTGACCTGGATGCCGAGCGTTTTGCCGATCTCCTCGACCGGCATCCCTTCGAAGTGGCGGAGGATGAAAGCGGTCCGCTCGCTGGCGCTGAGCCGCTTCATCGCCGTGGCCACCTGTGTTTTCAGCTCAGCGGAGATCATCAGGCGATCTTGTTGCGCTTCGCTTCGCGCGCCCGCGGCGCCGGCCAGCTCGGCGGATTCGGGATCGCCGCCGTACTGTTTGTCGGCGCGGCTTCGTGCACGAAGCAGGTCGAGCGAACAGTTGACGGCGATGCGGTGCAGCCACGTGCCGAAGTCCGCGCGTTCCTCGAAATGCCGCAGTTGCCGGTAAGCGCGGAGGAAGGTCTCCTGCACTACGTCATCGGCATCATGTTCGTTTCCAGTCATTCGATAGGCCACGCGAAACGTTGCTCGGGAATGACTCTCGACCAGCATCCGGAACGCTTCCGGGTCGCCGGATCGCGCTCTGCTGACCACGGCGAGGTCGGTCGTCATCTCCATCCGGCCGATTAGACTAGAAAACGTGGGTTTGGTTAGCCGGGAGGGGCCAGGCGTGGGCGACTGGAGACAAGAGATCAGAGATCAGAGATCAGATCAGGGATATCGGAGAGGGGCGGAGAAAGAAGCCCCGCGCTCTCCGCGGCTCCGCGTGAACCGTTCTCTCTTCCCGTTCACGGGTTCCGACTTCCCGTTCATGTGATCCGGTTTCATATTCATGTGATCTGGTTTCACGTTCATATGATCCGAGATCACGTTCATATGATCTGGTTTCACATTCATATGATCCGGGATCACATTCATATGATCCGATTTCACATTCATGTGATCTGATTTCATATTGTTTCCGTGTGTGGTGTGTTTCGCGGACATCGGGGATCAGAAAGTCAGAGATCAGAAGGCAGAGATCAGAAATGCTTCCTCTGATCTCTGATCTCTGCCCTACAACCTACCGCCAGAACCCGCCCACCCAGACCCAGTCCCGATGCGCGCGAATGTAGTGACCCGGAATCCAGACTGCGCCGCGATACGGCGCGACGCCGATTACTTCCACGCGCGGACGCGGGGCGACGAGGACGGCTCGCGTCGCGCAGCCGGAGGCGAGCGTTGCGCCCGCCAGCAACACAACTGCGATGATTTTCTTCATGGTTTGCTCCTTCCGTTTACTGCCTGGTTGACTGCTGGAGAAAAGACGCATGACGAAGCAGTAGCGTTGACGCATTAACATCTGTGTAACGTGACCTCGCTCGCCCACTACGTCCTGCTCTACGGTGTGCCGCTGATCTTCATCAACGTGCTGCTCGAACAATTGGGTGCGCCGGTGCCTGCGGTGCCTGCACTCATCGTGGCGGGCGCGTTGTCGCGCGATGGGAAGTTGTCGTCGACGCACGTTCTTCTGGCCGCGCTCTTCGCCTCCCTCATTGCCGACTACATCTGGTTCCTCCTCGGGCGCCGCTTCGGCTACCGGATCCTGCGGACGCTTTGCCGCATCTCGCTTTCGCCTGACTCGTGCGTGCGCGACACTGAAGCGAGGTTCGAGAGGTGGGGATTGAAGTCGCTCCTCATCGCCAAGTTCATTCCTGGATTCTCGACGGTTGCGCCGCCACTCGCTGGAGCATCGGGGCGGAGCACGCTGGCGTTCGTGATTTACGACGGCATCGGTGCGCTGATCTGGGCCAGCAGCGCGGTTGCGGCCGGCCGCGCCTTTCATCGCGCCATCGATCGCGTTCTTGCAGCTCTCGAAAACCTCGGATGGTGGGCGATCATCATCGTCGGCTCGTTGCTCGCACTCGTGATCGTGTTCAAGTGGGCGCAGCGCATCCAGTTCATCAAGCAACTGCGCACGGCGCGCATTCAGCCGCACGAATTGAAAGCGATGCTCGACCGCGGCGAGCTGCCGGTGGTGCTCGACGTCCGCACACCTGGCGCCCGCAAGCACGATCCACGATCCATCCCCACCGCGATCCTGGCGCTCCTCAGCGACATCGACGCACAACTTGGCGATCTGGCACCCCATCAGGAGGTGGTGCTCTACTGCACGTGACCAAACGAAGCCTCAGCCGCCCGTGTGGCGCGCATGCTCATCGACAAGGGATACACGAAGGTGCGGCCGCTCGCTGGTGGCCTCGACGGATGGATCGACGCCGGCTTTCCGGTGGAGGTGCTGACCTAGATGTCGATCTACATTCATGGCACGGACGACAGCGAACAGCGGCGCTTGTCGCTGATGAACGACGTTCTACTCAATTCCGCGATGCTGCGCGAGATGCAGTTGCGCGGGAACGAGCGGATTCTCGATCTCGGCTCGGGCCTGGGACAGTTCACGCGGACGATGGGGCGTGCGGTTCCGGATGGCCATGTCGTTGGCATCGAGCGCGACGAAGCGCAACTCGCTCAGGCGCTGCGGCTCGCTGAGAACGATGGTGAAGCGAAGCTCGCGGAGTTTCGCGCCGGTGACGCGCTTGCGCTTGAGCTGGGTGACGGGTGGGGAACCTTCGACGTCGCGCACACGCGCTTTCTACTCGAGCACATCCCCGATCCTCTGGCCGCGGTCCGTTCGATGGTTCGCGCCGTCCGGCCGGGAGGGCGGATCATCCTCGCCGATGACGACCACGGCGTGATGCGCCTGTGGCCGGAGCCGGCGGGCTGGATGAGCCTCTGGGACGCCTACATGCGAGCCTACGACCGCATCGGCAACGATCCCTTCGTCGGCCGACGTCTCGTGCAGTTGCTGCACGAAGCAGGCGCCGCGCCGGTTCGGAATACGTGGATCTTCTTCGGAGGCTGTGCGGGAATGGAGACGTTCCCGACGCTTGCGGCGAACATGGCGGGCGTCGTCAACAGCGCCCGCGACGCGATCGTGTCGCTGCGCCTGTTCGACGCGGACGCCTACGACCGTGTGATGGCGGAATACGTCCGCTGGTCGCAACGTCCCGACGCCGCACTCTGGTTTTCGGTGGCGTGGGCGGAGGGGGTGCGCGGTTAGATGGGACCAGTGTTCGTATCATCCATCGTGTGAACCTGAACCGGCGAAGCGCGGTGAAGGATCTCAAAATGCCGGAAGCGCGGTAGCCCAGCGCGAGCGATCGTGGTCACACCATGAACCATCGTATTTTGAACAACCGCATCTGAAAAAACGTCGAGCGGCGTGACGATTCTTTCCGGAAACGGGTGTGTTTTGACCGTCGGAGTTGTGTTTCACGCCATCGACGGCTTGTTTCGAACCAACGACGGTACGTTTTGAACCAACGACGGTACGTTTTGAACCAACGATGGTTCGTTTTGATCCATCGACGTTGCTTTTTGATCCGTCGACGGTACGTTTTGATCCATCGACGTTGCTTTTTGAGCCAACGATGGTGCGTTTTAATCCATCGACGTTGCTTTTTGAACCATCGATGGTGCGTTTTGATCGATCGACGGTGCTTTTTGATCCGTCGATGGTGCTTTTTGAGCCAACGATGGTGCTTTTCGGCCATCGACGGTGCTTTTTGAACCATCGACGGTGCTTTTCGGCCATCGATGGTGCTTTTTGAACCACCGACGGTGCTTTTCGGCCATTGACGGTGCTTTTTGAACCATCGACGGTACGTCTTGCACCATCGACGGTGCTTTTCGAACCAACGACGGTGTTCTTTGAACCAACGTCGGTGCTTTTAATCCTTCGGCCGTACTTCTTGATCCGTCGACTGGGTGCGTTGAGCTGAACCGAAGCGCAGATTCCATCCCCGCCGACGGAGCGGGCCTCGATCTTCGGCAGGGGATTCCTCGCCCACCCGCCGCCCCGCCCTCTCGGAATGACAGATGGGGTCATTCGCTCCTCATCGGCACGCGTGCCGTTCCCCTCGCTCAGGACGACACTTCCGGTTTGTGGCGGAGGGAGAGATGCCCTTCCCCGGCACGCCCCGTGCACTTTTCCGGCTCTGCAATGACCATCACCGAAACCGCGCCGGACACGTTCCTTGCCCCGGAAACCAGGGATTTCTACATCGAGTCGATGCGGCTTATGAGTGACGGCAGCGTGCCGTTTCTCGTGGGCGGGGCGTATGCGTTCGCGCGCTATACGGGGATCGAGCGTCATACCAAAGACTTCGACGTCTTTCTCCGGCGCGAAGATTTCCCGAAGGCAAAGAAAGTCTTCGAAGCGGCCGGATACAAGTCGGAGCTCAACTTTCCGCACTGGCTGGGAAAGGCGATCAAGGGAGACGACTTCATCGATCTGATCTTCAGCGCCGGCAATGGCGTTGCCGTCGTCGACGAGCTCTGGTTCGACTTCGCCGTCGATGACGAAGTGTTCGGAGTCGATGTAAAGCTGATCCCCGCCGAAGAAATGATCTGGTCAAAGGGTCTGATCATGGAGCGGGAGCGCTTCGATGGTGCGGATGTCGCGCACGTCCTCCTCGCCACCGGCGACCGGCTCGACTGGCGCCGTCTGCTCGATCGCTACGGAAGGCACTGGCGCGCGCTGTATGCCCATCTTGTTCTCTTCGGGTTCAGCTATCCGTCGGAGCGCTCGCGGATTCCGGCGTGGGTGATGACGGAGTTGAGCGGGCGCGTCGCGGACGAAACGAGCCGGCCGGATGCATCCGAGAAGATCTGCTACGGCACGATCCTCTCGCGCCAGCAATACCTCCCCGACATCAACCAGTGGGGCTACAAAGACGGACGGCTGCGGCCGGTTGGCAACATGTCGGCGGAAGAAATCGCGCAATGGACCGCCGGAATCGAAGTGGATGGCAGCAAATGAAAGAGACGCTTCGCATCGCCGCGGTCGCGGACCTTCACGTCAAGAAGACGGGACAGGGCAGCTTGCACGCCCTCTTTGCTGCTGCGACCGAGCAGGCCGACGTTCTCCTTCTTTGCGGCGACCTGACCGATTACGGACTGGTCGAGGAAGCAAAGGTTCTGGCGAAAGAGATCACCGCGTCGCTGCGGATTCCGGTCATCGGCATCCTCGGCAACCACGACTTTGAATCAGGGAAACAGGATGACGTTGTCAGAATCATGATCGACGCCGGAGTGACCATGCTGGATGGCGACTCGCACGAAATCGAGGGTGTGGGCTTCGCCGGCGTGAAAGGTTTTGGAGGCGGCTTCGGAAGGCGGCAGCTCGGCGCCTGGGGCGAGGACATCATCAAGAAATTCGTTCACGAAACCATCGAAGAGGCTCTCAAACTGGAGCAGGCCCTGGCCAAGCTCAGGACCCCACAGAAGATCGCCGTGATTCACTACGCACCGATCCACGCCACGGTCGTTGGCGAGCCGGAGGAGCTCTATCCGTTTCTCGGCTCGTCGCGTCTGGAAGAGCCGATTGACCGCTATCGCTGCAACGCCGTCTTCCACGGCCACGCGCACCGCGGGTTCTTGGAAGGGCGCACCAAGGGGAACGTGCCTGTCTACAACGTAGCCATGCCGCTGCTGGCCGCTAACGATGGAAGCAGGCCGCCGTTCCGCGTGATCGAGGTGCCGGTCGGAGAGGCGGCGGCGGTCTGAGCGCAGACTACAATTCGCATATGCGACACCCCGCGTTTCAGGACGGATTGAGCCGCGACCGGCTCATCGAGTGGTATCGCGAAAGCCGCAAGGTGACGCGCGCCCTCTTCACCATCCCAACGGAAGAGGCGTACTACGACCGGCCGATTCGCCTGCGCAATCCGATCGTTTTTTACGAAGGACATCTTCCGGCGTTCGCCGTCAACACGCTGATCAAGCTGGCGCTGAAGCGCGAAGGCCTCGACACCGAATTGGAGACGTTGTTCGCACGCGGCATCGACCCGGAAAACGAAGAAGCCGCGAAGACGCCGACCGATTTCTGGCCGACGCGCGGCGACGTTCAACGCTTTGCCGGGAACGCAGAGGACCAGATCATCCGGGCCCTGTGCGATGGACCGATCGATGACGGTCTCGTGCCGCAGCGGCGGAATGCGGAGGCCGCGTTCACGATCCTCGAGCACGAGCTCATGCACCAGGAGACCCTGCTCTACATCTTCCACGAGCTGCCCTACGAGCGAAAGAACGCGATCGCTCCGCTGCGTGGCGGCAGAACGCCGCCGACTTCATCGCCCTTGGTCAAGGACATGGTTCGCATCCCTGCCGGAGAGGCAACGCTCGGAGCTTCCGGGACCGAGTTCGGGTGGGACAACGAGATCCCGCAGTTGCGAGTCGCCGTGGGCGAATTCGCCATCGATCGCCACGACGTCACCAATCGCGACTACCTGGAGTTCGTCCGCGCTACCGGCGCCGAGGGGCCGCACTTCTGGCTGAAACGCGGGGGTGAGTGGTACTGGCGGGGAATGTTCGATCTGACGCCGCTCCCTCTCGATTGCCCGGTGTATGTGACGTACGAAGAAGCGAGTGCATACACGGCCTGGCGTGGCAAACGTCTACCGACCGAGGCCGAGTATCACCGTGCTGCGTTCGGGACACCGACCGGCGAGGAGCGCTCGTTCCCGTGGGGCGAGGCGCTGCCGGACGCAAGCCGCGGAAACTTCGGATACGCGAACTGGGATCCCGTGCCCATCGGCTCCTATCCCGACGGCGTTAGCGCGTGGGGCGTACACGATCTCGCCGGCAACGGCTGGGAATGGACGTCGACGCTCTTCGAGCCCTTCCCCGGTTTCGAGCCGATCTCGTCATATCCGGTGTACTCGGCGGACTTTTTCGACGGGAAGCACTATGTGCTGAAAGGGGCGTCCCCTGCCACGGCGCCGGAGCTCATTCGCCGCAGCTTCCGGAACTGGTATCGGCCTGCATACCCGTACGTCTACGCGACGTTCCGCTGCTGCTCCTAGCGTTCCGTCGAACCGGGCAGACTCATGCGAATCGTCCTCGAAGGCGGTCTCTGCCTCAGAAACGCGCACGATTAGTGCACTGTCGCAGGTCATGGAAACGCTGACACTAACCCAATCCTACAAGCCGAAAACCTTCAACCTCTCGGGACTGACCGGCATCTCGGACAAGACTCTTGAGATGCACTTCAAGCTCTACGAGGGCTACGTGACGAACACCAACCTCCTCAGCGAGAAGATCGCGTCCATTCTCGAGGATGGCCGCGTCGACAAAGAGGAGATGCCTGCCTATTCAGAGCTGACGCGGCGCCTCGGCTTCGAATACAACGGGATGGTCTTGCACGAGTATTACTTCGGGAACATGAAGCGTAATGCCGGTGGCGACGTTCCTCGGGGCAGTAAGTTTCGCGCTGCAATCGAACGGAGTTTCCCCAGCTTCGAGATCTGGAAGACCGACTTCGTGAGCGTCGGCAAAATGCGCGGCGTCGGCTGGGCCGTCACGTATCTCGATCCAACCGCAGGGCGGGTTTCGAATCACTGGATCGAGCTGCATGAGAACGGCAACGTCGCCGGTTTCATCCCGCTGCTCGTGATGGACGTCTGGGAGCACGCTTACCTGCTCGACTACAAGCCAGCGGACCGCCCGAAGTACATCGAGGCGTTTCTGGCGAACGTCGATTGGGACGCGGTGGAGAAGCGGATAGCGTAGCGGTTACTGCTCGTCGCGAACCTGCTGCTGTGCCGGCGCGACGAACCATCTCGACGTCCTTTCCCGCCGGACTGACGCACTGCCAGCAAGGGGACGGAGAGCTGGTTCGATCATCGTTCAGGTTATGATCCGACCTCCCAAAATCACGGTCGGAGAGAGCCGATGAACTACGCATTGCTGGGAGTGCTGATGATTGCCGGACCAGCGGCCTACGCCGTCGCCGGTGTGTTGATCAGCCGCAGAATCCTGCACGGGAAGGTTCAGGAAGGTCACAACGATGTGCTCGTACCGATCTTCCTGAACGCCGGCGTGCTCTTCGCCGTGCTGCTCGGGTTCATGGTCGTGGCCGTGTGGGAGTCCTACGACGCGGCCAAGAGCACCGCGGCCACCGAGGCGGCGACGCTCGTGCCGCTGTACCGCGCGACGGTTGCGCTGCCAAAAGAAGCTGGCGACCGCATGCGCGAGATCTCGCGCGAGTACGTTCATCAGGTCATCGAGGATGAATGGGCGACGCAGGCCAGCACCGGAAAAGGTAGCTCCAAGGCGCGCAGGGCGATCGGCAACATGTTTCGCGCATTCGGCGACGGCACGATCAGCGGCCAGATCAAGAAGGACTATCCGTTCATCTGCACGATGCTCATGCAGTCGATCGGCGCAGTGACGAACGAACGGAACAAGCGCAACATTCAGGCGAACGAGTCGGTGCCCACGGTGATGTGGTTCGCAATCCTGGGCGGCGCCTTTGCCATCATCTCCATGAGTTTCATGATCTACATGGAGCGCCCGGTGCCGCACATGATCGTGGCGGGCCTGATGGCGGCGCTCATCGGTTTATTGCTCTACAGTTGCCTGATCCTGAGCCATCCGTTCCGCGGTCCCGTCGCCATCAGCGCTGAGGCGTTCGAGAAGACGCTGGTGGTGTTTGACGACGTGGACAAAGGCAACTGACGTCGATTCCCTGGTTCGTACACAACGCGCATTGGAGAGGCCATGTCCCATCCCACACACGCGGCGCAGCCGCAGATCGAGATGCACGTGAGCACGCTGCCTGCCCTTCCGACCGGAGCAACCGAGCTCGGCGTCGTCTACGCGAGCGTCGAGGGCGTCAACGACCACTCCTTCGACGACTGCGTGGCAGAACTGAAGCACAAAGCCCACGCTCTGGGCGCGACGGGCCTCATCGGGATGCAGCTCGTGCAGAGTCAGTTCCAGTGGAATCAGCGCACAAGCCTGCTCGCGACCGCGGTGAAGTTGTAGCGGTTACTGCGCCTCGCCAACCTGCAGTTCCGCCGGCTCGGCGATCACCTGGCCGTGCATCTCGACCGTTCCCTTCCGCTCCAGCTTGCCCCAGCCGGTGCGCATGCCGGAGACCGCGGTCTTGATCGACTTGAGAACGACGGCGTACATCAACTGACGATAGAGAAAGCGCTGCCAGAACAGCCAGATCAGGACCTTTGGATCTTCGCGATCGAGTTTGTATGCGATCAGCGACCCGATCAACTCCATCACGAAGAAAAACGCGTACATAAAGCCGATGAGGTAGAGCGACGAAAGTGCGCCCGGCAGCGGCTGCCAGTCTCCGGCGAGACGTCCGCGCATCCAGGCCCGCACTACGGCGGCGATCGACCAGAGAATCTGCAGATCGATCAGCGGCGAGAGTACCTGGAATGCGACTTGGAAAAGCCATAGCGCAGGCAGCATCACGCGGCCAAACCAGCCATAGCGGCCGATTGCGCGCCGATGCTTCCAGAGCGATTGCAGCGTGCCGAAGGCCCAGCGGAACCGCTGCTTGAAAAGCGCTCGGAAGCTATCGGGAGCCTCGGTATATCCGACCGCTGCGGATTCCGTCTCGATGCGCCAGCCGATGCGCCGGATGCGCCAGGTGAGGTCCATATCCTCAGCCATTGTGTCGGTCGAGTAACCGCCCGCCTGCAGGATGGCCTCGCGCCGCCACGCTCCGACAGCTCCGGGAACGACGGTCACGGAGTTGATGATCGCGTACGCCCGGCGGTCGAGATTCTGGCTCGTCACGTACTCGATCGACTGCCAGTGCGTCAGCGGATTCACGCGGTTGCCGACTTTGACGTTGCCGGCAACAGCGCCAACGAGCGGATCGGCAAAATGCCGGACAAGTTTTTCGATCGTGTCGCGGGCAAAGAGTGTGTCGGCGTCGAGCGCGATGATGATCTCGCCGGTGGCCATGGCGATGCCGAGGTTGAGCGCGGACGCTTTGCCGCCGTTCGGTTGTACGAGCAGCGTGACCGAATCGCCGAAGTTCGAGCGCACTTCGTCCGCGGTGCCATCGGTTGAGCCATCATCGACGACGATGATTTCGAGCGGCGCGTAGTTGTTCTCGAGCACCGCCTGAATGGTTCGCGCAATCACGGTTGCTTCATTGAACGCGGCGATGACGACGCTGATAGTGGGCCTGACTGCTTCGTCGAACCGGCGGTGACGTTCGCGCAACTTCGCGACCAACGCGAGAATGGTCACGAAAACGATGCGCGCGGTACCCAGAATGATTGCCGTGATGAAGGCAACGCCAAGAAAGAGCTCGAAGAGGTAGATGACCTCGAACACGATCCGGTCGTTTGCAGCCATCAGCGTGTCGCCCGGATTCACCGGAGGGTTCACTTTGTCGCGGGTCGAGTCGATGAGCGCCGAGACCGGAACGAATGTGTAGCCTCGTTTGTGGAGCTCGCGCACGAGGATCGGGATCAGCCTCACGGTCTCGGTGCGGTCGCCGCCGCCATCATGCAGGAGGATGCAGCTGCCGTGCTCTCCTCCGTCCAGTTGGGCCCAGGCGGTCTGCCACATGTCTTCCGCTTTACGACGATGAATCGTTCCGTCCGGCATCAGCTCTTCGGTGTTCCAATCTTGCGTGTCGATGAACTCGAGGACGGTGATGTAGTTGAGCTCCGAGGCCATCTTGATCGGTATGACTTCCATGGCCGAAGTCGGCTCTGCGTCTGCGTTGTACGGCGGGCGAAAGAGCAGCGTTGATCGGTGAAGAAGGCTCTGAAAGACGCGCTGAGTCGCGTTCAACTCGAGGCGAGCTTCCTGAGGTGGGATCACCCCGATGTTGGGATGTGTGTAGGAGTGGTTCCCGATCTCGTGTCCTTCGTTCCAGATGCGCCGGACCAGACTGGGATAACGCTCGGCGTTCTGACCAATCAGAAAGAATGTCGCCGGAACGTGAAGCGCTTTCAACTCATCGAGGATTTCGGATGTGTACGGGCTGGAGGGCCCATCGTCGATCGTCAGCGCGATCATCTTCGGTTTGTATCCGGTCCGGCTGATCACGTAGGAGGTTGGAAATTTGTGATAGTCCTCGTCGAGAGCTAGTCCCGTTTGGGGATCGATCTCCAGTGAGCGCGAGCCCTTGGTCGGCAATTTGTCGACGTGCGCAATCTCGCCCTCGCCGACGAACTCGACGTCGTACGGGAAATCGGGCTCGCTCAGCGCCTTCATGTTGACCGGATCATTCAGGTGATCGCGGTCGATGAACTTCCAGATTGACGGGTCGGTCGATCCGAGAACCCAGATTGCCAACCCGCGGACGCCGTAGTTCTGTCCGATCAGCCATTGGTTCGCGGCAGTGACCGCATCGAGCATCCAGACTTCGTGCTCTTTCCCGTCGTCGTCCTTGTAGCGAAATGTAGGATTGAGTGCGGTCTCATCGAAATCGACGATGTCTTCCGGCTTCTCTTCCTGCCTGTAGTCGTGGGCCATGACAAGAGCGCCCTGGTACGTCAATGGCTCGGCCCACTCCCGCCCTTCCATCCAGTCGTAGGAATAGTTGGCGATGCCGATGACGAGCTTCTCGCGCGGAATACTCTGCACCGCGCTCGAAACGACGCCGCGATACCACGAGATCGAAGCGATCGGTCCGGGCGGGCTGTTCTCCGAATGCTCGTCGTAGGCCATGACGACGACGAAATCGCAAATTGACGCCGCCGCGCGCCAATCGAGGTTGTCCGTTGCTTCTTTCCTGGCTTCGAGATCGATGCTTACGAGCAGACCTTTCTGCGCGAACGATGTCTTCATCCGCTTGAGAAACGGGATGAGAAGCGGATAGTCGGCGGCGTCCAGATTCTCGAAGTCGACGTTGATGCCCTGGAAGCGCATCGTCACGCACCAACGCTTGAGATCGAGGATCGTCTTCGCCTGGATTGCCGGATCGTTCAGAAACAGATGAACGCGCTTGGGATCGAACTCTCCCGAGCCATTTGCGGAAACCTCGGCGTTGCTGAAGACAGGGACGATGTTCAGGTTGTTCTCTCGCGCCTTCTTGAGTACCTCGAGGTTGTGTGGCGTCAGTAAGGGATCCCAGTCATGAAAATCGAGGCCTTGGGCATCGGCGCGGAGGTGGACCCAGACGGGCAGCAGGTGCGTCATCCGGCTGGCATTGGCATCCAGCGAGTGAAGGCCGGTTTCCTGCCACGGAGCGTAGAAGGCGGCCACGATCGGCTTGCCTGTCTCGATCGCGCGAACGGGCCCTTTGGCCTCACGCGCGAGCTGATTCTTTCGATCCTGACGGACGAGCGAGAGAAGACGCTCTCGTGCACTCTTTTGAAGGTACTGCGCTCGAGCCTGGCGGTGCGCCGGAAGGCGCACACCTCTCTTGATGTCTTCCGTAATTCCGCGGAAACCCGGCAACAGCGGGACGGTGAAGAGACTGACGAGCCAGAAGCTCACCGTGACCACAGCCATCAGGCCTAGGAGCGTCCCGATACGCTTGATCCACCACCAGCGGCGGTGACTGGGGTCAAAAAATACTGCGTGGTCGTGCATGGTTACGAGCGGACGATCATATAGAACCCATCCGAAAACGGCGGCATTCTGCGCAACCCAGACGACGTTAACCCGTAAGACCTCACCATGACTCAGACCGTCATCGAGGTATCAGGCCTCAAGAAGCAATACCGGTCGGCGGTCGGCCGTTCGCGGATCACCGCTTTGGACGGCATCGACTTCACCGTCCGTGAAGGGGAGCTTTTCGGCCTTCTGGGACCGAACGGCGCCGGAAAAACGACCGCCGTCAAGATTCTGCTCGACCTCACGCGTCCCACGGCCGGCGAAGCCCGCATCAACGGCCTGCCGGCTGGCAATCCGGAGAGCCGCCGCCGCGTCGGTTATCTGCCCGAGGGCCACAAAATCCCCGGCTATCTGACCGCACGTCAGGCGCTGGGGATCTTCGGAAAGATGTCCGGCCTCGACGACGTCACGATCAAACGCCGTTCGCTGGAGTTGCTCGAAAAACTGCGGATCGCGCAGTGGATCGACGTCCGCGTCAAGAAGTACTCGAAAGGGATGACGCAGCGCCTCGGCCTGGCCATCGCCCTCCTGCACTCGCCACACGTGCTCCTGCTCGACGAGCCGACCGACGGCGTCGATCCTGTCGGCCGCCGCGAGATCCGCGACATTCTCCAGGCCGAGGCCGCGGCGAATGGAACGGCGGTGCTGCTGAACTCGCACTTGCTGTCGGAGATCGAACTGACGTGCAATCACGTGGCCGTTCTCCGCAACGGAAAAGTCGCTGCTGCGGGAAGCATCGAGGAGCTGACGCGCCGCGCGGCGAAGTACAAGATGGTTCCGGCCGCGCCCGTCGATGATGCGCTCGTCGCCTCGTTCCGCGAGAGTGGCGCAGGCGTGGAGCGGGTCAACGGCCACATGCTCCTGACCGTCGATGACGTCACGCATCTGAACGCGCTCGTCGACAAGCTTCGCGCCGGCGGCGGTTTGCTGACCGAGCTTTCGCCCGTTCGCTCTACGCTCGAAGACGTGTTCGTCGATCTCGTCCGCGCGGTCGATCCGGGAGCGCAGCAGTCCGAAGGAGCGCGGCTATGAAAGTCCTGATGGCGAATATCGAAGACGTGATGCGCGAAGCGGCCGCGCGCTGGACGCTCGTCGCATACTTCTTCCTCTCGACGATCTTCATCCTGATCTTTGCCTCGGCCGTCAACCTCGACATCGTCGACGGCGCGTTGGCCGGCGCGAAGCTCTTCGGCAAACAGGTCGAGATGGGTAGCTCGATCTCGATCGAGAAGCTTGTCATGGGCTTCGAGTCGGGGTTCTCCGGCATCCTTTATGTTCTTTGCACCTTCCTGGCGATCTTCGCGACCGCGCATCTCGTGCCGCGCATGCAGGAGAAGGGGACCATCGATCTTTATCTCTCGCGGCCGGTCTCGCGTGTGAAGCTGATCCTTTCCCGATACGTGGCTGGCCTCATCCTCGCCGGCAGCAACGTTCTCTACCTCATCGGCTCGATCTGGGCGATCGTGGCCTGGAAGACGCACGTCTTTCACCCGCGGTTCTTTCTCGCCGGCGTCGTGATCCTCTTTCTGATCGCCACGCTTCTCGCGTTCGCGTTCCTGATCGGCGTCATCACCTCGTCGACAGCGGTTTCGATCATGGCCACCTACGGCGTCTTCTTCTTCGGCGTCATGCTGGCCGGTCACGCGCGGATCGAGGCGGCGCTGTCGAAGGAATGGCAGGCATTCGCAATCAAGACTCTCTACTGGATCATGCCGAAGACGGCGGAGCTCGCGACGGCGGTCGTCGCATATGTAGCAGGCGGTGAGATTCATAACGAGATGCTCACCATCACTCCTGCTCCATTCGTAAGCACCGCGATTTTCGGTCTGGTCTGTCTCGCTCTCGCTTCCTGGTTGTTTCAACGAAAGGAGTTCTAAATGAAGAAGCAGTTTGTTTCACTCGTGGTTCTGGCGTTGGCGCTCGCTCCGGCTGCGTTCGCAAAGAACGACGCCATGTCACTCATCCCGAACGATTCTGTCTCCGTAGGCGTCGTCCGCCTCAACGACATGCGAAGCAGCCCGCTCTCGGCGGCGCTCTTCGCGCAGACAGCGAAGATCAGCAACGACGGCGATATGCAGAAGTTCCTCGCCGAGACCGGCCTGCAGCCGTCAAAAGACGTCGATGTCGTCGTCTTCGCCACATCGCCCCGAACGAACCTCGGCAGCGAAGCGGATTTCCTCATCGCCGCTGATGGCCGCTTCAACGTCGAGCGTCTCACTGCTGCTCTCGTGTCGCGCGGCGCGGTAAAGAAGACCTCGCCGCACGGCGTCTATTACGTGATGCCGGACAAGGGAACCGGCAGCCATCACCAGGGTGTCGTCGCGTTCCCTGACGCACATCTCGCGCTTGCGGGCAGCGAGGCGGCGGTGATCGAAGCGCTGACCAGCCGGGCAGCTGGCGGAACGTCGTTCGCGACCGCCAGTGGTCTCGGACGCGACATGGCCCGCGTCGACCCGAGCGCGACGGCCTTCGTACTCGTCGATGTGCCGCGCGCCCAGCGCATCACCGGCGCGCCGAAGCTGAACGGCAACAGCTCGTCATCGCAGGCACTCGGCGCCGCGCTGAAAAATGTCTCGACCGTCGCGATCTGGGCAACCGACACCGGCGACTCGCTGAAGCTCAACGCGATCGGTCTGTCGTCCGACGCCGAGACACTGGGGCTCGTCGAGGACACGCTGCGCGGCGCTCTTTCCGCGATGCGTCTGGCCGTGCAGGACAAAGCGCCCGAGATGGTCTCCGTGTTGCGCAAGTTCAGCGTGAGCCGCACCGACACCTCGGTCTCGATCTCCGGCAGCATTTCGGGTGAGACATTCCGGACGTGGGTCGCGAAATCGCAGTCCCACGCCAGCATGCGGTAATAGGTTCGTGACGATTGAATTGAACATCAGCAGGGCCGGCGATCGCCGGCCCTGCTAGTTGCGCGATCTTCAGTGCGCTGTCCGGCGTCGCGGCGGCAACTCCGTGCCTACCGAAAACGCTGGAGCCATCGTCACAGTCGTAGTGTTGCCGGTGACGTCCGCAAGGTCGAACTTCAAATCGACCAGCGCCCGGTCGACGTTCGTGATGCCGCCGAGGTCGACTCGATAGAGGATCCCCGCGCCATGAGTCGTGTCTTCGGTGACCTGGGTTGCGGTCAACGGGCGCCAGGCCGTCTCTCCTGAGTATCGATACGACACCTTCGTTGCGTCACCGCGGACCTGCTGGTAGGTGCGTCCGCTGATGCTTGAGCTGTCGATGAAGTCGGCGGCGGAAAAAAGAAGTGAGCCGCTTCCGTGCGGTTCGAGGCGCGTTACGAGGGCGCCGCTTCCGTCGAGCAACATCATGGTCGTTACGAGGGGCGGAAAGTAATCGGGCTGCGACGAATCCAGATTCATCGTTGCCGTCGTCGTCTTGCTCACGTCCGGATAGAGCGTTCCCAGATTGGCTACCTCGACGCGATACCGCCCGGGGGGCGTCGTCAGATCGATTGAGGTCGAGTAGCCGCTGCTGAGAATCCGGTTTCCGTTTGCGTCGAAGATCGCAGTCGATGTACCGGTGCGGTCGGTGATGCGCGATTCGCCCAGCGGGCCGACGATCTCCGTCGACAGACTCATGCGCGACGTTCCGGCCGGTGTAACGAAGATCGAGAGAGGGAATCGCGGCCCGAGGCCGTACTCGTAGGTGGAACCGCTGTACGTCCACGGCAACGCGCTGCCTGCGCCGACGCTCACCAGCTTGTCGTCGATCACGCGTAGCAACGGCGTCGTGTACTGCGTGATGCCGTCGGTGACAACGATGAATGCGATTCCGTTAACGTAACTCGGATTGACGTCGGGCGAGACAAACACGCGTGCGCTTACGGTCGGCGCGTCGACGATTCCGGCGACCGAGATACCGGCGGAGAGCGTTGGATTCGCTGCCAGAGCGACAAGCCGGCGATCGCCTTGGACGGGCGGCGGCACGCCGATCTCGACGGTCCCGCCGCGCAGCGCCGAACCTCCGGTCGTCAGCGTTGCGTCATCACTCACGCCGGTCAGCGGTGGATGCTGGACCATGTAGTACTCGCTCGCTGCCATGTCGAGCACCGTTTCGTAAAACAGCAGTGTCTTCTGGGGGGTGACGTCGGAGATATGCATCACCGGTGCGCTGGTCCACGGAGTAGAGAGCGCCGTGATCCCACCACCGCCCTGAGGAGTGTCGAGAAGGAGGCGGCCACTGTTGAAGTAGCCGTTCCCTGTCAGCGGAAGACCGGTCTCACGCCGCCCCGCGAATGTGATCGTGTGGGGTGTGTCTGCGGCCGTCAGCGAGATGGCGCTGTCCCCGGCAACAGCGACTTTCTCGCGGGCGATGAAGTCGGTGGCCGTAATCGCGTTCGTCTTTGGGTCGGTCTCCCTCGTCCAGATCAGCATGTCCCAGGTGCCGGGGGTCATCAGGGTTTCGGATGTGTTGTCATCCATGAAGAGCGCAGTTGCAGTCCTGGTCCGGTCCGCGCTGACCCAGACCGCGTCGGGATAGGCCCGGTCGAAGCGTGCTGTTTCGCGCGCTGCTTTGGTAAACGCAAACTGGATGTTCCGGGCGTCGGCCGGCACCGACGTGTTTGCAAACACGATTTGTCCGCCGCCAGTGAGCGAGTTGGTGCTAAATTGCACCGTTCCGACACTGAATGTGAAAGCGAGAGACACGTCTGCGGAGCCACCGGCTGGGATGGTCACTGTTGGCGGCGAGGGCGTCACGAGCTCGCCGAAGGCAACGTTCGACTTGACCGTGTAGGACAGCGTCGTCGTTCCCCGATTCGTCAGGTGCAGCGTGCGCGTCACCGACCAGTTGGTCTGGTCGGCCGGCAGAAGGCCAAGACTGATCGATGGAGGATCGATGACGAGGTTGCCGGTGGCCGCCGCGTATGCATCGATGCGTCCTTGGCCGCCGGCCATGATCTCGTCGAGGATGGGCTTGGCGTTATTCATCAGAGCCAGTTTGATCTGCGCCGGCGTCCAGTCATGGTGCAACGATTTGAGCAGAGCAGCTGCTCCGGCCACATGCGGCGTGGCCATCGACGTTCCGCTCAACAAGACATACCGGTTTCCGGGATACGACGAGAGAATCGAGAGGCCGGGCGCGACCACATCTGGTTTGATGGCCAGGTTCTTCGTGTTCGGGCCGCGTGAGGAAAAACTGGCGATGAGGTCGTTCAGATCGCTGGCACCGACGGTGATGGCGCTCCGCGCCGTTCCCGGGCTGGCGATGGTGTGAAATGCTCCGTTGTTCCCCGCGGCGATGGCGAAGGTCACTCCGGCCGCGGAGGCGTTGTCGATGGCCTCTGACAACGGATCATCGGGATTGCCGCCTCCTCCCAGGCTGAGGTTGGCCACGTCGACGTGATCGCTCGTGTTGCCATCGCCATTGGGATCGGCCGCGCGCTCGACGGCTGCCAGAACGTTGGAATCGGTACCGCTTCCGTTCGAGCCGAGAACTTTGTAGGCGATGAGCGACGCGTCGGGAGCCACGCCCGTGATGGTGGACGAATCCCCGGCCACGATTCCTGAGACGTGCGTTCCGTGTCCGTTATCGTCGAACGGATCGGCGTCGTTGTTCACGAAGTCCCATCCGCCAATCACCTTGAATCCCGGCCCAAATCCGCCGCCGAGCGCCGGATGCATGTAGTCGATCCCCGTGTCGATGATGGCGACGGTCACGCCTTTGCCGCGCGCGCCCAGGGTGGCCCAGACCTTGTCCGCTCCGACGAGGGAGATATTGGCGTTCGCGAATGCATGTACGGCGCGGTCGGCTTCGACGCGCTTCACGTACGGCAATGCCCGGATCTGCGCGACCAGTTCCTGCGGAACGTCGATCGCGGCGCCGTTGAAGACGACGAAGTATTCGCGGCGAATCTCCGGCGCGATCGCGCTCTTGGCAGCGCGGCCGGCGTTGACGATTCCGCTCAGATCGTTCCGGAAGCGAGTGAACGTCGCCTGGTAGTCGACGGCAGTTTTTCCTGCAATGATCGCAGCCGGCGGCGCCACGAACTCGACGATCTGCCCGCTCGCCGCCTCTGCCTGCTGCGGAACGGCAATTTTGGAACCATCGCGCATCTCGATCTGGAGGCGACCATCGGAATCGAGTTGCGCGTAGGCGGCAACGGCCACCGAAACGACAAACGCTGCCACTGCGAAACGACGCATGATGGGCTCCCTGGCTTGCTAACTTCGTGCGTTTCAGAGGAAGCGGCGGAGATTCTCACGCCACCACGGCCAGTCATGGCCGAAGACGCCTCCCCAGATCTCGAGGTAATTCTGAATTCCCTTCGACCAGAGAATCGCCGAAAACTCGCGGTTCTTGTCGACGATCGTGTCGTACTCGCCGGTGGCGATGATCCAATCGATGCGCGAGAGCTTGCCGACCCACTCGCCGTCCATATTCGGAATGTAGGCGGTGGGGCAATTGAAATAGCAGTTCTCGTCCCAGTAGCCGTCGAGCTGGTCGTGAATGTCGTAGATGCCGGAGAAACAGATGGCGCGGTTGACGACATCGGGATAGCGCGCAGCAAAGTTCGCGGCGTGATACGCGCCGAAGCTGGCGCCATAGACCGCCAGGTCGCCTCTCTGAGCCCGGTTGAAAACGTACGGTGCGACTTCATGGCGGAGATAGGCGTCGTACTGCGCGTGCCGCGCCGCCCGAACGGCAGGATGGACGTGCCGGTTGTACCAGCTCTCGTCGTTGACCGTATCGACGAGGATGAGCTGGATCTCGCCGCCATTCACTTTGTCGGAGAGGGACTCCGGGATGCCGCGGTCCTCGTTTTCGGAGTATCGGCCAGCCGAGGTCGGAAAGAGCATGACCGGGCGTCCGAACTTGCCGTACCAGGCAAATTCCATGTCGCGGCCGAGGGACGGGCTGTGCCAGAAGACGTGCTCGCGGTACATAGAAAGGATGACCTTGAATAGTGCCTGTTAAATGTTGACTGTTCAGTGTTGAATTGAATGATGGATTCGGTGCTTCTTTTCATTCAACATTAAACACTCAACATTAAACGTTCAACATTCGGTCTTTGCGTCAAGCCCCATTTGCGGCTGGGCCGCCGATTCTATACGATCCGCCGCCCGGAGATTTCGATGAGAAAGAAGAGAATTGCGCTCGTGTTCGGCATGGAAGATACGTTTCCCTGGGCGTTGATCGACGCCATCAACAGCCGCGGCGGCGATCGGGTCGAGGCCATGCCCGCGGAGTTGTCGTATCTCAAGGACGACGGTGTGTTTCCTTACGACCTGATCCTCGATCGCATCAGCCACGAGATCCCGTTCTACCGGACGTATCTCAAGTGTGCCGCCGCGTCCGGCGTCAAAATCGTCAACAACCCGATCTGGTGGTCCGCCGATGACAAGTTCTTCGACAACCTGGTCGCAAAGTCGGTCGGCGTTGCCGTTCCGCGCACAGTCCTCCTGCCGCACAAAGACTATCCGCCGAGCACGGAAGCCAAGTCCTTCCGCAACATGAAATGGGTCAACTGGGACGAAGTCTTCGCTTACCTCGGCTTCCCCATCTTCATGAAACCGGCGTACGGCGGCGGCTGGAAGGACGTTTACAAATGCGACAACCAGCAGGAGTTCTTCGCCGCCTATGATCAGACACGCGATCTGACCATGATGGCGCAGGAGGCCATCGACTTCGATCGCTACTACCGCTGCTACGTCATCGGCCGTAACCGCGTTCACATCATGCATTACGACCCCAAGCAGCCGCACCACCTGCGCTACGTGAAGAACCCGCCGCCGATGGAGCCTGCGTTCGAGGCCCGCATCCGCCGCGATGCCATCGCCCTCTGCGAGGCGCTCGGCTACGACATGAACACCGTCGAGTTTGCTGTACGCGACGGGATTCCATACGCCATCGACTTCATGAACTGCGCGCCCGACGCCGATGTGGCATCCGTCGGTCAGGACAACTTCGACTGGGTCGTGACCAACATGGCCGAGGCGCTGATCGAGATCGTGACCAGCGGCCGCAAGCTGGAGCTGACGGGAACCTGGCCGTCGACGCTGAACACGAGCAAGCCAGTGGAGCAGGCGATTTAGTGCGATGAGGGGATCAGAGACAAGAGATCGGAGATCAGGAGCACGCAGCAGGCTTGCCTTGATCTCTGATCTCTATGTCTCTGATCTCTGCTTCCCCTGATATCCTTCCGCCATGCCTCCAGAACCTTCCTTCACCCTCGGGATCGAGGAGGAGTTTCAGGTCGTCGATCCGGAAACGCGCCGACTGCGATCGCACATCTCCGAGATGTTCGCGGAAGGGGAAAAGCGGCTCAAGGACGAGATCAAGCGGGAGATGCATGAGGCGGTGATCGAGGTCGGCACGCCGATCTGCACCGACGTCAATCACGCCCGGCGCGAAGTCACCCGGCTGCGGCGCGAGATCATCAACCTGACGAGGGAGAGTGGTCTGCGCATCGCCGCGTCGGGAACGCATCCCATCTCGCACTGGAACAGCGTCCCCATCACGTCCAATGAGCGATACGACAAGATCGTCTATGACTTGCAGATGGTCGCGCGCGCGAACCTGATTTTCGGCCTGCACGTCCACGTCGCCATCGAAGATCCTGAAACGCGCATCCAGGTGATGAACGCGGCTCGCTACTTTCTTCCGCACGTCTTTGCCCTTTCGGTGAACTCGCCGTTCTGGTGCGGCCAGAACACGGGGTGGCGAAGCTACCGCGCCAAGGTCTTCGAGCGCTTTCCCCGAACCGGCATCCCCGACACGTTTCGCTCCGCCAGCGAATATGAAGAGTACGTGCAGCTTCTCATCAAGACGAACTGTATGGACAACGCCAAGAAAATCTGGTGGGACGTCCGGCCGCACCCGTTTTTTCCGACGCTCGAATACCGCATCTGCGATGTACCGCTGCGGATCGACGAGACTATCTGCATCGCCGCTCTCTTTCAGGCCATCACCTACAAGCTCTGGAGCCTCTACAAAAGAAACATGGGTTGGCGCGTCTACCGGCGCATGCTGCTCAACGAGAACAAAGCGCGCGCGGCCAGGTTTGGCATCCACGGAAAGCTCATCGACTTCGGCCGGGCGGAGGAAGTTCCCTACGCCGATCTGCTCGAGGAGCTTCTGGCGTTCGTCGACGACGTCGTCGATGACCTCGGCTCGCGCGATGCCGTCTACTACGCACGCACAATCGTTGCGAACGGGACCGGTGCCGACCGTCAACTGAAGGTCTTCGAGGAGACGAACGATCTCAAAGCCGTCGTCGACTACATCATCAGCGAAACGGAGCACGGAACCTCCTGATGAATGAGTCAACCAGTCTGATGACGCGCCGCGACATTCATGAGTCGAGCGATTTCTTCGAATACGTTCGCGTTGGCGATTCCGAGCCGCCCGCCGATCACGGCCGCATCGACGTGGCCATCCTCGACATGAATCACTCGTGGCCCAACGTCGGCCACGATTCGCTCGTCCATGCCGTGCTCGAAGCCGCGGAGCCGCTACGCGAAATTCTCGCAGCCTCGGGTTCGAAAGTGCGCGTGCTCTCGTACGACGTTCGCCGCACGCAGAAGGTGCCTCAATCACCCAACGGCCGGTTTCAGCTCTACCTCGGCACCGGCGGTCCCGGCCACCTCGATCCCCGCGAAAATGACGGCGTGTCGGAGTCCAGTCAGGGCATTGTCGAGAGTCCGGCATGGGAGGCGCCGCTCTTCCGCCTGTACGATGACATCGCCGCGCACGACTCCGCCATGCTCCTCGGCGTCTGCCACAGCTTCGGTCTCATGTGCCGCTGGTCCGGCGCCGCACGCGTCGAGCTTCGCGCGGAAAAGAGCAGTGGAATGCCGGAGAACGTGCTGACACAGACCGCGGCGGCCCATCCCTGGTTCGGCCAGTTCGCAAACCTTCTGGAGGATGGCCGTCACTTCCGCGTTGTCGACAACCGTCTTTTCGATCTCATCGCCGAGCACTCGTCGGACCCGAACATCCTTGCCCGCGAGGAAGAAAGCGGCGATGGCGTGACGATGATCGAGTTTGCGCGCAGCGCCGACGGCATGCCGCGAATTCTCGGCGTCAATCACCACCCCGAGATCGTCGACCGGGAGCACATCATGACCGTGCTTGAAGAGAAGCGCGCGCATGGCGAGGTCACCGATGCCTGGTACCGCGAGCGTGTCGAAACGCTGCGCGATCTGTTCGTCCGGTTCGAGAAGGAGAGCCGCTGGACCTCCGAGTACACACTGCTCGGACCGTTGCGCGCTCAACTGAGCAAGCTTGTTCGCGAGCGAACAAGCGAGACAGTGGCTTCGACCCTCTGATTTGCCATGGATCCGTCGTACCGACAGACCTTCAATGCCGCGTTCACGCAAGAACGCTACGAGTGGTACCAGCGCGAGCTGTCGCAGCGCCTCGATTGCACGTTCGAGTTCCGGCTCGCCGAGTCGCCTGTTTTTCTGCCGGATGACTTCAAAGCGAAGATCGTCGACGCCGCGCATGCGATCGTCGCGCAGCTCTCCGAGCCGTCGCGACTCGCCGAGATGAAGCGCGCCATTCCGGCGCGATGGGACACGCCGGGCATGGACGGCCTGCCCGCATTTACGCAGGTCGACTTCGCAGTCGTGCGCGAGAACAACGTGCTCGTTCCGAAGCTGATCGAGCTGCAGGGCTTTCCTTCGCTCACATGCCTGCAAGTCACGCAGCGCGATGCTTGGCGCGACACCATGCGATCGATGGAGGGACTCGATTCTGAGTGGTCCTGCTGGTTCTCCGGTCTGGATCGCGAATCGTTCATCGATCTCGCTCGCCGGACGATCACGAACGGGCACGATCCTGCCGAAGTGATCCTGATGGACATCGATCCGCCGAAACAGAAGACATATCCCGACTTTGCTGCAACGAAGCTGCTTACCGGTGTTGACGCAGTCGACCCACGCGCGCTGACGAAGCGAGGGAAACAGCTCTTCCGAGGAAATACGCGCGTGCGGCGCGTCTACAACCGCGTGGTGTTCGATGAGCTGATCAGCAAGGGCATCGATCTCCCGTTCGACTACGGTGAAGAGCTGGACGTGGAGTGGGCTCCGCATCCCAACTGGTACTGGGCGTGGTCGAAGTACTCGCTGCCGTTCCTCGATCATCCTTCCGTGCCGCGAGCAACGTTCGTGTCCGACCTTCAGAAAGTACCGGAAGAGCTCTCTTCACGCTACGTCCTCAAGCCGCTCTTTTCCTTCGCCGGCGGCGGCGTCAACGTCGAGCCCACGGCTGCCGACCTTAGCGCTATTCCGACAGCCGAGCGTCATGCCTGGTGCGTGCAGGAGAAGATCGACTACGAGCCGGCACTCCTGGCGGCCGACGGCGGCGGAGTCAAGATCGAGATCCGGATGATGTTCCTTCGGCCCGACAATGAGGCGAGACCGATCCTCGCGCAGAACCTCGTGCGCCTCTCGCGAGGCAAGATGCTCGGTGTCGACTTCAACAAGCAGTTCACATGGGTGGGATCGTCGATTGCACTCTCGCAGTCGTCGTGAAGGAGCTCGAAACCGCTGCACCGCTGATCCCGCCGCGACCGACGATTCCGAAGCTGCAAGCCGTCGCTGCCGAATGCAAAGCTTGTCATCTCTGGAAGAACGCCACGCAGACGGTGTTCGGCGAAGGCAAGTCGACCTCCCCCGTGATGTTCATCGGCGAGCAGCCCGGCGACAAAGAGGATCTCAGCGGCCACCCCTTCGTCGGACCGGCCGGCGTGTTGCTCGACGAGGCTCTCCTCGAAGCGGGCATCGACCGCACGAAGGTCTATGTCACGAATGTCGTGAAGCACTTCAAGTGGGAGCCGCGCGGGAAGCGGCGGATCCACAAGAAGCCGAACGGTGCGGAAATCGCGGCCTGCCGTCCTTGGCTCGAGGCCGAGATCGCCGTCGTCAAACCGCGAGCAATCGTTTGTCTCGGATCGACCGCGGCACAGTCTGTCATCAGTCCAAAGTTTCGCGTCTCCGTGCAACGCGCGCCGTTCGTCGAATCCAGCCTCGCTCCACTCGTCACCGCCACGGTGCACCCGTCGTCGATCCTTCGCGCACCGACTGGCCAGGCGCGGCGTGAGGAGATGCAACGCTTCATCGCTGACCTGAAGACGATCTGGAAGGCGATTTCGGCCTGATAAATCCACGAACAGTAGAGTTTCTTGACGGTTCAAAAAATGCCGTCGTACACTCGCTCCACCACACGAATGCCCGTGATCCGAGCACGCGTCACTACCTTTCCATCCACCGATTCGAATCGAAGGAGTAGCCAGCTATGGCCACAGTTCCAACAGACAAACTAAAAGCGGCCGAAACGGCGCTGACGCAGATCGAGCGCCAGTTCGGCAAGGGCTCGATCATGCGCCTAGGCGCGAAGGAGTTCGTGCCGATCAGCGCGATCTCCACCGGATCCATCGGGGTCGACGCAGCGCTCGGCGTCGGCGGAGTACCGCGCGGACGGATCATCGAAATCTTCGGCCCGGAGTCATCGGGCAAAACAACACTGTCGCTGCATGTGATCGCCGAAGCGCAGAAGGCTGGCGGCCTGGCGGCGTTCATCGACGCAGAGCATGCACTCGACGCCGAATACGCGAAGAAGCTCGGCGTCGACATCGACAACCTGCTCGTCTCGCAGCCGGACAGCGGCGAGCAGGCGCTCGAGATCGCCGAGGTGCTGGTGCGGAGCGGAGCGATCGACGTCATCGTTATCGACTCCGTCGCAGCGCTGGTGCCGCGCGCCGAGCTCGAAGGTGAGATGGGCGATTCTCATATGGGGTTACACGCGCGATTAATGTCACAAGCCCTCCGCAAATTAACAGCAATCGTTTCGAAATCGAAAACGTCACTCATTTTCATCAACCAGATTCGTGAGAAAATTGGTGTGATGTTCGGCAACCCGGAAACAACCACCGGCGGCCGCGCTCTCAAGTTCTACTCATCTATCCGCATCGACATTCGCCGCACGAACCAGATCAAGGAAGGCGAAGAGGTCGTCGGATCCCGCGTGAAGGTCAAAGTGGTCAAGAACAAGTGCGCCGCGCCATTCCGCCACGCCGAGTTTGACGTAGGCTACGGCGAAGGTATTTCCAAAACCGGCGAGCTCATTGACCTCGGCATCGAGAATAAGATCATCGACAAGTCGGGCTCGTGGTTCTCCTACGGCGACATGCGCCTCGGACAGGGCCGCGAGAACGCCAAGCTCTTCATCAAAGAGAACCCCGACCTGTCGGGCGAGATCGAATCGAAAGTCCGACGCGCCATCGGCATCGGCGTGCCGGAGCTGACGGTGATCGAAGGCGGTGAGCCCGCGGTCGCTGCCGCCCCTCCCTCGAAGCCAACGCGAGTGGCAGCGAAGTAGGTCTGCAAAATCGAGTCAGGAGCGAAAGGCACAGCCGGCGGCTGTGCCTTTCGTGTTTTGATGGCGAAGACGAAATCATGCGACTCGACCAAGCCATCGCGATGCGCTTTCCCGAGATCTCGCGTCGTCGTGCGCGCGAGTTAATCGCGGCGCGGCGAGTGTTAGTCAACGAACGGGCCGTGTCGATCGCGTCGCGCGAAGTGAGCTCTGACGACCGGATTGCGGTAGCCGAGGATGAGCCGGAGATCGCCGTCATCCGGGAAACGGACGACTGGATCGCTGCCGACAAACCAGCCGGGATGCCGACACAGCCGGCGCGCGATCGCGCGCAGCGCTCGCTGGAGGAACTGCTGCGGCTTCGCTACCACGCCATCTGGCTCGTGCATCGGCTGGATACCCCGACCAGCGGCGTGGTCCTCTTCGCGCGATCCCAAACCGCCGCCGCGGAATTGTCAGCGCTCTTCGCCCAGTCCGCGATTCGCAAAACGTATGTCGCCATCGTCGAAGGTGTGATGACGGACGAGCAGGTCGTGGACACGGCGGTTCAGGGGAAGGAAGCCCGAACTACGTTTCGGCCGCTGCGCAATGACGGCGTCTCGACGCTCGTGGAAGTGGTCATCGAGACCGGACGCACGCACCAGATCCGTGTTCATGCGGCGTCGATCCATCATCCCGTGGCTGGTGATCGGCGTTACGGCTCGGGCTCGCGGGCGAAGCGACTGATGCTGCACGCTTGGAAATTGGAGCATCCGCGTTTCGGCGTTCTCGAAGCGCCGCTGCCTACTTCGTTTTCTCTTTCGAGCGGTCTTCCCGCTTCCGCGCCGCCCATCCCGCAATGATGCGTTGCGGCGTGCGGCTGAGTGCGAGCGCGCCGGCCGGTACGTCCTTCGTGATTGTGGAGCCGGCGCCGACGTAAGCCCCTTTGCCTACGCGGACAGGTGCCACCAGTTGGGTATCCGAGCCGATGAAAACGCCGTCCTCGAGTACGGTCTTGTGCTTGTTCACGCCGTCGTAGTTGCAGGTAATCGTGCCCGCGCCGATGTTCACATCCGCGCCGACCTCGGCGTCTCCGATGTAGGCAAGGTGAGAGGCCTTCGCGCCTTCGCCAAAGATCGATTTCTTGGTCTCGACGAAGTTGCCGATCTTGACGTGCCGGCCGAGACGGGTGCCGGGACGTAGGTGCGCATACGGACCGATTGACGCCTCGTTTTCGATGAGGGCATCCTCGGCCACCGTCCCGGTCTTGAGGTGCACATCGTCGCCAACCGTAGCGTTGATCAGGTGAACGCCCGGCTCGATCACACAGCGTGAGCCGATCGTAGTCGCGCCTTCGATCGTTACGTAGGGGTAGACGACGGAGTCGTTGCCGATGGATACGGTCGAATCGATGACGACAGTGGCCGGATTGCGGAAGGTGACGCCATCGCTCATCAGCTTCGTGACCACGCGGCGCTGAATCTCCCCTTCGACTGTCGCAAGCTCGGCGCGGGAGTTGACGCCGAGCGCCTCGATCGGATCGGACGCAACGATGGCACCGATGCGATGACCAGAATCGCGCAGCAGAGCCAGGAGATCCGTGAGGTAGTACTCGCCCTGGGAGTTGTTTGTCGACAGGTTCCGAAGGTTGCCGAACAGATGAGCGCTGTCGAAAACATAGATGCCGGCATTCACTTCCCCGATCTTCTTCTCCTCGTCGGTCGCATCCTTCGCTTCGACAATCCGGATGACCGCGCCGCCGGCGTCCCGTACGACGCGGCCGTACATTCCCGGATCCGCTGGCTTCATCGTCAGAAGTGTGAGCGCGTTTTGTGACCGCTGGTGCTCATCGATCAATTGTTGAAGCGTCTCCGGATACGTGAGCGGCACGTCGCCGGAGAGGATGAGAACCTGCCGGCCCGTCGAGCTCTCTTTCTCCAGAATCTCCGCTGCCTGCAGAACGGCGTGTCCGGTACCTTTCTGCGACTCCTGAATGGCGAAGCGCGCCCGGCCGCCAACGGATGCCTGCACGGCCTCGCGCTGATGGCCGACGACCATGATTGGCGGCCGGTCGCTGACCTGCCCGGCCAGGTCGAGAACATAGTCGATGATCGGTCTACCTGCGGCGCGGTGGAGGATCTTGATCGTTGCGGACTTCATGCGCGTGCCGAGGCCGGCGGCGAGGATGATGACATCGAGGTTCGTGTTCATCAAAGCGGTCATGCCTCCGTCTGTCTCATCCTTTCAAGCGTCCGGCCATAGCGGTCGTAGAGCCGGAAGATTGTGTCGCTTAGCGCGGCCGAGTTGTGGCGCACGTAGTTCTCCTCTTCGATGATGTCGCCGAAAAACGGCGTTACGCCGAGCTCGCGGATCGCGTCGACGTTGAATGCGACCGGGTACTGCTGCTTTGCGGCGTAGGCGGCCAGGCTCGATTCGGAGGGACGCCGCCCGTTGAGGATCATCGCATCGACGACGAGTCCAGCGTGCTCGATGATGGCTGCCAGATGCTCCTCCGCCGAGTAGTTGTCACTCTCGCCCGGCTGCGTCATGACGTTGCAAACGTAGACGCGCAGCGCTTTGGCCTGTCGCAGGGCCTCCCCGATTGGTTTGATTAGAAGGTTCGGAAGGATGGATGTGTAAAGGGACCCGGGACCGACCAGAATCAGATCGGCGGCCGCGAGCGCTTCGAGCGCGCGAGCGGTCGGTTGCGCATCCGCGGGCTCGATGCGGAGTTGCACGATGCGGGCGTGCGGCGTCTGATTTGCCTTTTGCCCGAGGTAGGAGCCACTGATGGCAACTTCGCCGATGAGCTCGGAGCCGTCGGCAAGCGTGGCGCGCAGACGAACGTCCGAGAGCGTTGACGGGTAGATCTCGCCGGCGATGTTCAGCACCTCGGACGCCGTGAGGATGGCCTTATCGAAGCCACCGGTGATGTCGGTCAGCGCCGTGAGCAGAAGATTGCCCAGCGAATGTCCGCCGAGGGCCGACTCGTCGTTCTTAAATCGATAGCTGAAGACGCGCGAGATGAGCTGCTCCTCCTCGGCCAGAGCGAGGATGCAGTTGCGGATGTCGCCCGGCGGCAGCATGCCGAACTCTTTGCGAAGCGCGCCGGAGCTGCCCCCTTCATCGGTAACGGTGACGATCGCGCCGAGATGGTCGATCGACCACGGACCATCGGAGCGGACGTAGCGCTTCAGGCCGCGAAGGAGTGTCGAGAGGCCGGTTCCGCCGCCGATGGCTACGATGTTGAGCCCGTGATGGCGCATGGCTCGCTATCGTATCGCGCACCGCCGCCGCGGAATCATTCGTGCGCGCGAAGGAACGTTTCCGGCTTGCTGAACGTCTTGGCCATTCCGAGTCCGCGCCGCACGTTGTGAAGCGACACTTTCCCCGTGGCTACCGCGGCACCCAGTTGCACATAGGTCTTCCACTTGCCGCGGTAGCGGTAACGGACGTCGAGCGCGTGGCGCCAGAGACCCGAATACTCTTCGTAGAAATCGTCGAGCGACAGAGTGGTTGGAAGCACGGCATGGACGATGTCGTACATCTCCCAGTCGTGTGTGGTCACCCGGTCTTTAGCGGTGTCCCAGAGGTCGGTGCCGGGAAGCGGCGTGAGGACGGAGAAACCGCTGTTGTACGCGCCAGTGTGATCGATCCAGTCGCGTAGCCGCTTGAAGTCATCGCGCGTCCACGCCGGGTCGACGATGAAGTTTGGCGTGAACCCGACGCCGAGGTCCTGGAGGATCTTGATGGCCTTGACGTTGTTGTCCGCCGTGTTCTTCTTGTTGACTGCCTTGAGCCCCTCGTCGGTCACGGACTCGAGTCCGAGGAAGATCGCCAGCTTGCCGCAGTCCTTCCACATCTCGATGAGGTGCGGGAACTTGCAGATGATGTCGGTGCGCGTCTGGACGGTAAAAAACTTCTTGATGCCGGCCGCTTTGATCTGCCGCGCCATCTCTTCGCCGCGCTTCACGTTCATCCAGAAGATATCGTCGGTGATGAAGATCGCCTCGGCCTTAATGGCTTGAAGCTCGCGGACGACGCGCGCCGGCGATTTCTCGCGGAACGTCGACTCGTGAAACTTCCAGACCGAGCAGAAGTTGCACTTGAACGGACAGCCGCGGGCCGTTTCCATGAGGGCCAGCGGCTTGTGAAAGTTGATGTAGTAGTGATCGGCGTATTGCTCGATGAGGTGCCGCGCCGGAAGCGGATAGTCGTCGAGGTTCTTGCGCGTCGGCGCGTGGCCGGTGCTGACCCAGCGCCCATCGCGGTGAAGCATGAGGCCGGGGATCGTAGCCAGGTCGTGGCCGCGCTGAATGGCATCGACCATCGGAGGCATCACTTCTTCGCCATCGCCGACGGCGACCGCATCGATCACGTCGTCGTTGAACCAACTCGGATCGCGCGAGGCGTCGTGTCCGCCGACGACGATGAACGCGCCGGGGTTCTCGCGTTTGATGCGTTTGGCGAGACGGACGGTGCGGTTGCGCTCGGTGGTGAAGTTGCATTGCAGCCCTACGACGTCCGGTGCGAATTTCCTGCAGAGATCGAGGCCGTGCTCCTCGCCGTCGATTCGCAGGTCGAAGACCTTGCATTCATGGCCTTCTTCTTCGAGGCATGCGGCGACGCAGATCGGGCCGAGCGGCTCGACAAAGGTCAGCATCTCCAGACCGAGAATCCCACCGACAGGCGGTTTGACGAATGCGACTTTCATGATGTGTGCACCCGGTAAAGCCAGAAAGAGCGCGCTTATTTCTTCTTCAGCTCAGTGAGCACCAGTTTGGCGACCGCTTTCAGTGTATCGAAAACGCCGGTACCGTTCATCGCCACCGCCTCGAACGTCGGCTCGCCCTTGAAGTTGAGCAGGCGGTACATCTCGTCGGCAGGGATCGCCGTTGGCAGATCGCGCTTGTTGAACTGGAGCACGTACGGCACGGATTGCAGCTCGTAGCCTTGCTCTTTCAGGTTCTTGTCGAGGTTCACGAGCGACTCGCTGTTCGCCTCCATGCGCGCCTCCTGAGAGTCGGCGACGAAGACCACGCCGTCGACGCCCTTGAGGATGAGCTTTCGGGAGGCATCGTAGAAGACCTGGCCAGGCACGGTGTAAAGATGAAAGCGCGTCTTGAACCCTCGGACGGTGCCGAGGTCGAGCGGCAGAAAATCGAAGAAGAGAGTCCGGTCCGTCTCCGTTGCCAGCGAGATCAGCTTCCCCTTCGCCTGCGGATTGGTCTTGTCGTAAATCCACTGCAGATTGGTCGTTTTCCCGCACAGGCCCGGACCGTAGTAGACGATCTTGCAGTTGATTTCGCGCGCTGCGTAGTTGATGAACGTCATGCCGAACTATTCGCTGAAGAGGCTGTCGATGTCTTCGTCGGTAATCTCGGCAAAGGGCGAATCGAACCGGTTGGCCAGATTGCCGCGCTCGGCCTCGGATTTTCGAAGAAGAACCTCGAAGGTCCGTTCCAGCTCCGCCGAGGCCTTTTTCACACGCAGGCGAACCAGGCCGAGTGAGGAGCGGTCGTCGAAGATCACGACGAGAATTACGCGCTGGGCGACCAAAGAGATGTGTATGTTGTCGCGCTCCCCTTCGTGGAAGAGGATCGAGAACTCCTTTTCGCCGATGAGCTTTGCCAGGCCGTCGGTTGCCGCGACGTTTCCGGCCGTCAGCGAGGCGAGCGAGGTCGCATCGACGCCGGTCATGTCGCCGTGGACGGCAATCTGCTGGCCGTTCTTGTCGACCAGGAAGCAGATCTTGGAGTTGGAGTCCACCTGCAGACGCTGGAGCGTGTCCTTGATCTGCTGGTACTCCTCCTCGAACATTACGAGGTCAGGGGTCGGGGTCGCCATCTTGTATTTTCACCAAACAGTTTCAGGAAGGACTGGACAGAGAAATGTAGCACACCGGGGGTGTCGGGAGTCGGGGATCGGCGAAGGCAGACAGGTAAGCGCCCCTGCTCCGACTCCCGACCCCCGACTCTCGACACCCTCACCAATCAGATCTCACGCCGCCCTTCCAGAGCCTTGGACATCGTTACCTGATCGGCGTATTCGAGATCGCCGCCGACGGGCAGACCAAAGGCCAAGCGCGTCGTCTTGACCTCCAGCGAGTGGAGCTGTTGCGCGATGTAGAGCGCCGTCGCTTCCCCCTCGACGTTCGGATTCGTGGCCACGATGACTTCGCGCACCCCGCCACTTTGTACGCGCTTCAGAAGTCCGGCCACGTCGATGTCCTGGGGGCCCACACCTTTCAGCGGCGACAGCGCACCGAGCAGAACGTGGAACACACCGTGAAAGTCGCGCGTCTGTTCGATTGTCGGGATGTTGAACGCCTCCTCGACGACGCAGATCACGCCGGCATCGCGCCGCGGATCGGAGCAGATAGCGCACGGCTCGACGTCCGTCATGTTGTTGCACGTCGAGCAGCGGAAGATCTTTGCCTTCACGTCGGCGATCGCATTCGCCAGCGACTCAGCCTCCCCCGTCGTCCGCTTGAGGATGTAGTACGCGATACGCGATGCCGACTTCCCGCCGACGCCGGGAAGCTTGCTCAGTTCGTTGATGAGGTTAGCGAGCGGAGGAGCGGTCATATCGCTGTAGCGCGGTTACGAGGTCGCGCAGTCATGTGGTTCTTACTCCGAGACCGGGCAACCACGCGACTGCATTAAAACAGTCCCGGAATCTTCATCCCGCCGGTCATGGCACCGACGGAGCTGGCCATCTCTTCGTCGACCTTGCGCGAGGCTTCGTTCACGGCGGCGACGACGAGATCCTGAAGCATTTCCACGTCGTTCGGATCGACGGCTTCTTTGTCGATGGTGATGGCGAGCAGCTCCTTTGAGCCATTCATCGCGGCCTTCACCATGCCGCCGCCGGCGCTGCCTTCGACGCGCAGCGCGGTCATGCGCTGTTGCATCTGTTCCTGCATCTGCTGCACTTGCTTCATCAACTGCTTCGGATTCATGAGTCTCTCTCCCTACCGCTTTCGTGAGTCGACGAGATCCGCGCCGAGGTGCTTCTGAAATGCCTGGACGACGGGATCGTCGCGGAGTGGCGATGATTTTGACGCTGGAGCTGAGGCGGCAGGATTGTCGAGCTGAACATCGATCGACACCGGCTCCCCGAACACTTCGGCAGCAATCTGTTCCAGCGCTTGTTTCGCGCCGGAGATCTGCTCGGCCGTGAATGAGTCGCTGAAGGTGAGCAGCAGCCGGTTACCGTCGCGCCGCCGCGACTTTGCCGCTGCCAGATAGCCGCCAATGAGCGGACGTGCTTTCTGGACGCGCTCGATGAACGCGTCGATGTCCGCGGCCGTTGGTTCCGGCTTTACGTAGGTCGGACTCTCCAGTCCGACTTTCGCGGTTTGTCGGACTGGAGAGTCCGACCTACGTTCCGCTTTTGGCGTACCGGCCAGAGCCTCTTCCACCGCGCGAAGCCGCGGGAACGTCGCAGCCTTGAGCAGCGCGATTTCCACGGCCAAGCGCTGGTGCTCGGCGCGATTGACCGTCTCATCGTCACGAAGCAGCAGGTTCGCTACGCGAAGCAGTTCCGAATACGAGAACTTCTTTGCTGCCTCACGAATCGTTGGAAGATCCTCGGGAGCGACAGCCAGCATCGACTCGTTCGCGTTTCCGGCGACGAGAAGGAGATTGCGGACGAAGCTCAGAAGGTCGCGGTACAGCATCTTGAAATCGCGCCCGGTCTCGGCGGCTTCGTCGAGCGCCTCGAGGATCGCGCCGTGGTCGCCGTCCGCGATGTAGCCGGCGATGCGTGCGAAGAAGTTGATGTCCGACAAGCCGAGGACCGTGGCCACATCAGTCGCGGAGATCGACCGGCCGCTGAAGGCGATGACCTGATCGAGCAGCGAAAGCGAATCGCGCACGCTTCCTTCGCCGCGTCGCGCGATGATCTCGATTGCGCTCTTGTCCGCTTCGATCCCCTCGGACGCGGAGATCTTGCGAATGCGCGCGATCAGCTCGTCGAGCGTGATCTTGCGCAACATCAGTTTCTGGACACGCGAGATGATCGTCGACGGAACCTTGTTGATCTCCGTCGTCGCGAACATGAAGACGACGTGCGCCGGGGGCTCCTCGAGGATCTTCAGCAGTGCGTTCCATGCGCCGGTCGAGAGCATGTGCGCTTCGTCGATGATGAAGATGCGGTTGCGGTCGCGGGCAGGCTGAAACTGCGTCGTGTCGCGCAGCTCGCGAATGTTGTCGACGCCGGTGTACGTGGCCGCATCGATCTCCCGCACATCCATGTCGATGCCTTCCGTGATCTCGCTGCAAATCACACACTCGTTGCACGGCTCGGTCGTGGGGCCTTTGATGCAGTTCAGCGCCTTGGCGAGGATGCGCGCGGCGGTCGTCTTCCCAACGCCGCGAACACCCGCGAAGAGATAGGCGTGATGGATGCGCTTTCCCTCGATCGCGTTCTGCAACGTGCGGACGACGGTGTCCTGCCCGATGACATCGCTGAAGGACTGCGGCCGGTATTTGCGCGCAAGCGCCTGGTAGGACATGTAGGCGTGGAGTCTAGGTTGCAGCGTCGCAGAAAACTAGCTCTGCGCTCAAATCCTGAAGGAGGCTTGGCCGACCAACGCCGCCGGCCGTGCCGGCCCGTGCGGCCCGCTCGGAAGAGCCCAGGCCGAACTGCGTCACACAGGGGAACACCTTATCGCTGCTTCCTTCCGGACCTGACGAGGTTCGGTGCGCCTGCTGCACAGGACCCAGGCTCATCCCAGCGAGCCGAAACGGGACGCGGATTGTAACCCGCGAGGTCGTGAAACCGAGGCGGTCGCGAAGAACTTCCATCGATGGTGGGGCGCCCATCGGGTATGTTCTTGTGCGCGTAGATCTTCGCCAGCTGCATGATCACTACACTCTTTCTGCTACTCGCGCTTGCACTCGGCGCGCCGATTCCCCACGTCGCGCTCCAGCCTCGGGGCGCTGTTTTGCGCATCGCCGTCGTCGGCGACACCGGCGAAGGATCGGATCGGGTTGCCCGAGGGATCGCCGCACTTCACAAGAAGAACCCGCTCGATGCCGTCATCATCACTGGCGACGCGTTCTATCCCTGCGGTCCGGCTTCGAAAAAGGACTCGCAATGGAGCCGGGTCCGGGCGCTCAGCCAGATCGGCATTCCGCTCTTTCCGGTCCTTGGCAATCACGACTTCTGCGGCAAGTCTGTGCCGGATGCGCAGATCGGAACCGCTCCTGTCGCGCACTGGCAGTTCCCGGCAAAGCAGTACGTGGTCGACGCTCGGATCGCCGAGCTGCTGATGCTCGACACGACTCCGTTCGCTGTTGGTCGCAGCGATGCCGCCGCCGATGCCGTGCGGCAGGCCTTCGCGGGGAAGAAGGTCTCATGGCGGATCGCTGTCGGCCATCATCCGATCGTCTCCTCCGGCTACCACGGCCATTTCCCGCGCGCGCAGCACCTCCGCATGGTCACGCTTGAGCCGGTGATGAGGCGAGCGGGAGTCGATCTCTACATCTGCGGTCACGACCATCATCTCGAGCTGATCGATGGCCAGCCCCGCCTCCTCATCAGCGGTGCCGGCTCCGATCCGGTGCCTCCGCTCGTGCCGCACGCAAAGACGCTTTTCCCATCCGAGGCAACCGCACAACTCGGATTCGCCGTCATCGAGGTGGACGACCACACGATGACGATCCGTTTCTTCGACGGCGAGGGGGCGGTGATCAGTAAACCGTTTGCCTTCCGCCGTTAAGCCGTTGGCAATCCGCAATTTTCGGCTCTCCCCGGGCGTTCGACGGGATACTGCTTCACCTCTGTCCGAGCGTCAGAGCTGAACAAATACTCTGACAGGAACGGACACACAAATGCCTTTCGAATCACTCGGGCTCGACCCGAAAATCGCCAAAGCCGTGCGCGAAGCCGGCTACACAGAACCCACTCCCATTCAAACCAAGGCAATTCCGCTCGTGCTGCGCGGCCATGACGTCATCGGCATCGCCCAGACCGGCACCGGCAAGACCGCCGCGTTCGTGCTGCCGATTCTGCAGCGCCTCTCGACGCGCGGCTCGGCGACGAATCGCCGCTGCATGCGCGCCATCGTCATCGCCCCGACGCGCGAGCTCGTCGTGCAGATCGAAGAGAACGTGCGCAAGTACGCGCGTCATCTCCATCTCCGCATCGCCACTGTCTACGGCGGCGTGGGCGAGCGGCCGCAGATCCAGGCACTGCGCGCAGGCACGGAGATCGTCATTGCCACGCCGGGACGCCTCATCGATCTCATGGACCAGGGTCACGTCGACTTCTCCGGCCTCGAAGTGGCGGTGCTCGACGAGGCCGATCGCATGCTGGACATGGGCTTTCTGCCCGCCATGCGCCGCATCGTGAAAGCGCTTCCGAAACAGCGCCAGACGATGATGTTCTCGGCGACGCTTTCGAAGGAGATCGAGACGCTGACGAACGAGTTCCTCTCGGACTCCCAGCTCGTTCAGGTTGGCAAGCGCGCCAACCCCGCCGAGGGCGTCACGCAGTTCGTCTATGAGACGACGAAGGAAGCGAAGCTGCCGCTTCTTCTCCATCTTCTGCGCGATCCGTCACTCGATTCCGTGCTCGTCTTCTCCCGCACGAAGCACGGCGCCGACAAGATCGCCCGCAGGCTCGCCTCGTCCGGCATCAACACCGGCACGCTTCATTCGAATCGCAGCCAGAGCCAGCGCATCGCGGCGCTCAAGGCATTCAAGGCGGGCACGGTCCGCGTTCTCGTTGCCACTGACATCGCTGCACGCGGCATCGACGTCGAAGGCATCTCGCACGTCGTCAACTTCGATTTTCCGCCGCAGCCAGAAGATTACGTTCACCGCATCGGCCGCACCGGCCGCGCCAAAGCGATCGGCGACGCCATCAGCTTCGTCACTCCTGACGACCGCGGCAACCTTCGCGATCTGGAGCGCTTCATCTCCCGCGGCATTCCGCGCAAAGTCGCCGAGGGCTTCGACGCGAACGCGTACAAGGCCGCGGAGCCTTTGAAGTCGTGGCGTCCATCGCGCCCCGCGCATGCTCCGCGTCCGCAACGTCCAAACACGTACACCAGCTCGCGTCCGACGGCGCGTCCCGGCTCCGGCCGGCCGAGTGCGGCGCGTCCTTCGAGCGCTGCGCGCCCGCACGCGGGAGGCAACGGCCGCGCGGCAAGCAGCAACCGGCCACAGTTCTCGGATCGCGCGCGTCGACGGCCGTAGTCGTCGTTTGCCAGAGAAAGGGGCGCCGCGTTCTCATTCACGCGGCACCCCTGCTCACGCGCGGCTACTTATTCGAATCCGTGGCGATTTCGTGAAGGAGATCGATGATCTCATCGTTATCCGGATCGATATCCGGATCGATTTGCGCCTTCGCCCTGGCCTTCGCTGCAAGAGAGGGGGCCAGAAGGCTCTGCATGGGAGGAGTGGTGGGAGGGTTGTTGGCGGGTTTGCGCGGCTTGCGGCGGTTCATCGTCCGATCGACGGCACTCTGTAACTCATCGACATAGATCCGGGCCCCGCCGCCGTCAGGCTGCTTCACGTGACGCTTGCCCCATTGAAACAACTGAAGGGCCTGTTCGCCGGGGGCGGACAGCTTTTGATTCATCGAATACGACATGGCCATCGTGATCGCGGCCATCCTCTTTGTGATCGGCTGCATCTGGCCGTGGTAGTCGATCGCGGCCTGAGCGGCGGCGGAGTCGAACATGTTGCGCTGTTGAAACGGTGGGTAGGAGTTGACGGCGTTGATCGTGGGCGGGATGAGCGCGCGTCCGAACTTCGCGCTCTGGGCAAGGCGCCCGATCTTCGTGATGTCCGGCTGGGTCAGATCGGGGATGATGGCCTCCATTTCGTTGAGCAACTCGACCATCCTGGCTGCTGCTGCGGCAGGGTCAGGGATGGCCGCGATGGCCCTTGGTTTGGTTCTGGAGCGTTTCTGAACGACGGTGCGGGAAGAGCGTTTTCCGGTGCGGTTTTTCGTAGACATCCTTATCTCCTTTGCCGGGCAGTCGAGGTCCAGCCTCCTGCCGGCTCATTCTTTGAGACGGGGCACGGGAGAAAAGGTTACTGGTGGTGCGGAGCGCTTACCGGGCGGCTTTGAGTTTCGCCATGCTGGTTCACCCCTTGTGTCGTTGAGATCAGAGACAAGAGACTGGAAATCGGGGCCAACCATGCCGTCTGCCCTGGTCTCCGGTCTTTGATCTCTCCGGGGATCGGCGGGGTCTCGATCTCTGCCCGGCAGGTCACGATCTGCCGTTGGTAGATCGCGATCTCTTTTTCGAGATACGGATCTCCTTTTTCGAGATGCGGATCTCCTTTTTCGAGATACGGATCTCTTTCTTCGAGATACGGATCTCTTTCTTCGAGATGCGGATCTCCTTTTTCGAGATACGGATCTCTCTTTTCGAGATGCGGATCTCTTTTTTTAGATGCGCATCTCTTTTTTTAGATCGCGATCTCTTTTTTTAGATCGCGATCCAACCCTGGTAGATCCCGATTTGTCGCCGGTAAGTCGTGACCTCCCTGCCAACGACGAATGCGTAAGTATCAGCCGTTCAATGCTTTGCCGCTAACCCGCATTCCTCACTCTCTTACTAATTGATTGGAAGCGCGGCGCCCGGCAATTCCAGTGCCAAGTGTGAGAGGTTAGCGCGGCGAAAACGCCTGTCCGCGCTTGAGGAACTGGCCCTTACCCGGCTTGCCGACGTACTTCCCCTCTTCGATCACGAGCTCGCCGCGCGACAGCACCGTCTTCGTCACTCCGCGAACCTTCATCCCTTCGTAGCAGGAGTAGTCGACGTTCATGTGGTGCGTCTTCGCGCTGATCGTCCGCTCCTCATTCGGATCGAAGATGACGATGTCGGCGTCGCTGCCGACGGCGATCGTTCCTTTTCGTGGAAAGAGCCCGAAGATCTTCGCCGCCGCAGTCGATGTGATCTCCACGAAACGATTCAGTGAGATGCGCCCCTCGGCTACGCCGCCGTTGTAGACGAGCGACATCCGGTCCTCGACGCCGGGACCGCCGTTCGGGATCTTCGAGAAGTCGTTCTTCCCTAGCTCCTTTTGCTCTTTCATGCAGAACGGACAGTGATCGGTCGCGACCACCTGGAGATCGTTGAACTTCAACCCGCGCCACAGCTTCTCCTGGTTCCACTTCTCGCGAATGGGCGGCGTCATCACGTACTTGGCGCCCTCGAAACCAGGCTGCTCGTAAACGCTGTAATCGAGAAAGAGATACTGCGGGCAGGTCTCCGCGTAGGCGTTGATGCCCATGTCGCGCGCCCGCGTCACTTCCTGCAGGGAGTCATCGCAGCTGAGGTGAACGATGTAGACCGAAGAGCCGGCCATCTCCGCCAGCGCGATGGCGCGATGCACGCCCTCGGCCTCCGCCTTCGTCGGCCGCGTCAGCGCGTGATACTTCGGCGCCGTCTTCCCCTCGGCCAGCGCCTTCTTGACGATGGCATCGATGACGACGCCATTCTCGGCGTGCATGCAGATCAGCCCACCGTTCTCCCCCGCCATCCCCATGGCCTTGAAGATCGTGGCGTCATCGACAAGGAACACTCCCGGATAGGCCATGAAGAGCTTGAAGCTCGAAATCCCCTCATCGATCATCGACCTCATCTCCGGCAACCGCTCGTCCGGCAGATCGGTGCAGATGAGATGGAACCCATAGTCGATCGACGTCCGCCCATCAGCCTTGGCGTGCCACGCATCGACCGCCTGCTTCAGCGATTGCCCTTTGGACTGCACCGCAAAGTCGATGATGGTCGTCGTCCCGCCATGCGCCGCCGCAATCGTCCCCGTCTCGAACGTATCGGACGCCGAGGTCCCGCCGAACGGCAGCTCCATATGCGTGTGAGGATCGATTCCGCCCGGAATGACGAGCCGGCCCTTGGCGTCGATGACCTTGTCCGCGTTCGTATCAATCGACCGCCCGATCATCGCGATGACGCCGCCGTCGATGAGGATGTCTGCGTTGTAGTCGTCCACTGCCGTAACGATGCGCCCGTTCTTGATGAGGGTTGTCATGGTTGTCTCCCGCGTGCTCATTGGTGCGCTTGGTCTTACAACTTGGAGGCGCATTCTATCGCTCGGGGATGGAGACGATTGGTGGCTTAAGTCGTGCAAATCAGCTTGCGGAGGACATACCCAAATGAAACCGTATATTCGTGCCGCGGCCTGTACCGCCGCTCTCTTCATCGCCACCGCGGGCTTCGCCCAGAACCACGATCGATTCGACGATCACGACCGCCAGGTAACGCAGGACTGGTATCAACAACATCAGAAACAGGCGCCAAAGGGTTGGCGTTCGCAGGACCGGCTTTCATCGGAACAGGAAGGCCGGCTCCAGGCGGGCCGCCGCCTCGATCCCGATCTGCGGAAGAGGTCGTATGCTGTTCCCTCCGATCTTCGCAGGCATCTCCCGCCCGCGCCGCGCAATCATCACTACGTCACGATCGGCGGCAGGCTCGTGCTCGTCGACAATCACAACGTTGTCCGCGACGTGCTCACCATCCGGTTCTGAAGAATCGTGTGGTTCCGAACGAAAGGCGGCCGAAGCGGCCGCCTTTTTTTGAGTCTTGATGAAGGGTTGTAGCTCACTCTCCTCTTGCTTCGCGATCAAAGAACGTCTCGAGTGCATTTGCAAGTAGCGGAATGTCTTCGGTCGCCGTTCGCCAGACGACAACCTCATCGATGTCGAAATATCCATGCGCCAGGAAGTTCCGCGTGGCCACGCTCTCCAGCCACGGCAGTGGAAGCATTGTTCGCGTATCAGCGCTCACATGAGCCGCGGCCTCTCCGATGATTTCGAGCATGTGAACGACGCTCCAGAAATCCGATTCGCTGGCAAGTAGTTCCTCCGCCGATCGGTGTCCGCTCGTGAAGCGAGCGATTTTTCGCGCCGCCTCGAGCATGTGTCCCAGCCGGGCGCGGTCAGACGGCGGAATACTGCACCTCGGCGGATCGGAGGACCTCATCACGGAAGTAACGGCTCAGGTCTTTGGGCGTGCGGAGGTCCACTGGTCTGTCCACAACTGCCTCGATCTCGAACTGCATGCGCGCCAGAGCAAAGAACCCGGGGGTGTGGCCCGGTTCAAATTCAATCAGCACGTCAACGTCGCTCTCCGGACGAAACCGGTCTGTCAACACCGATCCGAACAACGACAGACGCCGGACGTGGTGCCGCCTGCAAAAGTCTGCGACGAACTCGGGATCAAGTTTGATGTGGGCGGACATCGATAGTCATTGTAATGCGACCTTGCGCGAAGGGGCTGCTGACGCAAGACGCTCGCGTGCTCGGCACAACCCAACGGCACTCTCGGGCAAAAAACGCCACACTCAGCGCGTCAACGTCATCCCGTACTTCTTCGCCAGGTAATCCTCAACCTTGGTTCGCTCCGCGTCTGTGAGCACGCGGGCGTAGACGATCATCTCGGCGATGTCGCCCTTCCAGTACTGTTCGTAGCTCGTCCCCGTGCCGCCGATGTACATGTTTGGCAGCGCCTCGCCCCAGTGTGTGGCGAGCTTGGTGATCGCCGGCTTCCCATCGACCCAGCCGTTGAACTCGGTGGCGGTGTACTGATCGGTGGTGAGGTAAGGCTGGTCTGCTTTCAGCGCGAAGTAGCCGGCCACGCCGCGATCGCCGGCAAAGATCACGTAGTTCTTTTCGTCGCCGCTGCGATCGTCGAGGCCGGCCGCGCGGTCGTAGTCGCTGTTGTCGTCGCCATACACGCTGCGCAGAGGGTTCTTCACGTCGGTAGCGCTGTTGAACACCGTGATCACGGTAACGTCAGGCCACGACGCGGGGCTGATGTCGATATTCGTGCGCAACATGTTCGTCGCGCCGTCAAAGCGCACCGCGGCGTGGCCGTTGATGGCGCTCGCCGCGACGGACGGTTGCTGTGTCCCTTCGGTGGCTGATGCGGAGACGTTCGGTACGAGCGGGTTCGTCCATGTGGTCAGCTTGCCCGCAGTCGCGGATTTCATGGCGTCGTCGCCGGTCAGCCAGAGGGCCAGGCCGTTTCCGGGGATGGGAGCATCCGCGGCTAGTGTAACGGTTGGAATCGGCGTGAGCGCTTTCGGCGCCGGTGCGGTGCTCGAGGTCGTCGCAGCAGGTGCAGGCGCAGCGGGCGGCGGCGCAACGGCTTCCTCTTTCTTCTTGCAACTGGTCAGAGTCAGGCCGGTGACGAGCAATACGGCGACGATGATGTTCTTCATAGCCGGATATCGTAACGCAGCGCGTCGCTTCCGGTACTGCGTCGGACTGGAGAGTCCGACCTACGTTGCGACGCAACCGTTCCGCAGGCTGCTTAGTCGCCCGCCTTCGCCTTCGTCCTAACGTAGTGCCCCACGAACGTCACGTTGTGACCGAAGTGGCCGTCGACTTCGTGTTCCGTAACGTCGAGGGCTTTGCGGGAGAAGTGGATTGTGACGCTGTAGCCGTCGGGGTCGTGCCAGGTGACGGTGTCGTCTTTCAGTGGGGCTTCGAAGTTGAGCTCGCCGAGGTTGGGGCCGTACTTCTCGTTCTTGATGTTCCAGAGTGCGACGCCGTCGACCTTCACGCGGTCGCCGGGGAGCATCGTGATGTCGAGCGAGGCCTGGTCATTCTCGGCGTTGCGCTCGTAGTGGCCGGAGACGTCGCGGTTGCGGGCGTCAGCTGGAGCGGCGAAGAGCAGGAACGCCAGGCAGAACGACAACGTAGCCGCTAGCCGCGGAAGTAGACCGAAACGGCCTTGGGCGTGATGGTTAATCGCCGTACGCATATCCCGACCGCGCGCTGATCTTGAACTCCGGGTTGCGAAGCCTGACGTCGACTTTCTGGAAGCCGTGCTCACCCGGGCGCTTCTTCGTGTAGTAACTGATGAGGTAGTAGCCGGCCGTGCGCTTTTCGATCTGCTGCAGCGGCGTCGTGAAGCTGGTGTGCAGGCGGAAGTACTGGCCGTTCGTGTCGCTGGCCATCGTCGCCAGATTCTGGTGCACGAACGCCGGGGCGTCGAAGTCGCTCACGAGAGAGACGGGATAGAGCGTGACGTCGGCGCTATTGAGTGATTCGATCATCGGATCGTAGAAGCGGCTTCGATTGACCACCATGCCGCCGCGGATGTCCTCATCCGGACCGACGATTCCGTTCGAGAAGAGCACGACGTCCTTCCGCGCATGAATCGGCCGCAGTGCATCGCCGAGAAGGTCGAGCGCCTCGTAGACCGAGCCCGTCTTGTTCATCATGCGGTCGATGTCCATGTTGCGCATCAGCGAGGGACCGGTTGCTGGTGCATCTTTGGTACGGATGCCGAGGCCGTAGGAGGTTGCCTCGTTCAAGGCGCGGCGAATCTTCTCTTTGTTCGAGGTGAAGTCCGTGTAGACCTTCAGACGCACGTCGTGGCCGGCGACGGCGACGCGATCATCGGCACCGAGATGGTCGTTGATGAAGCGAGCCACGTCGGCCCGCGCGCGAATCATCTCGCTGGGAAGACCGACATCCGCGGATGCCTTGTCGAAAAAGAAGATGAGGTAGCGCTCGTCGTGAACGCGCTCGACTTTGAACTTCGCCAACGATTCGGGGGCATCGATCAGACGGCGATTCGTGAAATAGTCGACCGTATCGATCGTCTGCGCCACGCCGTTTTCGCGAACGATGAAATCGTCCTTCGTCAGGCCGAGCATCTGATTGCCGCGGTTATCGGTGACTACCGCGTCGAGCTGGACGAGATTGACGTCGACCTTTTCGCCGAAGATTGGTGAAGGTTGTGGCGGCTGCGGCGGCTGCTGCGCGAAAAGCGGTGCGGCAGCGAGGATGAGCACCGGGACGAAACGCATGGACATGGAGTCCCCCTTCGGCGATACCTAACGACGTTGCGACGAGAGAGGATTCCTCGAATCAGGTTTAGCGCACGGTTCTTGCTGCTTGTTCACCGCAATGAAAGGACTGATGCTCGCGGCTCTCATCGCCCTAGTCGCTGCGCCGCTGCTCGCGCAGCATCGCGTGGATGTTTTGGTGGATGCCGAGGGCGCACGCCGCCCCGGACGCGACGCGGACTTCTCGACCGGCGTCCATTTCGACCCGCAGTTCGGAACCGGGGGCGGCGTTGGACTGGGTTTGAACTTCTTTCTGACTGACCGCGTATCGATCGAAGCCAAAGCCGCTGTGCTGGAATCGCAGCTCAAAGTCCGGACGATCGGCTCGGACTTCTTCGCGTCCGCGGATCTCGGACGTGCCCAGATCTACCCGATCACCGCGCTGCTGCAGTGGCACCTCACCGAGCATGGCACGGTCCGCCCTTACCTCGGCGCCGGCATCACGCACGTCATTCTGCGCAACATCAATCACTCGGTGGGAAGCATTGGCGCCAGCGGTATCCACTTCAAAGATCCAACGGGACTCGTCGTCGACGGCGGAGTGGAAGTGCAGCTATCAAAGCGTTGGAGCATCCTAGGCGATGCGCGCTACATCCCGATCGAAACGAAGTCGGAGGCAGCGTTCATCGGCACATCGTCGTCGGTGAAAATGAACGTGCGGCCTCTGATTGTTTCAACTGGACTTTCGTGGCGGTTCTGATCGGACGAGCTCTCGTCGCGGTGAGGAATGAACCCCGGGAGGGGCCGGTTTGACCGGTCGTCGCGGATCTCCTAGAATCCGCACTCTTTTTCGCGCCGTTCCCGGCGCGTCCCGACTTCCCCGGGGCATAGCTCAGCCTGGTTAGAGCGCACGGTTCGGGACCGTGAGGTCGGAGGTTCAAATCCTCTTGCCCCGACCAACTGGAATTGATTGCGGCCTCGCACCCTGCGAGGCCGTTTCGTTTTTCCCGTCAACTACAATCGGCCGGTGAAACGAATCCTTCTCCCTCTTCTGCTTCTGCTTTGCACCGTTCCCGCGTTTGCCTGGGGACAGGCCGGGCACCTGATGACCAACGAAGCGGCCGCGATCGGACTGCCGACCGACATGCCGCAATTCTTCTATCGCTCGTTCCCGCAGCTCACCTGGCTGGGACCCGACCCCGATCGCTGGCGCGGCGGCGGACAGTCGGTCGACGCGGCGAACAGTCCGGATCATCAGCTCAACTACGAATACGTCGCCGCGCTGAAACTGCCACGCGACCGTTACGCGTTTCTCGCGCTCCTCATCACCTCGGGCACGCAGCGCCGCCTCGGCATCCGGAACTCGGATCCCGGCTTCCTGCCGTGGCGCATCGCGGAGATGTGCGAGCAGATCACGACCGAATGGCGTCTCTGGCGCGCGGCAGCGGCGGGATCGCCTGAGCGTTCGTTCATCGAGCGCGACATCATCCGCGACTCCGGCGTCCTCGGGCACTTTGTCGCCGACGCGTCGAATCCCTTGCACACGACGATCGCCTACAACGGCTGGATCTGGCCGAACCCGAACGGCTACGCCAACGATTGCCAGATCCACGCACGCTTCGAAACCGATTTCGTCTCGCACTCGATCGCCACCGAGAACATCGTTGCGAAGCTGGCCGCGCCGCAGTTGCGCAGCGACTACTTCGACACGGCCATCGCCTTCGTGCGGCAGTCGAACACTCTGGTCGAGACGACGTACCGGCTCGACAAGGACGGAGACTTCGACAACTTTCGCAAGACTCCGTCAGCCGAGGGGAAGGCATTCGCGAGCGAACGTTTGGCGGCGGGCGCTTCGTTGCTGCGCGATCTCTGGTGGTCGGCGTGGCGGAATTCGGCGATTTCACCGAAGCGGCGGGACTCGGGGGAGTAAGCAATTACGCGAAGGGACATGGTCCGGCTCAGCGCGATGATCGTGCATAATCGCGGCTTACGCGCTGTGCGGGTTGGGAAGCGCTTCGGGAACGACACTCCCAACCATCGAGGGGCAACCTTTAACGCGGAGGAGGAATCATGTCGAAACGATTCGTCGCTGTAACGCTGTTTCTTGTTTCTCTGTCCATGCCGCTCCTGGCCGCTCCGAGCCGTAATGACGGCGATCAACCATCCCGATCGATGATCAGCCGGATCATTCATCGAGTCATCCATGCGCTCGATGATTTGTCGTGGCCGCATCCGTAGGACGGCACGCCGATCGTCATCTGACGTCCGAAAACGAATGTCCTGCGGGGCATTGGAGAAGTCATGTCGAAACGATCGCGGGGCTACAGCCGGCCAAATTGCGCATCCGCGGTCTACCCGCGCGTCCACGGCACATCCGGTACCCCATGGAGGTGATTTGCGTGCCTCGCCGCGACGAACAGGTAATCCGATAACCGGTTGAGGTACGTGATCGACGCGACTGTTGCAGCATCGTCATCGCGCAACGCGACGACGAGCCGTTCCGCGCGGCGGCAGATGGTTCGAGCGACGTGAAGGTATGCCGCGGCGATGCTTCCGCCGGGGAGGATGAACGTCTTGAGCGGCGCGAGATCGGACTCCATCGCGTCGATCGACTGCTCGAGCGCCGTGATCCGCGCGGGATCGGGGCCCGCGAATCGCGACAGGCCGGGCGACGCCAGGTGCGCACCGATATCGAAGAGGTCCGACTGGATCGCGTGAAGCTGCGCATCGCCGGTAGATGACGGCCATGCTGCGCGGGCCACGCCAATGAACGAGTTCAGCTCGTCGACCGTGCCGTACGCCTCGATGCGCGCGTCATCCTTGCGGACGCGGGCGCCGCCGAACAGCGACGTCTCGCCGCCGTCGCCGGTTTTCGTGTAGATCTTCATGTGCGGTCTCGCGACCGCAACCTATGCCTCTGCTTCGAGCTGGCGGATCCGTTCCTTCACCACCATCTCTGCAAGGTCAGGAATCACTTCCCACGCGATGTCGCGCACTACCTTGTCGGCCATGAGCTGCACGACGCGACGGGCAATCCGATCCACCTGGGCCTCGGTCAAATCGGCGGTCAGATCGGCCGGCATGGCACCAGCGTCCGTGACGGAGTCGGTGATCTGCGAATTGACCTCCGTGCTTGCAGCAGCCGCTTCAGGGGCCACCGGCGCAGACGCCGGCGATGACCAGGGCGCTTCCTCGGCCAGAGCTGGCTCCGGCGCCTCTGCCGCGAACGGCGACTCGGCTTGCGAGGAATCCGCAAACGGATCGGCGGTCGGCATTGCTTCAGGAGCGGACCGTGCCGGTTTCGGTTCCGGCTCCGGTGCTGCGGCCGGTTTGGCGGCCATCTTTTCCAGCTCCTGGAAGCTCATGCGAGGGAATGCGCGCGTCTCGCCGCCGAATGCCGAAGGCGCCTCATCCCAGGGCGACGGCTCGGAGGCCGCTGGGACTTCCGCCTGCGTTTCAAACGGCGCTGGCGTTGCCTGCGCCTCGGCCATCTGACGCATCTCTTCGAAACTCATGGCGGGGAAGGCGCGCGTCGCACCTGCGTCTTCTTTCGGCTCGTCCCACGGCGATGTTTCCTCGGCGGGTGAAGACGGCGCCGCCTCGAATGGCGACGGCGTTTCCGCTGGCGCCTCGGCTGCCGGTTGCGATGCCGACGCCATCTGCTGCATCTCCTCGAAACTCATGCGCGGGAAAGCGCGGGTTTCGCCGCCGAAAGCCGGCGCCGGTTCGTCCCACGGTGAGGGCTCGGGAGCGGGCGCTGCGTCCTGATGCAGGGCCGGTGTCGAAGGGGCGTTCGCCATCTGCTGCATCTCCTCAAAACTCATCCGCGGGAGCGCCCGCGTTTCGTTTCCGTATGCCGGTTCCGGTGGAGCGTCGAATGGCATGTCCGTGGTCGTCGGTGCCGCCGTTGCTGGAGCGGCGGAGAAGATATCGTCGTCGTGCGCGAATGGATCGGCAGCCGTTGCGGGCGCCGGCTCGAACGAGGGCATATCGGCGAAAAGGGCGGGAGCGACAGCCTCTTCCGGTTCGGCTGCGGCCGCGTTCGACCGGCTCTGCTGCACGAGCTCTTCGACTTTGTGGATGAGGCTTTGCGATTCGAACGGCTTGGTCACCACGGCATCGCAGCCGGCCTTGTCGGCGCGATCCGGATCGAACGGCTCGAACGTTCCGGTCAGCAGGATCACGGGGATGTTGCGATACTCGGGATGCGACTTCACGTACTCGCACACCTCGTAGCCATTCTTCTCCGGCATGATGATGTCGGACAGGATGATGTCCGGACGCATCTCGGAAAGTTTCTGGATCGCCTTCGCGCCGTTGTTGACCGCCGTGACTTCGTAATCGCCGTCCGAGAACGTCAACTCGACGACTTTCTGGATGGTGATGCTGTCATCCGCGAGGAGGATTTTCTTTGCCATGGGCTCTCACTCCGATTGATTACGAAGAACTGTAGCAGAAGAACTTCGCTGACGGGGACGAGAGCGGCTGGCGACGCGCGGAACTAGGCGTGCGGTTGCTGTTTCTCACGCTTGAAGACCATGCCGATGTGATCGGTCGCGCCGGTCTTGAAATTGATGGATGTGATGCTGACCAGCTCCCATCCGTCGTCGCCCAGACGATTCAACTCTTCGGCGCGCCGCGGATCCATCGAGTAATTCTCCGACCGGACGTTGATGATCTTGTACTCCCAGGTCTTCATGGGTCCGCCCCCTCCCGCGGTGCTGAATGCTGTACGGAAAGTGTAGCAGAGTGCGGGAGTCGCTGGTCGGGGGTCGGGAGTCGTAACGCGGACCTTGGCTCCGTTCTTCGCGATGACCACGTCCTGTTACTCCGACGCCCGACACCCGCTTTTGATATCGTCGCGCATCCCGGGTCACGCGCGAGTAATCGCGATTCGGAGGTTCTCTCTCCGACCCCCGACTCCCGACAAACGACACCCACACCAATGCCCAGCCGCCCCTTCCTCATCCTCATCGTGCTCGATGGCTTCGGCTGCCGAAGCGATTCGGAGTACAACGCCATCGCGCAGGCGGACACGCCGCGTTTCGATCGCCTGTTTCGGGATTCTTCGTGGACCACGCTCGAAGCCTCTGGCCGCGCTGTCGGTCTGCCGCGCGATCAGATGGGCAATTCCGAGGTGGGGCATCTCAACATCGGTGCCGGCCGGATCGTCGATCAGGACATTGTCCGCATCGGCAACGCAGTCGCGCGGCACGAGCTGGAAACCAATCAGACACTCGTCGATCTCGTACGAAGGGGAGGAGCGGTTCATCTCGTCGGGCTCCTCTCCGACGGTGGCGTCCATTCGATGCAGACGCACCTGCACGGACTCATCGACGCCGCCATCGCACTCGGCGCGAAAGAAGTCTTCATTCACGCGATCCTCGACGGCCGCGACACGCCGCCGAAGTCCGCGGAGAAATACCTCGAACGGCTGGCCGAGCACATCAAGAACAAGCCCGAGGCTCACATCGCCACGATCATCGGACGCTACTTCACGATGGATCGCGACAAACGCTGGGATCGCGTTCAGCGCGGCTACGACCTCATGACCCTCGGCGTCGGCACCGAGACAAAGGACCCGATCGAGACGGTGCGTCGTTTCTACGAGCAGAACGTGACGGACGAGTTCATCGAGCCGATTTCGGTGCTCACTCCCGAGGGGGCGCACAAAGGGCGGATGGAAGACGGCGATGCGGTCGTTTTCTTCAACTTCCGCGCGGACCGTATGCGCCAGATCGTCACTGCATTCACGGATGACGATTTCGACGGCTTTCACCGTGCCGTGCATCCGAAGGTGCGGATCGCCACGATGAACTCCTACCGCGAAGAGTGGACGCTGCCGGTGCTCTTCCCGCCGCAGGAGATTAATAACCACCTCGGCGAAGTCCTCTCGCACGCGGGCCTCAAACAGCTCCGCATCGCCGAGACCGAAAAGTACGCACACGTCACGTTCTTCTTCAACGGCGGCTCCGATACGCCATTGCCGGGCGAAGAACGGATTCTCGTTCCCTCTCCGAAGGTCGCCACGTACGATCTGAAGCCGGAGATGTCGGTCGTCGCACTGGCGGACAAGGTCGTCGAGACGGTGGCCTCGAAGAAGTTCGACGTCATCATCATGAATATCGCCAATCCCGACATGGTCGGCCACACGGGAGTCATGAGCGCGGCGATCGAAGCGGTGCACGACACGGACGTCGCCGTCGACCGGATCCTTGCCGCGGTCGAGAAGATCGATGGCATTGCGCTGATCACCGCCGACCACGGGAACGCCGAGCTGATGTTCGACTCGACCACCGGCCAGCCACACACGGCGCATACGACGAATCCTGTGCCGCTGATCCTCGTCGATCCACACAAGCAGTTCGGCAAACTTCGGAGCGGCGGGTCATTGCAGAACGTCGCGCCGACCATGCTCGCCATCCTCGGCATCCCCCAGCCGAAGGAGATGACGGGCGAGTCGTTGTTGAAGGATGAAGGCGGAAGGATGAAGGATGAATAGTTCAGCCGTTCTGCGCCTTTCATCCTTCATCCTTCAATCTTCATCCTTTCATCGGAGTGCCCCTTGATCCTCGAACAAATCACAGACCAACTCACGGAAACTCTCACCTCGCGCGTTCTCACGCTCTTTGGCCACGCCATCGATCGCGTCGTGCTGCAATCGCCGCCGCGTCTGGCGATGGGCGATCTGGCTACGCCGCTTTGTCTGGAGCTGGCCAAGGCGCTGAAACGGAAGCCGCGCGAGCTCGCCGAGGCGATGGTGGACGGGCTGACGCTGCCGATGTTCGTGCAGTCGGTGACCGTCGAGGGCGCCGGCTATCTGAACTTCCGATTCGACCGCGGTGCGTTCACGGCGGCACACATTCGAAGCGTGATGACGCCGGCGGCGCCAACCGGCGAGCGCGTCATCGTCGAGCACACGAATATCAATCCCAACAAGGCGGCCCACATCGGCCACCTTCGCAACGCGATCCTCGGCGACACCTACGTCCGTTGCATGAAGTGGCTCGGGTATCGCGTGGAGACGCAGAACTACATCGATGACACGGGCGTGCAGGTTGCGGACGTCGTCGTGGCCTTCCAGCATCTCGAGCCGAAGTCGCTCGCCGACGTTCGGCAGATGATCGACGATCCCAACGTCCGCTTCGACTACTACTGCTGGGATGTCTACTCGAAGATGGCCAGCTACTACGCGGCGCATCCCGAGGCGCAGCAGTGGCGGCGGGACACGCTGCACGATATCGAGCGGCACGAGGGAGAGACGTTCGAATTCGCGTCGACGATTGCCCGAGCAATCGTTGAGCGCCACATCGCCACGATGCTCCGCCTCGGCATCACGTATGACCTTCTGCCGAAAGAGAGCGACATCATCGCGCTGCATTTCTGGGACCGCGCGTTCGAGTTGTTGAAGGCCAGCGGCGCCGTGATTCAGGAGACGGAAGGCAAACACAAAGACTGCTGGGTGATGAAACTCGACGAAGCCTCCGAGTTCGAGGGGATGAACGAGCCGGACAAGATCCTCGTGCGCTCGAATGGAACGGTCACATACACCGGCAAGGACATCGCCTATCAGCTCTGGAAGTTCGGCCTGCTCGACCGCACGTTCAGCTTCCGGAAGTTCTGGACCTATCCCGACGGCCACGTTCTATGGGAGACGACGAGCGGTGACGGATCGTCCGACGCGCCGCACTTCGGCGGTGCGCAGAGAGTCGTCAACGTGATCGATGTGCGTCAGGCCTATCTGCAGAAGGTGGTGAAGGAAGGCGTCCGTCAACTAGGTCACGCACGCGAGGCGGAGAAGTCGATTCACTTCTCGTACGAAATGGTGGCGCTCACCCCCGCGACCGCAAAGGCGCTCGACATCGAGGTCTCCGAAGAAGACTCAAAGAAGCCGTTCATCGAGATGTCAGGCCGCAAGGGCCTCGGCGTGAAAGCCGACGATCTGATCGACGTGCTGCAAACCAAGGCTTCCGAGTCGGTGCGCGAGGGCCGCGGCGAAGGGCTGACCGATGCGGAGATCGAGCAGCTCGGACAGCAGATCGCTGTCGCCGCGCTCCGTTACTTCATGCTCAAGTACGGCCGCAACAAAGTCATCGCCTTCGATTTCAACGAGGCGCTCACGTTCGAAGGCGATTCGGGGCCGTACCTGCAGTACTCAGTCGTTCGCGTGGAAAACATTTTCCGCAAGATGGCCGATCGGGATGTCGATGCGAGGCTGGACGACGCGTCGCTCGACGCGCTCACACTCACCGAGGGACTCACGGACGAGATGTGGGAGTTGGTGCGGCTCAGCGCCGAGCTCCCGGCCGCGATTCGCAGGGCCACCGACGCGCTGGAGCTGTCGATCATCACCCACGACCTCTTCGAGCTCGCGCAGAAGTTCAACAGTTTCTACCACAAGTACCCCATCCTCAATGAGAAGGACGCCGACGAACGGCAGCGCCGCGCCGTGTGCGCCGAGGTGTTCCGGCGGACGATGGCGGGGGCGCTGGAGTTGCTCGGGATTCCGGTGCCGAAAAGAATGTGATTATTGCGCGCCCCTGGCGGGCCGCGCGTTGTCGGTTGTCGGTGGAGCGCGCGACGTTTCTTTGCGGTGAGCTCAGGCTGCGAAGGGGATGATCTCCAGCTCAGCGCCGGAGTCGACATGGGCAAGGATCTCCTCCACTCTCCGGAACGTCGGATCGTCCATCGAGTACTCGTGGCACTGCGGGCACTGAAGCACCGGAAGAGACTTCAGGATCACGATGGACCGTTCTCCGGTCTTGAAGGGAAGATCAGTATTCGTGGGTTGCTGCGTCCCTCCGCAAACTCGGCATTTCATTTGGATCTCCTCATCGTCAGACCGGGATGCCATTCTCGGGGATCCGGTCGATACGCCGTCACCACGCGGACGTTGTCTTCTTCGATGTCGGTCGCAAACAGAACATGAAAGCTGGCGCCAGCCAGGATGAGATAGCTTGGAAGATATTTGTCTTCCGGGTACGACTCTACGAGCTGATACGAATTCACCGCGGCGAGTATTTCATCGCGTGAAATATGCCGTGGGCCGAGCCGCATGTTCACATGGTAAGTCCAGTATATGGCTCGCCTGCGGACGCAAGCCTGAATGAATGCGACGGGATCTGCGGGACATCGTTCGTGTTCCGTAAGGCGCTCCCCCTGAAGCGGAGTCTACCTCGGGTCCAATCAACCGGACTCTCTGTTACAATAACCCTTAACGGCGCTCCAATCGCCGCAACCCACATCATGAAAGTCGATCTTCAGGACATCGCACTCCGGACGCTCATCCTCGTTGCTGGAGGGCTCGCTGCGCTGGTGCTGGCGCTCAAAGGGCAGGGACAGGCCCTTCCCGCGCTCGCCGTGGGCGGCACCCTCGGAGCCTTCATGATGGCGCGTTTCGGGCCGACTGAGCACTAGGCCGGTGGGCCTTAGGAGGCGTTCCGTTCGCCTTCCGCACGGCGGACGTTCTCGGCCTGCAATCCTTTGGGACCCTGCTTGACGTCGAACTCGACGCGCTCGCCTTCGTTCAGCGTCCGATACCCCTGAGCCTGTATGGCGCTGTGATGAACGAACACGTCTTCACCAGTGTCACGTTTGATGAAGCCGAAGCCTTTGTCGTTGTTGAACCACTTAACGGTACCGATCTCCGCCATTTCAACCTCCAGCCTGGCAACGCGATCCTTCCGCCGCATCAGCCGGCCAAAGTCAAATTGTGCAATGTTCAGGCCCCTTTTCCCCGCCGCTCACCAGATCAGGGCGCGATTCATGCCGATCCGTTGGTAGCCGAGGGACTCGTAAAGGGCGATAGCGGGAAGGTTGAAGTCGTTCACGAATAGCGTGACGGTCTTCCCTTTCCGGGCGAGATGTCCGCACACCTCGCGAAGAAGGGCGCGGGCATGGCCGCGGCGCCGAAGGCGCGGATTCGTCCAGACTCCCATGAGCTGCACCATGTCGTCGGTGACCGCCGAGTACTCACATTTCGCGGCGATCATCCCGTCGACGATACGGATTACCGAGCGCTTCTGTTCGACCAGCTCGCGGACGCGCTCGCGATAGCCGGCCGAGTCGCGCTCCAGCGGATCGATCCCGACCTCCTCGAGGTGCATCGAGGCACACGCGGGAACGAGCGCCTCGAGATCACGCGAGGTCGCGTAACGCGCCTCGCTCAGATCGGGAAAGTCGAGCCTGCTTCGGATCGCATAAACCGGCTGATTCATCCGAACGACCGTCGGGGGATCGAGCCGGTTGTGCAGGCGCGCCCAGAGCTGTTCCACGAGATGGGCCGGGGAGATGATTGCGCGCACCGGCAGCATCTTCGTCAGAATCCGGTCGGCGATGGCGGCGATGGCGGTCTCGGTGAGGTCTGGCGATAGCGCGCGATCGCCGGCCAGAACGATGTTCGTGGCCAGCGACGCGACGAGGACGATCTCGCGGTTATGGCGCACCTCCACTGTTTGCGTCGACGAGGCAAAGCGCTCTTCGTTGATGCGCGCGATCAGGTAAACGTTGATCAATGGATCGCGCCGGAGAAAGGCCAGGGTCTCCGCGATGTTGTCGCGACCGACAGACTTGATCGACCAGCGTCCTTCGACGGGAAGAGTGGCCATGGGTTGAGCAGTAGATTAGTGGATTCGCGAGTCGAAGGTGTTGTCGTTCCGAACCGGCGAAGCGCGGAGAGGAATCCCCTCAGGATGCACGAGGGCGCTCGGTAGGCGGGGGATTCCTCTCCGTGCTTCGCCGGTTCGGAATGACAATCGTGCGGTGACGAGATCACGAATTCCCTACTAAAACTGCGAGCCTCGCCTGGTATTCTCGATCCGCTTCCTCTCGCTCAATTCCTGCTCCAGTAAAGCTCCGCGATGACGGGATAGTGATCGGACGCGCCGGTCGCAGGAGCGCGCGTGCGGGCGACGCGCCATCCCCAGTCCGCAAAGATGTAGTCGATCCGCTGCCCGAGGAACGGGTGCGTGAGCTTGATGTCCGGCCCGCAAAGCTGGGCGGCGTCTTCCTTCTCGAACTTCGTGACTTCCGGTGTCTCAGGCGGCGCGTTGAAATCGGCGAGCAACAGGTAGGGATAACGGCTGGTGCGGACATGCTTCGCCAGACACTCGAGCTGCACCCCGCGGGTCTTCGAGTTGAAGCTTGCCCAGGCGGTGAGGTGCGCTACGTACACGTTGATCGTTGCGCCGTCGATTCGGATCACCGACTCGAGCACGCTGCGCGGCTCGCCGACGCTCGGCAATGGATGAACGGCCGCAGAGACGATCTCGCCGCGCGTGAGGATGGCGTTGCCGAAATCGCCGCCGAGACTGCGGAAGCTGCTTCCGAAGTAGCCGTTCATGCCGGTCAGCTTCCGGATCTCCTCGTACTGATTGCGGAAGCGCACCTGCCAGGTGTGATCGTGAACTTCCTGCAGTCCGACGATGTCGGGCCTGAATGCTTTGATCGTGGCCGCGATCTTCGCGGCATGGCCGGTGTCGTACAGCTCATCATGACCTTCGATGTTGTAGGTCATGACGACGAGCGGCCGTCGCTGCAGCGGAAAGCCGATCCGCTCGGGGAAGGAGACAAGCCGTCCCGCCTCGTCGCGCGTCAGGATGCGGACATTGGGATCGACCGGCTTCGGCCTGCACTCCCCAACGCGGACCGTGTAGACCGCGAAGATCCTGTAGAGAATGAAGAGGAGCAGGATCGAGAGGATCCCGAGAATCGGTCGCCGGACAGGTGCGTCGTCAGCCAGTACAGCCATGGATGCAGACGCAAGAGCGAGAACGGTGCCCGGTTGGAGTGACAAAGGCGCTTGACCTGGCCATTCGTACTCCCTCCGCGGACGGGGTTCAGGTCGGCCGACCCCTTTTCTCGAGCTTGCGTTCTTCCGTTTGCAGGCAGAACCGTTGGCCGGGGAGGTCAGCAGGTAGTCGAGAGCCTTCGTCCTGCGCGAGCCGATCAGCGCTTCGACGAATCGCGTCAGCGACGGGCCGACGTCGGGATCGTCATCGTCGTACAGATCTGGAAAAGATCGCCGAGCGTGCCGTGCTGCCGAATGGCAGCCCCGTACTGCTGCCCAAGCGGCTCGGTCGATTGACGTACTCACATTTCAGGAATATAATTCGTATTGTCACCCAACCATAACTAAGGGGGTACTAGGCACAATGACGCTTTTACATCGCGCTTCGCTTCACACGCGGACGATCGCCGTCGTCATCGGCGCCATCGTTCTGATAACGACCGGCTGCTACTTCGAGTCACCTAACAGTGGCTTCCTTTATGCGAGTGTCCCTTTCTATCCAGAAGAGCACTATTATTACTGCGCGGCGGCGTGCGTTCAAATGGTTGCACACTGGGCGGGTACCGACATTAGCCAGGATGACCTGTACGCATTCATGCATGGCACCATGGACAGCGGCATTCTCCCGGATGACTTAGTAAGAGGTGTGAATACCTATTGTTATTTCGACGCCTATTGGGATCAGGGGTTACGAACCGACAACCTTTACTTTGCTCGTCAGATCAGTTCCGTGTCGAACGAGGATCCGGTCATTTGTATCACGCGGACAGGTGAGCACACAGTAGTCCTTTACGGCGGGTCGTGGCATATGACGGTCGACGCGAACAACCACAAGAATTACTACTGGGATGACGTATACGTTCACGATCCTGAGCTAGGAGGCGGTCAGAACTACACGGCCGCCACCTGGCAATATCTGAACTGTACCGAATTCGGTTACGTCTGCGCACAGGTCATAAGCAACTCAGCCGCTACCGCGGGACCGAAAACACTGGCTGACTACAACCCGACCATCTATGTGACTGGCGGCGATGGCTCGGCTCATGGCGGGGGAGGACCTTATGACTACTAAGGGATATTTCGTGAAGAATAAAGTGCTCATACTGGTTGTAATGGCAGCGCTTCAAAGCGTTCGTACTGTTGCTTCAAACCCTGAAACCTGCAACGTTGATGATTTCGCGGGACGGGGACGATTCGAGGCACATATGCGTACGCAGCGCCCGGGCGACCCCGTGTACGCGCCCAAGCCGTTTCCGAAGAACGATGCCGCGGTTATCGAGGATTTCCTCCAGCAAGTCCAGGTGCTTTTGCGCGGCCCTAAACCTCCGCTCATCGAGGGGGGGCGACGCGCTCTTGCCCAAGCGATTGATCAGGGAACGCTGCATATCGGTATAGTCCGAGTGTCGAATTGGCTGAATTTTCGATGCTTGAACTATAGGAGCGGTGAGACGATTTATTTGCTGCGGCTTTACGACACGACAACCGCAACCGAGGTGGCACGCGCTACGATGGAGGAAAGCGGGTTGATCGATGGAGTGATGTACCCGACGGATCGCAGCAATCCGGTTTGGTCGAAGCCGCTGCCAACGTTGCCTCAAGGTGAGACCCTCCTCACCGCAGCAGTCGGGCCGGTGGTGGATGTTCAATACGCGGCGAGCTACGGGACGATCGAATGCGACGAGTGGATGCCGTGTGTCGTTGGCAAACTCGTCGGACGCGATGGTTACGCGTTTCTGAGCCGCAGCGGGATTTATGAATTTGAAGCAGAAAGCCGGCGTGTGGATCGGAGTTTCAGCGCGAGATTTCAATTTCGGCCCGCGCTCAAGCCGAATGAGGGGGTCACCTCCCTCGGCGCAACGTACGATGTCGTGGTGACGAAAGTGGCGGATCGTCCATAACCCTTTCCCCTAGGAGAATCGCCGCGCTCGTCACAGAACCGGAAAGCGGCAGACATCGCGCAGCAGGCAAACGTCACAGTTTGCTTTGTGGCGTTTGCGGCTGCAGAGATCGAGGATACCGAGGCGGCAGATGGCGAAGTCGTAGCGAACGGGATCGGCGGCATCGAACTTCGCGAGGCGATCGGTGAGCGCCCGTGCCGCTTTCCAGTCCGCAGTCTTGCGGCCGTTAAGCCCGAGGAATGTGGCGATGCGGTGGACGTGCGTATCGACCGGCATCACGAGCTTGGCGGGATCGACGAAAGCCCAGATGCCGAGGTCGGGCTCGGTGCGGCGGACCATCCAGCGGAGGGAGAGGTTCACCGCTCCGTTGCGGTCGACTCACCGCTCTGTTGAGGTTACGGACCGCTCCGTTGAGGCCAGTTGACCACGTCGTTGAGGTTGCGGACCAGGAAGTCCTGGTTGACTGACCACGTCGACGTGGTTGCGGACCAGAAGCTCCTGGTCGACTGACCAAGTCGTTGTGGTTGGGAACCAGGACCACCTGGTCGACTGACCAAGTGAATGTGGTTGCGAACCAGGAGCACCTGGTGGACTGACCAGGTGAATGTGGTTGGGGAACCAGGAGCACCTGGTCGACCGACCAGGTGAATGTGGTTGCGGAACAAGAGCACATGGTCGACTTACCACGTCGATGAGGTTGCGGACCAGGACGTTGAGCTTGACCGATTCGCTCCTTAACTTGTTGACCTCACTTACCTTCTGGTTTGGTGAGCATTTCCTTCCAGTAACCTTTTCAGGTGATCAACGTCTAAGCAGGAAACGAGAACATGTTTCGGTGACTGCTTTGTGTGGCGTTCGGGACTGTCATGGAGACTGTCATGGCCAGATCAAAGACAGGGGCTATCCTCAGAAAGAGCGACAAGCGGCCGCGTCGGGCCGGACTGCGCTCGGACGCACTGCGTCGCGAGCGGCGGCATTCGTGGATTCGATCGCTCCGTCGAACGCGCCAGGCGATTGCTGCCTCGCTACGGCTGATCGACCGATCCTCCGGTGTCCTGAACGCCTGCGAAAGGCTCGCCGTGGACCATCCGATCCGGGCTACCCGACAGTTCCAGCGCATCTGCGGCTGGCTCGGTGAAGCCATTGTACGGTTGGGGCGCGGCGCCGAGTGTCTGAGGGCAACGAGCAACAACGTCGCTCTCGCACCAGCGTACGCAGGCGATGCGCCGGAATTGATGATCGATGTCGTCGCTCGGTGGATCGACGCCGCGGGAAAGCTCGAAGCAATCTCCAACCGCTGGGACGACTCCTTCACGGCGCTGATCGGCTACGTCGAGAGTGGCACCGCACCGCTCGATCTCTCGGAGCTGTACAGGCGGATCGGCCCCGCTCCGGCGCGCATTCGTCTCATCATCCACCGCCGCCCTTCGCTGAAGTTCCTGTCGCGAGAGATCAGCCGCATCTTCTGCATTCACGTCCGGCGTCAACGGTCAGTCCGCCTGACCGTCGCTGAGGCTCCAAGACGGATCTTCCGAGGCCGCGCTCCCCCGTTCCTCTCGACCTGCTCGCTCTGATCACAGCAGTTGAGAAAAAACCGGAGGACATAGTGTCCAAAGCGAATGAAGTACCCGATACACCCCCGCCGGCATCCCACCTGGACGCCGCGCAAGCGCTCATCGATGACATTCGCGCGATGAAGCAGAGAGTACCGAATTTCGTGATCCCGGAGTCCAGCAACACTGGACGCCAGCTCGCTTCCGCTGCTTCGTTGCCTCAGCAGTTTGTCGACCTGACCGCCCTGGCGATCCGGAACAACGAGGAGCTCGCCCGAGGAGGCAACTTCGGCCCGCCGGAGATGCACGACATGGCGAGTTTCGCTGACGCGTACGATCCAGTGGCAGACGAGTTCGAAGCAATGGCGCTTTTCGTCCGTCACAGCGTAAGGGCAGCGAGGAACAAGGCTGGGAGCAACGCCTTGATGACCTACGCGATGGCGAAACGCCTGGCCAAACGTCCCGAGACAGCCAGTCTCGCTCCGCACGTCCAGGACATGCGGATCGCCCTCGGCGCTCGCGGCCGCAAGACCAAATCCAAGCCGGCGCCGAAGCCGGCAACGGCCGGTACATCACCCACTCCGACGCAGGAGCCGCCGGTGACGAAATCGTCACCCGAGACTTCGCCAAAAAAGCAATGATGATCTGGTCCGTGTAGTAATCCCCGCGCGGGCGCGTCCGAAGGCGCGCCCGCGCATTTCCAATCTGCTGCGGTCCGTGACCTACGCGATCAACACCGTAACGTTGGGATGCTCCCACAGCGCGCTCGCCGGAAACTGTTCGCTGACCTCTCCCGAGCGCAGCCGCTCGATCGCTCCTCGTTTCCTCGAGCCGCTGGCCAGTAGGACGATCGACTTGGACGCGAGAATCGTGGCGATGCCCATCGTGATCGCCTGCGCCGGCACGTTGCCCTCGGGGAAGAGAGACTCGTTGGCAACCCGCGTTGATTCCGTAAGCGCCACGACGCGTGTTCGCGAATCGAACGGTGTTCCGGGCTCGTTGAAGGCGATGTGGCCATTGGCGCCAAGCCCTAGGAACGTGAGGCCGAGCCCTCCGACATCGGCGATCGCTTTCTCGTAGCGCGCGCACTCGGCGTCAAGGTCTGGCGCCGCCCCGTTCGGGATGTGCGCGTTGACCGGATCGATGTCGATGAAGTCGAAAAGGTGGCGCTTCATGAACGTGCAATAGCTGCCGGGATGGTCCTGCTCGATCCCGACGTACTCGTCGAGATTGAACGTCACGGCATCGCGGAAGCAGTGGTACTCGCGGCTGCACGCGCCGACAACACGCTCGTACATACGCACCGGCGTGCGGCCGGTCGGCAGGCCGAGGACGATGTGCGGATCGCTGCGGATGGCGGCGAGCAGAATCTTCGCGGCGCGGTCGGAGAGGGCATCGTAATCGGTGAGCGTTTCCCAGTTCATGTTTCGGCAGGGGGTCCTTCGACCGTCCTTCAACGGGTCAGGATGACAGCATCGCTCCTCGCAAGTACGTTGCCGACACTTCGAAACGCTCGGTGAGCACGACCAGATCGGCGTCGTAACCGGGCGCTATTTTTCCCTTGCGGTCGGCCACCCCCAGGATTCGCGCAGGGACCTCGGTCGCGAGCGGAATCACCAGCTCGAGCGGCAAGCCGGCCAGTTCCACCATGTTCTGCACCGCCTGGCGCATCGTGAGAACGCTGCCCGCCAGGGTCCCGTCGTTAAGGCGTGCCGCGCCGTCAGCGACAGTGATCTCGTGCTCGTAAAGCTTGTACTTCCCGTCCGGCATCCCGCACGCGCGAACGGCGTCGGTGATCAATGCGACGCGATGCGGCATCGTCAGCGCGACCATCCGCAGAACCGCCGGATGGACATGAACGCCGTCAGCGATCAGCTCCGCCGTCGCCTCAATCGATGTCAATGCCGCTCCGACCGCACCCGGACGGCGATGATCGAGACCCGTCATCGCATTGAAGAGATGCGTGAAATGCGATGCGCCCCATTCGAGCGCGGCCACGCAGCCGGCGTAGTCCGCCGCGGTGTGGCCAATCGAGAAGAGGATTCGATCGCGGAAGTGCTCGATCAGTGCGCGGACACCATCGATCTCGGGCGCCACGGTCATCATCCACCGCAAATGCGGCGCCTCGGCCAGCAGCGCCGAGAGCTCAAAAATATCGGCTGGCCGGATCGATGCGACATCCTGCGCACCGGCGCGCGCGATGCTGATGTACGGACCTTCGAGATGAACGCCGCAGATCTGCGCACCGGTGGCGCCTGCGCGCGACGCGCGCGCGATCGCCGACACCGCCTGGTGCAGGTGCTCTCGCGACGCCGAGAGCGTCGTCGCCGCCAGTGACGTCGTCCCCTCGCCGGCGTGGAAGCGCGTCACAGCCGCCACAGCGTCTCGGGACCCATCCATAAAGTCGGCCCCGGCGCCGCCGTGCACGTGAACGTCGACGAAACCGGGAACGATGACTCCGTCCGCAACATAACTCCCGGACGGTGCGTGTACGGCGTCGCGCACATCGATGATCTGCTGGTCGGCGATGGTGATCAACACGCCATCGCGCAGCTCACCGGCCACAAAGGCACGTCCGAAAATACTGTGATAACTCATAAGCTCAGGCCAATTACGACTCGGGTCTTCTTTCCGGCGATCTTGATGAGGCGCTCGACGCGGTTCACGATTCGAGAACTTTCCGCAGGTTGCCTCCGTGCGCGGCGAGAAGCGCCTTCGCCTCTTCGAGCGAAAGCCGCTTACCGGCCATCACCGACGCCAGCTTGACGTTGCCGCCGGCGTCACGCATCGCCTGCACGACAGCCGGACGGCTCACTCCTGCCGCGAGCTCGACCATCCGCACGGCGCGGCTGCGCAGCTTTTCATTCGTCGCCGGCATGTCGATCATCAGGTTGGAGTGAACCCTGCCGAGGAGAATCATCACGCCGGTTGAGAGCGTGTTGAGGACGAGCTTTTGCGCGGTGCCGCTCTTCATCCGCGTCGAGCCCATGATCACTTCGGGCCCTGTCTGCGGCGCGATGGCGATGTCTGCCTCGCTGGCCAGAGGAGAGCTCGGATTCGAAGCAATTCCGACGGTGAGCGCACCGAGCATGTTCGCCCGGCGGATGGCCGCCACGGTGTACGGCGTCGTGCCCGACGCGGCGATTCCGACGACGGCGTCTTCCGCCTTGACAGCCGCATTCACCGCTTCGATCGCGGCGTTTTCGTCGTCCTCGGCACCTTCAACAGCATGCAGAAACGCCCGCTCGCCGCCGGCCATGATCACGGTGACGAGCGACGCATCGATCCCGTACGTCGGCGGAAGCTCGGATGCGTCCAGCATGGCAATGCGCCCGCTCGTTCCCGCGCCAACATAGAAAAGACGGCCACCGTGCGAGAGCCGGTCAGCGATCTGATCCACAGCATGCGCAATGCGATCGCCCTCGGCCGCCACAGCAGCGGCGACCAGTGCATCCTGTTCCTGGATGATCTGCACGATCTCTCGCGCGGACCGCCGGTCGATATCGAGACTGGCCTCGAGCCGCTCCTGGCTCATGGCGGCGAAGATATCATCCGTGTGTAATCAGAGATCAGAGACAATCAGAGATCAGAGACCGGAGACCAGCGACCAGCATGAAGCAGCGAACTGCACCCGATCTCTAGTCTCTAGTCTCTGGTCTCTGATGCCTGATAATCCGTGAGCAATGCCTACGCTGATGCAGAAGATCCGCCTCGTCTTCCGCGGCTGGCAACGGCGGCGCGAGCAGAGCGACAACGAGTTCGTGACGCGCAATGCGTCGTGGGGCGCGGCGCCAGTCGTTGTTCCAACGGCACGCACATCGTCCCACACGTTCGTCGTCGACACCGAGGGGCTGACTGTCGCCTATCTCGACGACTCGGGTCAGCTCGCTCATTTTCTCGACACCGACAGCGGAGACATCGTCGACCTGCGTGTGACCGACCTGGGTGCAAGTCCGCACCTTCAGGAGCCGCGATACCGTCGCGTGCCTTCGCGCAGCGAGGCCGCGGAGCGTGAGGATCGCCGCGCGTTCGCGGCTTCCCTGGGGGCGTCGCCCGCTCGCGACGTGCTTGCGCGATGCGTCGACGCAGAATCGTTCCGCCGCGCCCTGGCCGCGGATCGAACGATCGAGCGAGCCTGGTACAACTTCAGGAACGACCGCGCCATCGCAGCGATCGAGGCTTGGCTGGAGACGTTTTGAGGTGACGTAGAGCAGGCGTCCCTGCCTGCTCCCGTCGGGCGTCCTCGCCCGGCAGTGTTGCGCGCAAATCGCACGCTTTCCCGCAAATCCGAAGCAGGACCGTTTCAGCAACTGAGTTTAGCGGAGGCGTGAGAGAGAGGCTTGGCTGAGCCGAATGGTCCCAGCGTTTTCGAAAGACACCATCGGGCGGGACGCCCGCTGGCCGCGGACGAGACGTCCGCACTCGTGCGCCCGAAAGCGCATCTGAAAAGGAGGTGTGATCCCTCTCAACCAAACGCTCGACTGGTTGAAAGCCGAAGGT
>JADGNZ010000030.1 GCA_017883205.1 Thermoanaerobaculia bacterium | reverse complement strand
GTCCCAAGGGTTCGGCTGTTCGCCGATTAAAGCGGTACGTGAGCTGGGTTTAGAACGTCGCGAGACAGTTCGGTCCCTATCTGTTGTGGGCGGAGGAGAATTGAGTGGAGGTTTCCTTAGTACGAGAGGACCGGGAAGCACTGACCTCTAGTGTACGAGTTGTCCTGCCAAGGGCATCGCTCGGTAGCTACGTCGGGAAAGGATAATCGCTGAAAGCATATAAGCGAGAAGCCAACCACAAGATGAGTTCTCCCTGAAGACCCGTGGTAGATGACCACGTTGATAGGCTGGATGTGGAAGAGCAGTGATGCTCGTAGCTTACCAGTACTAATCGGTCGTTTGGCTTGACCATAAATGCCTTGATTTGATGTTGTCTGCAGTGTGCATCCCTGCAACCCGTATTCATGCTGTACCCCTGAAACCAATATCAAGTTTCCGGTGGTCATAGAGAGAGGGTCACACCCGTTCCCATTCCGAACACGGCAGTTAAGCCTCTCATCGCCAATGATACTGCGCGGGCAACTGTGTGGGAAAGTAGGACGCCGCCGGGATAAAATTTATGAAAGGCCCTCGAGCAATCGAGGGCCTTTTCCTTTTCATTTCCGCACTGCTCCCGTATTCTTTCGCCCATGCGGGCACATGCGGCGGTCGCCGGCGCGCTTCTGGCGCTCGGCATCTGGCTGTCTTCCGGAACGCTGGCGCCGTACGCCGCGTCCGTCGCCAGACCCACCGTCGTCGAGCCCTGCCACTACCTGGTCAGCGTCGATCACCCCCACCACATCGCCCCCTTCTTCATGCTCATGGGCGCGCCGCCCGAGTACTGGCAATGGAGCGTCGTCCTGCGCCGCATCCTTTACCCGATCGCGGTCTACCCATTCGTCCGGCTGGCCGGTGTGCTCGCGGGTGGTCTCATTGCCAATATCCTGTTCACCGTTGCCGCGCAGATCGGGTTCGCGAGCCTGATTGCGCGGAAATTCGGCCGCTCCAGCGGGATCGCCACACTGTGGCTTCTGGCAACGTACCCTGGCATCACCTACTGGGCGGGCTTGCCTTACAGTTACTCGGCCATCGTGCCGGCCTCACTATTCTGTATGGCTCTGCTCGTGCGCATTGACGAGGCGACCCAGCTTCGCGATGTGATCGCTGCCGCCACGATGATGGGAGTCGCTTTTCTTGCCTACGACCTGCTTCCCTTCTTCCTTCCCGCAGCGGCAATCATCCTCATCGCGCGTCGCCGCTACAACTGGGCGGCGCTGACAGCGTTGCTAGCCGGTTTGCCCACGTTGGTTGTGCTGGCCACGTTCCGCGTCATGTCACTCGAAGTGTCGAACAGCAACACGGCGACCTACGGAGCGATCGTGAGCAGCTACCTGCATCCGGTCTGGAGCGGGGAATGGGCTGCGAACCTGGCGCAGTTGCCGGTCATTCTGGCCAGCAACTTTCTCTTCAGCAACTTCATCTTTCTGCCCCTTCTCTTCATCGCTGTTGTCGTGATCCGCCGAGGGAAGTGCCTCGAACCTCCTGAGCTGGCCGTTCTTACCGCGACGCTCGCGCTCTTTCTGTTCAATAACGCGGCTCCCCCCTATTACGGCTGGCAAATGCGCGGCGAATGGATCGCGCGGATCTACCAGCCGGTCTTCGTGGTATTTCTCCTCGCAGTCGGACGCGCGCTTCAGGTGCTGCCGCAATCGAGAGCACTGAAAGCGTGCATCGTGGCGGCTGTGATTGGAAACGCCGCGATCGTGCTCGGTCCTGTCACCTTGACACGGTTCGGTCCATGGGCCTATCTACGGTTCTACCAGCACGCCCCCAGAACTTTCATGCTCGACAATCTCCAGCTCTACGGCCGCCGTCCGCTCGGCATTTGCCGTACCACGCACGAAGGTGACGATCTCCCCAACCCTGACACCGAGTTCAACCGGCCGGCCTACGCATATCGCTACGGAAAGAAGGCACCGTAATGGAGGCCTGGAAGCGCTATTTCCACGACCTGCTCGCGGCCGAGATTTCTTCGACCACGCGCTACTACGATGCCGTCGTTCAATATGGGCGGGTCGAAGGCGACGATGGATACCTTCTGTCGCGGATCGACGCCGGGAGCGTGACCTCTTCGGAAACGCTGCCCGACTTGTCCTCGAACAACAACCGCGCGGCTGTGCTCCTCAATGGCACGCTCAATCACCATCTTGACGTCCAGCAATTGCTGGAGCAGCTCAAGCCACATCTTGCGCGTACTTCCCGCCTGATCGTCGTCGCCTTCAATCCATACCTGCAATGGCTATACAGGGCGGCCGTTCGATTGAAGTTCGAGAGAGGTCAAGTGCCGACGACCTTTCTCACGATCACGGATCTGGACAATCTCTGCCGGCTCTCCGGCTTCGAACGGATTCGCGTACGGCCCGCCGGCTACATGCCCTGGCGTCTCCTCGGCCTTGGTTCGCTCGTCAACCGAATCCTTCCGGCCATTCCGCTTCTCAAGCACCTCTCCCTGGCTTCGATCATCATCCTTCGCCCAGTGATCAGTGACGATGTCGAAAGACCGGCATCCGTTTCGGTTGTCATACCGGCGAGAAACGAACGCGGGAACATCGAGGCCGCGTTAAAGCGGATGCCAGACTTGGGCTCAGACTTCGAGGTGATTTTTGTCGAAGGGAATTCTTCCGACGGAACCTGGGAGGAGATCCTTCGGGTCCGCGAAAAGTACTCCGATCGCATGAACATCGTCCCGCTTCAGCAGACCGGGAAAGGAAAATCGGACGCGGTTCGGCTCGGTTTCGAGCACGCTAGTGGAGACCTGCTTACGATCCTCGACGCCGACCTGACCATGCCGCCGGAGCTCCTCACCCGGTTCGTCGATGCCTATCGAAGCGGCGTCGCCGACTTCATTAACGGAAGCCGCATCGTTTATCCGATGGAGGGGGGCGCCATGCGGTTTCTCAATCGAGTGGGCAACGTCTTCTTCGCCAAAGCGTTGAGCTGGGTGCTCGGCATTCGCCTCGGCGACTCCCTTTGCGGCACTAAGCTTCTGCGCCGCGACGACTACGCTCGCCTGGTGGCGTGGCGTCGGGATTTCGGCGACTTCGATCCTTTCGGCGATTTCGAGATGCTTTTCGCTTCCGCGGTGCTGGGACTCGGCGTTGTCGACGTGCCGATTCGGTATCGCGCTCGTCAGTATGGGTCTACCCAGATACGCCGGTTTCACCACGGGCTCATGCTGTTGAAGATGACGCTCATCGGGTTCTTTCGCGTGAAGCTTGGGCGAATTCCGAAATGAAAGGTCTGACGCGCATTGTCCCTCTGGCCTACCGGTTCCTGCGCGTCGGATCATTGGCTCGCACGCGCGCCAGCGAGCGGCTGTTTCTCGCCGCGTTTTTCGCCTACAAGAAATGGATCGAAGATCCGCATGCTGCATTCGCGAAGCGGCATCCGGAAGCTTTCACGGGCGGCCATATCCTCGACGTCGGAGCGAATGTTGGCTACACCGCCTGCTTGTTTGCGCGTCAGGTCTCGCCCCCATTCCGGGTGTATGCGTTCGAGCCGGAAGAGGTTAATTTCGGCCGTCTGACCCGAGTCATCGCCACCCGTGACCTCGGCGACGTAGTCGTTGCGGTGCAAACCGCGATCGGAGATCGCGAAGGCACCGCCGCCTTTCGACCGAATCCTGATCATCCGGGCGATCATCAGGTTGTCGACGCCGCGGATGAAGGTGCCATTCGTGTTCCGATCACCACTCTCGATGCCTACGTCACAACGAATCACATCGATCCGGTGAAGTTCGTGAAGATCGACGTGCAGGGTCACGAGCTCGCGGTCAGCCACGGCATGCGCGCGCTGGTCGAGCGAAGTCCGATGCTCGAAATATCCTTTGAGTATTCAGGACCAGCTTCGAATGCAGTCGTGGACTGGTATCGTGCTCGAGGATTTGGCTTGTCGATCATGCGCCGCGACGGAGGACTCACGCCTCTTACCGACGCGACGCTTGCCGCCGCGATGCAATCGCGCGAGTACTGCGACATCTTCGCTACGCGGCGAGAGAACGTATGAAACTTCGCAGCGAGATCGGTGTTGCTGCGGAGCTCGTCGTCGGCGCCGGCGTCTCTGCGGTCCTCGTTTTCGCGTACATCGCTTATACCGCGCGGCGCCTAGGCCCCGAGGCGAACGCAGATTTCTCGTCGGCGCTGTCGTTCATCTTTGTGTCGACGATGGCGTTGAGCACGATTGCGCCCGCGGTGTCGCGAGTGGTCGCGCGGCTGGTTGCGCGTGGCGACCTTGGGCGCGTCCACGCTCTTCGCTCCTTTGTGCGAAGCCGTTTCCGGCGCTGGTCGGCGGCTGCGATCGTGGTTTCGTGCGCTGCCGCGATTCCCCTTGCGCGGCTCTTTCACTTCCGTTCGATCTGGACGCCGATATTCGCGTTCTTGTGCGCCATTGTGTTCGCGCTTGCCAGCGTCGAGCGTGGTTTCCTGCAGGGATTGGGTCGTTTCCGCACGCAGAACCTGAACACCGTAATCGAGGCCGCGCTGCGTCTTGTATTCGCTCTCGTTCTCCTGGCGATCATGCAGCGGCCGGAGTCGGCGCTAGTCGCGTATCTAGTCTCGATGAGCATTGCGACGGCACTGCTGCTGCGCGGTGGTGGAAGGGAATCGGGAGGCGGCGACGATTGGCACGAGGTAGTGCGCCTCGCCTCGCCTCTGCTGCTTTTGCTTCTTGGCAGCGCGGTTTACCAGAACGCCGACATGCTCGCCGTGAAGCGCTGGCTGCCGGCGGCGATCGCGGGCCAATACGGCGCCGCATCGGCGATGACGCGCGCGTTCGGCGTCCTGTTCGTGCCGCTGTATATCATCTCGGGACCGATGCTCGTCGCGCTGCATGAGGAGGGACGATCGATCGTTGGTGCGACGCTACGGCTCTGCGCTTACTTTCTCGCGCTCTGTGCCGTTCCCCTCGCTCTGCTGACGTGGTACGGCCGCGAGCTGACGAGGTTGCTCTACGGCGCTGCGTATGCCGAGGCAGGATCGATTGCCGCGGCACTCGGCGGCGTGCTCGTGATCGGCTATCTGACGCTGCTCATTGCACAAGCCCGCGTCACCGTCGGTGCCTTCGGGGTCGCAAGGATTTATGCCCTTTTCGGCGTGCTGCAAATCACGCTGCTTGTGGTCATGCACGACAGCGTTAGCTCGATCATCACCGCGTTGATCGTAGTGCAGGGCGCGTTGCTTCTTGTCGTCCTGGCCGCACTGTTCCGGCCGGTCAGACGCGTTGACGATTCACGATCAAACGCCTGAACAGCCAGAAGATCGCCCGCGACGGCAGCAACAGCAGCAATGCGTGCACGGCGATGCTGGCAAGGGCGCGCGGCGTTGCGCGAAATCCGTAGTGGAAAATCGCACGGATCTTGAGGCGCGTGGTGTCGCGCAGCGCTGGTTTCAGCAGCAGGTTCTTTCCGGCTGCGGCATGAATCCGATAGGCGACGAGCTCCTCAGAGAGGTTGTGAAACTTTCCCAGCCTGGCAGTGCGCAGCCAGAGGTCGTAATCCTCAGCCGCGGGGAACTCAGGCCGGTAGCCTCCCGCCTCGATCAACGCGGTCCTGCGAGCCATCACGGACGGCTGCGCGATGCAGTTCATGGCCACCATGTGCTTCTTGATGTCGTCATCCCTTTCCGGATAGCGGCGCCGTCCAATCGTGTGCGACTCCTTGTCGATGTAACGCAGTGCGGAGCCGACCAGCACGTGATCCGGATGTGACCGAAGGAACGCCTCCTGCTTCTCGAACCGGCCGGGCTCGCAGACGTCGTCGGAGTCGATGAACGCGATCAACTCGCCGCGCGCTTCGTGCAGCCCGGCATTGCGCGAGCCGCCGAGTCCGAGCGGTGTTGGTGTGTTGATGATACGGATGCGTGGGTCGTTGTAGCGCGCTTGAATCGCCGCGGCGACAGCGGGATCGCCGTCGTTGATCATCAGATATTCGAAGTCGCGGAAGGATTGCGACAGCACGCTGACGATCGTTTCATCGAAGTACTCGATGTTTTTGTAGAACGGCGTGAAGACCGTCAGCGGCGGTGCGTCACCGGAAGGCATGGCTGGAATCGTTGCCGAAATCGCCCGACGGGAGGGAAGCCCATCGCGTGCCGCATCGTACAACACGCCCACGCACGCGACGCCGCAACGCCCTCGGCTGCATGGGAGAATGAAATCGTGCTTGACGCGAAACTGCCGGAAGAGAAGATGGGTTTGCGGTAATGCGCCGGATCCGTTTTTCGCATGTCCTTGTCGCCGGCGCGTTGCTCTGGATCGGTCTGCTACTGCAGCGCGGACGCCCGTTGCACTGGGACGAGATCGAGTTCTTCCGCGCCACTCGATGGATCGGCGAAGGACGGATGCCGTACGCCGCCTTCTGGGAGCATCACTCGCCGCTGCAGTGGTTTCTCTTTGCGCCGCTCGCAAAGTTCCTTGCGACGGCTCCCGGGGTTAGCGCGATCGTCGTGATGCGTTGGGTGCAGGTGCCTTTGTGGATCGGCGTGTTCGCGCTCGTGGTTGTCATCAGCCGGCGGGTCGTTATTGCGGCTTGGGGTCATATCGCAGTGATCGCGATGCTTCTCGCCAGCCCGCTCTTCGTCTTCTCTGCGCTCGAATATCGCGTTGACACCCTGGGCAACGCCTGCTTCCTCGGCGCCGTGGCCTTGCTGGTGACTCGCGACATGACCCGAGGAGCCGCAATTGCCTTCGGAATCCTCGGCTCATGCGCTGTCCTGGCGAACATTCGCATGGCACCTCTGATCGTGATCGCCGCGCTTCTCGCGTTTGTGTGGAAACCGTCCGAGGGGCGTTGGGGATGGAATGGGCGCTCGCTCTGGATGATGCCCGGCGTGGCATTCGTTGCCGCCGCGTTTTTCGGATGGCTGCGCGTCGCGGGGGCATGGGACGGCTTCGTCGAAGGTGTGGTGCGCTACAACGCAGTCTCGAACTCGCTCGTCCACGTTGCTGCGAGTACCTTTGTCGACCGACTTCTCGATCCGGTCACAGCGCCTGATCTGGCGTTGATCGCGGCCTGGATCGTAGCGCTCGCCGGCGTTGTGGCTGCACTCCGGAACATCCGACGGCCTTCACCGGCCGTGATCATCGCGCTGCTATTCATCGGGACCATCGCGACGCTCGTGCCGCTCGAAGTTCACTATCCGTACCACCTGCAGACCACGTATCTACTGATGCCGGCCCTGGCTGCGGTTGCGGCCGATCGCCTCCTGCAAGAAGAGAAGCGAGCGGAAATGGTTCGCCGCGTCGCGGCCGGAGTCGTCGCCATCGCACTGATGATCCAATACGCCATGTTGCTGCGTTCACCGTTCGGTGCGGCGATGGACTACCAGGATCGCGTCATGCGCACGGCAGACGAACGGACCACGAAGAGCGACGCGGTCTGGGACGGAGTCGGCTACGCGCTTCATCGCCAGCCGGCGTATCGCTACTGGTTTCTTCCCGCCGGCGTCCGGCTCCTGGCCGAGAACAAGCTCATTCCGCAGTACGACATCGTGCGCGATCCGCCGGCCGTGATCGTTCACGGGTACCGCGTCAACCTCTGGATGCGCTCGTTTCCGGGCGTGATGAGCTACGCGGTTCATCACTACGTTCCACTCTTTCGCGACCTTTGGATACCGGGAATGAGCGCGACGCTCGAGCCGCGGCCGATGAAAGTGATGTGGCGTGTTCCGGCGAGCGGGCGTTACAACGTCTATGCGAGCGAGATCCTCCTGCGCCATCCCTGGTTCAGCCGTCCGCTCGAGTATGCGATGAGCGAGGGCGAGACACCGGACTCCTTCGAGATCCCGCTTTCTCTGCTGCCGCTCCTTCCTTCGGGCGACGACCTCCAATGGTCGATCGATGGCCGGCCGGTGCCCACTGGAGCTCGAACGCTCGATCTCGCTAAGGGATCGTCGCTCGTGCTCATCTCCTCGCTGCGCAACCGCGCCGGGATCTTGATCGTGCCAGCCGATGTCCGCACGCTTTGTGTTGGACCCGAAGTGCCGGTCGCGTTCTGAATCCCGCAACCGTGCTGCTATTCTGCGCGCGCTCTCATGGTGATCCTCCTCACGGCGCTTGCGCTGCTGGTGATCGGAACGGAGATCACGCTCCGCGCCTGGAGCGATGCCGGGCCGCTCGAGCGGGCTACGACCGCATCGGTGATCGCCGCGGCCTTGTGGCTCGGTTCGACCTGGGCTCTCGCGCTGTTGCACCAGCTCACGATGACGACGCTCGTCGCACGCGCGGTCATCGCCGCAATCGTTGCCGTCGTCGTGATCCGTCGCCGCTTTCGCGGCATCAACCAGCACGTAACGATCGACCGCCGCGTCCTCGGCATCGTCGCGATCGCCGCGCTGCCGTTTCTTGCGTGGACCGACTTCATGTTCTGGCGGGGCGCGATCGTGCCGCCGGTCAGTCACGATGCACTCTCGTATCACCTTCCGCGCGCCGTCCTCTTCGCGCGGTCGCAGGGCTTTCGCTATCTCACCGAGCTCGAAGCGCGGGAGCGAAACATCCCCGCGAACTACGAGATCCTGCTCGCGGAATTCGTCGTCACGCAGCACAGCGATACCTACACTGAGTGGCCCAGCACGGTGTTCTACATGCTGTTCGTGATTGCCTGCGGCGCGCTTGCGGAGCGATGGTGGGGCCGGCGTCTTTTGCCGCTGCTCGTGATGATGACGTTCGTCGCCGGCATCCCCGTCCTTCTGTTGCACAGCGGCGCACACAAGAACGACCTGATGGTGGCGTACTTCACGGTCGCGGCGATGGTCTTCGCGGGCCGGTCGTGGCGCGATGCCGATCGCGGGGCGTTGCTGCTCCTCATCGCATCGATGGCGATGGCGGTCGGAACGAAACCGCAAGCAGCTGGATTCGCGATCTTCATCGCGCCATTCGTTCTCTATCGAATGGTGAAGTTCCTGAGGCCGCGCGCCATCGCCGGCGTGATCGCGTTCTCGCTCGCCGCGTTTCTGCTGCTGGGCGGCGCGGTTTACGTGGTCAACATCGTCGAGCAGCACGCGCTGTTTGGCAAAGATACGACGAAGAACGACATCATCACGTACGGCGACTGGAAGAACCTCTGGCAGGCGCCATACGTGCTGCTGGCGGCGCCGTTCTCGCGCGACGGGCGTGCGCTGGCGGTGCCCTGGGAATCGCATTCGTGGTTCTGGCGCCGCTACGAGATTTACTTTTCACACCTCGGGATACCGTTTGCGCTTTGTGCGATCGCCGCGCCGCTCGCGGCGTTGCGCTTCCGTCGGAGCGCCGGGCATTCGGAGTGTCTCGTGATCACGTTCGCGGCGATTGCGGCGTTCATTTTGATGTTGCCCGTTCTCTTTCGGCCGCACGGCTTTTACCTGATCTCGCTGCCGCGCTATGCGCTCTTCATCGTTCCGATCGTCTTCGGATGGACAGTCGTCCCGATCGCCGCACGGATACCAGAGCGAGCCGCCGAGGCGCTGCTCGTCGTTGCCGCGCTCTCGTTCGTCGCGTATGCCGTCAGCAACGCGGTCAATGACCGCTTCGCGCCGCTCGACTTCGTGCTCTGGGCACGCGAGCATCCGGGCACGCGCACGATTCCGTTCGACCAGGACCGCGCCGCCAGCGTTGCCGACCGGCTCGCCGGTCCGAACGATACGATCGCCATCGACGCCTCGTACGCATCGTGGATCCATCCCGTGTTTGGAGCCGGACTGACGCGGCCGGTCATCTTCATCCCGCCGGGCGACGGGCCTCCCGTTATCCCGAAGGAGGCGCAGTGGGTCGTGATCGATCGAAGCTGGTCGATCATCTGGGAAGCGTCCGGACTTCGCGATCTCAGTCAGGCCGAGGAGATGATGAGCCACGGAACGCCAAGCGACGATGATCTGCGCGTGGCGCGCGCCGTCGCTGCCGATCCGCATTTCAAGCTCGAGTACGCGCAGGTCATGAGAAACCAGCTCGTGTTCCGACGGATACAATGACGGGCGTCGTGAAGGACACGACGTTCATCGTCATTCCGGCGTTCAACGAGGAGCGCGCCATCGGCGCGGTCGTGGCGGAGCTGAAGGCGCTCTGGCCGCACGTGATCGTCGTCGACGACGGGTCGCGCGACGAAACCGCCTCTGTGGCGCGGCAGAGCGGAGCGACGGTGCTGCGGCACGCCGTCAATCGCGGCCAGGGTGCGGCATTGCAGACCGGGATCACGCATGCGCTGCGACGCGGTGCGCAGATCGTCGTGACCTTCGACAGCGACGGCCAGCATCGCGCCGAGGATGTCGCGACACTCGTCGCGCCAATCGAGGAAGGGCGCGCTGACGTCGTGCTCGGCTCCCGCTTCCTCGGCTCGACGGAGAACATGTCCGCGTTGCGCGGCCTCCTGCTTCGTGCCGCGACCGCGTTCACGCGCATGACCTCAGGCGCGCGCGTGACGGACGCGCACAACGGGCTGCGTGCGTTCACTCGCGCCGCGGCGTCGCGCCTTGAGATCCGCCTCGACCGGATGGCCCACGCTAGCGAGATCGTCGATCAGGTGGCCGTGCACGGCGCGCGCTGCGTCGAGGTGCCCGTCCACGTGCGTTACACCGACTACTCGAAGCGCAAAGGACAGACTGGCCTCGGAGCCTTCCGCGTGTTGTTGGATTATCTTTGGGGGCGCTGGCTGCGATGACCACATTTCAGATTTCCGCCTTCGTCTTCCTCGGCCTCGCGCTGGCCGCGACGATCTCGTTCCGGCTGCGGCGCCAAGCCTCCTTCCGCGTCGCCTTCGCCTGGTCGCTCCTGTGGATCGGCGCCGCGGTCGCGATCGCATGGCCGCAGATCACGGTGCGTGTCGCGCATGTCCTCGGCATCGCGCGCGGCGCGGATCTCGTTTTCTACCTGGCGATCCTCGGCATGTTCGTCGGCTTCTTCGCGGTGTACGTGCGCTTCCGACGGATGGAGAGCGAGATGACGCGCATCGTGCGCGAGCTCGCGTTGCGCAATCCCAAGGAGCCCGATCCCGAGTGAGTGCCCGCGCTTGCCGCCCGCGATAGCATGCGTGGCATGGAAGTCGTTCCGCGGCTGACGAAATTCTTTACGCAGCTCATCAGCGAAACGAGCGGCTTGTCGCTCGCTGACACGCTGGCGCTTGCCGAGCATGCGCCGCAACTCGACGCAGACGTCTTACTCGCGCACGAGATCCGCGAATTCCGCGAGCTCCTCGGCAGCTTCCGCGTCGACGCCGCGCCGATTGAATCGCTCCTTACCCACGCCGTGGCGCGGTCACTCGCCGATTTCTTCCGTGCCTTCCCGATTCCGTTTCGCGACGAGCACATTCACCTCACCGGTTCGCTCGACGCCGACTTCATCTGGCCGCGCCTCGCGCCGCTTCTCGATGGCCCGCAGCGCGCGATGTACGAGGCGAAGATCGCAGAGGTCTACGGACCGGACGCGCTTCCAATCACCAGCGCTGCCGATGTCGATCGGCTGATCCGCCTCGGCGATGACGATCGCTTCGACCGCTATCTCAAGATCCTCTACCTCGCCAAGCTCGTTCTCACGTCACGCGAAGCGCATCGCGATGCCGCGTACCACATGGCCAAACGTCTCTTTCGGGACGCCAACGTCGGCTCGATCCGGCTGAAGTTCACGCTCTTCCGCGAGACTACCGACTCTTCGGAACAGATTCCCGGCATCAGCGATTTGACCGCCGAGGATGTGATGCTGGGGTTGTACGAAGGATTCCGCAGTTTCCAGAGCGAAGTGCCAGCGTTCCGCTTCATCCTTTCGCCGAGCTTTCGCAAGGAGCCCGGCTTCTACGACGCCACGCGCTATCCGACGAAGCGAGCCAGTTTTGACGATCAGGTGCAGCAGATCATCGAGCTCCTGAAGAAACATCCCGAGCTGCGCGACATCGTCACCGAGGTCGACACGGTCGGCAACGAGCGCGGGTTCTATCGGAAGGCGCACTTCCAGGAGATGCGCGTCGGCTTCCGCAAACTGCAGGCGTACGGCTTCCGTACGCGCAGCCATCATGGCGAGACGTGGAACACGCTGCGGCAGGGCATCCAGGCCGTCGATAACGCCATGAACATCTGGTACGTCGATGCCATCGAGCACGGTCTCTCCCTCGGCATCAATCCCAACTTCTACTTCCACCGCATGCTCCAGCGCGTCCTCACCGCGAACGGCCGCGGCGAGCCGGTCGCCCACGGTACCCGCGAGCACGACGAGCTCCTCGACATGGACTGGAGCGGCCGCGACGCCATCCGCGAAAAACTCCTGCGCGGCCAGCCGCTCACCGACTACGAAGCCACGCTGGCGACGAAGACGAAGTTCCATCACGCCCGCGAAGTCGAGCACTACCAGCACGACGTCCTCAACCGGATGATCGACAAACGCCTGACGCTGGTCTCGCTGCCGTCATCGAACAAGAAACTGACCGGCGCCATCTCCGATTACAAAGACCACCCCTTCTCCTGGTGGGAAAAGAAAGGCCTGCGCCTCGGCGTCGGCACCGACAACGACGTCACCCTGAACACCAACTTCCTCCGCGAGATGCTGATCCTCCTCCTGACCGACCCGCTGGAACTGAAGATCACGAAGCTCCTGATCGTGACGACGGGCGAATCGCGAAGATCGCATCTCAGCCATTTGCTGTGGCAGATGCGGAAGGCCACTGAGGGAGGATCATGACCACCTTCCAGACACCACGCGCAGGCGAGCGGATGATTGCGGTCGAAGAGGCGCAGGAGCGCGTGCTCGCGGAAGTGCAGGCGCTCGACGATGAGGTGGTGGCGTTCACCGAGGCGCATGGGCGTGTTCTGCGCGAGGACGTGCAGGCGACGTACGACGTGCCGCAGAAGGACAACACGGCGATGGATGGCTACGCGGTGCGTGCCGAGGACATCGCGGAGGCGTCGGATGGCACGCCAGTTCTGTTGAAGGTGGTTGAAGACCTGCCGGCGGGGACTGTCGCTGCGCGGCACGTCGAGGCGGGGACGGCCATCCGTATCATGACCGGCGCGCTCATGCCGGATGGCGCGGACACCGTCGCGCATGTCGAGATCACCGACGCCGGCAGCGACGTCGTTCGCGTGTTCCGGCCGTTGCGGCGCGGGACGAACATTCGCAAGCGTGGTGAGGACATGCACCTCGGCGACGTCGTCCTGCGCGACGGCACACCGCTTCATGCCGCAGAAGTCGGCGTGCTGGCGGGCGTGCAGAAGACGTCGGTACGCGTCGGGCGCCGGCCAACGGTGGCCATCCTCTCGACTGGCGACGAGATCATCGACGTCGGCGATACGGTGACGCCGGGCAAGGTCGTCAATTCGAATTCCTACTCGCTCGCTGCTTTGACGCGCGAAGCGGGTGCGATTCCGCGGATGATCGGCATCGTGCGCGACACGCGCGAGGCAACGATCGCGGCGATCGAGTCGGCGCTCGCGTCCGATTTCGTCATCTCGTCCGGTGGCGTGTCTGTCGGCGCCTACGACTTCGTGAAGGACGCTCTCGACGCGCTCGGTGCCGAAACGAAGTTCTGGCAGGTGGCGATGAAGCCCGGCAAGCCGGTCGTCCTTTCGCGGCTGCGCGGCCGGCTCTATTTCGGACTTCCCGGTAACCCAGTCTCGTGCATGGTCTCGTTTCTTCTTTTCATCGCACCGGCGATCCGGAAGGCGATGGGGCAGAAGGAGAATCTGCTTCCGCCAATCGTGCAGACGCGCGTGATGGCATCGCTGAAATCGCGCGGCGACCGGCGAAACTACATGCGCGTTCGAGTACTGGCCCGCGACGGCGAGCTGGTCTCCGAGCCGATGACGTCGCAGGGATCGGGCGTGTCCACGTCGATGGTACAGGCGAACGGACTCGTGATCGTGGAGACAGGAGTCACGGTGGTGGAAGCAGGGACGCTGATCCCTACGGTGCTGGTGGGCCCGGTGCAGTCGTAAATACTCGCTCCAGGGTGACTGGCGAATCTGTTTCTGTCAACACTTCAACGAACGCACAACCTCATTCGTACCCCACGCATTTAGCGTGAATCGCGCGGCAGGGGGCTAGCGATATGCGTTCGGTCGGGATTGTCTGCGGCTATGATCTCAACGACGAGTTACCCGGCTACGTAACGTCGGTTGCGCCGCTCATCGCACGTGAGAATCTCGATTTCGTGATTCTGTCCGGCGGACGCACATCGCCCCGATCGCCGCATTCCGAGGCGTGGGTAATGGCCCGGCAGCTTCGCGGGATTCTGCAGACACCGCAGGTTGTCCTCGAAGAGCACGCCATGACGACGCTGGAGAATCTGATCTTTGCGCGTGGGCTGGCCGAACATCACGCCGGAGCCGTGGCGCGGTTCGTCGTCTTCTGCGATCGGGTGCACGAGCGGAAGGTTGCGGCGCTGGCAAGGCTGATCCTTGGCGGGCGCACAATCGTGAGGCCGGTTGATCACGCCGTCGCCGTTGCCGATCGGCTGTTCGAGCCGGTCTCGCACCTCATCGAGACCGGCATCGCCATGATGCCTCGCCTGCGCAAGTACCTGCGCGCGGTGGCGATCTTCACAAAAGGCGTCAGCGGGAAACCGCCTGATGCCGCGTTGCCGCCGCTGCTCTCCGATGACCGGCCGCTGCATCGCCGGAGGACGAGCTCACGGACTCTTCACCACGTCCGTAATCCAGATCCCCTTCTCGTCCGTGACATGCAGCTTCGCGTCGATCGTTGAGCCGTTCGGCGGCAGCGACTCCACCTTCGCCCCTCGTACGATGTAGTCCATCGTCATCGCTTCCATGTAGCCGGGGATGGCCTGGTGATCGAGCGTCAGGGCGTTTTCTTTCGTGTCGCGTCCCACGATCTTGCCGTGCATCGCATAGACCTTCTCGCCTGGAACCGAGAGCGGCTTGGAGGCGTTGTCGATCTTCGCCTTGCCGCAGGCGAGCGTGAGCAGGAGGGCGAGAGCAATCGTTCGCATGGCGATCTAGTCTATTCTCACGGCCGATTGAAATCCTCGAACACCGTCAAACTGGCCATCGCCGCCGTTGTCGCCATTCTTTTCGGCGGCCTGGCGCTGCGGGCGGCTATGCGCCTCGTGAGCACGGCGACGCACTCATTGTTCTTCGGCGTCGTGCTGCTGGTCATCGCGGTGTGGTTCTTCGCGACGAGGAAGAAGGAGGACGGTGGATAGCCGCTACGGCGTCGGCTGCGCGAATCCCGTGATCACGTACGAGCCGCTCTTCACGTCCTTCTTGATCTTGATGATGTCGTTCTTCTGCGCGTCCTCGAGGAGATCGCTGAACGTGTTGTAGCCGTAGTACTCCTCGTTGAACGTCGGCTTCTTGCGCTGCATCGTCTGCTTGACCATCGAGCCCCATAGGATCTCTTTGTTCTCGCGCATGAGGGCCTTGATCGAATCGATGAGGAGCTTGAAAACTTCCCCTTGCTTTTTATCCTTGAACGTCACGTTCGACGGCGCCTTCGTGCCGCGCACGAGGTCCTCGTAGAAGATGAACTCGTCGCAGTTGTCGATCAGCAGATCGCTCGATGAGTTCTTCACGCCGACGCCGATGACGTGCTTGTCGTTCTCTTTCAGCTTCGAAACGAGCGGGGAGAAATCGGAATCGCCGGACGCCACGACGAAGATGTTGATGTGATCCTTCGACCAGGCCATGTCCATGGCGTCGACGACCATGCGGATGTCGGCGGAGTTCTTGCCCGAATAGACGCGGCCCGGAATCTCGATCAGCTCGATGGCCGCTTCGTGCAGCTCGCGCTTGTAATCGGGGAACTTGTCCCAGTCGGAGTAGGCGCGTTTGACGACGATCTTTCCCTTCTCCAGCAGGCGCTCCAGAAGAAGGGCTACTTCGAATTTCTTGAACTTGGCGTCGGCCACGCCGATGGCGATGTTCTCGAAGTCGATGAAAAGGGCGATTTTGCTTTCGTTCATGCTGCTTCTCGATGGCGGCGATCCGACGTTCCCGTCGTCCTCGGCCGCATCGTTTTCGAAGTTTGGCTTGCGGCTCATCGGTGTTGCTCCGGCAGACTAACACCGAATGGGGATTTCAATTCCCAACAGGGGTACGCTCCGATTGAGAGAATGATCGTTCACGCGGAGACGCGGAGGGCGCGGAGGTTTTCTCCGCATCTCCGCGTGAAACGGTTTAAGGCAGTCGCGTACACTCCCACCCCGTGAAGCACTACATCGCTCTCGCCCGTCCCTTCACGCTTCTTCCTCCGCTCCTCGGCATCGTCTCCGGAGCGGTCTGCGCGTGGGGATCCGCGCACAATCCCGATCCCACGCGCGCGCTGACCTCATCCGTGATCTGGACCATCGTCCTCGGGTCGCTCTGCGCGTCGCTGCTGAACGCGGCGAACAACTCACTCAACCAGATCTACGACCTCGAGATCGATCGCATCAACAAGCCGAAGCGGCCACTCGTCACCGGCGAGGTCTCCATCCGCGGCGCGTGGATCTTCACCTGGATCATATACGCGCTCGGCCTCATCCCGACGTGGCTCGTGGTCGTCTATCCCTACACCACATGGCACGCGAAGTTCTTTGCGCCGCTGCCGTGGCACGAGTGCATCGGCATCTATCTCATCGCCTTCATCTCGACGTTCGTCTACTCCGTCCCCGCGCTTGGCAGGACGAAGGCGCATCCGATCGGCGCGAATCTGACGATCGCCATTCCGCGCGGCTGCCTGCTGAAAGTGGCCGGCTGGACGATGGTCGCGCACGCAACGACGCTCGAGCCGTGGTTCATTGGCTCCGTCTTCATGTTCTTCCTCCTCGGCGCCGCATCGACCAAGGATTTCAGCGACATCGAAGGCGACCGCGCCGGCGGCTGCCGCACCCTTCCGATAGCGTTCGGAGTGAAGCGCGCGGCCTGGATGATCGCGCCATTCTTCATCTTCCCCTGGCTGCTCATGCCGCTCGGCGCCGCCACCCACATCCTCACCGGCAACGGCACGTTCCTCACCATTCTCGGCATCGCCCTCGCGATCTGGGGCGCCTACACCGTCTGGCTGATCGTCCGCAATCCCGACGAGCTCACCGCAACCGAGAACCATCCGTCATGGCGCCACATGTACTTGATGATGATGGCCGCGCAGGTCGGGTTTGCAGTGGCGTACGTGGTGTGAGGAAGAGCGATGATCGGCGTCTTTCGCGCATCGCAGCGTAGAATCTTCGCGTGATTTCCCTCGAACCGGAACTGATCCGACTGCGCGACCGCCCGGTAATTGAAGGCGCGCCCAGCCCCGGACCATTCACGCAACTCATTGCCACCGAGCGCCGCGACATCGTCAGCGTTTACGCCGAGCTGCGCCTGCTGACATGGCTAGGCGTGATGATCGTCTCCATCGGCGTTGGCGTTCTCATCTCAAAGCATCTCGACGACCTTGGCCCGTTCGCCATCGCCGGCGGAATCGGGATCGCGGCGGCCGCCTGCTACGCCTGGGCGTTCTGGAAACGCAAGCAGCAGGCGGGTTTGATCGATGAGTACGTGCTCCTGCTGGCCGCGCTGTTGCTCAGCGCGGACCTCGGATACATCGAGAGTCAGTTCCACCTTCTCGGTGACAACTGGCAACGGCACTTCCTGCTGTTGGCGTTGCTGCACGGCGCCACCGCATACTTTTTTCAGTCGCGTCTCGTTCTCTCGCTGTCGATTGCGTCGCTGGCGGCGTGGCTGGGTATCGAGCGCCGAAGCGTCGATACGGTCTTCGATGCGCCGGTGTCGACTGCGGGACGGGCCTTCGTTTGCGCGGCGATCATCGCCGGCTGGCGTGTCATCGATCTGCGCCTCCGCCCGGCGACGACCTTCCGTTCGCTGTTCGACAACGCTGTCGCGAATCTGGCGTTCTGGGGCGCGCTGACTCTTGCCGCGCACGACGCCACGCGCTACCTCGGGTGCGCGATCGCGATCGTGCTGGCCATCGCCTCTTCGATTTATGCGCGGCGCACCAACTCGGTGGCGTTCGTCATCTACGCCTGGGTTTACGGCACGATCGCGCTCGATATCGCCGTCTGCAGCGCGATCCATGAAGAGGTGTTCATCATGTTCTATCTCCTCATCTCAACCATCGCCGCGATCGCCGGGCTGTTCATCTCGAACGCACGGCTGAAGAAGGCGGCGGCATGAACTGGTTCCCGGGGCCATCGGTGGAAGAAGAGAGGACGGAGGCGCTTCGCCGTCTGCACGTCGAGGGCGTAGCGGCAACGCCGTGGCGGCACAACGGCGTGATGCTCCGCATCGTCTTCTCGATTCTGGCGATCGTCGCTGTGCTGGCGTTCTACGGATTCTTCGCCATCCTCTCGCTGCCGAAGGCATGGCTCACCGGCATCGTTGCGATCGGAACCGCGGAGTGGCTCATCCGCCGGTATCACTTCTTCGCTACCGGACTCGAGTCCACGCTCTGGATCGCCGGCGCGTTCGCCCTGATTTTCACGTTGCCGAGCTCTGGCAAAGTCGAGGCGGTTCTCGTGTTCGCCTTCGCAGCCGGGCTTGCCGGCTGGCGGATGCGCGATGCGTTCTTCGGCGTTTGCGCCGTCATGCTCGTGGTCGCCTATGTCGCAGCCAAATGGAACGCTGTGACGCTGACGATGATCGTCGCCGCGGTCCTGGCGTTGGCGGCAGCGGTGGCCATGCGCCGCCTGTGGCAGCGGCCGACGACCGAATGGCTTTTCGCGGGGATCGCTCTGGCAATGCCGGTGACCGGCTGGACGGCTACGATCTTGATGCGGGTCTTCCACAACTTCGCTGCCAGCGTTCCTGTTGCGCTGATCCTCGCCGCGACCGCCGCCGTGCTGCTGGCGATGGGAGTCCGGTTCCGCGACCGCGTGCTGCTCATCTCAGGAACGATCTCGCTCGCCCTGGTCGCCGTCGAGTTGCAGGATCGCATCAACCTGCCGATGGAGGCAAAGCTGGTCACGTTCGGCCTTGCGTTCATCGCGGCAGGTGCCGTTCTCGCGCGCACGTTACGACGCGCCACGAGTGGCTTCGTCACCACGCCCGTTCGCGTCGCTGCGTACGACGAGGCCATGCAGATCGGCGGCATCATCGCCATCGCGCCGCACGGCCAGGCCGCCGCTTCGCACGACGCCGGCGGACCTCATCTCTCCGACTCCGCAGGCCCGACCGACAAATCGTTTGGTGGCGCCGGGGCGGGCGGCGGATTCTGATCGGGTGAGGATTCTGTACTGCATACGTTCGCTGGATGTGGGCGGATCGCAGAAGCAGCTCGCCACGCTCACCTCCCTTCTCGTGGCTCGCGGATGGGAAGTGCACGTCGCGGTCTTGCAGGACGGCAGGTTCGAGAGTCTGCTCGATCCGCGAACCACACTGCATCGGATCGCCTCCAGCCGAAACTCTGACCCGTTCATCCTGGTGCGGCTCGTCCGATTGATCCGCAGGATCCGGCCGGACATCGTGCAGACGTGGCTGCCGCAGATGGACATCTTCGGGGGAGCGGCTGCGCTGCTTTGCCGGAAGCCCTGGATCCTCTCGGAGCGCAGTTCCGCGCTGTCCTATTCGAGAATCTGGCCGTTGAAGTTGCGGGAACGCCTGGGCGGTCTCGCCTCCGGCATCGTGGCGAACTCCCGAGGTGGCCTCGAGTTCTGGCGCGGGCGAAACCGCCGCACGGCGATGCACCGCGTCATCCCGAACGCGATCTCGGTTCCTGCGGACATCCAGAACGATCACCCGCAACGCGCGCCGAACACCGCTCCCATGGTGCTTTACGCCGGCCGTCTCGATCGGGAGAAGCGCCTCCCGCGGCTCATCGAGGCACTGGCTATCGCTCGCCGCGAGCTGCCGGTGACGGCGCTCATCTGCGGAGAGGGTGCCCTCGGGGGCGAACTTCGTCTCCTGGCGGACGAGCTGGGGATCGGCGATGCCGTCGAGGTCACGGGCCATGTGGAGAACACTCCCTCAATCATGCGACGGGCCGATCTCTTCGTTTCGCTTGGCATATTCGAGGGGGCGCCTAACGCTGTGCAGGAGGCGGTCGTCGCGGGAGCTCCGGTGTTGCTGTCGGACATCCCGGCGCATCGCGAGCTGCTCGATGAGTCGAGCGCACTCTTCGTCGACGGAGACGATGCGACCGCGATTGCCGCCGCCATCGTCTCCTCTCTCCGCGACACCGATGCGGCACAGGTGCGAGCACGCGCCGCGCTGCGGCGTGCAGAGAACTGGTCGCCGCGAGCTGTCGCCGCTGCGTACGACGCGTTTTATCGGGAAGTGTTGGGGCGGTAGGTAAGGGTTACGGTTTCACGCGGAGACGCGGAGAGGCGGAGGCTCCGCGTTTCTCCGCGTCTCCGCGTGAAACGCCTTTCGGAAGCACCTCCGCCCTAATGTTCCACGTGTCACAACCGTTGTGCAGGATTCGGTCTCTGATCAAAACAGCCCGCCGGAAAACAGCCCCAAACCAGGGAAGGCCCCTTTTTCCGCAGCATCGACCGCACCGCCCCATTTACGCCATTTTTCTTCCTGGCCGAGTCTGCTATTTCCTTCGGATTCGCATCGAAAAAGCTGCGGAAAAAGAGTGATGCAATCGTGTATGGAAATCGTGTGCAAAACATGTGGAAAACACGTTGATTCTCTGCGGATTTGTCCTCGAAACCCTTGTGCAAAAAACTGTGGATAACCTGCGAGGAAGCGGTGGAACAGTAGCGGAGAACGCCTCCCCATTCCATTTTCCAGTCATCGACTAAACATATGATTTAGCGAATACTTACGCTCTCTGTTGTGTTAAAGCACAACAGGACCACAACATCTTGTGGTCATTTGCTTGACATCCGATTCTGCCGGGCGTAGCTTGTCTCCCACCAAGGACAACTGCATGGCGCGGGGAGGATTGATGAAGGGTTTGAAGCACGTTTCCCGTTTGGCTGTCCGGAGTCCGTTGCGGTCGGTATCGCTGCAGATTCGCGAGTATCAGGTCACCGTCAAGGTCAAGACCCCAGTACCACAGGCCAGGCCCGCCAACGTTCGTTTGCTGTCCCGTTAACTAATTCTCATTCACACTCAAAAGCGCCCCGGGTAGGGGCGCTTTTGCTTCGAAAGACAAGAAGCAAGGAGATCAGTCATGACGTCCATCGAGGTTCCCAGCTCTCCCCTCCGTCCACGCTCGAACAGCAAGCCTGCCCGGAAGAAAGAAACGAAAGGCGGCGGTATCGAAGTCGAGCGTTTCTTTACGAAGGCGGGCATCGACGTCTATGACACCTGCGAATGGGAAACGCGCGCGGCTGCCATCAGCAACGAGAGCGGCGGGATCGTCTTCGAGCAGAAAGACGTCGAGATGCCGAAGTTCTGGTCGCAGATGGCCACCAACGTCGTCGTGTCGAAGTACTTCCGCGGCCACCTCGGCTCGCCTGACCGCGAGACTTCAGTGCGCCAGCTCATCGGCCGCGTCGTCCGTACCATCACTGCGTGGGGTCGCCAGGGCGGCTATTTCAACACCGAGGCTGATGGGGACACGTTCCGCGACGAGCTTACCCACATCCTTCTCTACCAGATGGCCGCATTCAACTCGCCGGTCTGGTTCAACGTCGGCATCGAGCCGCATCCGCAGTGCTCGGCGTGCTTCATCAACTCCGTCAACGACACCATGGACTCCATTCTCGGGCTGGCCAAGACCGAGGGCATGCTCTTCAAGTACGGATCCGGAACGGGCTCGAATCTCTCGAGCATCCGCTCCTCGCGCGAGCTCCTCGCAGGCGGGGGCACCGCATCCGGCCCCGTCTCCTTCATGAAGGGATACGACAGCTTCGCCGGCGTCATCAAGAGCGGCGGCAAGACGCGCCGCGCCGCCAAGATGGTCATCCTCAACGCCGACCATCCCGACATCGTCGACTTCATCGAATCGAAGGAAAAGGAAGAGAAGAAGGCCTGGGCCCTGATCGATGCCGGCTACGACGGCGCCTTCAACGCTCCGGGCGGCGCTTACGACTCCGTGCAGTTCCAGAACGCCAACCATTCCGTCCGTGTCACCGACGAGTTCATGAAGGCGTACGAGAAAGACGGCGATTGGAACACCTACACCGTCACGGAGCCGAAGACGGTCATGGGCACGTACAAAGCGCGCGATCTGATGCGCAAGATGGCCGAGTCAGCCCATCTCTGCGGCGATCCCGGCATGCAGTTCGACACCACCGTCAACGATTGGCATCCGTGCCCGAACACCGCGCGCATCAACGCCTCGAACCCCTGCTCCGAGTACATGTTCCTCGATGACTCGGCCTGCAACCTGGCTTCGCTCAACCTGATGCGCTTTTACAACGAGAACACCGGTTTCGACGTCGAGGCCTACCGTGCCGCGCTGCGCATCGTCATCACCGCGCAGGAGATCACCGTCGACTTCGCGTCGTACCCGACGAAGGCCATCGAGAAGAACTCCCACGCCTTCCGTCCCCTCGGCATCGGCTACGCCAACCTCGGCGCTCTGCTCATGGCCCGCGGGATTGCTTATGACTCCGAGGACGGACGCGATTACGCAGCCGCCATCACTTCCATCCTTTCCGGCGAGTCGTACGCGCAGTCGGCACGCATCGCCGCGAAGGTTGGTCCGTTCGAAGGCTACGCCATCAACCAGGAGCCCTTCCTGCGCGTGATCGACAAGCACCGCCGTGCCGCGTACCGCATCAACAATCGTCCGCTGCCGGCCGATCTTGCCGAGGCCGCGACGCAGGTGTGGGATGAAGCGTATGCGCTGGGTCAGGAGCATGGATACCGCAACGCCCAGATCTCCGTCCTCGCGCCGACCGGGACCATCGCGTTCATGATGGACTGCGACACCACCGGCATCGAGCCTGACATCGCTCTGGTCAAGTACAAGAAGCTCGTCGGCGGCGGCATGCTCAAGATCGTCAATCAGACCGTCCCCACGGCCTTGAAGCGCCTCGGATACGACCCCAAGCAGATCAACGAGATCATCCAGTACATCGACGAGAACGACACGATCGAAGGGGCGCCGCACCTGCTCGATCAGCACCTCACCGTCTTCGATTGCGCCTTCAAGCCGAAGAACGGCTCGCGCTCGATCCATTACATCGGCCACCTCAAGATGATGGGCGCCGTACAGCCGTTCATCAGCGGCGCCATCTCCAAGACCATCAACATGCCCGCCAACGCCACGATCGACGAGATCGAACTGGCCTACGTGGAAGCGTGGAAGCTCGGCCTGAAAGCGGTGGCGGTCTACCGCGATGGCTGCAAGCGCTCGCAGCCCCTGTCAACCGGCAAGGACAAAGACAAACTCACCGACCTCGGCGTCGCCCCCACCGCCGTACGCAGAAAACTCCCGGACGAGCGCGAGTCGATCACGCACAAATTCTCGATCAGCGGCCACGAAGGCTACATCACCGTCGGCAAGTACGAAGACGGCACGCCGGGCGAGATCTTCATCACCATGGCCAAAGAAGGGAGCACGATCTCCGGCCTGATGGACAGCTTCGCCACGATGACGTCCCTGGCCCTGCAGCACGGCGTCCCCCTGAACTTCCTGGTCGACAAATTCACGCACACCAGATTCGAGCCCAGCGGCTTCACGAAGAACCCCGAAATCCCCATGACCAAATCGATCATGGACTACATCTTCAAATGGCTGGCCACGAAGTTCCTCGACCGCGAAAGCCAGACCCAGGCGGGTGTGATCGTTCGTGAAGAGCCAGCTCCCGTCGTTCCCAACGTCGCCCCTCTCACCAAAGCCGACGCCACCTTCGTCTCCTCCCTCGGCACCTCCCCGATCATCGCCGCGCCCAAGGATGCCGACGGCCCGAACGCCCGCAACACCGCCACGTTCCGCTACCAGCAGGACGCACCGTCGTGCTCGGACTGCGGCTCGATCATGGTGAGAAACGGGGCCTGCTACAAGTGTTTGAATTGTGGGAGTACGAGTGGGTGCTCGTGAGGCAGGTGGATTCTGCACCCTCAGAAATTGTCGCGCCAGCAGTTGCTCGACGCTGCGACCAAGAGTATTGAGAACGCACGCGAGATCGTTGCAGACGCAGAACTCTTATGCGCTAATGGCCGATGGGCTCGGACGCTATTTCTCTGTCAAATTGCTGGCGAGGAGATAGGCAAACATCTGTTCTCCGTCAGTGCCACCGTCGAGGTTGCTGTTGGCCGTGCCGATTGGTCGCGCTTTTGGAAGCACTTCTTCAATCATCGACTAAAAAGCAGCACGATTGAGTTCATGGAAGCTCTTGTATTCTCGGGAGAAGATATTGAGAAAGATCTTAAATCACTGAAGGGACGTGTGAGTCTTCTCGAAAAGGCCAAACTCATGGGTCTTTATAGCGACATTCACGGAGAGGCCTTCGTGAAGCCATCCGAGATGGTTGATGAAGTTATGGCGAAGGCAGCACTGAACATTGCGCGAGGTCGTTTGGAGATGGCTGCAGATACGTTCGAGAAATTGCGCACGAGTGGTGTTCTTGAACTTCCCAATGATGAGCTTAAAGCTGCATATGCCGATTTTGCTCAGCGTTACGGCATACTCAAGGGGTAGAGCAGTCTTGCCAGTTATGTGCGGGCGAATGGTGTCGCTCATCGAGCGTTCATCGGGTGGTGTCTCTTCTCGCTGCTTTCGGTGAAGGACATCCGCACCTCGAGGTCGCCGTCACCCGGGTTCACGGCCGTGTCAGTGCTTTGGATGATCGGATCGGCCTGCGCCGGGCCGGAGTGATTACCACTACAGAGACGCAGAGGGCACGGACGTCTCTGCGTTCTCAGTGGCTCTGTGGTGATATTCGTTTGACAGTCATCTGTGATTCAATCGAAGGAAATGCCAAATGCAAGCGCTACGCGTTCGAGCTCTTCCAGAGGAAAAGATCTTATCCAGCGTTCACGCACGGCAAGCGAATCGTGGTCAAGACGCTCGTACAACATGAGTATCTCGGGTTGGGTAAAGAAGATGCTGCGTCGCTCAGGAAGTGCATTTTGCTCCTGGAACACTGTTCCGATGGTCTCGCGGCGCGCTTGAATGAAGTCCTCCACACGCGGACCAACGGCTGCTGCGTCAATGTTGTAAAGAGGCAGCAAGAGCTTGATCACCTCGATGGACAGATCGGGGTTGCCACGCTCGGTGGTGAACTGGAAGTAGTAGCCTTCCAGCTTCTTCAGTACCCCGATCTCTACCATGTGTGGAAGCTCAGAGACCTCGTCGCCCAACCGCGCGAACTCCATGTCAGCCACTTCGAGCAGTCCTGCCATCAGATTGATTCGGCGTTTCAGTTCCGCACTGATGTTCTGCTCGCTGGTTTTGTAGAAGGTATCATGCGACATTTCTGACCAAAGGTGCTGGGCCAGAGTCCGCATCTGAATCTCAACCTGGAAGACGGCTGGCGGATATGCTGCGGCGCTCTCGTCGTCAGCCTTCACTCGAGCGTCAGTGTGAACACTAAGGTATCCAACACCATCCTCCGCTAGCCGGTCAGACTTGTTGTCAAGATCCCCGCAATCGAACAACTCGCGGACGGCCCTGATTACCTGCTGCACTTCCGACCGGTAGCGGACGACTACGCGCACGCCGACAAGGTCGGACAATGTATCGTACGTGTGATTCTTCTTCGTAAAGAGTTTCTTTAGGATGCTGTCGATACCTTTGGTGCGGGCCTCGACGTCCGCCCAGACGCCGAACGAGCGGAGCCGTTCAGCGATACGGGCTTTTACAAACGCGCCGAATTCGTCTAAGCGGTCCTTCTCGCGCAGCCAACGTCTCCGGACGTCATCGCTGTCCGTCACTTGCGTCCGACTCGCTCGAGCGAGTCGTTCACGACGATCCGCTCGTCGCCGACGTCAATTAGGCCCTGCTCGATCGTGCCATCCTCAGCAACAGGCGCGGTGATATTCACGCCCCTTGTTGTGATCAAGGTGCGGCGTTTTAAGTGATTTTGGACGTCCTGAAGGTCCTTCGAAAACTGCGTCATCGGGACGTGTTTGTCTTCGAAGAATTGTTGAAACGCGGGTCGCAGGTTTCCCGGAAGGTAATCTTCCATGAATCTGCGCGGCGACAAGGCATGAGGTTGTGATTTCAATTCGGAAACGAGATGTTCATACAGCGTGTTCCGCTCCACGCCGTCTGTCACCACCTCGTTCGCAAAATCGACAACCGTGGCGAAGAACCGAGCCGTGCGAACCCGAGGTTGCTCTGACACCGTACACCCGAGGAACTTTAGCCAGAACTTGGCCACGTCATCGGCCGTGCTCACGAGTTTCTGACTGTCACATGCTGCGGCAGCGAAGTCGTCGGCACCGGTGCCGGTGCGCTCGAACAGCGCCGCCTTGAACAGCCTCGTACCCTCAGTGAGAACGAGGTTATCGAGGACCGCGAGCGCGAAAGTCGACTTTCCCTCTCGATGCGTGAGCTCAAGCTGGAACCCTTCTTGCCTCTCGATCTTTATGACGACGACCGCGCCGTGCCCGCCTATGGCGGCGTCCATCACCGCGAGCAGTCCAGAAGAAATCACGCCGCCTTGCATGTCGTAGAGATGCCTTGCCATATCCTGAGAACGCTGCACGAACACGTCGGCGCTGAATCGGTGTGTGAACGTGTTCACCGCTTGCGGCACGGGTGAACGTGTTTCCTGGAGAAACACAATGTCATAGGCGGCTTTCGAGCCCATTGCACTCACGAGTCGGTTCTTCAGGTGCTGGATACGCTGCGTGTCTAGCTCGGTTTCGGTTTCGCTCAGTGTCGGTCCCTGACCAGGCGAGAGCCGCGCGTTCGGCACATCATGAATGATCAGATGACGAATACGCAGAGTTGCTAATTGCTGACTTGTGAACATGGTTCTGGATGTAATTCTACCTTATCGGCGAAGTTCTTTCAGTAAACGCATCACGGTAAAATGTGATGAGGCTCCAGTCTAGAGTCTAGAATACTGAAAACTAGCTCAAGCCTTCTCGCTCTCTTCGGCTCGTTACTTCACGTTTCAACCTAACCCTTCGACGACTCGCCCGGCAGTACTCTGAGAACTCGTGCAGAATGGGAGGATGATCCATTTTGAGGGGACGCTAACGCCGGACCTCTATCGTCGCGCGCTCGGTGTTACCGGTCGATCGGGCCGGAGGGTCGCCTGGATCCTGATTCTGGCTGCGGTCGTCAACCTTTTCTTTGCCCACCTCGCGCGGCCTGTCACATGGGGGGCGCCGTTGCTTCTCGGGTTGTTCGGCGTGATGCTGTTGATCATGCCGAGGGTTACCGTGAGACAGGCGTTCGCTACCGACCGGTTGCTCTCGGAACCGCTGACGGGCGACGCCGATGAGCAGGGCGTTCGCCTCGAATCAGCGCATGGACGGTCCGATCTGCCCTGGTCGCTGGTGCACAAAGTCGTGGTGACTGCGAATCTGGTCACGATCTACCAGTCGGCCAGTTTCATCCGCATTCTTCCTCGGGAGTTCTTCGCTGACGAAGAGTCGTGGCAAGGCTTTCGCCAGCTCGCGAACGCGGCCCTGCCAGCGGCCAGACCGTCGCGGCCGTTTCTCATGCCGCTGCTGTGGCTCGCGATCGTCATCGCGGTGGTCCTCCTGTGGTTTCTCTTCAACCGGACGTAACGGGGCGGGGTTCATGGGTCCGGGGGCGACGGTCACGCGGAGGCGCGGAGGGGCGGAGAAGAAAGCCCCGCGGTCTCCGCGGCTCCGCGTGAACCCGTTCTCTCTTCCCGCTCGCAGGTTCCGACTTCCCGCTCAGGTGATCTGATTTCACGTTCACGTGATCTGGTTTCACCTTCACGGACTCCGGTTTCTCATTCACGGATTCCCGTTTACCGTTCATGGATTCCGATTTACCGTTCATGGATTCCGATTTACCGTTCATGGATTCCCGTTTACCGTTAACGGATTCCGATTTACCGTTAACGGATTCCGGTTTACCGTTAACGGATTCCGATTTACCGTTCATGGATTCTCATTTTGTCTAAGTTCCATTTTTAGTGGTGCAGTTACCAACTTTAGTGCGCCTGACTCCTCTCGCCAGAAAAGGGGACGTCCCCCAAATTGGTAGCCCGCTTCAGCGGGCGACAGGGAATCGCGCGGACGGCCCCTCTTTCGCCCGCTGAAGCGGGCTCGCCAAACCGGGGGGATCGCGTGTCCCCCGTCTGAAGACGGGGGCTACGGTCTTGCGCCGGCTTCGCCGGCTGGGGAACGGCGGTCGGGTTGGTGGAGCATTCGGGTGGTCGGTGCGAAAAGGTCGAGAGAGGTGGTCACGCGGAGGCGCGGAGGGGCGGAGAAAGAAGCTCCGCGCTCTCCGCGTCTCCGCGTGAACCCGTTCTCTCTTCCCGTTCACGAGTTATTTGCAGGTGCAAAATTTTTTTCCAAATTCAGTAACCTTCAAAAATCTGCCGCGTCTCAATAGATGTCAGGCGATCCGAGCAGTGCGCGCAGGACAACCCTGGCGGAAAGGAGGAGAAGGCTATGACTACGAAAGATAACGTTCAAACGCAGGTTCCGTCTCCGGACCTGGCGGCAACCGATGCCGCCATCCAGCAGGCGGTTGCGCAGCTTCGGGGCATCTATCAGATCCTGCCGGATTTCGTTCCGGCACCGGCTGATGGTGTCAAGAGGATGCGTTCGGCCCGCTCGTTCACGGACGCGTTTCTCGAAGCCAGCGCCGTCGCTGCCGAAAATGACACGACGATGCAGGCGACGACGGGACTCGATCCGGCCGAAACGCGGCTGGTCATCACCCGTAATCTGCGGTTCGAGCCTCTTGCTGCCGCAGCCGAGGCGCTTGCTCGGGACATTCGCTACAACATGTTCCGTGAGCGCTGGAGCGTCGTGCAGAAGGCGTTGCAGGTGTTCAGCCTCGCTAAAAGCTACACCCGTAACGATCGTGCAGGCGCACTCGTCGCTCATGTCAGGACGATGCAGTCGGCACTTGGGCGCACCGGTACTCGCCGCAAGGTGAAGAAACCGGCACTCAAGCTCGTTCCGCAGCAGCAGCAGTAACGCAGTAGCAGTAGATGTGAGGACGGCCCGCGTGAGACGTCGCGCGGGCCGTTTTTTTGCGGGTTCTGCTTGGATGTTTCGTTGTCTTCTGAAATTTGCACTCGGGTGCGAGCGCTTGCATACTCTCGCCATGACCGCCGCTGCGCAGCACATCGTGGAGAATTTCGCGTCGCTATCCGACGCCGAAAAGCGCGAGGTCCTTGCGAGCCTTCTCAGAATCTCGCGGGATATCGACTACCCCGAGGCAACTGACGAGGAGTTGGTGGGCGCGGCGGATGCCGTATTCCTCAGCTACGATCGGATGGAACAGAGCGAGTGAACGATCCGCGCCGCGGGGAGGTCTGGCTCGTGGATCTTGGGCTGGCGGCAAAGGTCCGGCCATGCCTGGTCGTAAGCGTTCCGGCGGAGGACACAGATTCGGGCACTGGTCGCACTGGTTCCGCATACGACAGCACTTCGCGGAACCCGCGTTGTCCCCGTTGGCTTCTTGAAGGCGGGAGCGTTCGATGTGCAAGGCATCGTGACGGTTCCCCACGCGAAACTCCTGCGCCGGCTTGGCGGCCTTCGGCCGGAGCAACTCGCCGCGGTTGACGCAGCAGTGGGGCAGTGGCTTGGGCTCAGACTCTGAACGAACGCCTTCAGCTCTGTTTACAATACCAACCAAAATTTGAAACGTGGTCGGCCGTCAACCGACAACCGACAACGCGGCGAAGCCGCAGAAAACAGGAGGCTCCATTGAATCGTTTGTTTCGCAGTCTGGTGGTTGTGAGCATCGTCGCTGCTCCCGCTCTTTTCGCGGCCGACGTCAAAGAGACTGTCCATGTCGTCATCACCGGCGGGGCGAATGCTGGGACGTATGACGGGACGACCGATCGTGGCGGTTGCACGGCGGGGATGACGGGCAAGGGCTCGTGGGGGAATCAGTTCTCGTTGCCGAAGGAGAACAATCCGAAGGTGCTGAACAGCGTGCAGCTGATCGTGCCGGATGCGAAGGGGGCGGCCTCGGGGACGGATAACTTCTTTCTGAATGTTGCGTTCGGACGGATCACCGCGCGCGTGGCTGAGTACAAGGTGGATACGGAGCACAAGAGCGGCAGCGGGACGGTGACGGTTGCCGATCACGGGTCGATTGCGGTGGTCACGTTTGATGCGACGACCGCTGACGGCGTGAAGCTGAAGGGGACGATCGACTGCAAGAGCGTATTGCGGGCGCCGTAGGTTTTTCGCGATGTGGCGGCGAGACGCCGCCACGCCAGCCGGCGAGGACGCCAGCGTTCCTCCCGCAAGTTGCGCGACGTTCGTGAATTTGTGCGCCTGGCTGCGCAAGTCGCGGACGGAACGCTGGCGTCCCGCCGGCTGGCTTGGCGGCGTCTCGCCGCCACCCGAGCGGGAAGAACAGGCCCCTGCCTTTCTTCCTGAGTTAACCCGCCGTAAGATGGACCGCATCACTCCCTGACGATTTCGAGGAGATGCTGCCATGAAGCGGTTCGCGATTCTTGCTCTTCTGATTGCGTGCGCAATGTCTGCGCATGCCACGCTCTACGAAGCCCGCACGCAGCATCACGCCGTTGTCATCCACGCTTTCCCGGCCGCCGGTGACGACGTCGTCTACCGCGTGACGGTCAGCGAGTTGCCCGGCGAAAATACGCTCGCGTCCGTGGAGATGCGGGCGAAAACCGGCGCCGCGGTGGAGAAGCAGGTGGATGTTGACGGCCAACAAGTGTCAATCCATCTGGCGCCGGCAGGCAACGTGATGGCGTACAAAATCGAGATCAGAAAGGGCGATGTGACCGACTCGATTCAGAGTGCGGGGGCAACACCGTCTGCTCGAGCGATGTACGCGCCCGGTGATCCGCCGCTTCGCGTTGGGGGCGACGTCAAGGCGCCGGTGGTCATCAACCGCGTGGAGCCGATCTACACCACCGAGGCGAGAAAATCGCGGATCAGCGGCATCGTGATCCTCGAGGCCATCATCGACCACACCGGGGTCGTCAAGGATGTTCAGATCCTCAAACCGTTGCCGTTCGGACTGGATCAGGCTGCGATTGACGCGGTGAAACAGTGGACGTTCCGTCCAGGCACGCTGAATGGACAGCCGGTCGACGTGATCTTCAATCTCACGATCAACTTCCGATCTTCGGAGCCGGCAACCACGGCTGTCGATCCGATTCAGAGTACTGGGGCGACGCAGCCGGTGCCCTCGAACAATACGGCAGGCGATGGCCCCTTCCGAGTTGGTGGCGACGTCACCTTTCCGATCGTTCTCAGTCAAGTCGAGCCGGTTTATCCGACCGCTGCGAGGGAGGCGCGGATCTCCGGCATGGTCATCGTCGAGGCGGTGATCGACCGCGAGGGCGTGGTGAAGGAGGCGCGCGTGCTCAATCCGCTGCCGTTCGGACTATCCGAGGCGGCGGTCGAGGCGGTGAAACAGTGGAAGTTCCGGCCGGGCACGCTCGCTGGAAAGCCGGTGGACGTGATCTTCCTTCTCACGATCAACTTCCACCTCCCGGACCCACCACCCGAGCCACCGCCGCAATGACTCAGCTCGCGCTCTTGTACGCCGCCGCGTAGCGCTTCGACGCTGCCGGGTCGGAGCTGACTTTGCGGATCGCGGCCTCGAACGATTCCTGCGTCAGGCCCTGATCGGCGAGGAGCTTGTCGGCGTTGGCGGGTTGCTTGTTGAGCAGTGCGCCGAGCTGGCCGAGCTGCTCCGGTGTCATCGATGGCGTCGTCGATGCCGCGACGCTGCTGCCTGCTGTCGCTTGCGTCGATGACGTCGTAGTAGCCGTCTGATTCGCTTTGCTGCAGCCGCCGGCGATGAGTGCCGCGGAGAGTGCGAGTGTGATGAATGTCGTTCTCATTGCGCTAATCCTTTCCATGACCTTTGCCGCCTTTGTCTTTCTCTTTCTGCTGTCCGGGAGGGCCCTGGCCACCGGGACCACGTCCATGTTCCTGGCCGTTGTTCTGCGCCGGCGGGGGAACGAAAACCGGTGCAGGTGCCGGCGTTGGAACCGCTGACGCCATCGGCGGAGGTGCGACGATTGGCTGCTGGACCTGGCCGCGTCCGTGAGCCTGACCGTTGCCGTGTCCCTGCTGAATTGCCACCGCCTGTCGCTCGGCCTTCTTCGCCTGTCCCGGCGGGATGTGCGCGACTTGGGGTGCAACGTACGGATTCTGCGCGAGCGCTGGCTGCGGAACGAACGACGGTTGCGCGATCGCGCGCGGCTGCCGTCCGCGGTTTCCGCCTTGCTGCGCATACGACGGCTGCACGACCGGCTGCTGCGTGTAGACAGGCTGCCCCGTATAGACGGGTTGATAGACCGGTTGTGCGATGGCTGGTTGAGGAACGTAGGTCTGCCCGTATGCCTGCTGCGGGTAGCCGCCGTTGAGTTGCGCCTGCTCGAAACGCGTTCTCACCGGCTGGGGGATGTAGTACTGATCGTTGAGAACGTAGTCCGGCGTGAACGCAATCGACCGTTGCGAGTACGAGGGAAGGCGCGGATAGATCGTGTCGTAGAGTTGGATGCCGAGAACCCCGTTTCCGATCTGAGCCTCGATGAACGGAACGAAGTCCGGCCGTTCGACGAAGACCGCGGGCGCGTAGCGGACCGTGTCGATGAACTGCTCGGGCGGGAGATAGCCGCGATTGAGTGAGCCGCAGAATCGCCCGAGGTCGTCCTCGCGGATGCCATCGAGGCCGCTGACCGTGGCCACTGCAAGCGGCATCTCGATCAGGAACTGGATCGAGCGCTGGTCGTAGCGCGGGTGCGTATAGCGCGTGTTGTACACCTCGCGGCGGCTGGAGTAGGAGTCGTTTCGAGGGATGTAGTTATCGCTCAGCACCCAGGCCGGCGTCGTCTCGATGCGTCGAACCGTCACGCCGTAGCGTGGTAGCCGGCCGTTGATCGCCGTCACGAGCGCCGCACCGGTGACGCCTTGCGAGATCTGGTCATCGACGAACGGGAAGAAGTCGGGTTGCTGCAACGCGATCGGTGCGTAGCGAACCGTCTCCACGAACAGCGGCGGCGGTACGTTGGCATCATTCAGCTGCAAAGCAAACCGTCCGAGCTGATCGTCGGGCACTCCCGAGCGCGAACAGGCATCGACGGCAAGAGGCATCGCGGCGAGCGACCGGTAGTAGGTGTTGTCGAACGCAAACATGCGCGCGGGCAACAGCGCCAGAAGCATCAACAGCAGCGGAAGTTTCTTCATGAGGTCACCATCCGCTGTGCCATTTCTGCAAGTGTCAGGCCTTATCATTGATGACATGGCGAACGAGAATGATGCTGGCGGAGTGAACCGCAGACACTTCCTGGAGCTGGCCGCGCTCGGCTCAGCAGTAGTGCTTGCGAAGCCGCTGAGCGCGGTTGCGCAAGCGGCCTCAACGTCCGTTTCGATAAAACCTGAGCTCGAAGAGATCACCATCGGCGAGCTGCAGGATGGGATGAAGAGCGGACGTTGGACCGCGCGCTCGATCGCCGAGGGATATCTTTCGCGAATCGACGCACTCGACAAACGCGGGCCGGCGATCAATGCCATCATCGAGATCAATCCCGATGCGCTTGCGATCGCGGACGCGATGGACAACGAGCGGAAAGCGGGACACGTGCGCGGGCCACTGCACGGCATTCCTGTCGTGATCAAAGACAACATCGACACGGCGGACAAGATGAAGACGTCGGCGGGTTCGCTGGCGCTCGCGGAGAACGCCGCCGCGCGCGATGCCTTCGTCGCCTCACGCCTTCGCGAAGCCGGCGCGGTCATTCTCGGCAAGACCAATCTCAGCGAGTGGGCGAACTTCCGCTCGACGCATTCGACGAGCGGATGGAGCGGCCGCGGCGGGCTAACGCTGAATCCGTACGTGCTCAATCGCAATGCCTGCGGCTCGAGCTCGGGGACGGGATCGGCGATCGCGGCGAATCTTGCGGCGATCGGCGTTGGCACGGAGACGGATGGCTCCGTAGTCTGTCCGTCATCCGCGTCTGGACTCGTCGGCATCAAACCGACCCTTGGACTCATCAGCCGCGCTGGCATCATCCCGATCGCGCACAGTCAGGACACGTCCGGCCCGATGGCCCGCACCGTCCGCGACGCCGCCATCCTCCTCGGCATCCTGACCGGCGCCGACGAGCGCGATCCGATCACGGTGTCCAGCCGGACGAAAGGACATTCGGACTACACGCGCTTTCTCGATGCCGAGGGGCTCAAAGGAGCGCGCATCGGCGTGGCGCGGCAGTATTTCGGATTCAACGACGCCACCGACAAACTGATGAAGGATGCCATCGCCCTCATCAAGAGCCTCGGCGCGACGATCGTCGATCCCGCCAACATCGCCACGAACGGCAAGTTCGACGCGACCGAGAACGACGTGCTTCAGTTCGAGTTCAAAGCCGGCATCAACAAGTACTTGGCGAATGCGCCGTCATCTGTGAAGTCCCGCACGCTTGCGGATCTCATCAAGTTCAACGAAGAACATCGCGCCGAGGAGATGCCGTACTTTGGACAGGAGATCTTCGAGCAGTCGGAAAAGCGCGGACCGCTGACCGAGAAAAAATACCTCGAGGCGCTGGCGAAGAATCACCGAATGTCGCGCACCGAGGGCATCGACGCGACGATGACGAAACACAAGCTCGACGCGATCATCGCCCCGACCGGCGGCCCGGTGTGGACGACCGACCTCGTGAACGGCGACCACTTCACCGGCGGCTATTCGACAGCGTCCGCGGTCGCTGGTTACCCGCACATCACGGTTCCCGCGGGATTGGCTTTCGGCCTACCGGTCGGCTTGTCGTTCTTTGGCGGCGCGTGGAGCGAGCCGGCGTTGATCAAGTACGCGTACGCGTTCGAGCAAGGATCGAAAGCGCGTCAGCGGCCGAAGTTTCTGGCGACGACTGGGTAGTTGCTTCGTTCCTATCTGCGAACATCTGCGTAATCTGCGGATAAAAACCGGGTCCGCAGATGACGCAGATGTTCACAGATGCAGGAGTCAGGGAACCGGGCAAATCCCGTGGAGCATCTGCCACGCGAATGAGATCGCGATCAAGGCGATGAAGGCGGCGTAAAGGGGGAGGAGTTTGCGTCTCACGTCAGTTCAACACCTTCGATCGTGGTCACGAATTCCGCGCCGAAGTATTTCGCGGGGGTGAAGCTGCCCGGCCTTCGCGGCGATGCGAGCAACCGCTCCACTGCCGCCAGCGCGCTCAGCACCGTGAACGCGTAGCCCTCGGGAGTCGTCATCGTCATCGTGACTTCGTCGACGCCGTTGGCCGCGCGGCCCCAGAGATACGTTCGTCCCATCGCGCGCGCTGCTTCATCCGGTCCGCTGCGGCGATTGGCGAACGACTGCAGGAGCCGTTTGACCGGCTTGATTCCGAGGAGCGGCAGAAACGAACGGATGCGCCGCATGCGCGCGACCGACTTCGGCGACGCGCCCGTGTAGACGCGGATGTTCGGAATGCCGGTGGTGTGAAAGGCGGTGGAGACATCGCCCCACGGAATGGTCATGGCCATGCGCGGCCCGCAGGAGAACGGGATCGTGCGGGCGTCGAACGCGGGCGGAACGCGCACGATCCTGCCGTCGCGGCGGATTGCGCCCCCTTCGCCGATCGATTCGATCATCGTCTTCAACGTGCCGCGGCTCAGCTCTGCTTTGGGCGTGAAGAACGCCAGCTCCAACTCGGTCGCTCCGGGAAGGCTTGCCGCGAGCATGGCGGCCAGGCAATCGGTGGGGACGACATCGAAGCCGACGCCGGGAATGAGCGTGACGCCCCGCTGAACGGCGGCATCGTTCACGGCCATGATCGCTTCGAAGACAGAGATCTCGCCGGTGATGTCGAGGTAGTGAACGCCGGCATCGAGACACGCCTGCACCATCGGCGCGCTGGTGTGGACGAACGGCCCCGCGCAGTGAAGAACAGCATCAACGCCGTCGAGCTTCGGCGCTGTCAGCGGAAACGCGCGCGCTTCGAGACCGAGCTCGCGCGCGAGCGGCTCGATCTTCTCCGCACTTCTTCCCCCGACGACAGGCCGCAGTCCGCGGCGCACCGCCTCCCGAGCAATCAACTCGCCGGTGTAGCCATTTGCGCCGTAGATGAGGAAGGTCATATTGCGCTGCGCGCGTTGTCGGTTGTCGGTTAGATGCGCTTCGCGCGTTAGTGCGGATTATGCTCCGGGACGCTTCTCACGCGAAGACGCGAAGACGACAACGCGCGAAGCGCAACCAACCGACAACCGACAACGCGGGCGCCGCCAGGCGCCCGCATTCATCGGATACTCGCCATCACGCTGTCCGGCTTGTTCATCGCTTCCTCGAATTTGTCCATCGACACGACCACGCGCACGATCGTTGTCTCGGAGCGCTCGTGGGCGAAGATCAGGAGAGCGACGCGGTCGCGGCCCATTGGATGCGCGAGAATCTGCGTCACCTCGCCGTTGCGGCTCGAGCGCGTGCGGACGAGCGGCCGGAACTCCTCGCCCGCGTTGCGCGTGACGATCTCGGCCAGGCCGCGCTCGTCGTCGATGTGTGCATGTTCGAACGTCGCCAGTTGCAGATCGGAGACGCCGTCGGGCTGCGCCACCCAAAGCGCGAAACGGACGAGGCCAAAGAACGGAATCCCCGTGTGATGAACGTGGTAGCGGGACTCGACCGCGCGGACGACGTCATCGAAGCCGGCGCGCGCTGGTGTCGCGCCGAGGGTGAGGATGCTCATCAGCGCGACGAATAGAAGGATGCGGCGGCGATTAGTCATGGTGCTCTTCCTTCTCATGCTTTCCACTCCGGCCGCGCGAAATGTGCGGGATGCCAAACTGTCCTTCGAGCCCGCTCAGTTTGTCGAGGTCGACGGGACCGATGATGTTTACGACCGTGAACTCTCTAGGTTCTGCCGAGATGATGAGCAGTCCGGTGATGGCGTCGCCGTGCATCTCGGCGTAGATGTCGACATCCTCTTTCGTCTTGCTGGTGACCTTGACGATCTTCTTCCACGAGGGGCCGAGCTGCGCGCGGATCCGCTCAGCAATTGCTTTGTCGTACTCCCCATCGTGCTCGAACTCGTAGCTGCGGACGTAGATGCCGGAGAGGCCGTTGATCATCTCCTTCGCCGAGCGCTCATCGGCGTCGGTGCTGGAGAGAAACTTGCCGGCAAGGCGAAGCATGGCTCCGTCGAGAGTGACGTCCACCGTCTCGCGTGCCTTGGAGGCCAGCTCCGGAAAGTCCATGTTGATGCGCGGCGTCTGCGCCTCGGCGGCAAGAGGAAACGCCGCACTGACGATGATGGTGAAAAGAAAACTGAGAAGAAGTTTGGTTGCGTTCATGGGGTTCCCTTTCGTTGGTTGCGTGATGGTTCGTCTGTGATCTGACGGATCGGACGGATCCGACGGATCGGTCTGATCCCTGATCTCTGCCTTCAATCTCTCGCCACCGCGCGTTGGGCGACGCGCATCTTGGCGCTGGCGATATGCAGTGCGGTCATGACCTCACGTCTTGCCAGCTCTCCCTCGGCGCGGCGATGTTCGGCGATCTGATGCGCGGTCAGTCCGCCGAGGGCTGCGGTGAAGAGGATGGCGGCTGCGATGCGGCGGAGCGCGGATGCGGACAGCCAGCTCCGTTGTGGCTGCGATTGCGGATCGCCGATACGAGCGAGCACGCGATCAGCGAAGCCCTCGGGTGCGGACGTCCGCGCCAGTGTCCGTTGCAGCGCTTCCTCGATGTTCTTGTCCGTGATGTTCATGACGTGGCTCCCAGCCATTCGCGCAGCGCGGCCAGCCCGCGGCGAAGGTGGCTCTTGACGGTGTTGAGCGGCATGCCCAGGACCGCTCCGATCTCGGAAGGCTCGAGTCCTTCCTGGTAACGCATGGTCAGCGCGAGGCGCTGTTGTGCGGGCAGACGCTGCAGCATCTGGCCGACTTTTCTCTTGAGTAGCGGATCCGTCGCATCGGCGTCGTGGGCAACATCCGTTGCTTCGTCGAGTGTGACGATGCGCCAGCGGCCGCGCCGCGATTCATCGATGCAGCGGTTGGAGGTCACGCGGCGCAGCCAGAACGTGAGATGCGCCGGCGATTCGATCTCGCCGAGCGTGCGATAGAGCTGCAGGAAGACCTCCTGCGCGATCTCCTCGGCACGCCCGCGGTCGTGCAGAAAGTGCCAGGCGATGCTGAAGACCATGTCCTGATGCTCGTGGATGAGCGTGGCGAACGACTCGTGATCCCCGCCCGCCGCCCGTTGCAGGGTCTGGTCACCGGATCCGAACATCAATGGCGCCGTGGCTGTCATCTGAGGCTATATACGGCGGAATCGGGCGAACGAATGCAAAAGACCCCATTCGGGATGACAAAGAGCCCATTTGGGCAGACGATGCGTGTATGAACGCCGCTTTTCTCGCAGCGCGGACCTTCCTGCTCGATCACCGCACCGACTACGAAACCGCATACCGCGATTTCCGCTGGCCGGAGCTCGACCGATTCAACTGGGCGCTCGATTACTTCGATCCCTATGCGCTCGGAAACGACCGGACGGCTCTGCGTGTCGTCGATGAGAACGGCGGCGATGAATCGGTGTCCTTCGCGGAGATGTCCGAGCGGTCGAATCGTGTCGCGAACTTCTTGAGCAACAACGGCGTCGCTCGCGGTGACCGCATCCTGATCATGCTCGGCAACGTCGTGCCGTTGTGGGAGATCACTCTCGCGGCGATCAAGATCGGCGCCATCGTCAGCCCGGCCACCGCCATGCTGACGACCGAGGATTTGCAGGACCGCATCGATCGCGGCGGGATCGGGCATGTGATCGCCGACGCGCCATCGATCCCGAAGTTCGCAGGCGTCACCGGCGACTGGACGCGAATCGTCGTCGATGGAGTTGCTGCTGGCTGGACCGACTACGGGAGGTCGCGCAGCGCTCCGCGCCAACTCGCGGCACGCGCAGACACGCACGCGAACGATCCGCTCATTCTCTATTTCACTTCCGGCACGACGGCGAAGCCGAAAATGGTTTTGCACACGCATGCGAGCTATCCGGTCGGACACCTCTCGACGATGTATTGGATCGGACTGCGCGAAGGGGACGTCCACTGGAACATCAGCTCACCCGGTTGGGCGAAGCACGCCTGGAGCAGCTTCTTCGCGCCGTGGAACGCCGGTGCCACGATCTTCATCTACAACTACTCCCGCTTCGATGCGAAGCAGGTTCTTGGCGCGCTGACCCGCTACGGCGTGACCACACTCTGCGCGCCGCCGACGGTCTGGCGGATGCTGATCTGCGAAGACCTGAGCTCGTACGCGACGTCGCTGCGCGAGGCCGTCGGCGCCGGCGAGCCGCTCAACCCCGAGATCATCGAGCAGGTTCGCAAGGCGTGGGGCATCACGGTTCGCGACGGCTATGGCCAGACCGAAACGACCGCACTGTTCGGCAACTCGCCGGGGCAGGAAGTAAAAATGGGATCGATGGGAAAGCCGCTGCCTGGTTATCGCATCGGGCTGATCGATGCGGATGGCAATCCGGGCGAGGACGGCGAGATCGCTTTGATGCTCAATCCTCCGCCGATGGGTCTGATGAATGGCTACGCGGATAGCAGCGAGCGCACCGCCGAGGCGCTGTCCGGGACGTGGTACCGGACGAGTGACGTGGCTTCGCGCGATCCGGACGGCTACTACTGGTACGTCGGCCGCGCGGACGATGTGTTCAAGAGCTCCGACTATCGGATCAGCCCCTTCGAGCTCGAGAGCGCGCTGATCGAGCATGAGGCCGTGGCTGAGGCAGCGGTTGTGCCGAGCCCGGATCCGATGCGGCTGGCTGTGCCGAAAGCGTTCATCGTCCTGAAGCAGGGAGTCCCGCCGACGGCGGAGACGGCAAAGTCGATCTTCCTCTTCCTGCGCGAACGGCTCGCTCCGTACAAGCGCGTCCGGCGGATCGAGTTCGGTGAGTTGCCGAAAACGATCTCGGGAAAGATCCGTCGCGTGCAATTGCGCGCCGGTGAACGTCCCGGCCGCGAGCGTGGAGCGACGGAGTTCTGGGAAGAGGAGTTGTAAGGGCACGCCGATGCGAATTGGTGATGAGCTCACGATTGCCCCGACCGAACTCGTCGCCGGTGGTGCGGCGCTGGCGAAGGTCGATGGCTTTCCGATCTTCGTTGCTGGTACCTATCCCGGCGACGTCGCGGTCGTGAGGCTGGTCGAAGTGAAGAAAGGGTTTGCGCAGGCCGATCTGGTGAGGTTGGTCGAGGCGAGCCCGTTCCGGCGGGCGGTTCCGTGTCCGGTAGCGAACGAATGTGGCGGGTGCGATTGGACGGCGCTGCGGCTCGACAAACAGCTCGAAGCAAAGCAGCGGATTCTGACTGAGTCCCTGCGGCGGGTCGGCAAGATCGATCCGGCCACGCTTCCGCCGATCACGGTGCATCCGTCGCCGCTCAACTACCGGATTCGCAGCCGGCTGCATCAGGACGGCGGCAAGGTTGGGTTCTTCGCGTCGCGGACGAATCAGGTCGTGCAGCTTCCGGCGGAGTGCGAAGTGGTGGGGCCGGAGACGGCGCGCGCGCTTTCGTCGGGGGCGGGCTTCACCGGTAGTGAGACAGCGGAGATTCAGATCTGGGAAGTGGATGGGAAGCTCGTCACCGAGGGGGAGTTGACGATCGATGGGTTCCACGTTACGACTGATGTCTTCTTCCAGGTCAACCGGCACCTCCTGAGCACGCTGCGACGGCTGGTCGCGGACATCGCATCGCGGTCGGCGAAGAAGGAGACGGCAGTCGATCTCTACTCGGGCGTTGGCTTTTTCAGCGTGCCGCTCGCCGGTGTCTTTGCGAACGTGAGCGCGATCGAGGGATCGGCTGCGGCACACGCGTGCGCGGCGCGCAATGTGCCGGAGAACGTGACGCTCGTGAATGCGCCGGTGGAGTGGTGGGTGGAGCGGATGCCGCGCGTCGATTTTGTCTTTCTCGATCCGCCTCGCAGCGGTGCCAAGCGGAACGTCATCGATGCCATCGCCACGCGCGCGGGCTCGATGGTTTGCTTCCTGGCCTGCGATCCGGTAACGTTTGCGCGGGACGCGAGCCGGCTGATCGCGTCTGGCTGGCGGCTCGCGTCGCTGGACCTCCTGGACCTCTTCCCGAATACGCATCACGTGGAAACGCTCGCTTCGTTCGAGCGTGCGCAGTGACGTTCCCGCCGCACTTCCGCTGATCGCTTACGCCGCCGGTCTGGCCCTCGGGCATTCGTATGCCGAGGCTGCAGGCTTCGCGGCGGTGGCGATGTTGCTCGTCGCGCTTCGCCGGACGCGCATGGCGTTCGCCTGTCTTGCGCTTGCCGGAGGCGTCTGCGCTGCCGCGCACGCGCGACAAGCGACTCGTGTCAATGACGCAGCGATCGCGCCGCTCATTACGGATCGGTTCATCAACGTCGTCGCTCCGATCGATCGCGACTGGTCGCTTCGCGGCGAGGCGCATGCCTTGCGCTGCGCGCGCTTCGTGGCGAACGGCATCGCGATCGAACGGCCGCTCACGATTTACACGCGGTTCGAGCCGCCGGAGATCGGTATGGAGCGCTCGATCCGGGCGGAGGGCTTTCTGCGGCGCAACGAGCGGGGCGACCTCGCGCTGACGATCAAGTCGCCGCGGTTGATGGCATACGAAGGGAAGTTGAATCCGCTGGCGCCGGCGGCTTGGAACCGAGCGCTGGCGAATCGGATCCGGCCGTTTGCCGGTGCGCATCCGACCGAGGTTGCCCTCGTTGAGGCGATTGCGCTGGGAAGAAGCGAGCGGCTCAGCGACGAGGTGCGCGACAACTACAAACGCGGCGGGACGTATCACCTGCTGGTCTTCTCCGGATTGCAGATCGCGTTCGCGGCGGCGTTGATCGCGCTGGCGTTGCGGTGGTTGCGCGCGCCGCGGACGGCGGACTGGTCGCTACTGATCTTCTCGATCATCGCGCCGCTGTTCATCGGGCCGACAGCCTCGGTGTCGCGTGCCACGATCGGCATCGGGCTCTACGCGATCTCACGGATTCTGCATCGTCCGACGACGCTGGAGAATCTCTGGTGCGTCGCGGCGCTGTTGCGTCTCGTCATCGCGCCGCACGATCTGGTCGAGCCGGCCTTCCACCTGACATATGCGGGCGCGGGTGCGCTGCTCTTCGCCGGCAAAGCGCTGGCAGTGGGGCGTGCGCGCTGGATCGCCTACGCAGGCGCTGCGGAGATGTCGATTACGCCGCTGACGCTTTTTCATTTTCACCAGTACGCGCTCGGTGGATCGGTGATGACGATGCTGCTGACGCCGATCGTTTTTGGGATGCTCGTGTTATCGGCGGCGATCTGCGTCATTCCGTGCAACGCGCTCTTCGCGGCGCTGGGGTTTCTGCACCAGCTCTGCACATTCGTCAACGGAGTGGCGGCGCCGCTCTGGGGCTTTTTCGCCGCGCCGCCGCTGATCGCGGTCGTGACCGGCTATGCGGCTTCGATCCTCGCGGTCGCGTTCCTGCGAGGCCGGATGCGCGCACTCGCGATTCTGGCTGCGATGCTGATTCCGATCGGCGGGGCATTCGTTGTCTCACGACAGGATGTCGCAGCGCCGCGATTGACGATGCTCGACGTGGGTCAGGGAGACGCGCTGCTGCTCCGTTCGCCGAAGCACGTCGTTCTGATCGACGCAGGCGGCCGGCTTGGCGATGCGCATTTCGGCGAGAGCGAGCTGCTGCCGATGCTTCTCGACCGCGGCGTGCGCCGGATCGACATCGCTGTTCTGACGCACGTGCATCCCGATCATTGCGGCGGTCTGCCGGCGGTGCTCGCCAACATCGACGTCGGCAGCATGTGGATCTCCCCGCGGCGTTTTCGTGGCGACTGCGCGCAACGCGTCCTGGAAGTGTGCTCCTTCCGATCAATCCCGATTCATCTTGTGCGAGATGGAGAGACAAGCGTGGTTGGACCGATGACGCTTCGCGCCTTCGTGGCTGACCGGACGTTCAAGCACTCGCCGGAGAACAACAGCTCGGTGGTTCTGCTCGCGACAATCGGCCGATGGAAAGCGCTGTTGACCGGTGACGTCGAGCGCGACGCGGAGGAGTCGCTCGCGTCGCACGATATCCGGGCGGACGTGCTCAAAGTCGGACATCACGGCAGCAGGACCTCGACCACCCCCGCTCTTCTCGACGCCGTGCAGCCGCGCATGGCTCTCATTTCGTGTGGATTGCACAACACGTTCGGGCATCCGCATCCCGCGGTCGTCGAGTCTTTGCGCGCGCACGGGGTGCGAACGTGGATCACCGCTCGCGATGGTTCGATCGATCTCGATTTTCTGCCAGGCCGCCTGGCGGTGCATCGCCAATTTGACACTCCGCGATGAGCGTCCTACAGTGATTTTTTCGCATGTCATCGACCCTCTTGCGCCTCGGGCTCTGGATCATTCTTCTCGTCGTGATCCTGTACGTACTTCAGCAGACCTACGAAGAGGCGCCGTTCGTCGACTACTTCGCGCCCGCCATGCTCGAGAAGGCGCTCGTCCTCGGCGGTCTTCTCGTCATCGCCGGCATCGTTTTCCGGCTCATGGAGCGCGGAGCGAAGGTGGTCACGAAAAACCGTTGTGTGACCTGCAAGGCTCCGATCGATAAGGGCGCCATCTATTGCCGCCAGCACCTCCGCAGTGTCCTGAGCCGCGAAGATGATCGGACGCACATGACGCGCGTACGAAAGTGACGCGCCGCCCGATCGTGATCGCCGGCCCCACCGGAGCCGGCAAGTCCGACCTCGCTCTGCGGTTAGCCGAAAGCCTCGGCGGAGAGATCGTCAATTACGACTCGGTGCAGATCTACCGCGGGTTCGACATCGGGAGCGCGAAGCCGTCAGCCGAGGCGAGGAGCCGGGTGCCGCATCACCTGTTTGACATCGTTGATGCCAGCGCCGAGTTCAACGCCTCGGCGTACGCGACCCTCGCGCGCGCGACGTGCGAGGAAATCGCCGCCCGCGGCCGCCGCGCCATCCTCGCCGGCGGGACGTTCTTCTATCTGCGCGCGCTGCTGCATGGGTTGCCCGAGATGCCTGCGCGCGATGCCGCGATTCGCGATCGTCTTCGCCGCGTCGCAGTACGCCCGCGCGGAGCAGAACGACTGCATCGCTGGCTCTCGAAGGTAGACCCGCAAAGTGGTAAAAGAATCGCGCCGGCGGACCGGCATAGGGTCGAGCGCGCTCTCGAAGTCTGGCTGACCAGCGGACGGCCGATCTCGGAGTGGGAGCGTCCCGGAAGCGGCGGGACGGAAGCGATGGCGGCCACGAAGATCGGTTTACAGATGGAGCGAAGCCGCTTGGTCGAGCGGCTCGATGAGCGGGTCACGGCGATGTATGCGGCCGGACTCATCGACGAGACGCGGATCCTGCTGACGCAATTTCCTCGAACTGCCCGCCCGTTCGGCGCGATCGGATACGCTGAGGCGGCAGCCGTGGTAAACGCCGAGATGGATGTCGATGCCGCGATCGCTGAAACGAAGCGGCGGACGCGCGCGTATGCCAAACGGCAGATGACGTGGCTGCGGTCGGAGCGCAGTGTGCAATGGATTGACGTAACGTCGGGTGACGATCCCTTTCCAGCCGCGATGCGGTTGGCGGAAATGAGTGAGGGCAGCAATTGAAGACGAGGACGATTCTCTTTCTGATTACAGCAGCGGTTGTGCTGGGACGCTGCGCGCCGGCGCCGCCGGTCGTCGCACCGTCTGCGCCGCAAGCCGGCGACCGTTTCATCATCGATCCACGCACTGGTTACGACGCACAGCCTGCGCCGGCCAACGCCAAGCGGTTCGATGAAGCATGGCGCGCGATTCTGGCGGGCGACTACACGACGGCGCGCAAACGCCTCGACACGATCAACGCCAAGGAGCCGGGATACGTGCCGGCGCAGCTTGCCGAGGCTGCCATCGATTTGCGGGAGGGAAAAACCGACGCCGCGCGCCCGATCGTGGAGCGCTCCCGTGCTCATCATCCGTACTACACCGCCGCGCAGGTCTATGCCGCGGAGATCGCCATCGTCGAGAAACGGTCGCGCGAGGCGTACAACGTCTATCGCGATATCGCGTCGCGTCCTGGCGCGCCAGCCTTCGTTGCCGAGCGCATCGCCGAGCTGCGGACAGAGCTGTTCGATCAACTGTATGGCGCCGCGCTGGCCGCGCCGGACGAGGATGCGGTTCGTCTTCTTCGTGATGCGCTCTCGATCAATCCCGAGGGGAACGCAGCGCGCATTCTTCTGGCGCAGAAGCTCGTCGGGCAGCACAAGTACGACGAAGGGCTGGTCACGCTCGATCCGCTGCTGAAAGGTGCTGACGCCGATCGTTCGGAAGTGCAGGAAGCGCTGGCAGAGATCGACCTCAATCGCGGGCGCTACGAGTCGGCAATCGCGCGCTACGAACGCCTCGCGAAACGCGACCGGCGATTCGCCGCGCGTGTCGACGAGATCAAGCAGAGCTACGCGGAGTCGAACATGCCGTCGCAGTTCCGTCGCGCCATCGAGAGCGAAGCAGTCACGCGCGGCGATCTGGCCGTGCTGATGTATTGGAAGGTGGCGTCGGTGCGCTTCGCATCGAATCTGGCCACACCGCCAATCGCCGTCGACGTGAGCGAAACCCCCGGACGCGACGAGATCGTCCGCGCCATCGCCCTCGGCATCTACCAGGTCGACCCGGTCACGCGGCGCGTCAATCCGTTCTCGGCGGTCAACGCCGCAGCGCTCGCTCGAACCTCCGCGCGCCTGCTCGCACTCCGCGGTGCAGCCTGCGCGCGCGGCGCCGGAAGCGATCCGCAGAAAGTACTTGCCGCCTGCGCGATCGTCGATCCAACGCTCGGCGCCGGCGCCGAATCGCCCGTGAGCGGGAGGGCGGCGGCAGGGGTGATGGAGCAGGTGGATCGGGCGCTTTCGCGGTAGGGCGGTAGCGCCGACTGCTCAAGAACCGTAACCCGCGGTGTTGAAACGAAGACGACCGTGATGTACTAAAACAACGTCAGCCGCGGCAGCCCGAACTTCTCGCGAACCAGCCGCCGCAAATTCGCTTCTTCCGTTCGCGCTCGCGTCTTCGCGTCGAGTTTCGGTGCGTCGCCGAGGGCGGTGGCGATGTCGGCGCGGATGGACTCGATCTCGGATGGTGCGGCGGCGATGAAGGCGTCGATCAGCTCGCGCTCGAGGTCGATGAGGCGCTCCTCGATTTTCGGGACGCTCTTTTCCGACGCCAGCGCGCGGACGCGGGCAGCGAACGGCGCCGCGATCGTCGATCCTTCCAACCCCACTGCCAGTGCTTCGAGCAACGCTTCGGGGCCGGATTCCGGCGTTACCTCGCCGCCGCCGACGTAGAGGGTGCGCCGCTCGTTCCACAATTCCTTGATCGAGTGGCGGCAGTAGCTGAGGCTGGAGATGACCTTCTTCCGGCCGCTGGTCTCATTCCGTTCGAAGACAGCGTCGATCGCTTCGATCACCACCGGCAGGGGGACTCCATCCTCGCGCCACTTCTTCATCAACGCCCAGTCCTTCGCGTTGAGGATGAACGGCGTGCCGCGCCGAAGCGCGAAGTGCGCCTCGATTTCCTGGAAGTACGTTTCGGGCGAAGCGTCTGCAGTCACGGTGGGACTGTAGCAGTTCATCCTGCGCGAAGACGCAGGATCTCCGGCCGTCCCGAGGGGCTCTTGCCTATGGGCAGCGATGGTGCGGTGGAGCAAGATCCTGCGTCTTCGCGCAGGATGAAGTTACAATGCGCGTTCCCGATTCGTCTCAAACCTGCGACCCACTATGGAACCCATCGCCCCTCGCGCTGAGGTCACGGTCTATTCGCCTCTGTTCTCGCCCTTCCGGCAACAGTTGCAAGGTACGGCCATTTCGATCGGCCGCGCGTCCGACTGCACGATTCCGATCAAGGATCGTTATCTCTCGCGGAAGCACGCCGAGATCATCGCCGAGCGGGGTGCTTGGATTCTCAAGGATTGCGGCAGCGCGAACGGCACCTACCTGAACGGTGCGCGCATGGAGCGCGATCATCCGCTGCGAACCGGTGACCGCATACGGCTCGGCGATACGGAGATCGTCTTCGAGACAGCCGAGCACAACACCGACCGGATGCTCGCGGTGGCTGATACCTCGCCGAGCATGACCATCTCGATCCCGGTGAACGAGATCGAGCAGCCGGGTGGAAAGTCCGACACGGGCGATCTCGCCAAGCTCAAGACGCTCAACCTGCTGGCGCGGGAGCTCATCGAAGACCGTCCCACGGAAGAGCTTTTCGGTTTCATCGTCGACAGAGTTCTGGAGCACACCGAGGCATCACGCGCGGCGCTTGGTCTGCTCGGGCCGGACGGCAAGTCCTTCGTCAACGTCGAAGTTCGGCGGCAGGATCGCAGCGATTCATCGGAGCTTCGCATCAGCCATACAGTGCTGAGCGAAGTGGTCGAGGAGAAGAAGGCGCTGGCATTCATGGACGTCAGCGTCGACGAGAAACTGAGCCGCGCCCAGTCGATCATCATGCAGGGCATCCGCTCCATCCTCTGCGCGCCGCTGATGATCGGCGATGCCGTCGTCGGCGTTCTCTACGTCGACTACCTCTTCACGCAAAGGAAGATCTCCGAGGATGACGTGCGCCTTGTCGCGCAGATCGCCCGTTTCGCGGCGATCAAGCTGGAGACGACCCGCCTTCGCGAGGAAGCGATCCAGAAACGCATCATGGACGAGGAGCTGAAGACCGCTTCCGTGATTCAACGCGGCCTTCTTCCGCCGGCGCCGGCCGGCATCGAAGGCTACACGTTCTCCGGCGCCAACCGGCCATGCCGAACTGTCAGCGGCGATTACTACGACTTCGTTCGCCGTCCCGACGGCCGGATCTATTTCGTTATCGCCGACGTCAGCGGCAAAGGGATCACCGCGGGTCTGATGATGGCCGGCCTGCAGGCGTCGTTTCGGATCTTCTGCAAGAACGACCCGACGCCGGCCGCGCTGGTCTCACAACTGAACGATGCGTTGAAAGACACGCTGCCGCAATCGAAGTTCGTTACGCTTTTTCTCGGACGGCTGCATCTGGCCACCGGCGTGATCGAGTACGCGAACGCCGGCCACACGCCGCCGCTGTGGTTGCGCAGCGACGGCGTCGAGGAACTTGGCGAAACGGATCTCGTGCTGGGGATCGTGACGCGCGCCGAGTTCCGCAGCCACTCGCTGCAACTCGCACCCGGCGACTCCCTGATTCTCTTCACGGATGGAGTGACCGAGGCGGAGAACGAAGAGGGGCAGGACCTGGGGAGTCTCGATCACGTGAGGAAGCGTCTGGCAGCAATGCACGGCGACGACGCCGACGCTCTGACCAGCGCCATCGAGTCCGTGGTGTTCGATCACATGGGCGAAGCGCCGCTGGCCGATGACGTCACGTTGCTCGTGGTGAGTCGAGACCGGGAGTTGTGAGCGGAGCGTAGCGCTCCGGGCACCGCCGCGGGTGAGCCACATCACCTAAAGGCGTTTACCACCGGCGGTTTTCCTCTGTTCGCGAGGCTGTTGCCATTCCCGATGGCTTGTCAAACGCGGGCCGCGAACTTATCTTCCATCTCTGCGGATTTAGCCGCAAAACAATCATGTAGAAGGGGGTTTCTATGGCGAATGTTGTCGGTGCGTGGACGGTCACCACAGACTGGGGCTGCGATGGTTCCATTACCGGTAGTTTCACCCAGACGTTTAATGCGGACGGAACGTGGACATCGAGTCCCTTCGTTCACAACGGACGGTGGTTTCAGGTGGAGGGGATCGTCGCGTGGACGTTCAGCGACGTAGCCAACCTTGTGTACGCTGCGAACCTCTCCGGAAGCTGGATGGCCGGCGCCCAGGGATATGAAACCGCCGGTGGTCAGAAGGGATGCTTTGGCGCGCGAAGGGCCGGCATTCCTTCAGCGAAGGCGGAAGTCGCCGCGAAAGCAGAAAAAGGCGCCCAAGATCCATCGTTGGGAAAATAAGCTGCCGGTAGCAAGCGGTAGCAAAGGCCCAAAGTCTGCTGCGTACGCCGGCCTCTCGGTTCCGATGTGGATCGAGAGGCCGGTTACGCATAAGCCGCCGGCTTGATCGGTTTGGGAATCGGTGTCGCGCGTCGGGAGTCGTAACGAAACGCAGAGCCATCTCCGACTCCCCACCCCCGACTCCCCACTCCCCACTCCCTACACCGGCGTATACCTCCGCAGAAACTCCCCGAACACCGGATCGATCTCGCTGGGAGCGACGGAGAAGATGCGGTCGGCGTGGTAGTTGCCGGGGATGTCGATGACGTGCAACTCCTTCGGCTCGTTTGCTGCTTCGTAGAGCGCTAGCGAGTGGTCGTGGCCGATCAGCCAGTCGTTCTTGACGTGGATCAGGCAGATCGGCGCGTGGACATCGCGAACGTCATCGATCGCCCGAAGTTTAGGGCTGGTGCGAAAGTGCCAATCGAACCGCGGCCGCTTGAGCGCCTGCGAAAGGGCGATGTGCCGGTGCAGAGTGAAGGGATTGAACCGCGGCACGATCTTCGCGAAATCGGCGACGGCCGAGATCAGCAGCAGCGACGCGATCGGCAGCTTGTGCCGCGCCGCCGTGGAGATCGCGACCGACGCTCCGTACGAGAGTGCCACGATCGTGATCGACTCGATCGGCAGGCGGTGAAGGAGATCCTCCGCCACCGCGGCGGTGTCGTAATGCTCGAAGAGGTTGAAGCCATAGGTGCCGCCGCTGTCGCCGTGTCCCCGAGGATCGAGGATGGCGGTGCTGTAGCCGAGCTCGCTCAGGTGAGAGGCCAGGCGAACCATCGACGGATGGCGCCGGTCGCGCCAGAAGCCAGGGACGACGAGGACCAGCGAGCGCGAGGCGTGATCGTAAAGATCGTAGGCAATCGGGGTGGTATCGAACGATGGAACGGTCGCGGTTACCGGGGTGGGGAGTTGGTGCAGCGTGGCGTGAGCGCTTGACATGGTGGTGTGCCTTCCTAGACTATAGCCGCTCGCCGGGCAGTTCCACGCTCGCGTCCCCCTGTGCCAATGCAGTAAGCCCTCGGAGATCGTACGGAAGTAGAAGTTGTTTGTTGCCACGATGCCTGCGGCGTAGTCCGGCCAAAGCTGGTGTTGCCATTTTCGAAGGGCTCTCGAAAGAGCTGGCATCGTCGTTGCGAATCAGGTAGAACCACTTTTTTATACACGTTGCGAAGCGGCCCGCTTCGCCAGACCCATCAATTCGATTGCCAAGGGGGGTGAGCAGGCACTTTTCATCGGATCAAACCCCAAGTCAAAAGACATCAACAACGCAACAAAAATAACGAGAGGAAAAAAGAAAAATGAGCAAGAAAATTGTAGTTCTCCTGACGGTTCTCGCCCTGAGCGTTTTCGGTTTCGCCTGCAAGAGCGAGACGACCGCCAACAACACTGACACCGCGGCAGCCGCGGCTGACACGTCTGCCACCACCGCGACCACCGACACCACGGTGACGACGGGCACGATGGCCACCGACACGACCGGCACGACCGGCTCGACGTCCACCTCGGCAATGCCGGGCGGCACGATGACCGACACCTCTGGCACGGCCACGACGATGACGACGGCTACGTCAACGACGGGCACGACCGCCACGACCACCTCGGGCACCGCCAAGACGACGACCTCGAGCACCAAGAAGCACTAACTTCGTTTTTCGCTGTTCAGGACGCCCCGCGCAATCCGCGGGGCGTCCTCGTAGCTACCGGCTCTCGTGCCGCAACCGGATTCCTTTTTCCTCCCGTCCCGACCTCGATTACGATCCGCGAGACACAATCTCGCTGCCATTCATGATTTGACATCGAAGCAATGCGAAGGAGGTGAGGCAGGCACTCCCAGAAAACGACATCAGCCTTTCCATGTCGCAGCAACAGAACATCAACTTCGTCTGAGAGGAAAAAACACAAATGAAGAAGACAATGATTCTCCTGACCATCGTCGCTCTGGCGTTCTTCGGCTACGCCTGCAAGAGCGAGACGACCAACAACAATGTCACCGACACCGCCGCAGCCGCGACGGATACCTCGACCACGGCGAGCAGCACGAGCTCGACCATGTCGACCACCGATACCTCGGTGACCGGCACCACCGGCACGATGTCCACCGACACGACCGGCACGTCCGCGACGAGCACGATGTCGACCGACACGACGGGCACGGGCGCAGCCCCGACCGCCACGACCGCCACGACCGCAACGACGGGCACCACCAAGAAGACCGAGACGAAGACCACCACCACGAAGAAGCACTAACCTTCGCTCAACTGCTGTTCAACGCCCCGCCACCCGGCGGGGCGTTCTTTTATGTGGCCGGAGTCTTCTTCGCGGCGAGATCCTGCCGCAGTGACTCGTACACGCGGACCGTCGCGGCCTCGGTGTTGCTCATCGCGCCGCTGCTGTCGATGACGTAATCGGCGTAGCGAAGCCGCTCTTCACGGGGCATCTGCCTGGCGATGCGACGCTCTGCTTCCCCGCGCGTCATCCCGCGAGCTACGGCGCGCGCGACCTGGGTTTCAGGATCGGTATCGACGACGATGATGCGGTCGTAACGGCCCTTGCCGCCGGACTCGATGAGCAGCGTCGCCTCAACGATCACGATCCGGTCGCCGTCGGCGGTTTGTTCTTCCGCGGCGATGAGCCGGGCCTGTTCCTCGATCACGAGCGGATGAATGAGGGCGTTGAGCTTCTTTGCATCTGTATCGGTGGCGAGCGCGACATCCGCCAGCTTGCGGCGATCGATCGCGCCGTCCGGTGTGAGGATCGATTTGCCGTACGTGCGGACGAGCGCCTGATATCCCGGGCGGCCCGGCTGATAGAGCTGCGACACGATCTGATCCGCGTCGATCGTCACGCATCCGAGCGCAGCGAACATGCGGGCGACGGTCGACTTTCCGCTGGCAATTCCGCCCGTCAGTCCGGCGCGAAGGATCATCGCCGCCGCCACTCCGCGGCCTTGACCGTGTTGCTCATGAGCATGGCGATCGTCATCGGACCGACGCCGCCCGGCACCGGCGTGATCCAAGCGGCCACTTCGCGGACGCGGACAAAATCGACATCGCCGACGAGAGCGTGACCATTCTTCGCGAGCAAGGCGGATTTGATCTCGTCATGCGCCACGAGCGATGCCTGGCTGGCGTCGATGCGGTTGATGCCGACGTCGATCACGGCTGCTCCCCCCTTCACCATCTCCGCGGTCACAAAGAACGGCTTGCCGATCGCGGCGACGACGATGTCGGCTTTGCGCGCGACGGCTGCGAGGTCGCGCGTGCGCGAGTGACAGATGGTAACGGTCGCGTTGCGCTGAAGAAGGAGGGCGGCGACCGGTTTGCCGACGATGTCGCTGCGTCCGATCACCACGGCGTGCTTTCCTTCGATTTGCAGATCGCATGCGTCAAGCAGGCGAATGACGCCAGCAGGCGTGCAGGGCGTCAGCGCCGGCCGGCCAAGGTGCAGACGTCCGACGTTCTGCGGATGAAATCCGTCCACGTCTTTGGCGGGATCGATCGCATCGATGACGCGGTGAGGGTCGATGTGTTTCGGCAGCGGAAGCTGCACGAGGATGCCGTCGACGGTCTGATCCCGATTGAGGCGGTCGATCTCGGCGAGCAGATCCGGCTCGGAAAGCGTCTCGGGAAAGATGCGCTCATCGCCGCGCAATCCGAGCTCCTCCGCCTTGCGCGCCTTGTTCCGAACGTAGATCTCGGACGCGGGGTCGTTGCCGACGCGAACGACGACGAGCACAGGTTGGAAGCCGAGTCTGATGATCGCGGCCGCGACCTCCTCCTCCACCTGTTTGGCGACCCGTTTTCCGTCGACGAGGTGTGCTGGCATTCGCGCTGGTTTGTATCACGTTGCCGCATCGGGATTGGCCGTGAGACGTGACAGGAATTCTCTGCGCCGGTCGCGCCTTACCACGCGAGCGCCCGGTAACCCCTTCCTGCACCAGCAGATCGGGAATGAATTTCTTGACAGTGGCTGTTCGGGCGGTGTACCGTTTTGCCCCTTTCCCGTGGGGAAGGTGTGTGGTTGTCTTTGAATGACACGCGGCGCTGAGCAGTTCCCCTGCGCCGCGGTCCTCCGAAGATCGAATCTGAGTTGCGAAGTGTATTCAGGGAGAGTCATGCGTACGTATTTCCCCAAGCAGGGCGACATCGAGCCGAAGTGGTTCATCATCGACGCCGAAGGCAAAATCCTCGGGCGCCTTTCGACCGAGATCGCCCGGATCATTTCCGGCAAGAGCAAGCCGACCTACACGCCGTTCCTCGACACTGGTGATCACGTGATCATCATCAACGCCGAGAAGATCGTGCTGACGGGCAAGAAAGAAACCGACAAGATCTACCGTCATCACTCGCTCTATCCGGGCGGACTCAGCGAGCGTGCCGCGCGCTTCATCCGTGCGGAAAAGCCGGAGTCGATGATCGAGCGCGCCGTTCTGGGCATGCTGCCTCACAACAAGCTCGGCCGGAAGATGATCAAGAAACTGAAAGTGTATCGCGGGACCAATCACCCGCATGAAGCGCAGAAACCGATCGCTTTGGAAGTGCGCGATGGCGCAGTCTCCGAGATGGGCGGCATGGCCCCAGCGAAGAAGTAGTTTAGGAGGATCACACTTTGGCACTGGTTGAATACTACGGAACGGGACGCCGCAAGACGTCAACCGCTCGCGTCCACCTCCGTCAGGGTAGCGGTGCGATTACGGTCAATCACCGCTCACTCGACGAGTACTTCGGCAACGACGTGCTGAAGATGATCATCAAGCAGCCTCTTTCGCTCACGGAGACCGGCGACAAGTTCGACATCGTCGTCACCGTCGACGGCGGCGGGCCGAGCGGCCAGGCGGGCGCAATCCGTCATGGCATCTCCCGCGCGCTCCAGATCTTCAATGTCGAGCTCCGCAAGCGCCTCAAGAAGGCCGGCCTGCTCACGCGCGACCCGAGAATGAAAGAGCGCAAGAAGTACGGTCAGAAGGGCGCCCGCGCCCGCTTCCAGTTCTCCAAGCGCTAGTTCCGATGTTTCCGTTTCCCCCAGCTTGATTCTCGAAGACAGGAGCGCAGCTCGCTCCTGTCTTTTTTTGTCTCACGCCGTTCAACCAACGTCACTTGAGAAGGAGGGTTTGCTTGGCAGTCTCTATTACGATGAAAGAGCTTTTGGAAGCTGGCGTCCACTTCGGTCATCAGACCAAGCGCTGGAATCCGAAGATGAAGAAGTACATCTTCGGAAAGCGCAATGGGATCTACATCATTGACCTTCAGAAGACGCTCAAGCTCTTTAAGGAAGCTTCCGCGTTCATCTCGGACCTCGCGTCCCAGGGGAAACGCATTTTGTTTGTCGGCACCAAGCGCCAGGCGCAGGATGCCATCCTCGAAGAGGCCAACCGCTGCGGCATGTTCTACGTGAACAACCGCTGGCTGGGCGGCACACTGACGAACTTCACCACCGTCCGGAAGTCGATCGAGCGCCTCAAGGAAATCGAGTCGATCATCGGCGATACCGATAAAGAGATGTCGAAGAAGGAGCGCGCCGCCCTTGACCGCGAGCGCGAGAAGCTCCTCAAGAATCTCATCGGAATCCGTGAGATGGACGGCCTTCCGGATGCGCTCTTCGTGATCGATCCGAAGAAGGAGTACATCGCCATCCAGGAAGCGAAGAAGCTCGGGATTCCGGTGGTTGCCATCGTCGACACGAATTGCGATCCGGAAGACATCGACTACGTCATTCCAGGGAACGATGACGCCATTCGCGCGATCCGTCTGTTTACGCAGAAGATCGCCGACGGCGTGCTCGAGGGATACAACCTCGCCGACGAGAAGTTCATCGGTGTCGAAGACAAGGTCGAGCCGGAAGCGGCCCCACCTGTCCATCCCGAACCTGCCGAAGCGATGAGCGCTCCGGCTGCTTCCTGATTCACAAGACTACTTCCACTTGGAGCGCCGGCTGTCCGCATTGCGGCAGACGGCGCTCTTGTATCAAGGAGAAATGCACATGACAACGATTGCATCGGGATCTGAAGACCGTCCCCAGATCACCGCCGCCATGGTCAAGCAACTGCGCGAGCAGACCGGCGCCGGGATGATGGACGTCAAGTCGGCGCTGACAGAGGCTGGCGGAGACATGGAGCAGGCCACCATTCTGCTCCGCAAGAAGGGTCTTGCCGCCGCGGGCAAGAAAGCCGGACGCATCGCAGCCGAGGGCGCGGTGACCGCATTCGTCAGCGACAGTATCGGCGTCCTCGTCGAGGTCAACTGTGAGACCGATTTCGTCGGCCGCAACGAGAACTTCCGCAAATTCGCCGACGATGTGGCCGCGGTCATTGCCAAGAGCAAAGCGAGCTCGGTCGAGTCCCTGAACAACGAGCCGTGGCCCGGCGACGCCGAAGGTCAGACCGTCGGTCAGGTGACGCAGAGCAAGATCGCGTCGATCAAAGAGAACATCGCCATCCGCCGTTTCGTCCGCTACGAAGCCGCACCGAACGCCGTCTTTTCCGCGTACATCCACGCAGGAGGACGCATCGGCGTGCTCGTCGAGCTCGTGGCCACCAGCGGCGCGAAGAGCGCAAAGATGAATGAGGTTGCCAAGGATGTGGCCATGCACGTCGCCGCCGCCGAGCCGCGCTTCATCCGCCGCGACGAAGTGACGCAGAAGGATCTCGACACCGAGCGCGAGATCGCACGCGACGCCGCCGCCAAATCCGGCAAGCCGGAGAACATCGTCGAGAAGATGGTCACCGGCAAGATGGAGAAGTTCTACGGCGAGGCCTGCCTGCTCGAACAGCCCTACATCCGCAACGACAAGCAGACGGTGAACGAGTACCTGGCGTCGTCGGCCAAAGAGTCCGGCTGCGAGTACACGGTCACCCGTTTCACCCGCTACAAGCTGGGCGAAGGCATCGAGAAAAAAGGTGGCGACGACTTCGCCGCCGAGGTCGCGTCAATCCTGAAGTAACGCCGAAGGCGTCATCCTGACGAACCGCCGTTTTGCGCGGCCCGCACGAACGGCGGTGCGAGAGGGAGGTGGGGTTTGTGGCCCCGCCCCCTGCTCGCGATGTCGTCGAACCATCGAACCTCCAGTACGGAGCAGTCATCTCACATATCGGCGGGATCATCCTTACTGACTGGTCAGTTATTCTAGTCAAATGAAAGTCGCGGCCTCTGAATTCAAGGCACGATGCCTCTCACTCATCGACGAGGTACACGAGCGGGGAGAATCGATCACGATCACCAAGCGTGGACGTGTAGTCGCATGCCTCGTTCCGGCAGGGGATGTCGACAGTCGCCCCTGGCTGCGCATGCGAGGGAAGGCACGCTGGCAAGATGATCCCCTCGCGCCGGCACTGGACGAGGACGAGATCGACGCGCTGCGATGACGCTACTGCTCGATACCCGTGTAATCGTATCGACTTGCCGCGTCATGGGCCTTGCTCTTCTCACTCATGACACTCGGATCATTCGGTCACGGCTGGTGAAGCGCTGGAAGCCGTGAGCCGCGCCAAACCGCTGCTTCAGCATCCCATGGCGAAGGATTGCGAGATCATGTGACAGGGAGTGAGTGACCACCTACCTGTGTCTATTGTATAAAGCGTCGCCAATGCCTCGCTACAAACGCATCCTTCTCAAACTCTCCGGTGAAGCGCTCATGGGCGGGCGCCGCACCGGCATCGATCCTGAAACGATCGCGCGCATCGCGGACGAGATCGTGGACGTACATCGTGCCGGCGTCGAGATCGCCATCGTCATCGGTGGCGGCAATATCTTCCGAGGTGTCACCGCGGCCACGGAAGGCATCGACCGGGTAGCCGGCGATCACATGGGGATGCTGGCCACCGTGATCAACGCCATCGCGCTGCAGGACGCGCTCGAGCGCCGCGGCGCGCAGACACGCGTGACGTCCGCGATCACGATGGCGGAGGTGGCCGAGCCGTTCATCCGCCGCCGTGCCATTCGCCATCTCGAGAAATCGCGCATCGTCATCTGCGCCGCGGGCACCGGCAACCCCTACTTCACGACCGATTCCGCGGCGGCGCTCCGCGCCAGCGAATTGAAGTGCGAGATCATCTTCAAGGCGACGAAGGTCGACGGCATTTACACGGCGGATCCGGAGAAAGACCCCGATGCGACGCGGATTCCTCACGTGACCTACCAGCGCGTACTCGCCGAGCGGTTGGAGGTCATGGACGCAACCGCAATCGACCTCGCACGCGGCAGCTCGATCCCGATCTATATTTTCTCGCTGCGCGAACCGGGCAACATCAAGAGAGCCCTGCTGGGCGAGGATATCGGCTCCATCGTTTCTGATGAGGTACCGGGGAAAGGATGAATGCTGAATGCTGAAGGATGAACATGAAACTCAGACCATGCATCCTTCATCCTTCATGGTTCATCCTTCACGATTCATGAGGTTCCTATGATCAACGACGTCATCAAAGACATTCAGCACCGTATGCACGGCGCCATCGAGGCTCTTCACCGCGAGTTCAAAACGCTCCGCACCGGACGGGCCAACGCTTCCATGCTCGACGGGATCATGGTCGATTACTACGGCACGCCGACGCCGATCGCGCAGGTGGCGTCGCTCAAGGTCCCCGAGGCATCGCTCATCGTTGCCGAGCCGTGGGATAAGTCGATGGTCGCCGCCGTCGAGAAAGCCATCCGCACCTCGGACCTCGGCTTGAATCCGTCGACCGACGGCAAAGTGGTTCGGATCCCGATTCCAACGCTCACCGAGGAACGGCGCAAGGAGCTGGTCAAGCGCGGGCACCACATGGCCGAGGAATCGCGCACCGCCATCCGCCAGGTGCGCCGCGACGGCAACGACAAGCTCAAGAAGATGCTCAAGGCTCATGAGATCTCGGAGGACGACGAGAGGCACGCCCTCGATGAGATTCAGAAGATGACCGACAAGCACATCGACGAGATCGGCAGCATCCTCAAGAGCAAAGAAACCGACATCATGGCGGTGTAGTGGCAGACACCGAGCGCGTACTCGTCATCATCCCTGCCGCAGGCTCAGGCACGCGCTTCGGTGGCGACGTGCCGAAGCAGTTCCTCCCGCTGGGCGGCAAACCGCTCGTGCAGCGCGTGGTCGAGCGGTTCCTCTTCGATGCCGTCGTCACGCGCGTTGTCGTTCCAGTGCTGGACATGCTGCTCAACGCCGTGAAGGAGTCGCCGGGCGAGCGCGTGAAATTCGTCGCCGGCGGGGCGACGCGGCTGCAGTCGGTTGCCGCGGGACTGGCGGCGGCCGGCGATGAGTTCGATCTCGTGGCCGTTCACGATGCAGTCCGTCCCTTCTTCTCGCCGGATACGTTTCACGCCACGCTCGACGCCGCGCGCACACACGGAGCGGCGTTCCCCGGGATTCCGCTGCCCGATACGATTCATGAGATCAGGGACGAGGCCATCGCCTCGACTCCGGATCGGAGTGTTCTCGTCGCCGCGCAAACGCCGCAATGCTTTCGCATCGACGTCCTCCGTGACATCCTCACGCGCGCGGCGCGTGAAGACGCAAACGCGACCGATGAGGCGGGCCTGGCGGCGAAGTACGGCCACCGCGTGCAACTCGTTCCCGGCGATTCGATGAATTTCAAGATCACGCGCCCCGAGGATCTCGTCATGGCCGAGCGCATTTATGCGGAGTGGGGAGGCGGCGAGGAATGAAAAGCCCGCGCCTTTTTTCGCGCGAAGCGCTTTGGAGTGCGGTGGCGCCAGCCACCGCTTTCAATCGCGTGCAGGTAAGCCGCACTTATCGCACTCGTACTGGAATTGCCCGCGCCACGTTTCGATCGAGCGCCTTCTCCCCCACGCTTTTTGTGGGGGAGAAGGTGCCGAAGGCGGATGAGGGGGCGTTTCCTGTCGCGACACTCCTGCACCAACGGCAGCAACGCCCCCCTCATCCGCCTTCGGCGCTCGATTCAAAGGGATGCCTAGTACTCCAAGAGTGTGAGAAATTCGGGTTGGGCGCAGGTCCAATGGGATTCGAACGAATCACGAACCGGCTGTTTCCGCACGTTCTTCAAAGCGGTGGCTGGCGCCACCGCACTCCAAAGCGCTTCGCGCGAAATGCTTTCGAGGTTTGCGCATGATCCGCGTCGGACAGGGAATCGATGTTCACCAGTTCGCCGATGCGCGTCCGCTGATTCTCGGCGGCGTGCGCATCAGCGACACCGGAGGTCTCTCTGGTCACTCCGATGCCGACGCCGTCCTTCACGCCGTCACCGATGCGCTCCTCGGCGCCGCGGGAGCGGGCGACATCGGGCAATACTTTCCGTCCGACGATTCGCGCTGGAAAGATGCCGACTCGACCATCTTTCTCCGCGAGGCGAAGCGAATCCTCGACGAGATGGATGCCGAGATCGGCAACGTCGACGTCACGATCATCGCGCAGACGCCGAAGCTGGCTCCGTTTCGCGACGCGATTCAGGCATCGATCGCCCGCTTGCTCGATCTGCCCGCTGGCCACGTGAACGTCAAAGCGACAACCACCGATCACCTCGGCTTCATCGGACGCAGCGAAGGCATCTGCGCGATGGCGATTGTCTCGATATCAATTTCCTGATCGTCATTGCGGCGGGAGGAGACACCATGGCCAGCGAACCCAAGGCGCCAAAGATCATCGACGAATACATCGCCGCGTTTTCGCCCGACGTTCAGGCGATTCTCCAGAAGATCCGAACGACGATCCGTAGCGCTGCGCCCGACGCTGAGGAGACGATCAGCTATCGGATTCCAGCGTTCACCCGGAACGGGATTCTGGTCTACTTCGCCGCCTTCAAGAATCACATCGGCCTCTACCCACCCATCAAGGCCGATGCAGCGCTGGAGAAGGCGATTGCCAGATACGCGGGAGAGAAAGGCAATCTACGATTTCCGCTCGATCAGCCGATTCCGTACGCCTTGATCAAGAGAATCGTGACGCTTCGGGTGAAACAAAACATGGCGAAGACGGCTGCAAAGAAGGCGAACCGGAAAAAGGCTTGATATCGTTGGGCCACATGACCCGCGTTCGTTTTGCTCCATCTCCCACCGGTCACCTCCACGTCGGCGGCGCGCGTACCGCGATTTTCAACTGGCTCTTCGCCAAGCATCACGGCGGGACGTTCATCATCCGCGTCGAGGACACCGATCAGGCGCGCTCCACCGCTGAGTCGGAAACGATGGTGCTCGACGACCTTCGCTGGCTTGGCCTGCTTTGGGATGAAGGTCCGGACATCGGCGGCCCGCACACGCCGTATCGGCAGTCGGAGCGTGTGAATAGGTACGCCGCAGTGGCGCGCGAGCTTCTCGATCGCGGCGTCGTCTATCGCTGCTACTGCACCGAGGAAGAGCTCGAGGCGAAGCGGAAAGAGGCGGAGGTCGCCGGGAGACCGCCGCACTACGATCTCAAGTGCTGGATCAACCGCCGCACTGATAAGGGCAACGCTGAGCAGACTCCGCACGCGATGCGGTTTCACGTTCCCGACGACGGCGACGTCACCATCGACGATCTGATCCGCGGCGAGGTGACCTGGAAGCGCGAGTCGCTCGGCGATTTCATCCTCATCCGCTCCGATGGTCATCCCACGTACAACTTCTCCGTCGTCGTCGACGATCACGACATGGAGATCTCGCACGTCATTCGTGCCGAGGAGCATTTGACGAATACGCATCGGCAGGTGCTGATTTATCGCGCCATGGAATGGGCCGTTCCCCTTTTCGCGCACGTCTCGCTGATCCTGGGGCAGGACCGGACGAAGCTCTCGAAACGTCACGGCGCCACGTCGGTCACGGCGTACGCGGAAGCGGGATTCCTTCCCGACGCGATGTTCAACTATCTGACGATGCTCGGCTGGTCGGCGCCCGACGGCCGCGATGTCTTCGACCGCCAGTACGCAATCGAGAACTTCACGCTCGACCGCGTGAACTCGGCGCCGGCGGTCTTCGATCCGCAGAAGTTCGAGTGGCTGAACAGCCAGTACATCCATGCCATGAGCGCCGCTGTCCTGCGCCCGCTGGTGGTGCATTCGATCGGAATCGATACTCCGTGGCTGGAAGAAGCGATCGACGTCGTGAAGACGTCCGTCCATCTGCTTCCCCAGTTCCTCGAGGTGTTGCGCTTCGTGACGGAGTACAGCACGCCGGAGATCGATCGCGCCTTCGCCTCGGCGGTCGCTGCTGATCTTCGCGAGCATGGCGCGCCCCACGACGCCGACGCGGTCAAAGCGATGAACGAGCGGCTGAAGAAGGCTACCGGCCTCAAGGGGAAAGAGCTGTTCATGCCGCTGCGCCTGGCGATGACCGGGATGGACCACGGGCCGGAGCTGGTGCGTGCGATCCCGCTGCTGGCGCGGGCCAGCGAATCGGATCCGGGCGTGCTCTCGCCGCTCGCGCGCGTCGAGCAATGTATTCGCTGATCCGCAAGCTGCTCTTCCTGCTCGACGCCGAGGACGCGCACGATTTCACGACGCGCCAGATGATCGCGCTGCAGAACATCCCTCTCGTGCTGCGCGCGATCGAGCGCTTCTGCGCGCCGCCCGCCAGCGCGCGCCGCGAGCTCCTCGGCCTGACCTTTCCGTCGCCGATCGGAATCGCCGCCGGCTTCGACAAGAACGGACTGCTCATGCCGATCCTGGCCGCACTCGGCTTCGGCTTCGTCGAAGTGGGTACAGTCACGCTGCGTCCGCAACCGGGCAACCCGCGTCCGCGCCTGTTCCGCTACCCCGAGCAGAAAGCGCTCATCAATCGACTGGGATTCAACAACGATGGTGCCGATACCGTCGCCGCGCGGCTGATGTCGTGGAAGCGAACGATCCCGCTCTTCGTCAACATCGGCAAGAACCGCGACGTACCGCTCGATGGCGCCGCCGATGATTACGGCGCGTGCGCGATGAAGCTAGCGCCGTTGGCAGACGCGGTCGTCGTCAACCTTTCCTCGCCGAACACGCCGTCGCTGCGCGAGTTGCAACGTCCCGAGCATCTCGAGCCGATCCTTCGCGCGGTCGGCAGCAGCAAGCCGCGTCTGGTCAAGATCGCTCCGGACGTCGATGAAGTGCTCCTCGGCGAGATCTGTGACGTTTGCGTGAAGCTGGCTGACGGGATGATCTGCACGAACACGACGATCGCACGGCCGTTCGTGGCCGCCGAGAGCGGAGGGCTATCGGGCGCGCCGCTGCTGGCGCCATCGACATCGGTCCTCGCCGCCGTGCGCAAATACGCCGGTCCGTCGTTTCCGCTCGTCGGTGTCGGAGGCATTTTCACTGATGATGATGTTCGCGAAAGGCTGGACGCCGGCGCCGATCTCGTGCAGCTCTACACCGGTTTCATCTACGAAGGGCCGTTACTGCCGTCGAGGCTATCGCGCGGCGTCGCGGGTCGGCGGTCGGAGAAGGACGGCGCCCGATCTGATCGCCGCTCGCCAACGGAGTGAAGCCGGCGTAGGTCGGACTCTCCAGTCCAACGTAGGTCGGACTCTCCAGTCCGACGGTTTTCCTCCGCATCGACAGAGTCGGACTGGAGAGTCCGACCTACGTTTCGCGCTCGCTCGCTCCGACCGCCGACTCCCGCGTTGGCCTACACTGCTCGTCGTGATCATCTACGGAGTCAACCCCGTTCTCGAAGCCATCCGCTCGCATCCCGAGAAGATCCGCTATATCGGTGTGGTCCGTGAGGAGACCGCGCGGCATCAGAAGCTGATGAGCGAGGCCAAGCGCGCGAGAGTGACCGTGCGCCCTCTTGCTGCCGATCATGTCGAGAAACTGGCAGGGCACGGCGTCCACAACGGTGTCGTCGCGGAGATCTCGGAAACGGCGTTCGCTGACTTCGACGAGGTTATTGCCGCCGAGGAGACGACGTTCGTGCTGATACTTGACTCGATCACCGATCCGCAGAACTTCGGGGCGATCCTTCGCGTTGCGGATGGCTTCGGCGCCGATCTCGTCGTCATCCCGGAGCACGACAGCGTCGGGCTGACGCCGGTCGCGGTGAAAGCCTCCGCCGGCGCGTCGGAGTGGGTGCCGCTGGCGCAGGTGACCAACCTGGCGCGAACGATCGAGACGCTCCAGAAAGCTGGCTACTGGGTTTACGCCGCGGCTGATGGTGGCGACCCGCCGCAGGCCATCGACCTGCGCGGAAAGGTGGCCTTGGTCGTCGGCAACGAAGGAAAGGGGATCCGGCGCAACGTCCTCGATCACTGCGACCGCGTCGTCACGATCCCGATGCAGGGGCACATCGAATCGTTCAACGTGGCCACAGCGGCGGCGGTGCTTTGCTACGAGGTGCGCCGCCAGCAAGACGACCCCGGATCTGCCCAAAACAGGTAAGTGACTGAGCCTGAATGGGATGGGACTCCTTCGACACGTCGATCGGCGTCCGATGCGTTAATGGCCAGAGTACTTCGCGAAGAACTCGGAGTACTTCGCAAAGTACTCGGAGTCCTTCGCAAAGTACTCGGGGGTACTTCGTTAAGTACTCGGAGTACTTCGTTAAGTACTCGGGAGTACTTCGCAAAGTACTCGGAGTACTTCGCAAAGAACTCGGGGGTACTTCGTTAAGTACTCGAGGGTACTTCGCAAAGAACTCGGAGTACTTCGCTAAGTACTCAGGGGTACTTCGCAAAGAGCTCCAGGCCTTTCACGAGAGACTCAGGGCTCTTTCGCAAAAGGCTCCGTGCGAAACTGAAGAGAGCTCGAGCCCGGCCGTTTCTCCCACCCCCCACCCCCGACACCCCACTCCCCCGTCCAAACTGACCCCATCGAAATAAGTTCCCTCTTGCGCACGGTTTGGCCATTTGCTATAACCCGCAGTTCCTCGGCTTCCGCCGTCTGAGCTCCATCCTTTGCTTGGCGTCGACAGGCTGTTTGTGTCTTTGAAATCTTGCAGTTTGGCGCTGGCATAGCTCAGTTGGCAGAGCAGCTGATTTGTAATCAGCAGGTCGCGGGTTCGAGTCCCGTCGCCAGCTCCAGCGCAGCCGGTCTAACGGAGAGATGGCTGAGTGGTTAAAAGCAGCAGACTGTAAATCTGCCGGTCAACGACCTACGGAGGTTCGAACCCTCCTCTCTCCACCATTTTTTCGCAGGAAACGAACGCGGGAGTAACTCAGTTGGTAGAGTCACAGCCTTCCAAGCTGTTGGTCGCGGGTTCGAGCCCCGTCTCCCGCTCCAAATAGTAGTTGTCAGTTCTCGGTTGTCAGTTGTCAGTGGTAGACGCGGTTCTGAGAACCGATCACCGACAACCGACAACGGGGTTCACGAGTAAGCCCTCTTAGCTCAGGGGTAGAGCACGTCCTTGGTAAGGACGGGGTCGCGAGTTCAACTCTCGCAGAGGGCTCCATCAAAACGATTCGAGATCCGGAGTAGAGAAAACATGGCACGCGCAGGCAGAGAAATCATCACGCTCCAGTGTTCCGAGTGCAAACGCCGGAACTACACGACGACCAAGAACAAGAAAACCATGACGGAGAAGCTCGAGCTGAAGAAGTTCTGCCGTCATGACCGGAAGCACACGCCACACAGGGAAACGAAGTAAGGCGAAGCACGAATCCTGACGCCGTTGGAGCGGCCGGGGGATGCGGGCATGGAAATCGCGGGGGAATAAGTCGCTTTGAGCCCGCTTTTGCAGGCTTTTGCGGCACTTGCAGGCCAATAGCTCAACTGGCAGAGCAGCGGTCTCCAAAACCGCAGGTTGGGGGTTCAAATCCCTCTTGGCCTGCCAAATCTCAAGCTTCCAGCATTCAGCTCTCAATCTTCACAGACGGCACCGGCCGCGGAGGGATGAGGGCTGAAAGCTGTCAGCGTTTTTCGGGGTATCGATGGAATCAGACAAAGACAACAGCATCGTCGCAAGGCCGCGCGAGTGGTGGCTCACCACACGCGACTTTTTTCGCGACACCAACTCGGAAATGAAGAAGGTCACCTGGCCGGGCCGTCCTGAAGTCGTCGGGACGACCGTTGTCGTGATCGTGTCGACGATCATCTTCGCGATTTATCTCTGGGCATGCGACGTCATCTTCTTCAAGTTGATCGACTTCCTCTTCACGCGGTTCGGAGCAGGCACCTAGTGATGGCCGAAACGGCACAGAAGCAGTGGTACATCGTCCACACCTACTCCGGATTCGAGGAGAGGGTGCGCGAGAACCTCAACCAGCGAATCGAAGCCCTCGGCATGCGCGGCAAGTTCGGCGAGATCAAGATCCCGACCGAAACGCTCATCGAGATGAAGGGCGGCAAGAAGCGCGAGGTGCAGCGGAAGTTCTTCCCCGGCTACATCCTCGTGGAGATGGACATGGCGGACGACGCCTGGCATCTCGTCAAGAACACGCCGAAGGTTACCGGCTTCGTCGGCACCGGCAAGAAGCCGACGCCGCTGACGCCTGAGGAAGTCGACCAGATCCTGACGCAGGTCGTGACCACGAAAGAGAAGCCGAAACCAAAGCATGTTTACGAGCACGGCGAGCACGTCCGCATCATCGACGGGCCGTTCTCGAACTTCACCGGAGTGGTGGAGGAAGTGAACCTCGACCGCAGCACGTTGAAGGTCATGGTCACGATCTTCGGCCGCTCCACGCCGGTCGAGCTCGACTTCCTGCAAGTGGCCCGGTTCGATCCGAGCGAAGAGCAGGGCGGCAGCGCAACGGGCGGAGCCCAGAAGAGATAACCGATTTCAGAGACGAGAAATTATGGCTAAGAAAATTACGGGATACATCAAGCTTCAGATTCCAGCGGGCGCCGCAACTCCCGCTCCACCCGTCGGTCCGGCCCTCGGCCAGCACGGCGTGAACATCATGGAGTTCTGCAAGACCTTCAACGCCCGCACGCAAGGTCAGCAGGGGCTGATCATTCCGGTGGTCATCACCGTCTTCTCCGACCGCACCTTCACCTTCATCACCAAGACGCCTCCCGCGGCGATCCTGCTGCTCAAGGCGGCCGGCATCCCGAAGGGCTCGGGCGTTCCGAACAAGACGAAGGTCGGCAGCGTCACGCGCAAGCAGGTCGAGGAGATCGCCAAGACCAAGATGCCGGATCTGAACGCGGCGTCGCTCGAAGCGGCTATGAAGACGGTCATGGGAACGGCGCGGTCGATGGGCCTCGAGGTCACCGGCTGAAACGCAGAATGTTGAATGTTCAACACTGAACATTCGGTTTGAAAGGTCGCGCCGGCGCGTAGCCGGTGCAAACAAAGTAGGAGGCGGGACTCGTGCCCGCCGCTAACACTACGGAGGTGAATTTGGCCAGACACGGCAAGAAGTACCGTGCAGCGTTCGAGAAGGTCGAACAGCGGCCGTACCAGTTGGATGAGGCGTTCGGTCTGCTCAAGCAGATCGCGTATGCCAAGTTCAACGAGACGGTCGAACTGTCGCTCCTTCTCGGAGTCGATCCCAAGCACGCCGATCAGATGGTCCGCGGCACCACCGTGCTCCCGCACGGTACCGGACAGTCGAAGCGCGTGCTCGTGATCGCACAAGGCGACAAACAGCGTGAGGCTACCGAAGCCGGCGCTGACATGGTCGGTGGAGACGAGATCGTCGAGAAGATCCAGGGTGGCTGGACTGATTTCGACGCCGTCATTGCCACGCCGGACATGATGCGTTCGGTCGGTAAGCTCGGCAAAGTCCTCGGTCCCCGCGGGCTGATGCCGAATCCGAAGACCGGCACCGTCACGTTCGACGTCGCCAAGGCGATCTCGGAGATCAAGGCCGGTAAGGTGGAGTTCCGCGTCGACAAGACGTCGATCATCCACGTTCCGGTTGGAAAGATCGCGTTTTCCGCGACGCAGCTCCAGGAAAACGCCAGCAGCATCATCACCGCCATTCGCAAAGCCAAGCCGCCGGCAGCGAAGGGCAAGTACGTCCGCAGCATCTACATCTCGTCCACGATGAGCCCCTCGATTGCGATCGACACGGCCGTGGCCGAGGCGAAGGCAGAGTAAGGAGGGAGCATGAATCGCGAAGACAAAGCAGCAGCGATCTCCGAGCTCGGCGAAGGCATCGGCAAAGCCACGAACGCATTCGTGATGTCGTTCAAAGGCATCACCGTCCCGCAGGTCACCGAACTGCGCCGGCAGGTGCGCGACACGAGCTCGACGTACGTCGTCGTCAAGAACACCCTGGCCCTCATCGCGGTCAAGGACTCGCCGCTGACGGCGCTGAAGGGTGCATTCAGCGGCCCGACCGCCGTGGCCTACAACACCACGGACGCCGTCGCGCTGGCGAAGGCGTTGACGAAGTTCGCCAAAGACGTTCCGGCGATCACGTTCAAAGGGGCGATGCTCAACGGCCAGATCGTCGCGGCCGACCAGATCCAGGCAATCGCCAATCTGCCGTCACGCAACGAGCTGATCTCGAAGCTGCTGTACGTTCTGCAGAGCCCGATGCGAGGGCTGGCGACCGTGCTGGCGGCGAACATCCGCAACCTGGCGGTGGTCATCGATCAGATCGCCAAGCAGAAGGGCGAAGGCGCAGCAACCGCTGCCCCCGAGGCATCCGAAGCACCCGCACCCGAAGCACCCGCCGCACCCGAGGCAACCGCATAAGACTGATTCCGCGCCGCGGCATCGCCCGCGACGCAAGAGATTTTGAACGACTCAACACTATTTGGAGGCTGAAATGGCTATTTCGACTGAAGATTTCGTGAAGCAGATTGAGACCATGTCGGTGCTGGACCTTTCGAACCTGGTCAAGGCACTGGAAGACCGCTTCGGCGTGTCGGCCGCGGCAGCAGCCGCTCCGGCAGCAGCAGCGGGCCCGGCAGCAGCAGCGGCTCCGGTCGAGGTACAGACCGAGTTTGCCGTCCTTCTCACCGAGGTTGGCGAGAAGAAGATCAACGTCATCAAGGCTGTACGCGAAGTGACGAGCCTTGGTCTGAAGGAAGCGAAGGACCTCGTTGAGGCCGCGCCGTCGACGATCAAGGAAGCGGTCTCGAAGGATGAGGCTGAGAACATCAAGAAGAAGTTCGAAGAGGCCGGCGCCAAAGTCACGATCAAGTAGTGACGTTTGTGGTGGTTTTCGCTGGCGATCTCAACAACCAGCGGCTTATCCGAGTATGAAAGTTTTCCGGACGGGGAGGAATGTCCCGTCCGGAATCTGCTTTTTGTTAGACATCTCTGAGCTGGAAAGGGGGGGAGCGGCCCTTTCCGATAGCTCACAATCCTCGCGAATCCACCCTGCCGCGTTGCCTGCGGCGGGACTCGCCTAAGAAATTCTCATTGAGGGCGCGTCAATCTCGACTAACGCAGTGACGAACCCGGTGTGCGTGGACCGCAACCGACGGTCGCAGGCAGAGCTTTCTGCCGTGCGGCCTTTTGCTGTCTACACCCACCGCGCTCGAAGTGCCGCAGCCGCGCACGCCGCGACCCAAAGGAGCAATTGAATGAACGGATCCTCCCTGCCAAAACAGGAACCGGTTCGCCATGACTTCTCCAAGATCCGGAGTTACATGGCATTGCCGAACCTCATCGACGTGCAGCGCAAGTCGTATGACAGGTTCCTGCAGATGAACCTCCTCCCCGAGGAGCGCGAAGACACGGGACTGCAGTCGGTCTTCACCAGTGTCTTCCCCTTCAGCGATTTCCGGGAGACCTGCTCTCTCGACTTCGTGAAGTTCGCGATCGGGAACTGGGAGTGCAAGTGCGGCCAGCTCAAGGGCCTCGAGCACCTGCGTATGACCTGCGCGAACTGCGGATCGAAGATCATCACCGATCACCCGCACGAAGAGACGGTCAACTGCCAGAAATGCGGCGTGATCAACAAGAACCGCGTCGAGATCTGCGACATCTGCGGCAACCCCGTCGACCTGCAGATGAAGTACTCGGTCGAAGAGTGCCAGGAACGCGGCATGAGCTACAGCGTCCCGCTGAAGGTCACCTTCCGCCTCTTCGTCTACGACAAGGATCCCGACACCGGCGTCAAGCACATGCGCGATGCCAAGGAAGAGGAAGTCTTCTTCGGCGACATCCCGCTGATGACGGACAACGGAACGTTCATCATCAACGGAACGGAGCGCGTCATCGTTTCTCAGCTCCACCGTTCGCCGGGCGTCTTCTTCACGAAGGAATCGGCACACACGTTCCTCTCGAAGATCATCCCCTACCGCGGTTCGTGGGTTGAATTCGAGTACGACCAGAAGAACATCCTCTACGTCCGCATCGACCGCAAGCGCAAGTTCCTCGGCTCCGTCTTCCTTCGCGCCCTCGGCCTGACGACCGACGAAGAGATCCTTCGCCAGTTCTACACGCCGATCAAAGCGAAGCTCACCGGCGACCAGGTCACGCTGTCGTTCGACCGCCGCGTCCTCGATCAGGAAGAAGCGAAAGAGCGTCACTCGATCCGCGGCCGTCGCACGGTCCGCACCGTGTTCGCAGGCGTGAAGCTCGACCAGAAGATGGCCGATGCCCTCGCCAAGCACAACGAAGCGTCCGCCAAGGTCGACTTCGCGGCGATGGACAAGGCTGTCTTCCTCTCCGACGTCGTCGACGTCAACAGCGGCGAGGTCCTCTTCGAAGCGAGCGAGAACCTGCCGGCCGATTGGGCCGACGTTCTTCGCGCGCACGACGTCGAGTCCGTCGATGTCATCTTCCCGGAGTGGGATCTCGTTTCCGACATCCTGCTCAACACCGTTCGCAAAGACGCCGCGAAGTCGTTCGAGGCGGCCATCATCGAGATCTACCGCCGCATGCGCCCGGGCGACCCTCCGACTCTCGAGTCGGCCAAGGCGCTGTTCGAAGGCATGTTCTTCGACGCCCGCAAGTACGACTTCTCGCGCGTTGGCCGTTTCAAGTTCAACATCAAGCTCGATCTCGATTCGCCGGTCACGCAGAAGACGATGTCGGCCGAAGACTTCTTCGTCGTCATCAACTACCTGCTCCGCCTCCGCAAGGATGTCGGCCGCGTCGACGACATCGATAACCTCGGCAATCGCCGCGTCCGCGCAGTTGGCGAATTGCTCGAGAACCAGTTCCGCATCGGCCTGGTGCGCATGGAGCGCGCGATCAAGGAAAAGATGTCCGTCCATCAGGACATCGATTCGGCGATGCCGCACGACCTCATCAACTCCAAGCCGGTCATTGCGGCCATCAAGGAGTTCTTCGGTTCCTCGCAGCTCTCGCAGTTCATGGATCAGACGAATCCGCTCTCCGAAGTCACGCACAAACGGCGTCTGTCAGCCTTGGGACCGGGTGGTCTCTCCCGCGAGCGCGCCGGATTTGAAGTGCGCGACGTTCACCCCACGCACTACGGACGAATCTGCCCGATCGAGACGCCTGAAGGTCCGAACATCGGCCTGATTTCTTCTCTCGCTTGTTATGCCCGCATCAACGAGTACGGCTTCATCGAGAGCCCGTACAAGAAGGTCGAAAACGGCCGCGTGCTCGATCACTACCGCATCGTGAAGGTCGGCGATTCGAGCTTCACGCTCAGCCAGATCGTCGAGAAGCGCGACCTGCAGAAGGAAAACAACCGCATCGGCAAAGAGAACGCCGGCGCGAAGACCCGAAAGGGCCAGCTCGCGCTCGCCGAAGCCGAGCCGTACGCGTTCTACCTCTCCGCATGGGATGAGGAGCGCTACACGATCGCCCAGGCCAACGTGGTGATGGACGAGGAAGGCAATCTCGTTCACGACCGCGTCATCGCCCGTCAGTCCGGCGACTTCGTTTCGATCGAGAAAGAGAAAGTCGACTTCATCGACGTCTCGCCGAAACAGCTCGTCTCCGTCGCCGCATCGCTCGTTCCGTTCCTCGAGAACGACGACGCGAACCGCGCACTCATGGGCGCCAACATGCAGCGCCAGTCCGTTCCGCTCCTCCGCACCGACTCGCCGCTCGTCGGCACCGGTATGGAGAACATCGTGGCTCGTGACTCAGGCGCCGTCGTTCTCTGCAAGCGCGCCGGCATCGTCGACCTCGTCGATTCGAACCGCATCATCGTTCGCGTCGAAGCGGAAGACGTCGAGACCGGCGAGACCAAAGAGTTCGGCGCCGACATCTATCAGCTCATCAAGTTCAAACGTTCCAACCAGAACACCTGCATCACGCAGAAGCCAAACGTACGAGAAGGGCAAAGGGTCCGCAAGGGCCAGGTGCTTGCCGACGGGCCCTGCACCGATGCCGGTGAGCTGGCTCTCGGCCGCAACATCCTGGTCGCCTTCATGCCGTGGCGCGGCAACAACTTCGAGGACGCCATCCTCGTCTCCGAGAAGCTGGCCAAAGAGGACTACTACACCTCGATCCACATCGAAGAGTTCGAGATCGAAGCCCGCGACACCAAGCTCGGACCGGAAGAGATCACGCGCGACATCCCTAACGTTTCGGAAGGCGCGCTCCGCGATCTCGACGAGTCGGGCATCGTCCGCATCGGCGCTACCGTCAAACAAGGCGACATCCTCGTCGGCAAAGTCACGCCGAAGGGCGAGACGCAGCTCACTCCTGAAGAGAAGCTGCTCCGCGCCATCTTCGGTGAGAAGGCCGGCGACGTTCGCGACGCCTCGCTCAAAACGCCTCCCGGAATCGAAGGCACGGTCGTCGACGTGAAGATCTTCTCGCGCAAGGGCGTCGAGAAAGACCTTCGCGCCAAGTCGATCGAAGAGGGCGAGATCGAGCGGATGAACCGCAACATCCAGGACGAGATCCGCATCATCACCGACGCTCGCAACAAGCGCATCGGTGACGTCCTCAGCGACAAGAAGCTGCAGCGCGACGTGGTCGACTTCCGCTCGGGCGAGACGCTCGTCGGCAAGGGTCAGACCGCGACCAAGGAGACGGTCAACCGCCTCTCGCGCCGCGAGCTGCTGGCGCTGCCGGTCGATGAAGAGACGCGCGAGACGATCCGCATGTTCGTCGAGCGCGCCGAGAACCGCATCCGCGTGCTGGAGCAGAAGGCCGAGGAGAGAAGGGAAGACCTCCAGAAGGGCGATGAGCTCCCGCCGGGTGTCATCAAGATGATCAAGGTCTACGTCGCCATGAAGCGCAAGCTGAGTGTCGGCGACAAGATGGCCGGACGCCACGGTAACAAGGGCGTCATCAGCCGCATCCT
>JADGNZ010000102.1 GCA_017883205.1 Thermoanaerobaculia bacterium | reverse complement strand
CTATCTAACTCAGCTCCGGCTAAGAAAATCTCCGATCATCGGGAGGCTCGCCGCTTGACTTAACACCTCAGATGGCTGAGCCGCCGAAGCCGCCGCAAGGTTCGCTGCACTCGCAACAGGCAGACATCGGCGGCGAAGGACGGTCGAAGGATCTCAAAATGCGAAGAGCTCGTTCGGGCGTCTTTTGATCACGATCGCTCGCGCTGGACGAACACGATCTGCGAAGTTTGAGATCCTTCGTCGTCCTCCGCCGCCGAGCACGCACTGCGCGAACATCGCGATTCGAGTGGGCGGCTCCGGCAGTCTCAGGATGACACCAAACTCGATTGGACTGTCACTCGGGATGAAAGACTCCACCCGAAAAGCGCCGCCCCCCACCCGACCAATGGGGGGCGGCGCATACGGGGGCTACTTTTTCGTCACGTCGTCGAGGGCTTGGTCGAAGCGGTCGGCGACGTTTTCCGGCTCGGCGGGTTTGGCCGCGGCCGGACGGGGCGCCAGGAGACTCTTCGCGCCGGGCGGCAGTTCGGACGGGGCGGGGGTCGGGGTTGGCGTCGGGGTGGGAACCGGGGCGGAGCGCTTGCGGCGGTTGATCACCTTCTTCACAGAATGCTCCATCACGGCGACGTAGGGGACAAGCTCGGCACCGTCGGGTTGTGCGGCGGCGTGCTGCGCCCACTTGTGCGACTGGAGCGCTTGCACCGAGGAGGCGGCCGCCTTGCTATCGATCGTGAACAGCCCGTCGGCCGCAAGCGAGGCCAGTTGTTGGAACAGAGGGGCGATCTGACTGCGCAACTCCAACGCGAGCTCGCCGTCATAGACATTGAACAGGTTCCGCTCCTTCATCATCGAAGCGGATGTGACCATGGCGATGGTCGGCTCGATCAAGGCGGCCGCGAACTTCGCGCTGGCGGCGACGCGCCTGGTCTGCCGCGAGTCGAACTTCAGCAGAGGCATGATCGCCTGCAGCCCCGCGATGGCATCGCGATACTGCTGGGCGATCAGCTCCACTGCCTTCGCGGCCGCCGCAGCGGGTCCGTCCGGGTTGGTGCCGTCAGGGGTGGTTGGGGTGGATAGAGAGGGGGAAGTATCCTTCACAGACATCATCAAGCTCCTTGCTACAGCATCGTCAATCAACTGCCCGCAGGCCTGTCTACTCACCCGGCAGCGGACGCGTTGCCGGGCGGTCTGATCTCTCTCAGACATATCTTTGACGCAAGAATTTTCTGAAGGTTACGGAAAGGTATTTTCCGAGGGGTGAAAAGGGGGATTTCAGATCAATCCAAAGATGATCCGGATCAGTCCAAAGATGATCCGGATGAAAAAGAAGATGATCCGGATCAATCCGAAGATGATCCGGATCAAAAAAAAGATGATCTGGATCAATCCAAAGATGATCGGGATCAACAAAAAAGATGATCCGGATCAAAAGAGAGATGATCCCGATCAACCCAAAGATGATCCGGATCAAAAAAAAGATGATCCCGATCACTCCAAAGATGATCCCGATCAAATTAAAGATGATCCCGATCAGTCCAAAGATGATCCGGATCAAAGAAAAGATGATCCCGATCAATCCAAAGATGATCCGGATCAAAGCAAAGATGATCGGAATCGGCCATTCCGGGCGGCAGAGGGTCAGGCCTTCGTTTTTCTGTCAGTTGTAACTCATTGATAGCCGGTTACTTGCGCGCCGGAGTGTCGGCGACTCGCCGCCGAGGCTACCGGTGAATGTTCCGGAGCCTTACCGGTTCGGCGGCGGGATGCCGGCGAGCTTCGTGGCCGCATTCCGAGTGCTACCATCCAGGTTCACCGGGGCCGCATGGGTCTTCGCTGCAGCCAACAGTGCGGCTCCGCCGCGGCGGCACGCCAGCACGCACTGATCGCGGCCCCGCCCGCATGCGGCATGGAGAAATTGGCCCTTCACCGCCGAGGCCAAGTAGTGCAGGCGTCCCAGGGGTCAGACCCGAAGTGGAAGTGACGGAAATTGGCCTCCGCACAGGCGACCTCGTCAAATTCCGTCACTTCCACTTCGGGTCTGACCCCTTCCACCTCGCAGTCCAGCCGCCTGATGAGGAGCGGCTAGACGATCTTTCGTAACGCGAGTCCGGTCAGCGACGCACACAGCAGGATCAGCGCCCACTGTGAGAGCGTCGGGACTGGGGAAACGATCGTGTTGGGTTTCGGCTGGGCTGACGGCAAGCCCGTGATCGTCACCAGCATCGGCTTGGGAGCGGAGTACTCGTTTGGAGCAACTGCCGCTTGCTGAAGGTTCGACGCCTTTGGGTGCTGTGCTTTGCTGGGCGCTGTGGGCGCTGCGCCAGCAACCGAGCAAACGATGGTCAAAATAACACCCAGGAGAATAGAAGTTCTCATTTCGCGGACTCCTCTTGGCCAACAATGGACGGACGTTTGGGACGCCTGATGATACCACGGCCCCTTCGCTCGTGATCGGCCTCGTTACCGTGCGCGTACGTGAATACGCCGCCGCTGCTGATTACCGTGTGAGCCTCCAGGCAGCGCAAGCACCCCGGACACCCGGTACTCCGAAGGAGTCACCCGGCCGGTTGCAGGGAAGAATGCCTGCACTACGTTTCCCGCTGCCACGAACGATCGACTATGTGCTCGTTGACAGCCAGTTACTTGCGCGCCGGCCTGGGAGGGACGAATCGATGGACCTTGATTGTCGGGCCGATGTCGATCGACATCAGATCCTCGCCGACTTTCAGCGGTCCCTGATACGACGTCCGGGTCGCGGCAACCAGGTCCTTGACGGTGGGGGCCGGCACGTGCGGTTCGGTGGTCAACAGCACGATATGCGAATACACGGCGAGGCGGGGCTTGAGGCGAGTGAAAATCTGCCCCGCCTGTTCAGGCGTGGTGTGGTGACCGACGATCCGTCGGGCGGAGTCTGATCGTCTCATCTGGCCCGGCGGGGTTTGAGCCACCTCGTGGATCAGCACGTCCGTTCCCGCCGCGAATTTGATGAGGTTTTCCGTCGGCCGCGTATCGCCGGAGATGACGACCGAAACTCCCTGATAGTCGACGCGATACCCGAATGCCGGCTTGAGCAACTCCCCATGGTCGACTTCAAAGGCGGTGACCTTCACCCCGTGTTGCTCGTAAACGACTCCCTCGGCGATCTCTTCCACCACCACAGAAACTCCCTCGGGTCCAAGATTCTCGTCCGGCTGCCGCCTCTCGATGTCCCAGGCAAACGCTCGTTGCAGATTGGCCATCAGGTCCTTCGTCCCGATGGGCCCCCAGATCCGAACCGGCGCGGTCCGATGACCCCAAGGCGGAGGCAGCCATCCGGTCAGCCAGAAGTCGGGCAAGCCCGATGGTCGGAATGAAGGTGAGTGAGGAAGACCGCGCTCACCGATGAGAGCGAGAGGTGAAGCTGCCAGAGGCGGATCGGCACACCACGCCCGCAATCGAAAAGGAGCTTCTTCCGCCAGCCTCCACGAGAGTGCTGGGGCCGAAGCGCTCGATCAGGGGGATGGGGCTCCCGGTCCCGAGCAACGTGACTTTCATCGCGGGTGGTGCGCTCCAGGCGGTGGCGGAAACGAGGAAAACGATGGTGACCGCCCAGAGGATTCTTTTCGCGCTCATCGGGGCAGTGTATGCCTTTGAGCGCCGCGAACTTGGAGCATGGGCCGTTGTTGCGCCTAACAGCCAACGGAAGCTACCAGTTGTCGTTCCGTTTCGAGAACCACCGCCGGGCGAGGACGCCCGCCGGCCGCAGGCGAGACGCCTGCACTCCTCTACTCCTTCTTCATGCCCTTCCGCGCTCTTAGCACGAGATGGATCGGGCAGCCGACCAGGCCCAGCGCTTCGCGGAACTGGTTCTCGAGGAAGCGGCGGTAGGAGAAGTGGAGGGGGTCGTCCATGTTCGAGAAGAGGGCGAATGTTGGGGGCGCGGCTTTGAGCTGCGTCGTGTAGTAGAAGCGGCGTGGGCGGCCGCGCATGGCGGGCGGCTGGTGTGTGGCGATGGCGCGCTCCAGGATCTGGTTCAGTTGTGAGGTCGGGAAACGTTTGCGGTAGCCGGTCATGATCTCGTCGATGCGCGGAAAGACCTTCTCGACGCGTCGGCCGGTCTTCGCGGAGATGAACTCGATCGGCGCGTACGGCAGGAACTTCAGTTTGAAACGGATCTCCTCTTCCACTTTCTTGTAATCGTCCTGCGCGTGCGCGGCGGCATCCCACTTGTTGACGAGCAGCATCGCAGCTCTGCCCGCATCCTCCGCGTATCCGGCAACGGTTGCATCCTGGCCGGTGACTCCGTCGATGGCGTCGATCATCACGAGCGCGATCTCGCAGCGCTCGATCGCTTTCCGTGCGGAAATGACCGAGAGCTTCTCCGCTTCGTCGTGGGTCTTCCCTTTGCGGCGAATACCGGCGGTGTCGATGATCAGATAACGCTGTCCGTTGCGCTCGATCTCCGAGTCGATGGCATCGCGCGTCGTGCCGGAGATCGGCGAGACCACCGCGCGCTCTTCGTTCGCAAGGCGGTTCAGCAGCGACGACTTGCCGACGTTTGGCCGTCCGATGATGGCGATGCGGATCGGTCCAAGATCTCCTTCCTCCGTCTCGTCGATCGAATCCTCGGGGACGATCGCGCCGATGATGTCGAACAGCTCGTCGATCCCTTCGCCATGCTCGGCGGACAACGCCAGAATGCGGTTGTAGCCGAGCTCGTAGAAGTCGGAGACGTTCTCCGCCGAGTCTTTGCGGTCGACCTTGTTGACGAGCAGCAGAGTTCGATCCGAGGCAGCGCGCAGTTCCTGAGCGATGTCACGGTCTTCGGTGAGGATGCCGGCGGAGCCATCGACGACGAAAAGGATGAAGTCGGCGGTCTCGAGTGCGCGGCGGGCCTGGTCGCGGATCTCGCCGGCGAAGGCGGACATCGGCGAGTCTCCGTACTCGAGTCCTCCGGTGTCCGTCAGCTCGAACCGTCGTCCGTTGTCGAGCGTGATGACGTCGGAGAGCCGGTCGCGCGTCATCCCAGGCAGATCGTGCGTGAGGGCGCGGCGCTTCCCGGCCAGCCGGTTGAAGAGCGTCGACTTGCCGACATTCGGCCGTCCGACGATGACGATTTTCTTGAGGCTGGTAGCCATTAGTTTCCTTGGGGGGTTCCTTCTGGGATTTCCTTCGCCGCGCGCGAAAATCCGAGAGGGCGCGGCACGTGGAATGCTACAATGTCACACATGGCTCCGAACGCTGATTCCAACTGCAGGCTTTGTGGATCGCGCGTTTCGGAGAGCGACCTGCGCCGCCAGCTCTGCCCCGTCTGCGATGAGTACGCGCAGCACGTCGCGCTGCAGAGCAACAAAGGCCTCGATCGCATCGTCGGCGAACTGCAGAACGGAGCGGTGTTCCGGGCTGCGCTGCGCAACGGACATTGAGGAGTCGAACGTAGGTCGGACTCTCCAGTCCGACGCCTTTTTTGAAAAACTGTCGGACTAGAGAGTCCGACCTACGTTTCTCCGGCCTACGTTTTGTTTTCCTTCCGATCGATCCATTCACGCCAGAGCCATGGATAATCATCGGGCGAAGAAACGAGACCCGCTCGCACCGGGTTCATGGCGATGTACTCGCACTTTTGACGTATCGATTCGTCTGATCGTAGTTCGTGATCGAACGACTCGTCTTGCCATAGGGTCCCCTTACGGCCGAGTACCCGATTGACAGTGCGAGCCGATGATCCTTTGATCCCCTTCAAGATCCAGGCGAGGCCATATGTGTCGCCGGCTTCATTCCAATACGGCGTCATCTGCATGTGAACGTGATCGGGCATGACGACGGCGGTGTGCAAGTGCATCTTCCGCTGGTCATCGAAGAGGATGTGCTGCATCACCAGGTCACGCGCGTGTGGTGGCAGCACGCGGCGATCCTGCGTCACGAACGTGATGTAGTACGAGCGGTTGTCCTGCTGGAAATGAGGAAGATGGCGGCGGTATGCGCGGCGTCCGGAAATCATGAACCGAGGCTACCTCGGGGTCGGCAGTCGCAGCGATTTGTCTACCGCGCGTGGAGAAAAAGCTGTCGGACTGGAGAGTCCGACCTACGTTCGTTCCGTATGCTTTGGCGCTTCGCGCGCACGGCTTCCACAGGCTGTAGACGCGACGGGCGAATCAAAGTCAATTCCCGTCAGCCAAACGTAGGTCGGACTCTCTAGTCCGACGCCTTTTTTGAAGAATCGTCGGACTGGAGAGTCCGACCTACGTTCGTTCCGTATGCTTCGGCGCTTCGCGCGCACGGCTTCCACAGGCTGTAGACGCGACGCGCGAATCGACGTCAACTCCCGTCAGCCAAGCGTAGGTCGGACTCTCTAGTCCGACG
>JADGNZ010000029.1 GCA_017883205.1 Thermoanaerobaculia bacterium | reverse complement strand
GTTCCCCCGAGGATCGCTACCTTCGGGGGCAGTCGGGCGGACGGTTTGCGACGCCGCCCTTTTTGACATTCCACCCGGAACGGCGCCCGAGTTGCGCATCCAGCCCGATCGCCGTCCCATTACCGATTGCCCTTTGGGGCAGAAAGGAGTTTACCGTGAATAACAATGAAGTCAGTCAAACGAACGCCGCTACGGCGGCAGAGGATCCGGCGGTGACGCCGGAATCGGTGGTGGAGCAACTCCGCGCGCTGCGGAGCCAGGTCCCCCACTACGTGCAGTTGCCGGTACCGATCGCACGGTCGCTGCGGTCGGCGTCGAGTATCAATCCGGAGTTCGGGCAGGCGGCGATTCAGGCCGTCAGCGCGTCGCCGACGGTGCAGGCCACCGTCGGTCAGACCGCCGAGGAGTTGCAGTCCGCCAGCGAGGCGGCTGCGCGCTGGTCGATGGTCCGCGACGAACTGAAAGCAACGCTGGATGGCGTCGCCTCAGCCGTCCTGACCATGAAGCACACCCTCGGTCAGTCGCTGCTGCTGACCTACACCGTCAGCAAGAAGCTCGTCAAGATGCCGCAGCACGCCGATCTGCTGCCGCACGTAGCCCTCATGCGGAAGGCGAACCATCGCGGACACAGCCGCAAAACACAGCCGCCTGTGCCCGGGCCCGCTCCGACAGCGGAGCCGGCACCCGAACCCTCGTCCACGCAATAACCGCGGTCAGCCGGGCGCGCCCTCGCGGCGCGCCCGGCATTTGGGAGGGCATCCTCAACACAGTCCGACGATCCGCCAAACGGCCCGGCAGCAGCAAGAACGTCGACGAATTTCGGCCTCCGCCCTTACAGCACTCGGGCGAGGACGCCCGAGTGCCCGCGGTCGAGACGACCGCACTCCTTACGACGTACATTTCTCGCAGCGCTGAGGAGTGTGGGCGTCTCGCCCGCGGCCATCGGGGCGTCCCGCCTCGGTGGTTGGACCCGGCCTGATAACTCCGCGAGTTTGAAACGAGCCCCGCGCTGAAACAAGCCTAGGCGGTGAACCGAGCGCAGGCGGGGCGAAGGAGGGGTGGAGGAATCCGGCCGAATGCAGAATCGGAAATACGCGAGCCATCCTCGGGCGTACCATTCACAGGGAGGATGACATGGCAGGAAGAAAGCAACTGGAACTTAAACCCGCGAAGGAGCTCAAGGTCCGGACGCCCAAGAAGATCAGAACCATTCAGACCCTCCGCTTCGGCACCAGCAAAGTCGACCTCAAGCTCGCACGGAAGACTCTTCGGGAAATGATGCGTGAGCAGAAAGAGCACGCTGCGACGAAGTGAAGGAAACGCCTGCGTCCGACATCAGCGTTTTCGTCAACTGTCCCTCTGCCGGCCGATCGCTAACGGCCGGGCAGGATCGCCAGGAGCTCCTGAAAATTTTCTTCACGGCCGCGGCTCGAGAGTGAGCGGCGCTCGTAGCTCGGTGTTCCCTCGGCTCTGTTGGCTCGGCCGTTGACCAAGTCGATTAGGGCCTGCTTCGTAATCGGGTGCAAGCCCGCAATCAAGGGAGCAACTGCCATCACTTCCCCTTCCAGCGCATTGAACCAGGCCCAGTCAGAATCCAACAGACGGATATCGACGCCCGCCTTCAACTCACGCCGAAGCAGCTTCTCCAAATCTGAAGAGGAGCGCGCGCGAAAGACCCGCGATTCAACGAGGACGATGACCGGGAATCGCGGTCTTCGGAAGACGTAGAGGATTGCCATAAGTGAAGGTTACAAATTCACCCACACGCTCTTTGTCTGCGTGTACTTCTCCAGCGCGTCTTTGCCCTGATCGCGGCCGAAGCCCGACTCTTTGAATCCGCCGAAGGGCAGCGCGGGGTCGTAGAGGTTGTAGCTGTTGATCCAGACGGTGCCGGCTTTGATCGAGCGGGCGATCTTGTGGGCTTTGGAGATGTCGCGGGTCCAGACGGCGGCGGCCAGGCCGTAGACCGTGGCGTTGCCTTTGGCGACGGCATCGTCGGCGTCTTTGAAGCGGATCGTGGCCAGGACGGGGCCGAAGATCTCTTCACGCGCGATGCGATGGCCAACCTCGACGTCGTCGAAGATCGTCGGCTTGACGAAGTAGCCTTTGCCGGTGCCGATGTCGGTGCGCTCGCCGCCGGCGACGAGTTTCGCGCCGTCGCTCTTGCCCGCTTCGATGTAGGAAAGCACGGTCTCCATCTGTTCTTTCGAGACGAGTGCGCCGAGGCGGGTTTTGGGGTGGAGCGGATCGGCGGCAACCATCTTGTTGGCGCGATCGGTGATCTTGGCCATCAACTCGTCGTGTGCTCCTTCTTCGACGAGCAGGCGCGAGCCGGCAGCGCAGACTTCGCCCTTGCCGTAGAAGATCGCATTCAGTGCGCCGCGGGCGGCCGCTTCGAGATCGGCGTCAGCGAAGACGATGTTCGGTGACTTGCCGCCGAGCTCCAGCGAGACTTTCTTCAGAGTCTTCGCCGCGCGGGCCATCAGTCCCTTACCCACCTCAGTCGAGCCGGTGAAGGCGATGGCATCGACACCGGGGTGATCGACGAGCGCGTTGCCGACGACGGAGCCGCGTCCGGGCACGACGTTCAGCACGCCCGGCGGCAGACCGCACTCCTTCGCGTACTCGGCGAACTTCAGCAGCGAGAGCGACGTGTTCGATGCCGGCTTGATGACCACGGTGTTGCCGCACGCCAGCGCCGGCGCGATCTTCCAGACCGCCAGCATCAACGGAAAGTTCCACGGTGTGATTGCGCCAACGACGCCGACCGGCTCGCGCAACGTGTAGGTGAAGGCGTTGTCGGCGATCGGAATCGTTTCGCCGGTGACCTTTCCGCTCCAGCCGGCGAAGTAGTAGAGGCACTCCGCGGCGGCCGGCGTGTCGACAAACTCCGACTCGAAGATCGGTTTGCCGTTGTCGATCGTCTCGATGCGCCCGATCTCGCCCGCGCGCGCGGTGAGCATGTCGGCGATGCGCCAGAGGATCTTGGCGCGGTCGCGCGGCTTCATCTTCTGCCAGGCGCTGCCGGGCTCCATCTGCGCGCGTGCGGCGCGGACCGCGGCATCGACATCCGCCTCGCCTGCCGAGGCGATGTCGGTGATCTTCTCCTCGGTGGCGGGATTGGTCGTGGCGAAGGTCTGACCCGATTGCGCGTCGACGAATTCGCCGTTGATGAAGAGCTTGTTCTGGATTGTGGAGTCGTTTGCGATTGCGGTCATGGGCGGATGCTAGCAAATGGGAGGATCGAACGTAGCGCCGCCGGCTCGACGGCTGGACCGCTGGCGGCTCGCCGGCGACAAAAGAAAACCGCCACCGAGCCGGTGGCGGCACAGCCGTCGGGCCGGCGGCGCTACGCGAAGACGGCGCTACGGAAGACGGAGCTACGCCGTCGCCGCTTCCTCGACGTACGGCGTAATCTCGAAGTTGCGGACGTACATCTCGTGGATCCGTTCCATCTCGGCACCTGTCAGCGGCGCGTGTTCCGAGGCAGCGGCGAACTCGCGGATCTGCTCTTCGTCGTAGATGTTCGGCAACGCGGAGAGGATGGACTTGTGCGCGTAGAGCCATAGAAGCGCGAATTGCCCGAGCGTCACACCACGCTCCTTCCGGAGCGATTCCAGACGATCGACTTTCTGCAAGCCCTCGACCATCCAGGAGCGAGGCCGGTGCGAGCGGTGATCGGTCTCATCGAACTTCGTGTCGAGTGTGTACTTCCCTTCGAGCATGCCCGAGGAGTGCGTCACGCGGATCAGGAACTGCGGATCGGGATTCGCCTTCCAGGCGCGGAACGACGGATCGAAGGCCGGCGACGGGGTGCAGACTTTCTTCCCCAGCTCTCCTCTCATCGACTCGGGCACGCCCGCGTACGACGGCCCATTCTCGGCTGCGAGGATGAACTCGCGGCCGGGATCCTGCTCCAGGACGTTGTAGATCATCTGCGTCACCGGGGCGTGGCGGACGGCGTTCGCGTAGATCCCTTCATCGCGCCAGCCGATGGCGGGGCCGAGGGACGGGCCGTACGAGAGAATCTTCCCCTCGCTCTTCAGCGACTCCAGCGTCTCCCAATGCTCGTCTTCCATCAGCGTGACGACGCGCGGGTTGTGCGGCTGGTAGATGGCAACGTGATCGACGCCAAGACGCTGCAGCGATTGCTCGATGGCGAAGCGGACGAACTTCGGCGACATGTCCTGCGGCAGCTCGCGCTGTCCTCGGGGACGCTCGGGATTGTTGTAGAAGTCGTAGCCGAACTTCGTCCCGACGATGACCTCGGGATGCTCGGCCAGCAGCGGCGCGAGCATCGTCTCGCCGCGGCCGTTGCCATATGCGTCGGCGGTGTCGATGTAGTTGATGCCGGCGTCGAGCGCGATCGAGATCAGCCGCCGCGCTTCAGCATCGGAATAGACACCCCACCAGCCTGTGGTGAGCGTCCAGGTGCCGAAGCCGAGCTCGGAGAGTTGGAGGTTGGTGCCGTGGAGGTTTCGGTAGCGCATGAGAGGAACGATAACAGACGACGCCTGGTCTGAGCTCAGTGCGCCGCGGCTCTCGATCTGCCGATCAGGAGTGGCTGTAACTCTGACCCGGAGTACACAACCGCTCGGAGTGGCCCGCGGCCGTCCGATTCGACGCCGGAGATCACCAGATGTCCTGCAGCGTCGGTTGCCACGTCGAGGTCCTCCGGCCCGCGGCGGAACGTCGTGCCGAGGATCGAGCCGTCTCGCGCCACCAGTGTCACCATGGCGGCACCTTGCACGAGGCGAGCGACGACATACGCACTGCCATTCCAGACGACGTCCCCGTTCAAGGAGTTGCGGATCGGATAGGTAACTCCAAGCTGCGTTCCGACGCGATTGACGAGGGCGATTTCAGAACCAACGACGAGAAACTCCCGTCCGCTGCTCGCGGCCTCCGAGGGATTGAGGAACGCCGGATCGAGCGGAGTCTCGCTTCCGGCCAGCAACGCGCCATCACTCGTCAGAAGCATGGCGTAAGGCGTCTGAGTCGCATCCGCCCCAGTCTGGGCAAAGATGATGTCCTGCTCATATACCGCTGTGAGCAGGATCGCCGATCCGTCCCAGGCCAGTACCGGTGACTCCCAGAAGCGAAGATTCCGCCCCGGCAGCGAGGGGACCGAGGGAGCGATCACCCGCACCGGTCCCGCGACACCGGTCGAGGTCAGTGTGGCCGAGTACATCGTGTAATCCGCGGACCAGACGATGACGTATCCGTTCGACGTCGCAACCGCTGCGGCGCCCGCGAGGTTCACAAACGAGTCGAAGAGCAGGGTGTCCCCCAGGATTGATCCATCGGAGGCGAGTCGCCGCGCGATCAGGCGATTCGAGGAAACCAGCAGCACGAGGTAATCGAGCCCGTTGCTGACGAGCGATTTGCGGGCAACGGCGTCGTCTCCCTCGAGAACATGACCGCTCGGCCGGCCGGCAGCATCAACCTCGGTCCAATGCCAGCGTGAGCCTCGCGTTCCATCCGTATCTTTCCAGACCGCCAGGAAGCTGGCACCGTTCGAGGCAATCTGCGCATCCGCCTGAATACTGGCCGTCGTGGAGATGACCTCCGGCCCCACTGGCGCGAAAAGGGTCCTGAATACAAACGTCTGCACCTGCTGGCCGGCAGTCGTCGGTGACGTCGCCGCGAAAACAAGACCGGCACCCTCGGCAAACACGAGCAGCTCGGTCATTCCTGGCAGCGCGTCGAAGACCGTCATCACCGGTGCGATCGCAATCCCCTTGTTATCGAGCTCTGTTGCCTCGATGCGCGTTGCTCCCCCGTCTTGCGGGCCGGCGAGAAAGAGCCAGAGATGGGTGCCTGATTGCTGGACGCTGGCGCGCGATAGCACAGGCAGAGTCGTGGTGATCGCGCCGGGAGCTGACACGGCACCGTCTGGCGCGAGAATCAGCGTCTCGAGACGACGGTCATTGTTCGCCACGACGGCGAGAACCGATCCGGAGTCGAGCTCACGAACCGCGGCAACGAACCAGCAACCGGACAGCGTGCGGCAGAAGTCGGGCTTGAGGAGCCATTGCTGCAGGGACTGCCCGTCGCCGGAGTAGCGCGTCAGCATCAAATCGGATGTGCTCGTTACTCCAAAGAACGAGTTGCGGCCGGCAGCGATGAACGAGTGTTCGGATAACTCCCGAATCAGGCGCCCCTGAAAGTCAACGATCGTCGAGCCGGTGGAGCGAGAGAAAACGATCCGGCCAGGCATCGCGTAAGCGCGGATCAGTCCGGGAGGGCCGATCGTTGTCTGCGCCGTAACCTTGCCGTTGCCGTCGATCTGACAAAGCTGTGAACTGTTGTTGGCGTCATCCCACACGAGGACGAACCCGTCTCCGTTCGGGAAAAGGTTCAAGTACTGCGCATTCGTAGAAGGAATGATTGCGAAGGACGGGCCCAGAGGGTTCCCGGCTGCGTCGCTGAAGGCTCCCCAGATGCCGGTCGTGGGCATGAAGAGCTGTCGCCAGACGGTGAGAAACTTTCCGCCTGAAAAGGCAGACGACACGAATGAGACGTTGCCCGCGGTCGGGCCGATCGTCCTGGGCTCGAGCTCCGTGGCCGAGACCGAAAACGCAGAAAGGACGATGACGACCGCAAGGAGGTGACGGTGCATACCGCTTCGATCATAGCAGGTGCCAAAGGTTATCTGTGGTTCAGATCAGTGTCCGCGGACAGCGCGTCCCCTTGTGGGCGGCCTGACGACGAAGGCGTCGGACATTGGTGCTCCGCTGTTGGACCGAACGACCACCGCGTAATAGCCGGGTTGCAGCGAGCCCATCTGCACGATTCCCCGTGCGCACGGAACGTGGCCGGGGAACGCCGGATCGGCAATGACGGCAGACTGATCGATCGTGATCTGGTTCCCGTCGATCGCGACGTCCGGCGTCTGCAGAAATCCTCGGAACGTCGCCGAGTAGAGGATCGAAACCGGCTGGCCGGCGGCCGGCGACTGCGGCTCAATGCTCGTGCCGGGGACGCATGGAGTCGCCTCTGGGATCGTGAAGGCGAATGTGAACGTGGCGAAGACCGAGGACCCGAGGTCTTCCTTGTACTTCCACTTGACCGTATACGGACCGGGCGCCAGATCTCCGAGCGAAACTGACTGATTGTTGCAAACGGGAGATGCAAGCTGGTAATCCGCCGCCCACTGAGACACCGTGAGCTCGCTCCCTTCACTCGTCACCAAAGGCAACGAGAACGGGTAGTACGTGGTGCTCTTGAATGAAAGGCGAACGGGACTGTCCAGAACGACGCCGAAAATCGGCGGATCCTGAATCCCGGCGGAACATGGTCCCGTCTGCGCCATCGCGTGCGAGGACAGAAACGCGATCGCAGCGGTGATGAGGAGAAGTCGGGCCATGTTTGCCCTCCAAAAGCAAAAAGAGTCTTCAGGCACCGGCCTGAAGACCCTTTGCTGTAAGCACGGATTGTACTGCACTACTTCCCTGCGAACTGCGGCTTGCGCTTCTGGTTGTACGCGCTGAGGCCTTCCTTCGCATCCTCGCTCTGGAAAAGCTGCTGCTGCAATTCGCGCTCGATGGCCAGGGCGGACTCGAAGGGAACCTCCCAGCCGCTCTGCACGGACCGTTTGATGCGGCCGACGGCGCGCGAAGCTTTGTTCGGCGGGCAGAAGCTCTGGGCGTACGTCATGACGCGGTCCCACCACTTCTGCCCGTTCTCTTCGGCCGGCCAGAGGTAGTTGATCACGCCGAGGCGAAGTGCTTCCTCGAACTCGAAGAGGCCGCCTTCGACCATCAGCTCGATCGACTTCGTCTTGCCGACGAGACGCGAGAGACGCTGGGTGCCGCCGGTGCCCGGGAGGACGCCGAGGGTAACCTCGGGAAGGCCGACTTTGCCGGCGCCCTTCAGCGCGATGCGGATGTCGGCAGCCATGGCGATCTCCAATCCCCCGCCGACAGTGTGGCCGTTGAGCGCGGCGATGACCAGCTTCGGCGTCTGCTCCAGACGGTTGAGCGTTTCGTTCGCATGGAGGCAGAAGTAGTACTTGAACTGCGGCGTGACCTCCGAGAGCATCTTGATGTTCGCGCCGGCCGAGAAGAACTTGTCGCCCGCGCCGCGGAGCACGATGACGTAGGCATCGTCATCCATACGCGCGTTGAGGATGCACGTATCAAGCTCCTTATTCATTTCATAGGTGTAGGTGTTGGCGGGGGGATCGTTCAGCTCGAGGATCGCCACCCCTTTTTCCACCCGGTAATCGATGAGGTTTCCAGACATTGAATATCTCCTGTTTCGGTGATTGAGGCGGGCATTGTATGTGATTCGCGGGGGTCGGGAATCGGGGGTCGGGAGTCGGAGCAGAGGCCGAGTATGCGTGGCTCGGGAGTCGGGAGTCGGGGGTCGGAGATGAAAGCAGACTGAACCTTTGCCGCGAAGCAGCGTGCTTCATCACACCGTGCCGTGCCGCCACAGCGAGACCGATCGCCAGCTTCGACACCCGACTCCCGACACGCGACACCCTCAAAAAACCCGACTCCAATCTCCGACACCCGACCCCCGACGCACGACCCCCATCCATGGCACTTCACTTGCTCAACCAGAATCACGCCGGCCACCTGCGCTGGCCAACCTTGAAGGAGAAAAAATGAACATCCTTGGATGGCTTCTATTCGGTCTCGTAGTGGGCGCGATCGCCAAGTTCCTCATGCCCGGACGCGACCCGGGCGGCTGGATCGTCACGATCCTGCTGGGTGTCGCCGGATCGTTCGTCGGAGGCTTTCTCGCTTCGATGCTCGGTCACAACGAACAGACGGCCGGTTGGATCGGCTCCATCATCGGCGCGATCGTCCTGCTGTTTATCTACCGTTTAATCGTGGGAAGGCGTGCCGTCGTCTGACGGCCCGCCGCAACCCGCCCTTTTTTCCTCAGGCCCCGCAAAACGGGGCCTTTTTTTACGTTTGGCGGAACGCTTCAACGGCCGATTGTGTTCTTCGTATTCGCAGACGAGCGGGCCACCGAAACTTTTCGCGATCTCGTTCGTCTCAGGATAGAAAGCGGCCCATTGGCCAGTCGGGGCAAATGGGCCGGCAATGCCAGACATAACCGATTACCGTTCTTTCTAAGGAGCCTCGTCAATATGAAACCAACCACCAAACGTATTCTGTCGACGATTGCGATCATCATCGCTTCGGTTGCCTTCGGAGTCGTGCTCAGCGCCGACCTCGGCTTCATGAAGGCGTCGAACGCGCAGTCGTCAGCCGTCCCTGCAACACTCTCCAACGCTCCGGTCCCGACGGTCACGATTCCGTCCTTCGCCGACGTCGCGGCGCGGGTCATGCCCGCGGTCGTTTCGATCCGGTCGACCGAGGTCATCAAGACCAGCGACCTCCGCAAAGGCACCCCATTCGGAGCCGATCCCTTCGACTTCTTCTTCCCCGATCCTCGCGGGAATGGCAACGGCCAGCGGAGCCCTCACGGAAAAGTCCCGGGCGGCGATGACGACGAACAGAAGCAGGTCGCCGGTGGATCCGGCTTCATCATTTCCCCCGATGGCTACATCATGACGAACAACCACGTCATCGACGGCGCACGAACCGTTGAGGTTCACATGGGTGCCGACGAGAACGGCATCGGCGGCCGCACGCTCGAAGCAAAGATCATCGGCCGCGACCCGGCCACCGACATCGCGCTGCTCAAGATCGAGGCCGGCCAGGCTCTTCCTTTCGTTCCGCTCGGCGACTCCGACCGCATCCGCAAGGGTGACTGGGCCATCGCCGTCGGCAATCCCTATCAGTTCGAAAACACGCTTACCGTAGGCGTCATCTCCGCCAAAGGCCGCTCCCTCGGCCTGAGCAAGGAGACGAGCTCGTTCGAAAACTTCATCCAGACCGATGCCGCCATCAACTTCGGCAACTCGGGCGGCCCGCTGATGAACGTCAACGGCGAGGTCGTCGGCATCAATACCGCCATCCGCGGTGGTGGCGCGCAGGGCCTCGGCTTCGCCACCCCGATCAACACCGCCAAGCGCCTGCTCTCGCAGCTCAAGCAAGGCAAAGTCACGCGCGGCTACCTCGGCATGGGTATCATCGACGTCACCGAGGACGTTAAGAACGGCTTCAATCTAGCGGATGCCCGAGGAGCCCTCGTGCAGACGATCGAGCCCGGCAAACCAGCCGAGCGCGCAGGCCTCCAGCCCGGCGACGTCATCATCGAAGCGGACGGACATCCGGTCAACAACAACCGCCAGCTCATCGACTACATCTCGTATCAGCCGGTCGGCAACAAGATCAATTTGACTGTCATCCGCGACGGCAAGCGCAAGACGCTGACCGCTTCGACGATCGAGCGAGCCCCCGATGGCGATAAGCCGGACGTGACTACCCCCGATGAGGCCGCACCAGCGCACAACAAGCTCGGTATGTCCGTTCAGGAGCTCACGCCGCAGTTGCGCCAGCAGTACGGCCAGGCCGACAACATCACCGGCGTCCTCGTGACGAGCGTCAAGGAAGTCTCTCCCGCCGGCGATGTCCTCAGCGAGGGCGACGTCATCAGCGAAGTGCAGGGCGAGAAGATCACCAACCTGGCGCAGTTCCGTGCGGCGATCGATCATCTCAAGGGCGGCCAGACTGCGCGTATTTACGTGACCTCGCCGGCAGGCCGAGGCGGCGCCGCAATTTCCGGCTACCGCTTCATCCATGTGCCCTGAGACAACACATCACTTGTAACGCCGGCAGATCGCCGGCAGAAACCGCCGGCGACTTCGCCGGCGGTTTTGTTTTTAGCCACTACAATCGCGTCGTGGAAGACCTCATGCGACACGCGCTCGATCTCGCTGCGCGTGGCCGCTACTCCGTGAGTCCGAATCCGATGGTCGGATGCGTCATCGCCCGCGATGGCTACCTCATCGGCGAAGGATGGCATCATCGCGCTGGTGAGCCGCACGCAGAGATCGAGGCGTTGCGCGGTTGCGACGCGCGCGGCGCCACGATGATCGTGACGCTGGAACCATGCGCACACCACGGCCGCACGCCACCCTGCGTCGACGCCATCATCGACGCCGGCGTCGCGCGCGTCGTCGTCGCCATGCGCGATCCCCACGATGCGGCGCGCGGCGGAATCGAGAAGTTGCGCGCGGCGGGCATCGACGTCACCACCGGCGTGCTCGAAACCGAGGCGCGCCGGCTCAACGAGACGTTCATCCACGCCGTCACACACCGGCGTCCGTTCGTGCTGCTGAAAGCGGGAATGACGCTCGATGGCAAGCTGGCCACCGTGACCGGACAAAGCCAGTGGATTACCTCGGAAGCGTCACGCGAGAAGAGCCTGGCGCTGCGCGAGGAGCTCGACGCGATCCTAGTCGGCGGCGGCACGGTGCGCGCCGACAACCCGCGCCTCACGCGCCGGCTCGGCTGGAACACGTCTGCTGCAGGCTGGACACGCGTTATCCTCGATCGCAGCTCCGTCGTTCCGCCCGACGCAAGCGTCCTAACCGACGGCGGATCGACGATTCATATCACCCGAGACGCCGATCTCGACGAGCTCCTGGCAGGTCTTTACGGACAGGGCATCCACTCGGTGATCGTTGAAGGAGGATCCAACGTGCTCTCGGAATTCATCAGCCGAGGCCGGTGGCAGAAGATGATCCTTTTCGTCGCACCGATGGTCGTGGGGGGAGCTACGGCCCCTTCGATCTTCAGCGGTGACGGCATCGCGAAGTTGACAGACGCTCCTCGCTTTCGCTTTGATCGCGTCGAGACCGTAGGAGAGGATCTGATGATTACTTTGTATCCGGGGGGTGGGGAGTTGGGGGTGGGGGGTGGGAGCGAAGCGGAAACTTCAGCTCCATCATCTGCAGCTCCATCAACTCCGAGCACATTATCTCCCACACCCCACGCCCCAAAACCCACCCCCTAATGTTCACAGGCATCATCCATCGCACCGGTATCATCGAATCGCTCGTCATCAGCGAGTCGGGTGCGCAACTGCGCGTGCGCACCGAAGATCCGGAGCCGTTCGCGCGAGGCGAGAGTCTGGCCGTCAACGGCGTCTGCCTGACCGTTCTCCCGCAGGATGACGGATCGCTCCTCACCGACGTCTCGAACGAAACGCTCGCGCGCACGACGCTCGGCGCACTCGTTCGCGGAGCACGCATCAACGTCGAGCGCGCGATGGCTCTCGGCGACCGGCTTGGCGGGCATCTCGTGCAGGGACACGTCGACGGAGTGGGAACGCTTGAGTCCATCAAACGCGAAGGTGCGTTCGCGGTCTATCGCTGGAGCAATCCCGCCGAGTATGCGGCCCTCATCGTCGACAAAGGCTCCATCGCCGTCGATGGCGTGTCGCTGACCGTCGTCGAACCCGACGGCTCCACCTTCGGCGCGGCGCTCATCCCCGAAACTCTCGCTCGTACCAACCTCGGCGACGCGGCCGAGGGCGATCGTGTGAATCTCGAGCTCGACATGCTCGCCAAGTACGTGCAATCGCTGGTCACGCCATACCTCCGGCGCTGAGACGCGCATTACACTGTCGCGGCTTGATCGTCTACAAGAAGACGCAGCATCTGCGGCTCACGCGCGCGCACGTGCCCGAGCCACCGTATTGGGCGGCCACGACGATTGCGCCCTACAGCCCGCGGCGCGCCGCCCCGATCGCCATCGACTACATCGATCTGCGCGCGTCGTGTGCGGACCGTTTCGAGGTGGCGGTGTGCGAGAACGTGCGCGACGATCTCGAGCGCACGACGGCGCGGCATCCGCTGCACGCGCCCGTGATGATCGACGCCACCGAGTTTGCCGAGGTGATCTTCCGGCGTGGCCAGGAAGCGTTGCAGTTTTGCGCGGAGCAGCAGGTCGCGGCACTCCACCTCGTTTCTGCGCGCGGCGAGTTGCCGGCGGAAGTTCAGGATGATGCCGTCATCGCCATCGCGCCATGGCCACTCGAGTTTTCGCGAATCGAAACGCTGTTCGTCGAGGCAAAGGAACGGGGACTGCGCTGGGGCGTCGTGATTCCGATCATCTATCCGGTCACGACCGATCTCACGGCGCTAGCCGAGCTCGCCGAGCTGGCAAAGAAGTATGCGGCTTTGTTCTTCGCCGGAGCGCCGGTCGAACTTGATGCCACCGCGCGGAACGCGCTTGCGCGATCGCTCACTGGCGACGACCAGAACGACACTTACGAAATGCTGTTCCACGCGGACCTCGGGCCGATTCGCCTGGCGACCGAACGTCACATCGCCGCGCTGGCGGGCGAGATCAACGCCGAAGACTTCGTCATTCCGCCGCGTTGGGATCGCCGCACGAACTGGAACGGCGCGGTGCTGCTGACGTTGCTCGCGAACCGAATCCTGGCGATGAATCGCGACGAAGATCTGGCCTGGCGTCTGACCCGATCGGCCAAAACCATCGCACAACTCGAGAAGCCGATCGAGCGCGTGGCGCAGGCGGCCAGCCTGGCCATCATCGACTCGCTCGACGAGATCAGCATCGACCTTCTGACCGAGTGGCTCGAAACCGGCAGATCAAGCTTTGCCGGACACATCGAGAAGCAGTGGCGCCTGCGAAGAGACAGCGGGATGTAGCGTTCGTTCCCGTGAGTGATCGGAGGGAGTGGAAAGCGATCAGCGGATTAGAGATCAGTGGGTTAGTCGATCAGGACTAGTTGATCAGGATCAGCAGCCCGAGGCAGAAGGCCGAAGGCCGGAAGGGCCGCCGTACCCTTGAATTCTTCCTTGGATCCTACCGGGAGAGCGGAAGAATAGCAGAAAATTCCAAAAGCAAACGAAATTCTGGAATCCATGACGCGACGACGACAGATCCTAACCCTTCTCGGCGCCACGGCGTTCATCGTGGCCATCGCGGCGGCGACCGTCTGGTTTCTGGTTCGCCGCATCGATCAGGCCGCCGTCAGCGCCGTGACGTCGAAGGAGGAAACGGTCGACCTGGGAACGCTCGTGACGCGCGTTCGCGACCTCAACCGCCTCGAGACCGCAACCATGCGCGTCACCAGCATCAGCACGATCAGGCAGACATACGACCTCATTCCGAACGCTCTGGCCGGTGACGAGCTGACGCTCTACGCCACCGGCGACGTCATCGCCGGCGTCGACCTGTCGCTGTTGAAGCAGGAGGATGTCCGCCGCGAGTCTAACGGCACGATCGTCGTACGCCTTCCGCCTCCCCAACTCCTCGTCTCGCGCATCGATAACCGCACCACGCGCGTCACCGGCCGGCGCACGGGCGTCTTCCGCCGCGCCGACGTCGGCATGGAAGGCCGCGCACGCCAATACGCCGAGCAGAACATCCGCAACGAAGCAGTCCACAAAGGCATCCTCCCGCTCGCGCAGCAAAACGCCGAGGCGAGGATCGCGGGGCTGCTGCACACGCTCGGTGCGACAAAGGTGCGGTTTGTTGATGCCAGCAACAATCCGGTCGTGCGGTGAGTGTTCGTAGATGGAACAGGGTTCGGGCACCTTGCGAGTGATGAAAGCGGTGGCTGCGCCACCGCAGTCCACAGCGCTTCGCGCGAAATGCTGCCAACGTTTTGCGCGAAGCGCTTTGGAGTGCGCGTGGCGCAGCCACCGCTTTCGAAAACTCAGAACAGTGCGAGCTGCGCGTTCAGCGCGAAAAGCCGAGCGCTGATCAAACCACCTTCGCGTTCTCCGCGTCTCCGCGTGAAACGGTCTCCGCCTTTCAGCTCACCACAATGACACTGCAACAAGTCAGCGCGCCTTCCGCCTTCGCCAGCTCCGACGCGTCGACCATCGTCACGTTCACGCCCGCACCGCGAAGACGTTGTGCGGTTCGCGGAAAAGACGCCGCGCATAGCACGACGTCGCGAACGCGAAGGACATTCGCGGCGGAGGACTCGGAGGGATCGACGGTGATGAGCTGCATCCCTTTGAACGTCGATGCATCGACCCACTCCGGGTTGATGACCACGCCATCGTCGGAAAACGCGGTCACGGCCGATTTGAGATGAAGGCATCCCCGAGGGGTGACGGCTTGCACGGAATAGCCGAACGGGATGAGTGCGGCCGACAGTTGCCGAAAGCCTTCCGCATTCGTTCTGGTGGATTGACCGACGAAAACCTTTCGGCCGATGCGCAGCACGTCGCCGCCGTCGAGAATTGCCGGTGACTCGATGAAGATCAGCTCGCGGTATTTGCGCAGTACTGCGGCGACGGATGGTGTCTCCGGCCGTCGCGACTCTGCGCCCGGACGCGTGATGATCGCGACTTCGTCGAGCACGATCGCCGTGTCTTCGACAAAGACGGAGTCAGGGAGCTCGTCTGCGGCGGGCAGACGCTCGATTCTGCAACCGGCGTCGGATAGCGCGGCTTCATACGCGTGATGCTGCGTCCTCGCGAGCTCAATGTCGATCGGGTTGCGATCGAGGTGCGTCAGTTCGCAGCGGCTGATCGACTGCGGGACGGCACGGGTCAGTGCGACGAGCATGGTGCGGGCATTCTATCGGGCGCATTCCGTAAGCTGCGAAGAGTCGCCGCCGGGCCGGCGGCGGTCCAGCCGGCCAGCGGCCGGCGCTACGTTGGCTTGTTCAAAACGGTCGTCGCGATCCTGATGGCCAGCTTCAGCGCGGCGGACTTGCTCATCGTTTCCTCGTACTCGTGCGCGGGATCGGAGTCGTAGACGATGCCGGCGCCGGCTTGCACCGATGCTTTGCCGTTGGCGAGGACGATCGTGCGGATGGTGATACAGCTATCCATGTTGCCGCTGAATCCGAAGTAGGCGACGGCACCGCCGTACGGGCCACGGCGCGTGGTCTCGTGCGCGTCGATGAGCTCCATGGCCCGGATCTTCGGCGCGCCGGTGAGCGTGCCGGCCGGGAAGCAGGAGAGGAAGAGATCGACGGGACTGCGGTCGTCGCGTAGCGTTCCCTCGACGTTCGTGACGAGGTGCATGACGTGGCTGTAGCGCTCGATGTGGCAGAAGTCGGAGACCGAGACCGATCCGCTGACGCAGACACGCCCGAGGTCGTTGCGGCCGAGGTCGACGAGCATGAGGTGTTCGGCCTGCTCTTTCGGATCGGCCACGAGCGCGCGCTCCAACTCCGCATCCTCCTCCTCGGTCGCGCCGCGCGGGCGCGTTCCGGCGATCGGGCGCGTCTCCGCTCGCGTGCCGTCGACGCGCACGAGCATTTCCGGCGACGCGCCGACGAGCGTGCACTCCGGCGTGCGCAACAGGAACATGTACGGCGACGGATTGACCGAGCGCAGCACGCGATACAGCGTCAACGCCTCCGATTCCGGAAACTCCGCGCTCCAGCTCTGCGACAGGACGATCTGAAAAACTTCGCCGGCTGTGATCTCTTCCTTCGCCGCGCGCACCACCCCTTCGAAATCGGGACGCGGGATGTTCGGCGTGAAGGCGACGTCGGCGATGTGCTCGGGGAATGCGAGCAACTCGACACGCGCGGCGCGCAACCGCTCGATGGCGCGGTCGAGACGAGCATTGGCCTCTTCGAACGACGCATGCGCATCGGACGTGAAGAGATTGGCGATGACGTGGAGGCGCTGCTTCACGTGATCGAAGACGACGACGTTGTCGAAGAAGAGCAGCCGCGCATCGGGGATGCCGCTGTCGTTCGGATGCGTGTCGGGAATGCGCTCGGTCCAGCCGGCCACACCGTAGCCGAAGAACCCGACCGCGCCGCCGAAGAACGGGGGGAAGTCCTCTTCGCGATAGACGCGTAGCGGCCGCAGCTCTTCATCGAGAACACGGGCAGATTCGGGTGTGGTGGCGTCGAAACGAAGACTGCGCCGGCGGTCGAAGCCGACGAACGAGTAACGGCCGACGTTCGCTCCCCGCTCGACGCTCTCGAACAGAAACGCCTCGCCATCGCCGGAGAGCGCCGCGAAGGCTGCTACCGGCGTAATGGCGTCGGCGCTCAGCTCACGCGCGACGGGAACGATGTCGTAATCCTTGCGAAGATCATCCAGATTCATTTGCATGCCTCGAGAAAGAGCTCGTTTTGACGCACAGCCTGTGCGCGAAGAAGATCGAGTCCGGTGAAGGTTGCTCGCGATTCGCCGCCATAAGCCGCTTCGATGATGGTACCGGCAGGCGGCAGCGCGATGGCAACGTTTCCCGGCAACGTGTTGATGATGAGATCGCCGCGCCACGACGACAACGCGTCGAGCGGCCGAGCGTCGAGCTTGCCCGTTGTCCGGTTGAAGACGGTCGCGGCGATTCCGGCCCGGCGAAGGGAAACGAGCGCCGCACGCGCGGTGCCGCCGGCGCCGATCACCGCAGCGCTGCGCGCGTTCACTTTGCTAATGAGCGCGGCGAAGCCGTCGACGTCCGTGTTGTCAGCGACGATCCGACCGCCGATGCGAACAAGCGTATTGACCGCGCCCGCTTCGAGCGCGTTCGGCGCGATCTCCGCGCCAGTGCGCTGCGCGAACGCCAGTGCTTCTTCCTTGAATGGCGCGGTAACCGACAGCCCCTTCGGCGCAAATCGCTCTCCTCGGGCGAACGGCCCCGCAATGTCGAGGAAGTTCTCCGTTTCGAAGATCGCATACGCCGCAGCGACGCCGCGCTCGCGAAAGATAGTGTTGTGAATGGCCGGTGATCCGCTGTGTGCCGCGGGATTGCCGGTGATGGCGAAGATCGTATCGGCCCGGAGGGTCTGGCGATGAGGTCCGTAAATCGCCAGGGCCCGATCGAGCGTCAATTGCCCGGGAGCTGCCGAATGCGCCTCATCGACGCTGACGAACTGCATTGCCGATCCGAAGAACGGCGCAAGGATGCGCGCGTACAGCCCGCGGCCGCCCATCCCGATGACTGTGAGATCGGATCTCCCGTCGAGCAAAGCGAGCAGCCGCGCGTTATCGGCGAAATCCCGCGGCGTCACAGCCACCTTCACCTGCGCGCAACCCGCGGTGCGCATCGCCGGCACGAGCGACTCGACATCCGGCATCCCGTCGTAATCGTGATGCGAAAGGACGATCCGGTCGCGATGAACGTTCGGAATCACGCCGCCCCACTCGACATCCATGAAGTCGATTCCGGCGGCAAGCGTGGCATCCACATCGACATGTCCTCGGCCGCGATTCGTGGCGATGACCGGCCTGGTCGTCGCCGCGCGCACGGCCGGCCAATCGACCACTCGCCCACCGAACGCATCGGCGCGTAGCTCGATCGCGTCGTGATCGCTGTCCAACGCACGGATCGCGTCAATCGCGCGCTCGGGCGTTTCTTCGAAGATCGTAACGGCCAGCTTCATCAAACAAAACCTCTACTCGGATTTTTCTTTCGAGAAGAGGTTGGCTGAAACCGTCAGATTTTTCGCGCCCCTTCCCAAACGCGGGGCGCATGCGCGCTGCCCGCTAGCTGCGGAGGAACCACCACGAGGTGCGAGACGCGTTCATCGAAGTGCGAGAGTAACGGCGACGAAGGAAGGTGTCAATATGCGAGAGATCAGAGAATCAGCGATCAGAGGTCGGTAGCAGGATCCTGATCTCTGATCTCTAGTCTCTCCACTCTCCACTGTCGCCGGATATCGGAGAATGACAGCCATGCGCCGTTGCATCTACATCCTCACCTACCTGCTCGCCGCCTGCGCTCCCCTGCTGCTTGATCCGCACGATCCCCGCTTGAACGCACGCGCACCCGAGCACTTTCGAGTCCGCTTTGCCACGAGCCAGGGCGACTTCGTCGTCGAAGTGCATCGCAGTTGGGCACCGCTCGGCGCGGACCGTTTTTACAATCTCGTAATGCACCACTTCTTCGATGGCCAGCGATTCTTCCGCGTGCGCCAGGGCGTCTTCGTCCAATTCGGCATCCCCGGCGATCCTCGGGTTGCCCAAGCCTGGCACCTGGCGACGCTGCCCGATGATCCTCCGCAGCAGTCGAATACGCGCGGCGCCGTCGCCTATGCCTTCACGACCGCGAACACCCGCGCGACGCAGATCTTCATCAACCTCGCCGACAACCGTCCGTTTAATGCCCAGGGCTTCGCGCCCTTCGGCGCCGTCATCTCCGGCATGGACGTCGCCGACCGCCTCTACTCCGGCTATGGCGAAACATCCGGCGGCGGAATGCGCGCCGGCCATCAGGACGCGCTCTTCGGCGGCGGCAACGCCTGGCTCAATCGCGAGTTCCCGCGGCTCGATTACATCCGGAGTGCACGGTTGGAGTAATCCGCAGAGCAGCGTCCATCGAACACGCTCTGCTTCCATCCAATGTACTCTCCTCCGCGATGCGGCCTCAACGCACCGAAGCGATCATCCTGCACACCTTCCCGGCTCGCGAGCGCGACAAGCTGGTCGTGTTTCTCACGCCGGACCATGGGAAGGTGAAGGGATACGCGTACGGCGCGCGGTCGATGCGGACGCGGTTCGGGGCTTCGCTCGAGCCGCTGGCGAAAGTGCGCATCGGTTACGTCGAGCGCGAGAACGATGAGGTGGTGCGGATCGAGTCGGTCGATCTGATCCGATCGCTCTTTCCGGCGCAGCAGAATCTTGCGGCGAGCGTTGCGGCTTCGTATCTCGCCGAGACGGTCGATACGTTCGCGCAGTCGGGCGATCCGGCGGAGCTAATCTACCGGCTGCTCGATCGCACGACCGAGGCGCTGCTGGCGGGGGCGTCACCGCTGCATGTCGTGGCGTACGCTGAAGTGTGGACGTTGCGGCTGGCGGGAATCCTGCCGTCGCTACGCAACTGCAACGTCTGCGACGAGCCGCTCGGGCGGCCATTGCGGTTCGATGCGCATGCGCATGGATTCGTCTGCCCGAACTGCGCGCCCGTCGATGCGCAGGTGATCGCCAACGACGTCGCCGCGGCGCTCGACGCAATCATGCGCACTCCGGTTGGCGAGATCGCGGCGAGTGAAATTGCCGCGGATGTGCTGTTCGAGGTCCGCTCGCTGGCGGCGTTCTTCCGGCGCAATTTCCTCGGGCACGAGTTGAAATCGTACGAGATCCTGAGCGGGGTGTTGCGGGCTTAAGAAACGCCTGCGCCGGTCTAGATCCGCACACCACCACGTCCCTCGGCGACGAGCTCGCGGCCGTGGTAGTGAAACTCGTTGTGCACATCGAGCAGCAGTTGGCGCCGCTCGACCCGCTCCTCTTCGGCGCGCGTGTAGACCGTCGCTTCGAGGAAGGCCGTGCCGTCGTCGCGCACATCGACTGAGGGCAGATGCGTGACGATCAGCGCGCGAACGATCTGCGGGGACTGCATCCGCATCAGCGCAGCGTCGTATTCGTCAGCGGTTGCGACCAGCCGCGTCATGCGCCACGAGGTCGCGCCGACAATGTCGCTGATGACGAGCCAGTACTCGAAGACCGCCTCCGCATTCCTGTCGACGTCGAAGGCCTCGTAGATCGGAACGTCGCGCGAGCCGGCGATGTACGGCGTGCTCTCGTCGCCGATCACGTCGTAGCGGATTTCTCCGCGAACGCGCAGTCCGGCCGCGCACTCGACCAGCGCCGCGGCCTGCATGGCCATGTGTGCCATCGGCGCGAGCGGCCCCGCTGCGAAGGCTTCGCGGAAGCGCGCGTTGGCGAGATCGTGCGCGCAGGCGATGCGCTCGCGAACGCGTGTGACCGCCTCGATCGAAAGAATCGTCACTTGACCTGCTGCGTCCGGGCGAGGAACTGCTCCGCACTCTCGAAACCAGTCAGACGCGATTGCGGCTGCTCGTGTCCCGACGAATCGATGAAGACCACCGTCGGCACGCCCACGATGGCGTAGCGCTTCGTCAGCTCCTTCACCACCGGATCCTCAGCGTTCGTAAGGTCCGCTTTGACGCGAGTGAAGCGGTCGAGGTCACGCGCTACGCGCGCGTCGCTGAACGTCTTCTCGTCCAGCTCCTTACACGGGATGCACCACGTCGCGAAGAAGTCGATGATGACCGGCTTGCCCTTCGCTGCGGTGACGGCCGTCGCGTCGTATTTCTGCCACTGCACTTCCGCACCTTTGCGTGCCGGAATGGCGAAAAAGATCCCGGCGATCAGCAACAATGTCGCACACGCCAGCCGCATCGCTCTTCCCCTCGGTCCTCGGCTTGCGAAGAGAAACACCGCGCCGATCAGCAGGCTGGCAGCGACGCCGGCGTGGAAGGCTGTCTCGCCGACGACCGCGCGCAAGAAGTAGAAGGCCATGGCGATGAGGACGAAGCCCATCGCCTTCTTGACCTGCACCATCCACTCGCCCGGTTTCGGGAAAACGTTGAGCGCGATGAGATAGGGAAAGCCAAGTCCAAATCCGAGAGACGCGAACATGGCCAGTCCGATGACCGGCTTCGCGATCGCCGCCACCAGCGTGAAGAGCGCGACCACCACAGGTCCGACGCACGGCGCGGCAACGATCCCGACGAAGAGTCCCATCGTCAGCGCGCCCGCAAGACCGGCCTTGCCCGCCGAGCGGCTGGTGATGAACTGCGGCACGCGAAACTCCCAGGCGCCGAACATCGACGACGCCAGGACGAGCATCAGTACGGCAAAGCCGATCAGCACGGCCGGCGACTGCAGCCATGAACCGAACATCCGGCCGCTGAGCGCCGCGAAGACGCCGAGGGCCGAGTAGGTGATGACGATGCCGATGACATACGCCAGCGAAAGTGCGAACCGGCGCGAACGCCGTCCGTCACTCTGCATGGCGAAGAAGCCGACGGTGATCGGGATCATTGGAAAGACGCACGGGGTCAGGTTCAGCGCCAGGCCGCCGATGAAGAGGATGAGGAGCGCCAACGGCAGGCCGTGCGCGGCGTAGGCCGCGGAAAGCTGGTCGTTCGCGACCGGTGCGCCACCTTTCGGGGCGGCGGAGAGGGGCGCGAAGTTTGAAGAAGCCGGTGATGCCGCGGGTGCGGTGTTGGTCGCAGCAACAACGGCCGCATCGATCGTCACCTCGGCGTCCCGCGGCGGGAGGCAGACGTTGTCGTTGCAGGCCTGGTAGTGCAGTTTGCCTTTGATCGACGTCGCGCCGCTTTTCAACTTCGCGGTGAAGGGGATGCGGATCGTTCCTTCGTAGACGGCGAGCTTCTGGCCACCGCTGAACGTGAATCCGCGAACCGTGTGCGGCGGGTATTCGGCAGACACGAGGTCGGCGGTCGTTCCGTCGAGCACAAGCGCGCTGGGGATGACGAAGTCGTCGAGCGGCTTGTTGGAGTTGATGTGCCAGCCGTTCTCGATCGTGGCCGTGACGACACCGTGAACCTCGTCGCCAGTGCGCGCGTTAACCGCGCCGCTGATCTTGATCAACTCCTGCTGCGGAATGGCATTCGCGGCGCCGCCCGCGGAGAGCTGGGCGAAGGAATTCGTTGTAAGGAAGAGCAGAGCGACGGGGAAGAAGCGACGCGACCGCAATGCAACACTCAGCATTCAACACTCAACATTTCGGAGTCCTACCGCCGCGGCGCGCCAAGCTGACGCTCGAGTTGCGCGATCATCATCTCGACGTTGCGGCTGTATTGCGAGTTCGGGAACTTCGTCCGGAATGCCCGGTATTCGGTCAGCGCGCCCACTGCGTTTCCTGATTGCAGATAGATGTCGCCGGTGAGAAGCCGCGAGCGCTCGTAAGCGTCACCCTTCGTCTGAACCGTCTGGAACTTCGCAATCGTCTTCCGGGCATCGTCGAACTTCTTCTGCAGCATCTGCGTCATGGCCAACTCGACGTATGCATCATCTCGGACGCCCACGGGCACCGCGGATTCTGCGATGAGCTTGCGCAGACGCGACTCACTCTGCGCATAGCCGGCCCGCGACTCGAACTCCTTCGCCAGCGCCAGACGTTTCACATAATCCTTGGCGATCGACGGTTCGTCGGAGACGCGCTTCATGAAGTCTTTGTATTTGCTCTCCGTGTCCTGGAGCGACAGCGCGAACTCCTTCGCCGGAGAGTAGCCCTTGAGGACGCCGGCGATCAAAAGATCACTGTTCAGCACGACGAAGGTCGGCAGCGAGCTGATGCCGTAGTCATGCGACAGCTTCGTCCCATCTTTCCCGTCCTCGGTGTTGAGACGGAGGAGGACCATCTTGTCCGTGGCGTTCTGAAACGCTTCCGAGGGGATCACTTCCTGCTCGAACTTATGGCACCAGCCGCACCAGTCGGCGAAGAGGTCGACAAAGATCAACTGGTTCTTTTCTTTCGCCTTCTTCTGCGCGGCCGCAATCTCTTTGAGCCATGGCGAAGCGACGGCTTGCTGAACGAACAGCAGCGCAATCGCGGCGATCAGAGCAGTCCTTTTCACGTGAGTCCTCCCGTCCGGGCTTCGCAAACGGCACCGGGAAAGTCGCTATTCCGAATGCGCCGCACCGACCGGTGACAATTCCGGTGATGCTGCTTCCTTCCGCGCCGCATGCGTTCGCGCGGCTTCCACGAAAGCGCCGAAGATCGACGTCGCCGACGGTTCCAAGGGCATGTCTTCGGGGTGCCATTGCACGCCGACGTAGAAGGGATGCGACGGATCTTCGAGACCTTCGACGATTCCGTCGGGGGCGTGCGCCGTGACGCGGAGTCCGTCCGCAACGCGGCCGACCGCCTGGTGGTGCGAGGAGTTCACGTTCAGTTCCTTCGCGCCGAGGATGCTGCCGAGTTTCGTGGCGCCGTCGATGAGCACATCGTGGCGATGACGGTCGCTCGGTTCACTGGCGTGATCGATCTTCGTGCCGACCGCCGAACCGATGTCCTGAATGAGCGTCCCTCCCGCAGCCACGTTCATCACCTGCACGCCGAGACAAATGCCGAGCGTCGGCACCCCGCGCTGACGCGCCAGTTTGGCCAGCCCGAGGTCGTTCTTCTGGCGTCGAGGGTCCATCGGCTCGCAGCTCGGATGCTTCTCTTCGCCATACTCGGCCGGATCGCAGTCATCGCCGCCGGCGAGAAGAATCCCGTCGAGTCCATCGAGAACGTCAGCCGCATTCTCCGGCTGCGGCGGGATCAACACCGGCACCGCGCCTGCGCGCTTCAACGATTCAATGTAGGTCGTGTAAACAAACGCCCGGTCGCGCTCCCCTCCGCGGTGAGCGACGTCCGAAGCGATACCGATGAGAGGCTTGTTCATGCCGCTGATTATGCGGGATTCGTGCGGGATTTTGGGAGATTCCAAACCATCACCACAGAGACTCAGAGGACACAGAGAAAACCTCTGTGATCTCAGTGCCTCTGTGGTTCGTTTCTCCTGGAAACCTAACGCACCGTGATTGCTATTGCGTCGCGTTCTCCGCGGCGGTTCGTGGCGACGATCGAATGCTTTCCGGTTCGCAACGGCCACTCGCTCGCGGCCGGCTTTCCGTCGACGCTCCATATTGCGTCGCTTGTTGCTCGCAGGTGGATCGCCTGAAACTCGCGATGGAGCGTTGGATCGACCAGGTACGTCGTGTCGTTGGACGGGCTGGTGATGCGGAATCGTGTTTCGCGTCCGGCCAGCGCACGTGGGGCCGACGCCAGCGTGCGGCGTTCGCGCGCGCTCGCCCAATCGCGGTACTCCTCGGGCCAGTCGATCCGGCCCGCGTGATGCCAGGCGCAGAACTCGACGGGCGCTTCGCGCGGCAGCCATTCGCTCTCGATCGCGGGACACGATGTCGATGGCCGCAATCCTGACAGCGCGCAGATCGGCTGCTGCTCGAGGTCGTCGGGGCGATCGACGATCTCGCGCTCGCCGTTGTCGCCGGCGCGGCGCATCGCCGCGAGCATGACCGAATGGAAGATCGGGCCGGCTCCGGTGACGCCGCTCGAACTGCGCAGCGCCTGGCGATCGAAGTTGCCGACCCAGACGCCGACCGTGACGGCGCGCGTGTAGCCGATCGTCCAGTTGTCGTGGTACGCCTGCGACGTACCAGTCTTCACTGCGACCGGAAACGGAAAATCGAGATTGCCGCCGCGGCCGAAGATGAACTCGCGCGCGTGCGAGTCGCTGAGGATGTCGGTGATCCAGAACGCGGTGCGAGGGGAGACGATGCGCGGGGGTCGGGAGTCGGGGGTCGGGGGTCGGAGCAGCATCGTCGTGGAGACGGCCGTCCCTCCCCTTGCGAACGTCGCGTACGCGCTCACGAGTTGCTCGAGCGTCACCTCGGCGTCGCCGAGCGTGAGTCCGAGGCCGTAGTAATCAGCGGTGTGGGTGAGATCGCGAAAGCCGGTGCCGCGCAGCAGGCGCAGCAACGCAGGAGGTCCTACTTTCTCGAGGAGCGCAACGGCGGGAACGTTTTCCGATCCGGCCAGCGCGGCGCGTGCACGCAGCGGACCGCGATAGCCTCCGTCATAGTTTCGCGGCGTGTAGACGACGCCTTCCTCAGCAGTCGGAAAGTGCGAAGGCACGTCCGCGAGCACGGTCGCCGGGGTGATTCCTTCTTCGAACGCCAGCGCGTAAGTGAACGGCTTGAGTGTCGAGCCCGGCTGACGCAACGTCGTCACGCCATCGATCGCGCCGCCAAACTCGGTCCCGAAGTAATCGCCCGAACCTTCCCACGCCAGCCACCCACCCGTCTCGTTGTCGAGAACGACGACGGCTACGCTGTGCGCGCCGTGACGAAGAAGGTTCGCGCGCTCCGCGGCAATGATGCCGCGAACGTTTTGCTGCAACACCGCATCGAGCGTTGTCTTCACGAGGTGATTGGGTTGCGCGCCGGACCGGCTCCGAACCTGCTCGACAAAGTGAGGAGCGAGCGTTGGTTGGATACCGCGATCGAGTGACAGCCGCTCGGCACGCGCTTCGCGCCACGATGCGTCGTCGATCAATCCCAGCGCGTGCATGCGAGCGAGAACGACACGCTGCCTTGCCAACGCGCGGCGTGGCGTCGACGGCCGTTGCGGCAGTGACGCCAGCCATGCCGACTGCGCGATCGTCAACTCCTCCGGCGCACATCCGAAGTAGCGCCGGCTGGCGCGGGCCACACCGATCGTCTGCTCGCCATACGGCGCGAGATTCACGTACAGCGCGAGGATCTGGCGCTTGGTATAGCGATGTTCGAGGCGCAGCGCGATGACGGCCTCGCGCATTTTCGACGCGATCGTGCGCGGCGGGTTGCCGAGCAGCATCTTTGCCACCTGCTGCGTGATCGTCGATCCGCCTTCGACGGCGCGTAGATGGCGGATGTCGTGCGCGACCGCGCGCGCGATCGCGATCGGATCGATGCCGGGATGATGCTCGAAGCGGCGATCCTCGGCGGCGATCGTCGCGGCCGCGATCGACTCGGGGACGACGTCGAGCCACTCGTTGCGGGTGCCCGAGGGAGTAAGCGGCTCGTACAACACGACGCCGTTACGGTCGACGATGACCGGCGAGGTATCGGGGGTGATCGTCGGGATCGGGCCGAGGCGGATCCAGAGTGCGAGAGCGAGAAGACCGCCGGCGAGGCCGCCGGCGGTCCAGCCGGCGAGCCGCCGGCGCTCCACTTTGAAGAACATCACGGTTTGACCTCGATGACCTCGCTGGCCGTTCTCCCGAAGACTTCGGGCTCGTACATCTCCTCGGCATGCGTCGGCGCGGTGATGAACGTGCCGGCAGTCGTGGCGCGAACCATGTACGTGAACTCGTGCATCCCTTCGCCGAGGCGCGTGGCGAAGAGGTTGACGCGGTCATCGTGACGCTCGACGTGATCGAAGCCGCCGTGTTTCCACCACGACATCCAGTCATCGCCCTGCGTATCGTTCTTACTTTGCTCCGCGGCCAGATCGCTCGCGGTCGTGGCGAACCACGACTCCACCGGCTCCGTACCCGCGGGAATCGGATCGATCACCGCCACGAAGCGCCGCTCCTTCGTGTTGCGGATGCGTAGCGTGACCTTGATCAAATCGCCAGCCTTGAATGTCTTCAGCGAGTACTTCCGCTCGACGCTGAAACCCTGATTGAGCGCGTCGTGCATGAGACCAACCGGCGTGTAGCGCAGACGCATCAGGTAGAAGAGCGTGCCTGTACCTTGACGATCGAACGTCACCGGCGTGTCTCCCGCCGGCCGCGCCATGAGCTGCTGCATCGGGATGTCGTGATTCTTCGCCTCGGTGCTGCGGCCTTTGAATGAATCGTTGGCGATCGTGTCCGCGCCGATCTTCACGACTGCGGTGAAGTCCGGCGTCTCGCTCTCGTACTTGCGGTAGTAGTCGACGAGCGACTCCATCGCCCAGATGTTTTCCTGCGTGTTGCCCCAACGTCCCTGACGGCGCACTTTCATCAGCCAGCGCACCATCTGCTTGACCATCTGCTCGCTCTCGCCGTGGCGGGTGAGAGTGCCGAGGGCGATGGCGGTAGAGCGAACGCTCGAGCTCCAGTAATAAAGAAGGTAGGGATCGGACAGCTCTTCGACGTGCGCGCTGCCGCCCTCGGGCAGGATGCCGTTGGTGATGCGGCGCGTGAGCTCGTCGACGCGCGGACCCTTCTCTCCCTTCGCCAGCATGGCGTCGGTGAGATACGCGATGCCGAACAACGGCATCCGATCGACATATGAGTAGAGCCGCGTGATGTGGCTATCTTCGTTCCGACCGCCCTCGGTCAAAACCTTGACCGCGAAGGCCTGCCATGCCGTGTACGCCGGCCACCAGCCCTCGTTCGTCGGACGCGGTTCCTTGAGCTTGGCGTCGAGGTAGTCATACCCGCGCTTCGTCACGTCTTTGTTGACGTCGTACTTCAACTTCTCGCCGCGCTGCATCACGTGCAGAACGGTCGCGGTCATGTACGGCGATTCGGTGTAGCACTCGCCTGCCCAGAACGCGAAGCCACCGTCGCCGCACTGGAAATTGTTGAGCTCATTGATCGTCGCTTGCGCGATGGTGCGGCCCTTCTTCGGGTCGATGCCGGGAAGCGCGAATGCGTCGCCGAGGTCGGAGGACAGCATGAGAGCCATGGCGCCGGACGAGCGCTGTTCCGCGCAGCCGTACGGATAATCGACAAGATACGCGGCGCCCTCGGCCAAGCCGACCATCGCCGTCGACGAAAGCTCGACGTGCAGTCCGCCGGATGACGGCACGACATCCTTCGGAACCGCCAGCGTCTCCTTCGCGTCGGGCTTGGCCTCGCCGTACGCGGCGACGGTCTCGGACGGCGTGAGGATGCGCACCGGCAGCGAGTCTTCGAACGCGTCGGTCTCCTTGTTGAGCGAAACGGTCACCTGCAGTCTTGCGCTGCCGACCGCTTTCGCCGACCCGTTGAACCGCACCTCGGCAGAACCTTCCGCGGCGATGTCAATTGTCTGCGACGTTGGCTGCGTGAATTCGACGATCGACGGATCGAGCGACTTGATCGTTACCGTCGCCTTGCCCGGCTGCTTGAGCTGCGAGTGCACGACGCCGCCGAAGAACGCCTTGTCGCCGACGGCGAGGAAGCGTGGCCACGTCGGTGTCAGCAGCACCGGCTTGTTGATGCGGATCTCGTTCTGCGCCCAACCGAAGCGCGAGCCGCGGTCGCCGGCGACGGCCATGATGCGATACGTCGTCAGCGACTCGGGGAGCGTGACATCCGTCTTCGCGTGACCCTTCGCGTCCGTGACGACGGAGCCGACCCAGAACGCGAGCACGCGGAAGTCTTTGCGCATCACGCCCGGTCCGGCGTCCTTGCCGCCGCCGCCACCCTGCGTCTCGCCCTTCGGCGTCAGCACGCGGCGGCTGACGATCTTCTGGCGCGAATCGAAGTTGATGACTTGCAGCGATTTTTCGAGGTAGATCGACTGGAGCACGTCAGGCGTTTCGTACGCGGTCAGCGAAAGGACGCCGTAATCGACGGCCCACAACGTCACTTCGGATTGCGTCGGCTTGCCGGCGGCGTCATGCACATCGACTTCGATGCGCGCCTTCGATGCCGGGCGATACTCGACGCTATTTGCTTTGACCGCGACCTTCAAACGCTTCGCTGCGTCAACGACGCTCAGCGCTGTGTAGCCGAGGCGGAACGCGGGCTTGCCGGGATCGCTCTCGTCCTCGATGCCATCCTTCGTACGGCCTTTGAGCAACGTTACTGCGACGAAAAGGTTCGGAATGTCTTTCTCGGTGATCGGCACGGAGACGGTCGTCTGCGTCGAGGTCAGCTCGAACGTCTTCCAGGTGCGCACGCCTTCGCGCTCGGTCGTGAGCAGCGCCGTTGCGTGCTCCCACGGCGACTTCACCATGATCCGCGCCGTTTCGCCGGGCTTGTACGTCTTCTTCTCCGGCACGAGCTCGATGCGGTTGCTGTCCGCGCGCGCCCATGCCGTGTAGCCGCCACCGACCGCGTAGAACCAGGTGCGTGTCGTCGTCGAGCGGCCCTCGGCATCCTTTGCAGTTGCGATGATGAGATATTCGCCGCCTTCGCCGAGCGGAATGTGCAGCGGGGCAGCCGTCGCCTGCGTGGTCACATCCCAATGTCCGGCGGGAAGCTCTTTGCGCTCCGTTTGCCAGTTGTAGAAGCCATTGCCGGCAGCCTCGCGCACGGAGTTCCACTGGATGCGATGAAGGTCGACGCTGACGGAGACACCGGCCGTTGCCGTGCCATCGAGCGCGGCAGCGACGATGGCGGTGTCGAGCCCCTTCGTAGCGTCGGAGAAGTAGTTCGGCGACTTCACGCCGATGTACCACGGCGCCGGATGAACGCGGAACGCCGTGCGGTTGGCGAGCTGCTGGCGCGAGACGTCGGTCACGTTGCCTTCGAGCACGTAGCTCCACGGCACGCCCGCGGCGATGTCGGTATCGAGCGTCAGTTTCAATTCACCCTTGGCGTCGAGCTTCGGCTCCATTGTGTTGATCGTTTCGCCTTCCCGGCGTTGCTCGGGGTCTTCGCCGAGGAACTCCCACTGCCCTTCCTGGAACCGCTCGCGGATCGCAGATGGAACGTCGTAAACAGGGACCTTCGAATACGTCCACTTCACCGGTCGCGATGCCATCGCGCCGCCGAAGAGATACTTGCCGATGATCGTGCCGTTCAGTTTCGTCCCGGCGATCGGAGGCGCTCCCTTGAGTGTTACATCGACGCGGAACTCCGGACGGCGGTACGCAGCAACCAGGAAACTGCCGAACGTCATCAGGCGCTGCGATTTGACCGACGCTTTGATGCCGTAGTCGCCGAGGACGCCGTCGGCGGGCACGGTCCACACCCACTCCGAGCTGCTCCAGTCATTCAACTTGACCGTGCGCTTGTCGACCTCTTTGTCGTGCGCGTCGGTGACGACGATGTCGACGTCGGTGCCGGCCGGCAGGAGCTGCATGCCGGTCGGTGTGTCGCTGCGAAGCACGATCTTGGCGTGTACTTCTTCGCCCGGCTTGTAGACACCGCGGTCAGTGAACGTCGTACCGCGCAGAAGCGGCTTCGCTTCATCGAGGTCGAAGTTGAGTCCGAACTCCCACGGCGTGATGCCGTCGTTCCAGTCGCTCGAGGCGTACGCGCTATCGCCGTCTTTCTCGGCGGTCACCACGAAGTGCAGGCCGAATGCTTCCCACGACTCGACAGGGACTTCCTCGCCTTTCTCGTTCTTCTTGTTCCGCTCCACGCGGAGATCGGTATTCGGCGCGATGGCGATGCCGTTCGCGTCGGTGGTCCCGGTCCAGAAGACTTTGTTCTCGATCGTCCGGATCGACACCTTCGCTCCTGCCACCGGCGCGGCGTTGTCGAGCCGCGTGACGAGGACGAGGGTGTTCTGCGGCGAGTCCTTTACGGTGATGCCGAGGTTTGTCACCTGCACGATCGTTCCAGCAGTGTCCTCGGAATACGTCTTCGACTTCGCGATCGGGTCGCCCGGCTTGATGACGGCCCAGACGATGCCGTTGCCGATCGATGACAGTGCGGACTTGAGATTGAGGCCGTACGACTGCAGCTTGTCCGCGACGGGCGCGAGATTGCGCTGGGCGCCGCCGGTTTCGGGCGTTTTCTTGAAGCCCTCTTTCTGCAGATCGACGATCGTCGGGACGAGCTTGTCGAGTGACAACGGTGTCATCCACTGCGTGACATTCTTGAAGTTCCGGCCGTGGAAGGGCAGCAGCGGGCCGCCGCTCGACTCCCACACACCGTGCCCATCTCCGAAGCTGATGTAGGCCGCTTTGTGCCAGTACTCGACGACGGCCATCCACGTGTAGCCGAGCGTCTGGCCGCTCTCCGACTTGAGCGAAGGATCGACGCGGACCGCGTATGTGTGCGCAGGGATCACGGAGTATCCGAGCTCGTCGAGGCTGTACTGCGTCGCGGGAGCGGCGCTCGGATCGACTTCGCGCTTCGGCTCGGACGGCGTGACCGGCAACTCGTGCGCCGGATCGGTGACGTCGATGACGCTGACGGCTTTCTTGAAGTTCACGAACGGCACGCCGCCGTTCACGCGGAAGGAGATCGGGTTGTAATACTCGGGGCCGCACTCCGCCAGGCACTCCGCCTTCTCGATGAAGAACGCCGGGCCCAGCTCGATGGTGAAGGTTTGCGGATGCCCGCTGGCAACGCTGTTCGCGTTCTTTGCCAGCTTGTCGTCGACGAAGATCTGCAGGTTCGTGTCAGGCGGCACGCCCGGTTTCGTCTCGACGATGACCATCTCCGGCACCGGCTTGAAGTGTTTCTTATCCCACTCCGTCGCAAGGAAGGAGAGCACCGGCTGTCCGTCGCTTGCCGCGGCCTGCTGCGCCTTCGCTATCTTCGCGTCGAACGCAGCGGGCTGCGGCGGCTCGAGCTTCGCCAGCCGGTCGCGCGCCGGAAGCGGGGGTGCTTTGAATTCATGTGCGACGGTGCGGAGCACCAGGTGCGAGCCGAGCGTTGCACCATCGACCGGCTGATTGAACCAGAGCGCGATCACGACCGCGCCGTCGTACTTGCCGCCTTTGCGGTACCAGTCGGTGCGCAGAAGCTGGATCGTCGGCGTGGTGAACGAGAAGTGATACGGCTTGCCGAGCGTCTTTCCGCTGACCGCTTTCGCCGCGGCGTCGATCGTGACGTCGTACTTCGTCGCGAACGGCAGCGGCGTCTTCGGATCGGGCGTGAAGATCAGCGTCGTCGTTCCCGACCACCGGAATGAGCCGTTGATCGCCGGCTCGACGTGAAACCACGGCACGTCGAGAGCCTTCGGAATCTTGCCGACGACAACCATCGGCTCGCTGAACACGACGCGAATCTCATTCGCCTCAGCCAGATTGGCTACTTCGCTAATCGGTCCAGCCTTGATGATGGTGAGGTTTTTGTCGGCGGCGAAGGAAGAGACAGCAGTGAGGAAAAGGACGGCCCCAAGTAGCGCTCGCTTCATGCGGCGGAGGTTAGCACGAGAGGCGTTGCCGTTTTGTGACGCGGAATTCACTGGTCCCCTCGGGACCCGCGGTTCGTACTCCGTGTTGGTCGTGTCGCTGCTCCCCATCGCCATCTCCTTCGATCCTTCGCGACCAATATGACGCCCCGATGTGACGTGCGCGTGGTCAGATGAGGAGAACCAACACCAGGAATGTGGCGGGATTGTGGCGAGGGCAGGGAACGATCTTCCCAGGCGCAGCGAACGACCTTCCAGGCGTTGCGAACGGCCTTCCAGTCGCTGCAAACGACCTTCTACGCGTTGCGAAGGGGTCTTCTACGCGTTGCGAAGGGTCTTCTACGCGTTGCGAAGGGTCTTCTACGCGTTGCGAAGGACCTTCTACGCGTTGCGAAGGGTCTTCTACGCGATGCGAAGGGTCTTCTACGCGTTGCGAAGGGTCTTCTACGCGATGCGAAGGGTCTTCTAGTCGTTGCAAACGACCTTCTACGCGTTGCGAATGGTCTTCTAGTCGTTGCGAACGATCTTCTAGGCGCATCGAACGATCTTTGATGCGCATCGTCAATCGTGGCTGCGTATCGTCAGATCGACGATGTGCATTGTCCTTTCGATGATGCGGATCGTCATATCGATGATGCGCAGTGACGATCATGGCTCCACATTGTCGGATCGATGATACGCAGTGTCGATTCATCGCTCCGCATCGGCAGATTGACAATGTGAATCGTCGATTCATCGATCCGCATCGTTGAATCGACAATGCGGCTAGAAGACTCGATGATCCGAATCCATGAAAAGGGAACAAATGAGCTTCAAAAGCACCCTAAATCACCAGAAATGGTGACTATGCAACACCATCAAGAGCTTCTCTTGCGTCGCTGGAACCTCTTGCCTGGTAGCTTAGTCTCAATCAATAGGTCGATCGATGACCTCGCTCGGCAGCGCGTCGCTGACGAGATTTCGAGATGGCTTGAAGTGCCTCGACCGGTCGACGAATCTCGACCTCCGCCCTGACAGCACTCGGGCGAGGACGCCCGAGTGCCCGCGGTCGAGACGACCGCACTCCTCGTGACTACAGCAGCCGCGCCTCCAGCGCCTTCAACACCGCCCTTGTTCGATCGCGCACGCCGAACTTCGACAGGATGCTCGAGACCTGGTTCTTGATCGTTCCCTCGGCGGTGCCGAGGGCGTGGGCGATCTCTTTGTTGCTGTAGCCGCCTGCCATGAGGCGGACGACTTCCAGCTCGCGCGCGGTCAGCTCCTCGATCGGCATCGCGTCGGGGGCGGGCGTCCCAGCGGCGCGAAGAAGACGCTGCGTGATCGCGGGCTGAAACACCGTCCCTCCCGCGGCAATGGCCCGGATCGCACTCATGAGCTGCTGATACGAGATGTCCTTGAGCAGGAAGCCGCGCGCACCGGCACGAATGGCGTCGAGCACGACCGGCGTGTCGTCGAATGTCGTCAGCACCAGCGTCGGTGGGAGCACGTTGGCCGCGGCAAGCTCGCGAAGGACGTCGACACCGCTTTTCTTCGGCATCCGCACGTCAAGAAGCAGCACGTCCGCCTCGGCAAGCGGAACCCGCTCGATCGTCTCTGCGCCATCTTCGGCCTCGCCGGCGATGACGATCTCCGCGTCCATCTCCAGCAGCGTGCGGATGCCCTGGCGAATGAGAAGCTGATCGTCAGCGATGAAGACGCGGATCACGGTGCACTCCGCGCCGGAAGAAACGCGGTCAGAGCGAAGCCGCGGCCTGTGCCGCTCTCGATCGTCAGCGCGCCGCCGGCGTTCTCGATGCGCTCGCGCATGCCGCGCAAGCCGAAGCCATCGCGCGCGCCGCCACGTCCCCGGCCATCGTCACGCGCACGCACTTCGAAGCCATCAACGGTGCGGCGCACGGTGATCCAGAGATTCTCGGCGCCGGAGTGGCGCGCCGCATTCGTCACCACTTCCTGCACGCATCGAAGAATGACCAGTCCCTGCTCGGGATCTTCGACGCGCAGCGATTGATCGACCTCGAGTTGCACGCGAGGCCGCGGCAGATCGGCCACCAGCGTGCGCAGCGCGCGCCCGAGGTCGAGACAATCGTCGGCGTTCTTCTCGGCCACGATCGAGCGGACGTCGGCCAGCAGCGTGCGCGCCAGAGCCTGCGCCTTCTCGACGTCGCCGTGCGCCGCGCCTTCCGTGCGCACGAGCGCCGCCTCGAGATTGAGCGTCAGCGCGGTGAGGTGATGCCCGAGCGCATCGTGCAGCTCGCGCGCGATGCGAAGCCGTTCGGCGAGACGGCCGCCATCGGCGACGAGATCCTGCATGGCGCGAAGCTGCGCGTTCGTCCGCACTTCGCGGTCGAGAATCTCGAACGTGAAGAAGGCCAGGATCTGGAAACCGAAATACGGCGGTGCGAGCAGCCATGCCGATCGGCCGTTCCAGTGAAAGGCAACCGCGCCGGCGAGAAGCAAGGTCTGAATGACGATCCAGGCGAGACCGCGCTTCCGATCCATGAGCGACGGAAGGCGCATCGCGATCAGCACGAGCAGAGTGCCTTCGAAGCCGTCGCAAAGAAGCAGCACCATCACGACGATGCAGAGCACTTCCATCGCCATCATCGAACGGCGAGGTCGCGCGAGATCGGCCACGAAGAGCGCGCCGAAGAGAATGTACGCAACCGCCCATCGCAGCATCGTTCCGGGAACGGTGGCGCCCTGAATGATCACCGGAAGACCGACCATCAACCAGGCTGTCAGGCCCGCGACGCCGAGGATGCGCGTGTGCGGCATGGCAGGAGGATGACACAGCGGATCAGGCTCGTGAATAGGCCGGAAGTCACATGCCGCGCGTTGCCCCGAGCGGCACATGCGCGGATGCACTTTGGTGCGTACCTTGTGCCGCGGAGGATTTCATCATGCGATTCGCTGGACTTTCCCTGTTACTCATCATCGTCGCCCTTCCGCTGACCGCCGACGATGCCGCCGATTTTCTGAAAGCCGTCGCGGGCGGGGACGCGGTCACAGTGAAGTCGATGCTCGCCCGCGATCCTGGGCTGGCGAATGTGCGCAGTCCGAAAGGAACCGGCGCCGTCACCATCGCGCTCTTCATCAATAACGGCGAAGGCTTCACCGATCCCGCGAAGAACGAGGTCCTGCGAGCGCTACGGCCTCACGCGAAGCTGGATCTCTTCGAGACCGCAGCGCTGGGCACCGCGGCGCAACTCGAAGCGATGCTCACCGATCCCGCCGCGCTCACGAGCCGCACGCCATTCGGCTGGACGCTTCTGCACATGGCGGCGTTCGGCGGCAACGCCGCAACCGCTGAACTGCTGATCCGCAAGGGCGCCGCGATCGACGCCCGCGCCGGCTCGAAGTTCCGCAACACGCCGCTGCAGGCTGCGTTGTTGAGCGGCCAATACGCGACCGCGAAGATCCTTCTCGATCACGGCGCGGACGTTCTGGTCCGTCAATCCAAAGGTTTCACCCCGATGCACGAAGCGGCCCTCCTCGGGCGCAACGATCTCGTGCAACTCCTCCTCGACCACGGCGCCGAGATCAACTCCGTCGCCGACAACGGCCAGACTCCGTTGGCCGAGGCGATGCGCGGAAAACATGACGAGCTGGCGACGTGGATGAAAGCGAAGGGCGCCGTGGTGGGCGTGCAACCGGACGACGAGGTGTTGAAAAAGTAGACACGACAATCGACGTTGTCATTGTGGCGGCGCCCCACACGGCGTGGTGTTCGTGAGCGGAACCGGAGTCACCGTGACGGTTGTTCCGTTCACTGCGACTTGCAGCCAGTGGTAGTACGCGCCCGGACGGCCCTTGTCGGGGCAGCCCGAGAGAGGCGCGCCCCCGCCGCCGCTGACGACGAATCCAGTCTTGCTGGAAGTGCCGGCAACCGCCTGGTAGTAACGGTGATCGTGCGAGGCAAAAACGTAGACCACGTTCGGATTGGTCAGCGAGTTGACATAGTTGACGAAGGCCATGATCTTCTTGCCGTACTTCGTGCCGTTGTCAGCCGGGTCCGGGCGCATGGCGTGCGAGTTGTCGTCCTGCGTCGGGCGGTGCATGAAAAGGAAGACGTTCGTCCCCTTCGGCAACGCGGAAATCTCCGCCTGCACGAGCGAAAGCTGGGTCGTGCTGACATACCCGTTGTAGCAGCCGCTGGGCTGAGAATCCTTGCCCGGAACCTCCTCGGTGTTGATGCCGATGAAGACGGAGTTCCCGTACTGGAACCAGCCGTACGGCTGCTGGGAAACGGAAGCCGTGTAGTCGGCGAGCAGTTTGCCGTTGTCGTCGGGACCTTCTTTGCAGTTGCCGCTTACCTTTGTGTCCAGCTCATGGTTGCCCGGGACGCTGAACACCGGCACGCCGAGCTTGGCGAACCACGGCAGCACGAGCGGATACTGCGTTTTCGCGTCAGACGACTTCTTCCCCTTGATGATGTCGCCGCCCCAGAGCACGAATGCGGCCGGCGTCGTCTTCATGGCGTTCTGCATCGCTGGGATCAACGCTTCGAACGCCGGCGAAGGGTCGTTGCCGGAGTCGGGACGGTTGTCGCCGCCGACGTAGAACGTGAACTGCGCGGGATTGGCCGGAGTGCCGAGGGACCCGGTGCCGGACACTGGTGGAAGTGACGGGAGGGTGGCGGTGGCGGCGGCGAACAAAAGTGCTGTAAGCATGTTGAGGAGAGTCGCGAAAAAGGCAAATCCCTACCCTGCTTTTCCAGCTTGATCACGAGGGGCTGACTGTTCGCCTATGATGGCCTCATGCCCCGCCGCTTCAACTGGCAGCTCTGGTCCGGTTTTGCGCTCAGCGTCGCCGCGTTCATCAGCTACTTTGTCTTCTTTGCCCGTTTTCCGATCACGCGCGATGTGCCGTGGGTAAATCTGGTTCTCTTCGCCGTCGCCATCGCGCTGTTAGTGATCGGACTTCGTCGCGCAACGGGACGACGGACCGGCGTGTGGATCGCGACTGTCTTCGGAGTACTCCTCTGCGTCCTCTTCTGCTGGGACATATTCATCGGCGCGAAGTGGCTTCCTGCTTCCTCGCACGCGCCGGCGATCGGCAGCAAGGCGCCCGATTTCGTCCTGCTCGATATCCATCGAAAGCCGGTGGCGCTCGCAGGACTGCTGGCCGAGCCGGCGACGAAGGGCGTCATCCTCATCTTCTACCGCGGCTACTGGTGACCGTTCTGCAACTCCGAGTTACGGGGTATTGAAAATCATCTCGCCGAGTTCCGCGCTGCCGGCATCCAACCGGTTGCGATCAGCGTCGACACGCCCGAGGAGTCGCGCGATCTCGTGAAGAAAACCGGCTACACCTTTCCGCTTCTCTCCGATCCCGACACCGAGACCATCCGGCGGTACGACCTCCTGCACAAAGGAGAGAGCCCGGGTGGACACGACATCGCGCGGCCCGCCGAGTTCCTGGTCGACCGCAACAGCATCGTGCGCTGGCGCAACCTGACCGAAGATCTCCGCATCCGCGCGCGGCCGGAGCAGATGCTGGAAGCAGCACGCAGCCTTCGGTGAATGCAGTGACGTCCACCGCTCTTCGTTTTAGATCGCACGTGATTCGATTTCGGCCAGTGTCGCGATATTGGCGAAATACCGTCCATGCGTTTCCTTCAACGCATCCTCACTGGCTGCTTGCAACAGGACTATTTCCCGCTTCACGCCCTTGCGATGCAACGATAGCTCTCTCTTCAGGCGCTTATTCTCGGCAGCAGTGCGTTCTGAATCGTCGAACATCTCGATACTTGAGAGCTCGCCACGAGATCGATCGTAGTCAATCAGGAAAAACACTAGAAGGCCTCCAAGTCAGTACCATTCAAATCCTTGATTATCGAATGCAAACTGCTTACGTACTCCTCGCGAGTCTCGCGTAGCTGTTCGGCAATGACGGCGCCACTAGCGCCGACACGCGCCAGTTGTGCTTCTATGTCTTTAGTCAGACGTTGCGTCGCCACTCTGTCCAATGTTTGACGCACGACCACCAGTTCTGCTTCAAGTTCTTCAATCTGACGCGCTTGTGTTGCCACTTTGTCCAATACTTGACGCAGGGCCATCGGACCGCCTCCGTACTTAATCGATGGATCGATTGTGTCCGCAAGTTTCTCGGACACCTCCGCCCAGACGTGTTGCAGAGATGTTCGAACCTGAACTTCGATGGGCTTGCCATCTTCTCGAACAATCAGATGCACCGCACGGTATCCATGGCTTGGCTTTTCACGTCGATCCTGAATCGCAACGCTGTCCAACTCACGCGCCATCGCATTCACGGCAAGATCTTGGTGAGGCAAATCAGCCACGATCGCGCGACACCCGGCGATGTCTTGCATTTGCGACAAGCGGATTGACTCCCGATTCAGTTTCTCGATGATCGAGCTCGTTGACTTCGCGGGCCGGCCGCTCACGGGAACGCCTAGGATGCGCTGAACGTTCGCGACCACCCGATCGTAAGCTGAACCGAACGTCCGCCGATACTCGTCCAACAACCTAAGTTCTGCTTCGCCAAAAGCTTGCGCGCGGAGCCTTTCGCCAAGACGATCAATCTGCGCCTTGCTGAGGGTCTCCATCGGGCATTGATTCTATATCGTCGCTGAATCCGCCGCCGAACCGTTCGCAGCAAGCGACACGCGGCCGGAGCAGATGCTGGAAGCGGCACGCGCTGCATTGAAAGAGTGACGACGCGATCGACTACCGTGCCGCGGCCATCGGCGTGATTCCGCAGCGTCCCGTGGGAGTGATCCGCAGCGCGGCTACGGGATCGGCGGCGATCCAGGCCACGTGCTGCGACGCGAGCTCCGCGCGAAGACGGGCGGCGGCAACCTTCAGTTTTCCGTGCGACGAGACATCGTCGACCTCTCCCCAGGTATCGCGCAGTTCCGGCCGCGGCCCGGTGAACGACCAGACGAAAAGCGGCACACCGATCGAGGCGAGATAGTTGCGGATGGAGGCGGCATCGTGCGTACTTTTGTCTTCGAAGCGGCTCAGCGCGAGAACGACCGCGCGGCGGTTCGCACTGGTAATGGCTTCGAGACCGGCAACGCCGACAGCGTCGGCGATCCGGCGCGGCTCGGATTCATCGACTCGCTCGCCGTACGTTCGCGTGAGCAGCCACACCAGGCCGCCTTCGCTCGCCTCGACATCGTTCGACCGCGGAAACAGGAACGCTGAGGCGTTGCTCGTCGTCTTGTGCTGCTTCGCGAAGGGCCACAGAATGCGCATCCGTGTGCCGGACTCCAGCGGGATCAGGTGGCGCACGTCATTTCTACCACTCAAGTACATCGACGGATTCGTCGCCGGGCTGAGCGCCCCGATGGCTTCCTGCGGATCAGGATCGAGTACGACGACGACGAGTGCAGGACTTTTCTCGATCGCCGCAATGCGTACCGGCGATCCGGCGCTGGTGAAGCAATCGCCGGTATCGGCCGGCGGCGCCGCGGTTGCCTGTCTGACACCGACCGGCGTCAACTGCGTATCGGCCGTGTAGCTGATTGCCCCACCGGCGATGAGCTCCCGTCGCATGCTGAATCCGTCGTCGAATTTCATCTCGGCGGCGATCACGTGCGGGTGATTCATGTCCAGCCGCGGCAGGCGCGCACTGCTCGTGCTGTCGAGCGGAATCTCCTTGCCGTCGATGGCAAGCGACGTTTTGACCGGCTTCGCCCCGAGCAGATGCTCCCATCGCAGCGCGGCCGATCGCGGCGTCCCGCTTGCGTCGTTCTGTAGTGCGATCACGAGCTCCGCCTCAGGCCGCGGCAGATTGACCGTTTGCGCGACGCGCACCACCTCGTTTCCCTGTGCGTCGTAGCCGGCAGCGGCCAGTTCGCCGGGAACGATGGAGGGGCCGAAATCGACCGTCGCATGCCACGGCGGCTCTTTCATCGCAGCAATCTGACGGCCGTCAAGCAGGATGCGAATGGACTTGATCTCCGGTCCCGCCTGCAAATCGACGTCGTTTCGTCCGGAGATCAAACCGAGAAAGAGCGTAAGAAAAACGAGCTGCGGAGACATGGCTCCTCGATTATGCGCCGCAATTCAGAACCGGACCCCAGAGACATCCTCATCTTCTATCGCGGCTACTGATGACCGTTCCGCAACTCGGTGAATGCAGTGAGGCACAGACCTACGGCTCGTCCAGAAACGACGCCACAATCGCATTCACCCACTCCGGCCGCTGAATGAACGTTCCGTGTCCGGTTCCCGGCAGAATGCAGAGCCGGGCATCGGGCAACGCGCGATAAAGCGCGATTGTGTGATCGAGCTGGATGGCGTCGTGGTCGCCAACCATGACGAGCACTCTCTTGTGAACTCCCGACAGGAGCGCCGGACTCAACTCGTCCTTCGTTGGTGATGTCGCCCAAAGGTGATTGAGCCTCTGGTCGAGAGTCGCCGGCGACTCGACATCTCTGGCGCGCATCTGCCGCAAGTCGTCCGCCAGATATCCCTCGGGCGTGAAGTTCGCGCCGCTGACCGCGACGCGCCGTACCAACTCCGGATGTCGCACGGCAAGGATGAGAGCCACGATCCCGCCATCGCTCCATCCGACGACGTCGACATCCTTGAGTCCGAGCTTGACGAGTAGCGCAGCCGTGTCGCTGGCCATGCGTGCGTACGTGAGCGGACCCGCGACATCAGGCGTGTGACCATGGCCGATCTGCTCCGGCGCGATGATCGAATGCGTCTTCGTAAAGACCTCGAGCTGCTTCGCGAACGAGCCGTGGATGGTGTTGCCGCCGCCATGCAACAACAGCATCGGCCGCCCCGAGCCACTCGTCTCGTAGTACATCCGATGCCCATTCACCTCGGCCCAATGACCCGGTTCGCCGACACGAGCGACAGTGGCAAGAAGGATGAGTAACACGAGCCGCAATTTCATTCGTCAAGTGTCACACGAAACGAAAGGCGTATCACGCGGAGACGCGGAGAAACGCGGTGGTGTGCTCCGTGACCTGCGCGTCTCCGCGTGAAAACCGTTCTCAGAAACTCAGAACCGAACCCCCAACGACATCCGCACGGTTCGCGGCACTTGGTACGCAAGGTTGTTCAGCGGCGTCCCGAAGTTTGACGCGAGCTGGTAGTTCGCGCCCATCGCCGTGCATACCGCGGCGGATGCACCCGTCGGACACTGCACCGGCGTCGTTTTCGCCGGATCGAACGGCAGGAACGTCGCGGATGTCGCCGCGGTCGTGACTGTCGTACTGAGGCGCTGCGGATCGAAGATTGCGGCATTGTTGAACGCATTGAGCAGATCGCCCTGCGCGAAAAACTCCAGCGCGGACACGCGAACGCTGTAGCGCAGCGCGAGATCTGTCGAGCGCGTCGCGTCCGTGCGAAGCTCGCCGCGTCCACTGAAGTAGTACAGGCCGTTGGGCACCGAGTTGTAGCCGAGGTTCGCGGGCGCGCCGGCGTAACGTGTGAGGTTGATCGCGCCGGCGATCGAGTACGGCATCCCTGATTCGTAACTCTGCATGACTGTCGCTTCGAGCGAACCGGCCGGCAGGGGTAGACGATAGCCGGCCCAGGCGCGAACACGATGACGCTGATCGCCGGCCAGGTATCCGATCGGCGCGGCCCGGCTGTACGCGAAGTACTCGGGGTAGAAGAGCGTCGGATCGATGTTCGCCGTGGCGCCTGTCGTCGCGCTCTCGCTGTCGTCATTGCCGCGCAGCTTCGACCAGGTGTAGTGCGTGCCGAAGTCGAAGCGGTCCGGCGTCCAGCGCGCCTGCAACTGCACGCCGCGATACTGACGCACCATGTTGTTGCTGTTGCGGACGAGCTGCATATCGACGGGGATGCCGAGGGGCGTGTTCGCTTTTTGCGTGGCCGTGGTGACGCTGGCCGCGTAGAAATCACGCCAGTCGCGGTGAACATAGTCGGCGCGAACGAACCCATTCCTGCCGATTTGCGCGCCGTATCCCGTCGTGAATTCGCGCACCGAGGGCGATGCCAGCGAGCCGTCGAAATAGGTGGCGAAGCCGGGAATCGTGCGCGAGCCGTTGGCGCGCAGGTTCACCGCCGTGCGGTTGGCCGTGCCGCCTTGCGTGTTGTTGAAGTAGTCGAAGATGCGGCGGATCGCGTCATCCATCGGCACGGTCAGCGACGTGTTGTTGATGGCCGGACCTCGGTACGCGAAGTCGATGGCCGCAGCGTTGCCTGCCGCTTGATTCGACGAAGCGATGTTGTCCGCGATGCGCGAGGCGTACTCGCCGAACGAAACCGAGAATCGATGCCGTCCGTCGCCGCGAAGGTCGTACTGCGCGGAGAGCCGCGGCGAGAGCTTGGAATCGTTCGAGCTGACGACGCCGTCAGCATCGACTGCGTGATTGCGGTCGAATCGTGCGCCGACCGTCATGGTCAGATGCGACGTCGCGCTCCAAGTGTCGTTGACGAACGCGGAATCGGTCCGCAGGTCGTTCGCGCTCGCAGGCGTGAGGATCGGCGTCCAGCGGATGAACGTGCCGCCACCGTTCGCGTTCGACGGCGTGATCACGGGATAGATCACCCCGTTGCTGAACTGCGCCTTCGTCACGAAGATCGAGAAGTCGCTGCCCGATTGATGATTGTTCGCATAGCGGCTCTCGGTGAAGCGATCGACGCCGGCGACGAGGTCGTGGCTGCCAAACGATTTCGCATCGAAAAAGTCGTGACCCTCGAGCAGGACATCCTTGTTGTTGCGGCGCTCGGCGTCGCAGATATCACAAAGCGACGGCGAGTGGAAGCGTGTGTTGTTGTTATTGCGGTCGAGAAGAACCGTTCCCGCGATCAAATCCGTCGTCGGCGCGCCAGTGCGGTCGGAGAACTTGCGCGCCGAGTAGTGGCCTTCCAGCAGCAGGTTCGTGGCAGCCATGCCGTTGTAATGCACGGCCAGGAGCGACTCCGGATCGGTGCGCGTCGTGAGGCTGGCCTCGTCGTAAAGATTGGCAGAGAAACGCGCGTTCGTTCCTAACGTGTTGACGCCGAACCACGACGCGGCCAGCGTTTGCCGCGCGCCAATCTGCGACGTCAACTTCGCCTCATATCTCTTCTGATCATTCCCCTCGGCATAGCTGATCGCCGGCGATGCAGGCGAGATCGGATTCGTCGCCGATGCCGGAATGGAGACCGTCTGCCGCGAGGTGTCGTTCTTCGCCAGTCGTCCCGCGCCGAAGAACCAGAGGTGATCGCGAATGAGGAAGCCACCGAGAGTGCCTTCGCCGACGTGATTGAGATTGTTCTCGCGCGTTTCCAGCGCCGGCGACTGCGCCACCCACGCCGGATTGCTGAGCGAATCGCGCAGCGAGCCAGCCAACTGATTGCCGCCCGACTTCGTGATGCTGTTGACGACGCCTCCGCTGAACCGGCCGTACTCAGCAGAGATCGCGCCGGTCAATACCGTCGTCTCCTGGATGGCATCTTCGACATACATCGGCCGCATCTGCCCGCGCGTCTGCTCCGTGACGGCGACGCCGTTGACGAGCACGAGGTTGTCGTATCCCGGGCCGCCCGAGATGTAGAGCTCCCCATTCGCGAGCGTGTTGCCGTTGACGCCCGGCGCGAACTGCGCAGTCGCAAGCTGATTGCGCTGAATCGGCAGCCGCTCGATGAACGGCAGCGTCATGTTCGTGGAGATCTGCGGACTCTCGATCACCGAGGGAGCCGCGGCGGTGACAGTGATGGCTTCGCTTGTCCCGGCAGGCTTGAGTACCCCGTCGACGCGCGATGTTTGCGAAAGTCGAAGCGACGAATGCAATCGCTGCGTCTCCATCCCCCCAAACGTCATCGAGATCGCATACTCGCCCGGCGGCAACGCGGAAAAGCTGTACGCGCCGCCGTCACCCGTTAAGGTCTGTCGAGCTCCCTGTAACTCCGGCGAGGAGATCGTCACCACCACGCCCGGCAACGCCCTCCCCTCGGCAGTCACGATGCCCGTGAGCGAAGAGCTGGTCTGCCCGAAAAGCGAAACAGCGAAGAACGAAAGCGCGCAAACAACCGCCGCGATGGCTCTCTTCATTGTCGATCGTCTCCCGATGAATTGAAGGATGGATCGATGATAACGCGTTGCCGCCTCCGGACGAAGATTTCGGAGAGCTACGGACCGCCTTCCAAGATCTTGCTCGCATGCGATAATTCGTCTTGATGTCCGTACCTCTTCATCAAAGCAACTTCACGTATGCGGACTACCTCGCACTCGAGGCCTCGAGCAACGTCAAGCACGAGTTCCTCAGCGGCCAGATCTACGCGATGGCCGGAGGCACGCCGGAACACGCAGCCCTCGCCGCTGCCGCGATCGGATTGCTTTTTGCGCAACTTCGCGGCGGCAACTGCCGCGCGTACGACGCCGACCTGCGCGTACGCACGCCGTCCGGCCTGGCCACATATCCGGACATCTCCATCATCTGCGGGCCGAGCGTGCGCGATGAAGACGACTCGCAGGCAGTCACCAATCCCGCGCTGATCATCGAGGTCCTGAGCCGGAGCACCGAAGACTACGACACGGGCGACAAATTCGAGCATTACAAAACGCTTCCGTCGCTGAAGCAGTACGTCCTCGTGTCGCACCGCGACCGTTCGGTGGAAGTCTGGACGCGCGAAAACGACAACCGCTGGCGCTCAGCGATCGTGCGAGAGGGCGCGACCGCGGAGCTGCTGGTCGGAGCGCAGCTCGATATTCACGAGCTCTACGAGGCTGCGGCCGAGCCTAGGGTGTGAATCGAGTGGCAGTGACAAGAAGAATGAACCACAGAGACACTGAGGTCACAGAGCTGACCGTTGCCTCTGTGACCTCTGGCGTCTCTGTGGTTGAGCGACGCGCGGCTTAAAGCTGCTGCAGGTCCGAATTCGCGCGAGCTGTCAACAACCCGAGCCTACTCCGGGCAATACCCCCCGAACCCACTCGCATGCTCCCGTCGTTCGAGCGGCGAGACGTACTGCGGCAGGATGCCGAGCTTGACCAGTTGCTGGCGGAATTCGTAGCGGATGCGGACCGAGGCGATCGGGGTTGGGTCGAGGTCCATGTCGACGCTGTAGATTTCGTGTTCCGCCCGGTGGCCCATTCCTGTGGCGGCGTAGTCGTCGGAGGTGTCGTGTCGCTGCGCTTTGGCGGAGGGGGCGGCGGAGCCGGCGGCCAGCGGTGCTGGCACGGGCTGGGAGCGCCCGGCGTCGGCGCCGTTGGACCGTTCGTCACTATACGAATGATGGTAGATCTCGACGTCGTGCTGGCGCTCGCGAAAATAGACGGCTTCGATGACGCCGAGGTTTTCGGTCTGGCCGAGCTTGGCGCCGTAGGAGTGGCGCTCGCCTGTGAAGTAGAAGCTGCGCGCGGCGCGGTCGCTGACCTGCCAGCCGGAGATCGTCGTCGACTCGTACGGCTCAAGCACCCACTTCGAGGCGCTGCGGGCATCGGTGTGTTTGGCGTCGATCGTGTTGAGGCCGTCGACGGACAGCGCGACGGCGACGCGATAGGGCGTCGGGTTGGTGAGGCGCAGGCTGTAGCTCGAGCCACGAACGGCTTCGATGTAGACGGTGCCGCCGTGGAAGTACTCCGATCGGGCCACGTCGTCGACGAGCACGTTGAGGGCGAATCCGCTCGTGCGGGCGGCGAAGGCCTGAGTTGCCAGAAGTGAGAGAGCGAGAATCAGAATTCGGTGTCGCATTGCATCCTCCGTTATGGGATGTGAGACACACGCATCGAGGAAAAGAAAACCGTTTCACGCGGAGACGCGGGGGACGCGGAGGGTTTCTCCGCGTCTCCGCGTGAAAAACGTCTCTCTTTCGTTCAGCTAGCGCGAGGACGCCTGAAGTTGCAGAATGGCGTCCCTACACCACGAAACCAGAGGAGAGCCCTTGAGAAAACAGTGGATATCGTGCCTGTTCCTCGTCGCGTTCGCGGCGGCGTCGTTTGCCGCCCCGGCGACGGCAAAGAAAGCATCGACGCCGGCGAAAACCGCGGCTGAAAAGATCACGTCCGTCGAAGGAATCACGGAGTACGACCTTGCCAACGGCATGCGCGTCCTCCTCTTTCCCGATCAGACCAAACCGACGGTCGTCATCAACCTCACCTACCTCGTCGGCTCGCGCCACGAGAGCTACGGCGAGACCGGGATGGCCCATCTCCTCGAGCACATGATGTTCAAGGGGACGCCGGACCACAAAAACATCCCGCAGGCGCTCAAAGAGCACGGCGCCAACTACAACGCTTCGACCTGGTACGACCGGACGAACTATTTCGAGATTCTTCCGGCCACCGACGACAACGTGAAGTTCGCGCTCGCGCTCGAAGCCGACCGGATGCAGCACTCCTTCATCGCCCGGAAGGACCTCGATTCCGAGATGACCGTCGTGCGGAACGAATTCGAGGCGGGCGAGAACGATCCGGAGAACGTCCTCGACGAGCGCGTGCTCTCCACCGCCTACCTCTGGCACAACTACGGACATTCGACGATCGGTTCGCGCGCGGACATCGAGCGCGTTCCCATCGATCGCCTGCAGGCGTTCTGGCGCAAGTATTACCAGCCGGACAACGTCGTCCTGCTGGTGGCCGGAAAGTTCGACGAAGCAAAGACACTCGCCGAGGTCGAGAAGATTTATGGACCGATTCCGCGTCCGACACGCAAGCTCGAGGAGCCATACACGGCCGAGCCGGCGCAGGATGGGGAGCGCGACGTCACACTTAGACGCGTCGGCGACGTGCAGGCACTCAGCGTTGCCTATCACGTGCCGGCGGAGTCGCACCCCGATTCGGCGGCAGCGCAGGTGCTTCTGCGGCTTCTGATCGACACGCCGTCGGGCCGGCTCTACAAAGCGCTCGTCGAGCCGAAGAAGGCGACGTCGGTCGGCGGCTTCATGCCCGGACTGCACGATCCAGGATTCGTGACCCTCTCTGCCGAGGTGCGGCAGGAGCAGTCGCTGGATGATGCGAAGAAGACCTTTCTGCAGACGATCGACGACTTGAAAGCGACGCCGCCGACCAAAGAAGAAGTCGATCGCGCGCGCATCGGCATGCTCAAGAACATCGACATGACCCTCAACGCCGCGGACCGCGTCGGGATCGCTCTCAGCGAGTCGATCGCAGCGGGCGACTGGCGCCTCTTCTTCCTCAACCGCGACCGCATCCGCAAGGTCACGCCGGCAGACGTGCAGCGCATCGCGAATACGTACTTCATCGCTTCAAATCGGACTGTCGGCGAGTTCATCCCCGACAAGAAGCCGGTTCGCGCTGAGATCCCGCCGCCGTCCGACGTCGCGGCGATTGTCAAGGACTACAAGGGCGACGCCGCCATCGCGGCTGGCGAGGCGTTCGATCCTTCGCCTGCGAACATCGACGCGCGCACGACGCGTACCACGCTGCCGGGCGGATTGAAAATCGCCCTTCTGCCAAAGAAGACGCGCGGTTCAACGGTGAATGTCTCCGCCGCGCTGCACTTCGGCGACGAGAAGACGCTCATGAACCGCTCGACAGCCGGCGTGGCCGCGGCGGACATGCTCATGCGCGGGACAAGCAAGCACACGCGCCAACAACTCAAGGATGAATTCGACAAGCTGAAGGCACGCGTGACTGTCGGTGGTGGAGCGACACAGCTCAGCGTCAACGTGGAGACGACGCGCGAGAATCTTCCGGCGGTGCTGGCGTTGGTCGGCGAGGTTCTGCGCGATCCCGTCTTCCCCGCCTCGGAATTCAGCCAGTGGAAGCAGGAGCAGTTGGCGCAGGCCGAGCAGCAGCGCAGCGACCCGCAATCGGTAGGATCGACGGAGTTTCAGCGGCGGATGAACCCGTACCCGAAAGGCGACGTTCGCTATGTCACGACGTCCGAGGAAGACATCGCCGACATCAACGCGCTCACGCTCGAGGATGTGAAGAATTTCTATGCGACGTTCTACGGAGCTTCGAATGCCGAGGTCGCGCTCGTCGGCGATTTCGATCCGAAGCAGGTTACCGCGCAACTGACCGAGATCGCAGGCTCGTGGAAGAGCACTACGCCATTCGTGCGCGTGCCACGCATTTACCACGACATCGCAGCAACGAATCAGTCGATGGAGACGCCGGATAAGGCCAACGCCATCTTCCTGGCCGGAGTCAATCTCCAACTCCGCGACGATGATCCCGATTACTCAGCACTCGTCCTCGGCAACTACATTCTCGGCGGCGGCACGCTCTATTCGCGCCTCGGCAACCGCATCCGGCAGAAAGAGGGTTTGAGCTACGGCGTCGGCTCGAATGTTCAAGCCAGCCCATTCGACAAGAACGGCGCCTTCACAACGTTCGCTATCTACGCACCGCAAAACGCCGCGAAACTGGAGACGGCGTTCAAGGAAGAGGTGGACAAGGCTGTGAAGGAAGGCTTCACGCCGGCGGAGATCGCCGAAGCAAAGAAGGGCCTGCTGGAAAGCCGCAAGCTGGGTCGCGCGCAGGATGCCGGACTTTCGCGAACCCTGGCCGCGGAGCTCTTCACGAATCGGACGCTGGCCTGGGATGCAGCGCTGGACAAGAAGATCTCCGATCTGACAGCGGAGCAGGTCAACGCGGCGGTGAAGAAGTGGATCGATCCGTCGAAGATCACGATCGTCAAAGCGGGCGACTTCGCGAAATCTGCTGCTGCGCCGAAGCCGTAATTCAAAACCTCGTCACGCGGAGGCGCGGAGATGCGGAGTGGCTCTCCGCGCCCTCCGCGTTCTCCGCGTGAAAGCCTTTACGGAAAGTATCGCCGCGTCGGAATCCCCTCGGCTTTGCTGATGCTGAGCTCCGCCATCAGTTTGATCAGCGCCTGACCTTCGAGGTCGGCGTTCGCGAATGTCTCACACAGCATCGCGACGTGGTCCGGATCTTCCTCGGCGGAGATCGTGAATCCGTTCCTTGGCTGTTCCGGGCGCTTCGTCTCTCCTCGCCGCCAGGCTCCGTCAACCAATTCGCAGCGGATGAACAACGTCCCCTTGCCCGTCTGAAACGTCTGCGCGGCGATCGGTGGGATGCCGTGAGCATTGGCCTTCTGCTCGTCCAGCGCACGGGCCACGATGCTGGTGATCATATCGCGCAGCGTCATCATCGAGGCGTCGCCGCCGCGGACGATCTCCAGTCCGGCGTGATAAACACTCGTTTCCCGAGCGCTGCGGGCGGCCTTGAAGAGCGTGCTGCGCGTGACACGGCACTCCAGCGAGACGGGAGTGCCATCCCACTCGAAGACGATTCCGCAGATCGATCCCTCGGGCGGAATGTTGCTCTGATGCGCCACACGAAGCCCGCTCAGCGATGCCTCGGTTACGTAAACCCGCGCCGATCCAATCCGCGCCACCAGCGGACGGACCAGTGTCACACGCTGATACTTTCTCTGCTCTTCGGCCGGTCGAACCACCGCATCAAGTGTAAAACAATCCGTTACAGAAGCGACGACGCATCGACGGTGCTCTGATTCACTGGCTCGACACCGGTACGCGCGGCAAGCGCGGCGTGATAGCCGGGCATGGGCGGTTCGAGCATTGCCACGCTCCACGCGCCAGTGACCAGTTGTAGCTGCGCGGCACCGAACGGAACTGTGAACCCGCGAAGGTCGCTTGCACCAATTCCTTTGCCGCTCGCTTTGACGATCGCTTCCTTCGCCGTCCAGACGATGAAGAAGGCGGCGCCGGTGTCCTCCGCGCCTTCAACGAATGCGAGCTCCGCCTCCGAGAAGTAACGCCGCGCCAGTGCCAGCGCATCATGCAGCTTGCGGCGCCGCTCGACGTCGATTCCGACCGGCGTCTGGGGCGCGAACGCCAGCGCGACGAGATCGCCGGAGTGGCTGGCGTTGAACTCGATCTCGCCACCAGCCAGCTCTGGCTTGCCATACTCCCCTTCGACGATTGGCAGCTCGCGCGCAGCTGTGCCGGTGAATCGCGAAAGAATCCGACGAGTTGCCGCCCGGGCAACGATCGAGCGGCGGCGGTCGTCGTCGAAGCGGTAACGGTCCGCACGCGCCCGTTCGATGTCCGTGAGCAATTCCGCGAGCGCGCCGATGACCTCACGCGAAACGTTCACATCGATGAAGTAGACATCGATCACGACTCCCGCCATCCGATCGCGGCAACGCCGATCGTCATGAGCTGCACGACGAGCACGAGCACGACGCACGCGGTCCATCCGCCGAAACGCCAGAAGTACCCCGGCAGCACACCGCTGACGCTGCCGCCGGTGTAGTAGCAGGCGACATAGAGTCCGGCCGCCGAAGCCCGCCCGCCCGGCAGTGAGGCCATCTGGATGTAGCTCGTCGACGCCGATTGGCAGACGAATACGCCGGACGAACAGAGCACGAGACCGGCCATGATCACCGGCAGCGAGTGAAAGAGCGTCATCGACACGCCGATCATCGAACCGAGGACTGCAACGATGAGCACGGGCCGCGAACCGAAGTGTCCGATGCCGATCCCGGCGAGTGGCGTTACGATGAGACCGGCGAGGTAGACAACGAAGAGCGAGCTGAGTTGCGCGGGAGTCAGCAAATACGGTGGCGCGGCGAGATGGAACGTGATGTAGGTGAAGATGGCTACGAGCGAGAAGAGCACGTTGAATCCGACCGCATACGTCGCCAACAGCTTTGGATTACGCAGATGGCGCAGAACGCCGCCGTCCGTCTGTGCGGTCGCTACAACCAGCTTGCGGTCACGCGGCAGCCAGCGCGCGATGGCAAGTCCGAACAGAAGATCGCACACGCCGATAACGACGAAGCCGGCGCGCCAGCTCGGCGCAATCGAAGGAACGATACGATGCGTGGCCGCGTAGCCGATGACGACGCGCCCGAGGAACCCGCCCAGGACTGTGGCGCTGACGTAGAGCGACATCGTCCGCGCCACGTTCCCCGGAGGCCACTCCTCCGCGATGTAGGCGATGGCCACGCCGAAGATCCCCGGCATCACAAGGCCCTGCAGGAATCGCCAGACGATCAGCATCGTCAGCGACGTCGCCGTCGATGCCAGCAGCGTCGGGATCGCCAGAAGCAACGTCGCCATGACGATGACCCGCTTGCGGCCTGCGCGCTCCGCGATCAATCCGCAGAACGGTGCCGAGAGCGCCACACCGATCGTGGCCGCGCTCACCGTCATTCCTACCGCAGCCTTCGATGCTGCAAACAAGTGAGCGAACATCGGCAGCAGCGGCTGCGTCGCGTAGAGATTGAGGAACGCGGCCACGCCGGCGAGCATGATGGCGATCGTGCCCGCGGCCACTGCGGTCGTGGCATCACCGCCGAGCACCTCGTCGAGCTGCGCGCTCGCGCCCGACGCTACGACTGCGTCCGCCGTGTCGTTGACGACAATGCGGCGCCGGAACGCACGCTCCAGTGTTCGTCGAAAATCGGGCATCGGGAAGGGATTACATCACGCGACGAAAAGGGATACCCGCAGTACTGACAACGGCTCCAAGCTCACAACCTTGGAGCCCCACGCGAAATGGTACCGCACTCGGGATGCAGCAACGGGCGGCTCCAAGTCCGGCGCAGCGCCGAGTTGGGCGGCGTGATTCGACGAAGGCGACGCGAGAAACTCTTTAACGGGTACTCGACAGGTTTCGAGTGTTTGCTTCAATCTGAACTTGGCAGAGCGCGATCTGCGCCTGCAGCCGGAGTGCGAACGCCTTCTGTCGGCCGAGCTCAACGGCAGGCAGTCCGATGATCAGAGAACAAACTACTACTGGAAGGATACCTGAATCGGGTGTTGTGCTTGTGATAGCGATACCGATTGCACTTCCGACTGTTAGTCCAACAACAGCGTAGAGCAGGATGATCCACGCGGCCCGCGCATAAAGGCTATTGGCGAATGCCAGAATGACCGATGGATCGTATTGTGTCGTCGTTGAGACGCCCGCCCGAGGGGCAAGGTTGGTGGAGTCTTTGCCACGCTTTATGGTGATCAAGACTGCAATCAACGCGGCGAGGACGATGACTATCACTATGCCCATGGTCGGCGATCTTACACCCGCGCGTGACGCCACGCAGCGAACGCCCCCCCCCGCGTCCCTGAACTCAGCCCAGTAGTCGAAGCTTGTTGCGCAGATGTCGTACTCGAGCTGCAACGATCACTTTGCCATCGTGACACATGATCCATACACTTTGACGCATGAGTCGAACGACACTTGCGATTGACGACGACCTTCTGAAACGAGTGAAAGAACTCGCCGCGCGCGAGGGACGCACCGTTCAAGAAGTTGCAAACGATCTCCTTCGAAATGCTCTCGCTCAATCGAGCAAACCAAAGCTGGTGCTTCGCGGATGGAATGCCGCCGAGCAGCCAGGCGTGGATCTGCTCGATCGCAACAAGCTCTTCGATCTGATGGATCGTCGCTAACGCGAAAGCGTCCCGCCGTTGCCGGCGGGACGCCGCTCCACGTCTACTGCCGTCGTCCGCCACCGCCACCGCCGCCCGCGGGGACGGCGATGTAGGGCACGTTTGCGTCGCGCATCATTTTGTTGAGCGCCTCGAGATCCGTCCTTGACAGCGTCTGCGCCGCCGTCGAGACCTCGGCGAGCATGCCCTGCAGCAGCTTGATCTGATCGAGCTGCCACGCAGTTGGTGCCGCCGAGTAGTTCTCGATGCCGCCAAGCAACTGCGTGATCCGCTGCGTCACGGCCGGGGGCGTGTAGACAACGGGTGGTCCGGCCCATCCGAGCGGAAGCGCAGGCTGACCGCATTGCGCGGGAGTTCCAACCTTGAGGCAGAGATCCTCGACCTTCTTCGTAAACTCCTCGACCGCCTTCTGCACGTTCTCCGGCAGCTTCGTTTTCTTGTAGTCCTTGAGCGCGGTATGCAGACCGGTGATCGATCGCCGCGTGGCTGCTCCCCGCTGCGCCATCTGCGATAGCTGGTTCAGGGCCTGACGCCGCGCCGCACGATCCGCCGCCGTCATCTCGATCCGCGGATCATCTTCGACGACGACTTTGGTCGACTGCTCGATCTTGCCTGACGCCACTTTCACCGTGTACTCGCCCGGCTCGACGCGGCTTCCCTGATTCCCGCCGAAACCGCCACCCCCGCCACCACCCGCTCCGGCTGCGCCCTGTTCACCACCCTGTCCGCCGACTTGTTCGGACTCGGCCTCGGCACCTCCGCCGGCTGCCCCTTCCTGGCGCGGCGCTTCGTTCGGATTTCGCATTCGCAGATCCCACGTCACACGATTGACGCCAACGTCGCCGGTGCCGTCGATCTCGCGAACGAGCTTGCCATCCTTGTCGCTGACGGTGATCTTCACTTTCTCTTTTTCGGCCGGTTTGCTCTTCAGGAAATACGTGATGATCGCGCCATTCGGCGGATTGGGTCCGAAGAACGCTTTATGCCCGGTCACGCCGCTGCGGTTGGCGACGCGCCACTCCGTCGCGGTTCGGGTGTTGAACACGTGCAAATCCTCGGATGGGATTGCGTCGGTCATCTGCTCGATCGGCCCGAGATCGTCGAGGATCCAGATCGAGCGGCCGTGGGTCGCCAGCACGAGGTCGTTCTCGCGCGGATGGATGGCGATGTCGTCGACCGGCACCGTCGGCAGATTGAGTTTGAGGCGAGTCCAGTGCCCGCCCTGATCGTTCGAAATGTACAAGCCGCGCTCCGTGCCGAGGAACAGCAGCTTCGGATTGCGGTAGTGCTCGCGGATGACGTGAACGGTGCCGGCGTCGTCGGTGAGTCCGTTGCGGATCGGCTTCCACGTCTCGCCGTAATCAGCCGTCACGAACACGTAGACGCCGAAGTCGTTGCTGCGATGCCCGTCGAGCGTCGCGTAGGCCGTGCCTTCATTGAATCGCGATGCGACGATGCGGCTGACGTAGATACCCTTCTTCGGCGACACGTTCTTCCACGTCTTACCGCCGTCGCGCGTGACCTGGAGGTTGCCATCGTCGGTGCCGGCGTAAAGAAGATCGCGGTTTAGCGGCGACTCGCTGATCGTGGTGATCTCCGGCCACGCCTGCACGCCGTCGTGGCGCGACATCGTGAGCTTGTCGGGCACGCGTCCCATGATCGGGAGCGTGTCGCGGTCTTGATTGTTGGTGAGATCGCCGCCGAGGCGCGTCCAGGAATCGCCGCGGTCGGTCGATTTGAAGAGATAGTTGCCGCCGTAGTAGAGCGTCTTGTTGTCGAACGCCGAAACCACCAGCGGCGAGTTCCATTGAAACCGCAGCCGCTCCCCCTCGGCAGCCGGAGGCCGGATCGAGCGCGACTCGTGCGTCCTGAGATTACGGCGCAGTAGATTGCCGTCCTGCGACTCGCCGTAAACCGTCGACGGATCGGATGGATCCCACTGCGCGTAGAAGCCGTCGCCGCCGCCGACCGTGAACCAGTCAGAGTTGGCGATGCCGTGCGTGTCGAGCGTGGCCGAAGGTCCGCACCAGACGTTGTTGTCCTGCAGTCCGCCGCAGATGCGATACGGCCTCTGCATGTCCAAACCGATCTCGTAAAACTGCCCGATGGCGACGTTGTTTAGGTAGTCCCACGTTTTGCCGCGATCGTGGCTCATGTAGATGCCACCGTCCGAGCCGGCGATCAGGTGATCCGAGTCGCGCGGATCGATCCACATGGCGTGATAGTCGCCGTGAATCTTCTGCACGAGGTTGCTCTTGAACGTCTTCCCGCCATCCTCCGAGTAATACATCTGCGCGCCGGCAACCCACAGGCGCTGATCGTTGTTCGGATCGATCACGATCTGGCTGTAGTACTGGCCGCGCGGGTTCGTCTCCGATGCGCGGGTCCACGTCTCGCCCTGATCGTCGCTGCGGAAGACGCCGCCGTTCGCATGCTCGATCAGCGCATAAACGACATTGGCGTTGCGGCGATAGAAATTGACGCCGATCCGGCCAATCTCTTTGACCGCTTCGGGATCGACAACTTTGTCCTTGTCAGCAGAAGCTGCCGGTTTCTTCGCATCCGGATCCCACGGCAGCCCTTTCTCCAGCTTCTTCCACGTGGCGCCGCCGTCGGTCGATTTGTACAAACCGGAGCCGGGTCCGCTGCCGTTGTAGCCGAAGACGGTGCGCCGGCGCTGGTACATCGCCGCGATCAGCGTGCCGGGCGAATCGGGATTCATGGCGATGTCGCTCGCGCCCGTGTCCTCATTCACGAAGAGCACGTTGTTCCACGTCTTCCCGCCGTCGGTCGTCTTGTAAACCCCGCGATCCTTCGACGGACCCCACAAGTTGCCACCAGCAGCAACGTAGACCGTGTTCGGATCGGAAGGAGAAATGACGATGCGGCCGATGTGCATCGTGGCGTCGAGCCCTACGTGCTTCCACGTCTTCCCGGCGTCGGTTGACTTGTAGACACCGTTGCCCCACGACGAGCTCTGGCGATTGTTCGCCTCGCCGCTGCCGACCCAGACGATGGAAGGATCGGACGGCGCGACGGTGACATCGCCGATCGTCGACACCGGCTGATCATCGAAGACCGGCTCCCACGTTGTGCCACCGTTGATGGTTTTGAACACGCCGCCGGACGCCGTACCCACGTAGATGATGTCGGGATTGCTCTCGACGACGGCAAAGTCGTCGATGCGTCCGCCCATCGCCGCAGGCCCGATCTCACGGAACTTGATACCTTTGAAGACCTCGTTGTAGTCAGCAGCAGCCGGTGCAGCCTTCGGGCTGACGGCCTTCGTTGTGGCGGTCTTCGATGTGGCCGGCTTCTCCGCAGCGAAGAGCGCAACCGATACGAACACGAACATCGTGAGCAGGACAGTTTTCAAGCGTGCCTCCAATCTGACGATTTGCGACGGGAACACTACTCGGAGGTTGGCGCGGCTGCAATGAATATTGGTGGATGCCTACTCACGAGGTTGCCGAGCAGATTTGCGGACGAGGGCTTGAAGGTCGCGTTGAGGAGTTTGCTCTTCCCTGGTCTGCCGATCTTGCCACCGCTCAGTGTGGGATAGCTCGTCCAGAAGATCGAGGGCCACGGCAAGGGCCTGAGCTTCAAGAAATACCGCCGACCGTTCGAAACACACCATCGTTGGTTCAAAAAGCACCGTCGTTGGCTCAAAAAGCACCGTCGCCGGTTCGAAAAGCACCGTCGTTGGCTCAGAAAGCACCGTCGCGGGTGCAAAACGCAGCATTGCGGGTGCAAACCGCTGCATCGAGGGAGCAAAACGCAGCATCGCGGGTGGAAACAGCAGCGTCGTGGGTGCAGACCGCTGCATCGGGGATGCGAAACACATCGTCGTGGGTGCCGGACGCAGCATCGCGCGTGCAACAGACATCATCGGGGGTGCAGAACGCGGCAACGGGGGTGCAAACCGCAGCGTCGTGGGTGCAGAACGTTACATCGGGGGTGCGAAACACATCATCGTGGGTGCCGGACGCAGCATCGCGGGCGCAACAGACATCATCGGGGGTGCAGAACGCGGCATCGTGGATGGAAAGAGCAGCCTCGCGGGTGCAGAACGCTGCATCGAGGGTGCGAAACACATCACCGTGGGTGCAGAGCAAATCATCGCGGGTGTGAATCACGGCATCGCGGGTGAAAGACACAGCGTCGAGGGTGTGAAACATTGGATCGATGTTCGAAACGTGCCCAGCCGGCTCACGGACGGCGCGACGCCAACAACATCAGCAGCAGCCAAGGGCCCGCGGCTTGCTTCCGCCCGTTTAACTTGTCATTTCTCACAGTTGTGATCAAAGGAGAGAAATGCCGATTAGTCGCCTTCGCCCGGCAGCCTCTCATGGGCCTGAGCATAGGTCTGCAGCGCTTCAATCATGAGCTTACGGCGCGCCTTGATTCTGAAACCAGCGAAGAAGGTACGGGTCGATATGGAGGGTCACCTCAACAAGGGGTAGGGGCATAGGTATGGTTGCTCGATCAAAGAACGCATCGTCAAGGGTTGGATATCGGTAGAGTCGATCTCGGCATCCGAGAGTGCTGCGACTTTAGTCCATCGGTTCGGGGGGTCAAAGTGCTATCGCTCACAGGCTGGTACGGCCGGTTAAGCAACGCGGCGCGTGGTTCGGGACAAGGCCTTCGCAACGACATCGGGGGCCTTTGATGCCACGACTAGCAGAGCTCGTGCCGGTCCATGGGGTTGCCGCCTCCCCTGTTCCCAGTTCTGAAGCGTTGACACGCTGACCCCGATCATGCGGGCAAACTCTGATTGCGATTTGTGTAGCTTCTCTCTGATCGCACGGACGTCCTGTGGATCAAAGACGAACTCGCGCGACGCCTTCATTTCTCCTCGGTGGATCTTGCCCGCTTCTTTGATGCTCTCGACAAGTTCCTCGAATAGTTCCTTTTTCATTTGAGCTCCTGGGCCACCAGCTTGCGCAACTTCACACCCGCAGCGCAACCATCGCCGCCAGCACCGCGTCTTTCTGATCCTTCCCCCACGGAGGCCCAACGACCTTCCCGAGCGCGGCAACGTTGCTGACGAGAGTCCTCGCCGTGATGCCGAGCGCCTCCTCGGCGTGCTTCATCAGCTGCTTCTCCGGGATCGCGACCAGCTTCAGCGCGCAGGATTCCGTGGCGCGAGCCAGCACGTCGCGGAAGAGAACGCCTTCGGCTTTGTGCATGCGGAAATGGACCGACAGGATCTCCTCGACACTCCAATCGGGCATGGGATTTCCGGTCAGCACGGCGCAAGCGACCACTTCGTTCTTCCGGTCCTTCTCTCGCTTCACCGCAGCCCGCATCTCCCGGACCGCGATCCGCCGCGCAGCGTCGATCCCTCGGCCGACCAGTTCGCGCGCCTCGGCGCCCTTCATCTCTTCGGCAGCGTGATACGGCTGCTTTGCCCACTCCTCTTCAACGAGCTCGACGCGGCGCCGGTCGACAACCGCGAATTCGCCGTCGCGGATGCCAACGACGACGAGCGCAGCCCAGCCGGAATGGGCCTTCATCCCGAACGCAACCTTCACGTCTCAAAGCCCTCCTGACGAGAGTGCGCCATATCGCAAATTCTAGTACCTTTGGCACGCTCGCCGGTGTCGCCCACCGAGGAACGCTCACCGACGAGATCCGATTCACACCTCGATCCCCACCGCCCGCATCAGCTCCAGCGCGTTGCTCTTCGTCACGACGCCGGGGCGTTTCTTGTAATCGAAGATCACACGGCCGTCTTCGATGCGGTCTTCGAAGTGGACATTCGCGGCGCGGGGCGCGAGCTCGTCGGCGATCTGGGCCAGGGCCAGGTCGTGCGTTGTGGCGAGGCCGATGGCGCCTCGGGCGGCGAGACTGCGCACGATGGCTGCGGCGCCGATGCGGCGGTCGTGGGAGTTCGTGCCGCCGAGGACTTCGTCGAGAAGGAAGAGGAGCGGAGGCGTCATGCGCAGGATGTCGCGGATGCGCAGAATCTCCGCATAGAAACGCGATGCTCCTTCCTGCAGCGAGTCGTTGAGGCTGATCGATGCGCCCACAGCCATCGGGCTCACGCGCAGGCGCGCGGCGCAGACGGGCGCGCCGGCGAGAGCGAGGAGCGTGTTCACGCCGATCGCGCGCAGCAGCGTGCTCTTGCCGGACATGTTCGAACCGCTGACGATGAGGAGGCGCAGCTCGCCGCCGATGCTCACGTCGTTGGCGACGCGGCGGTCGTCGGGGATGAGCGGATGGCCGACTGCATCGCCGTCGAAGAGCGCATCGCCTTCGACGATCTCCGGCATCACGAAGGTTGGATGCTCGAAGGCGAAGGATGCCAGAGAGAGCAACGCCTCGATCTCAGCAATCGTTGAGATCCACGCAACGATCTCGGCTCCCGACTCGACCCGCCAGCGCTCGATGGCGAAGGCGATATGTGTCGACCAGAGCAGCAGCAAGGCCAGCGGCGCGAAGAACTGGTTGCGCCTGGCGTCGAGCAGCGCCACGAGCTTGCGTAGACGTTCTATCTGGTGCGATGCGGTGACGCCGTTTCGTTCGAGGCGTCCGCGCAACGCGACCAGCCGCCGGGATGCGAACGTCTGCCGTTCCAGCACCGATAGCAAACCAGCCAGCAGCGCCAGCGCCGGCTCGCGACGCTCGACTGCGCCGACAACCTGCGCGACGCGCGCGGACATACTGCGCGCGAAGAACGATACGACCACGATCATCACCAGTAGCGGCAGCGACCAGAGCGGCGAGATCTGCGGCATCGTGCCGGGGTTGGTGGCGTTCACGAAGCGCGTGACAAGCGACGGAACGCCGGCGATGAGTGCGGCCGTGGTCAGCGCGGTAATGACAATCGCGGCGATCCGTTCGCCGCGCCGCGCCAGTAGAGTCTCCGCGCGCGACCATTCGTCGAGCTTCGCTTCTTCCACGTCGTGGGCGACTTCCGCAGCGGCGATTGCGATCTCCTCGCGAAGCTCGATGAGGCCACGCAACTCCCCGACCGCTTCCTGACGCTCATAACCCTCGGCTGCCGTTGCCTGGCCCGGGTGCAGCAGCCAGTTGGCCAGCGTGGCCCTTCCAGCGCTCGTTGCGGCGATGCACAGCCATTCGTAGAGCGAGCCCTTTCCGAAGAGATCGAGATCCGCCGCGAAGGGATGATGCTCTGCGGCGTAACCGCTGCCGGTCACTCCCTTACCCTGCCACTGGCTGCTCAGCCTTTCGATCCCTCGCTCGCAGAATCGCGCCGCTGCCTCGGAACGGCGCCGGCGCGTGATCGTGCGGTCGTGGGCGACCATCAACGCGATGAAGCCGGCGATCGGGATGGCGATCCAGCCGCTGAAGTGGGCGATGGCAATGATCACCGCGATGGCGAAGAGAACGATGCGGGCGATGGAGATCGTGCGCTCTCGGGCGCGGAGCGTTGCGGCCTCCGTGCGATGCGTGGCTAAACGTGATTCGTACGTGGCGCGAGGGTCGGACACGGCCGGAAGTATATGCAGCGTGAATGGGAGCACAGACAAGAGTGTCTGTGCCACACAAACAAAACCCTCGCCTCGAAGCCAGAAGCAATGTGGCACAGACACTCTTGTCTGTGCTCTCGAGCCTAGAACAACGCTAGCTGCGTGTTCAGCGCAGGCAGCCTTGGCCGCGCAGGGCGGCGGCGCGAGATCTCGTAAACGCCAGTCGCTTCGAACTGTTTCGCGATCGAGAGCTCCAACTGCGACGTAACGCCGAGCCTCGTCAGCAGCCGAGAGGCCATGTCGCGCACGATCGACTCGTGGTTGTTGCGCTGCGAGAGGTGAATCAGGCAGAGGTTCTTCAGATCGGCGCCGATCATCCGCTGCACGGCGGTCATCGAATCGTCGTTCGAAAGGTGGCCGAATCGCGACATGATCCGGCGCTTGAGCGACCACGGATAGCTTCCCATCCGCAGCATGTCGAGGTCGTGATTGGCCTCGAAGAACAGGCCGTCGCAATCAGAGAGGTGGCGGATCACCGGCGCATCGGCGTGCCCAAGGTCGCTGGCGACACCAACGCGGGTACCGTCGCGGGCTTCGATCACGAAGCAGGCTGGGTCGGCGGCATCGTGCAGCGTGCGTTGCGCATGGATGTTGAGCTCGCCGATCGTGAAGACGGAATCGTTCGGGAAGATGATCGTCTTCGTCTTCTCGCGGTCGATGCGGCTGGCGTCGAGCGTGCCCTGGGTCAGATAGATCGGAATGCCGTATTTGCGCGCGATCGAGCCGGCGCCGCGGATGTGGTCGTAGTGCTCGTGCGTGATGATGATGGCGCGAAGCTGCTCGATCTCCTTGCCGACCTGCTCCATCCGTTTGCGCGTTTCGCGAGGGCCAAGACCGGCATCGACCAGGATGGAAGTGCCGTCACTTTCGACGTAGTAGGAATTGCCCGCGCTGCCTGAGGAGAGGGGTGCCACGATCACGATGAGTCATGGTACGCGGTCTCGCGGCCGCGCGGTAGCGGTTGGGTAGCGTGGCAACACAGCAACCGGAACCGCAACCCGGCGCCCACCACGCAACGCCGACACCCCGAGACCGCGCATACAATCCCCTCCACATGATGGAACGCTTTATCGTCGAAGGTGGCCGCCGGCTGGAGGGACGCATCCGTCCGGGAGGGAACAAGAACGCGGCGCTGCCGATCCTGGCGGCGTGTCTGCTGACCGACGAGGCCGTCATCCTCCGCAACCTTCCCGACATTCAGGATGTCCGGGTCATGCTCCAGATCATGGAAGGCATCGGCGCCACGGTCGAGCGCGTGGAGGCGAACGTCGTTCGCATCCAGACGACGGGCGATTGCTCGTCCAGCCCCGACCCTGATCTCTCGCGAAAGATCCGCGCTTCGATCCTTCTGGCGGGGCCGCTGCTGGCGCGCTGCGGCGCGGCGAACATCGCCAAGCCAGGTGGCGACGCCATCGGACGACGCCGCGTCGATACCCATCTCCTCGCCCTCGAATCCCTCGGCGCGCAGATCGAAGTCTCGGCGCAGGAGTACCGGATGTCCGTTCGAGCGCTCAAAGGCTCGAACATGTTCCTCGACGAAGCGTCGGTGACGGCGACTGAGAACGCCATCATGGCCGCGGTTCTCGCCGAGGGGGAGACGCTGATCTACAACGCGGCAGCGGAGCCTCACGTCCAGGACCTCTGCCGCTTCCTCAACCTCCTCGGCGCGCAGATCGAAGGCATCGCTACGAACTCGCTGCGCATCCGCGGGGTCGACTCGCTGCATGGCGGCGACTTTCACATCCCCAGCGACCACATCGAAGTCGGCTCCTACATCGGCCTCGCCGCAGTGACGCGCAGTGAGCTCGTGATCGAAGATGCCGTGCCCGAGCACATGTACGCCGTCCGCTACATGCTCGAGAAGGTCGGCATCGATATCAAAATCGAGGGCAAGAACATCCGGGTCCCGAGGGATCAGGCGCTACGCGTCCGATACGACATCGGCGCGGCCGTGCCGAAGATCGACGACGGACCGTGGCCGCTCTTCCCCGCCGATCTGCTCTCGATCATGATCGTTATCGCCACGCAGGCCGAAGGCACGGTGATGATCTTCGAGAAAATGTTCGAGTCGCGGCTCTTCTTCACCGACAAATTGATCCAGATGGGCGCGCGCATCATCCTCTGCGATCCCCACCGCGCCATCATCGTCGGCGGCAACCGCCTCAGCGGCGCGGAGATCTCCAGCCCCGACATCCGCGCCGGAATGGCTCTGCTGCTCGCCGCACTCTGCGCCAAAGGCGAAAGCGTGATCCACAACATCAACCAGATCGACCGCGGCTACGAGCGGATCGAGGAGCGGCTGAATCCTCTGGGAGCGCGGATCCGGCGGGAACGGGACTCGTAGTTCGAAGGATGAATGAGGAAGGATGAACGATGAACACCGGGAGAGCTGCTGACCGTTCATCCTTCGTCCTTCATCCTTCATCTTCGCCTGCCGTCATGGGCATCCTCAACGTCACGCCCGACTCGTTTTCGGACGGCGGCGCTCACCTCGATCACACCAAAGCCCTGCATGCAGCGCTGCAGATGGAAGCGGACGGCGCGGCAATCATCGACATCGGCGGCGAATCGACACGGCCCGGCGCGGAGCCTCTGGCGGCGCAGATCGAGATCGATCGCGTCGTTCCGGTCATCGAGCAGATCCGCAAGCGCAGCGCGATTCAAATCTCGATCGACACACGCAAGGCGGCAGTCGCCGAAGAGGCCATTCGCGCGGGAGCGAACATCGTCAACGACGTCAGCGGAATGCGCTACTCGGCTGGGATGCCAGCAGTCGTTGCCGGCAGCGGCGTGCCGGTGATCCTGATGCACATGCGCGGCGAGCCGGCGACGATGCAGGAGCTTGCGGTGTACGACGACGTGGTGGCGGACGTCGCCCGCGAGCTGATCTCGATCATCGACGATGCCATCGCCGCCGGCGTCGACCGCAAGAAGATCCTCATCGATCCCGGTATCGGCTTCGCCAAGACCTTCGACCAGAACCTGGAACTGCTGGCCCGCGCGGACGAGCTGACCTCGCTCGGGCCGGTCGTGATCGGAGCCTCGCGCAAGGCGTTCATCGGTCATCTGACTGGCCGCACTTCCGGCCCTGAGCGTGCCATCGGCTCGCTGGCGGCGGTGGCCGCAGCGCAACTGGCCGGCGCGGCGATCGTGCGTGTACACGACGTACGCGAGACCGTCGACTTCCTGAAGGTGTGGATGGCGATCGAGGAAAGACGATGAGATCCCGACGAAAAAGCACTCACCACAGAGACACAGAGGGCACAGAGATTCGACTCTGTGTCCTCTGTGTCTCTGTGGTGAATATTTTGAGAGCGCGCAGGATCGCATCGCCATGAGTTGGTACGACCGCATCCTGGCCCTCCAGTTCTCGTGGCGCGATGCCATCGACATCATCATCGTGGCGTTCGTCATCTACAACATCCTCGCGCTCATTCGCGGCACGCGGGCGATGCAAGTCTCGATCGGGATGGTGTTGCTGGGCAGCACGTTCTTCGTTGCACGCGCCTTCAACCTGCCGGCGCTCGAAGCGATCTCCCGCCAGATCCTTTTCTATCTTCCCTTCGCCGTCATCGTCCTGTTTCAGGCGGAGATCCGCCGCGCGCTGGCGCGCATGGCGTCGAATCCGTTGCTGTCGCTTTTTTCGAGCGGAACATCGCCTGTTCCGTTCGACGTCATTCTCGACGCGGCAAAGGTGCTCTCCGCGAACCGCATCGGCGCGCTGATCGCCATCGAGCGCGCGCAGAGCCTGAAGATGTACTCGGAAGCGGCGAAGCCGATCGATGCCCTCGCCTCCGCCGAATTGCTCATCAGCATCTTCACGCCCGGCGGACCGCTTCACGATGGTGCCGCGATCGTCAGAGGCAACCGCATCGTCGCCGCCGGCGCGTTCCTTCCCCTCACCACATCCGCCGATCCGAAGCTCGCACACGGAACACGCCATCGGGCTGCGCTGGGGCTATCCGAGGATAGCGATGCGTTGGTCATTGTGATCTCGGAAGAGAATGGTTCGATCTCCGCCACGAGCGAAGGCGTCCTGCACGAGCACCTCGACAGCGATCAACTACTGCGTCTGATGCAGGAGCGGCTGAAATGATTGCGCCTTCGGCGCGTTGTCGGTTGTCGGTTAGATGCGCCTTCGGCGCGTTGCCGAGATTGCGCGCTCCGGTTTTTTCCAACGCGCCGAAGGCGCAATCAACCGACAACCGAAAACGCGTCGGAGGCAGCCGCCAGGCTGCCGGAGGCGCAGCTTGAGCCACAACCTCTCCCTCCGCATCCTCTCCCTGTTCCTTGCGTTCACGGTCTGGTTCTTCGTTTCTGCGCCGCGGCGGGAGCCGGTGTCGGAGCGTGCGTTCGCGGCGCCAGTATCCATCGTGCGGATGCCGCGCGACCTCGTCATCACCACGCCCGTTCCGGACACGGTCAGCGTTCGTCTCCGCGGACGGATCTCTGACCTTCGATCGCTCTCATCGCAGAATCTCGAAGTCACGCTCGACGTGAGTTGGGTGACCCCGGGCGATGCCGTCATCACGCTCAGCCCGCAGGCGATGAGCGTTCCGCCGCAGATCGACGTCGTGTCGATCGAGCCGATGAAACTTCGCTTTCACGTGGAAGCGCTGCGGCAGACCGTCGTCCCCATCCGGCCGTTTCTGATCGGGCAACCGCCTCCCGGATATGTCGCCGGCGATCCGACGCTCGTTCCCGATCATGCTCTCCTCTCCGGTCCGGCGTCGCAGATACGGAACGTCACGGAGGTGGCGACCGAACGGATTATCATGAGCGGCCGCTCGGAGACATTCGTGCAGAATGTGGGTGTCGTCAGCGACTCGTCACTCGTCCGCATCATCGAGCCGCTGATCACACAAGTCACCGTGCCCGTGAATGCCGAGTTCGGACCGGTCGCGCCTGCGACGGCAACCACGGACACAACTGCCGACGATGCGTCCGTCGAAAAGCCTGCCGAAACGAAGCCGCCAGAAAAACCGCCGGTGCAAAAGCGCAGACACAAAAGGGAGCAATGAGGACCTTATTCGGCACCGACGGCATCCGCGGCAAAGCCCACCAGTACCCATTCGACGGACCGACCATGTTCGCGCTAGGCGAAGCGCTGGCGCACCGGCTTTGGCAGGGAGTGGGGAGTGGGGAGTGGGGGGTGGGAGAAAGGCTTTCGCCGGGAGTCGGGAGTCGGGAGTCGGGAGTCGGAGAACCTTCAGTTGGTACCTTCCGACACCCGACACCCGACAGCCGACACCCCGTGAACCGGGAGTCGGGGGTCGGAGAAACTGCCGCTGACTCTCTCCGACACCCGACTCCCGACTCCCGACCCCCGACCCCCGACTCCCCACCCCCCACACCCCACTCCCCACACCCCACCATCCTCCTCGGCATGGACACGCGCGAATCAGGTCCGGAGATCGCGCGGGCGCTGACTGCCGGCATCGAGCATGGCGGCGGCAAAGCAATCTTCATCGGAATCGTCCCGACTCCCGCGGTGGCCTACCTCTGCCGCACCACGCACGCCGCGGCCGGAGTCTCCATCTCCGCTTCGCACAATCCGTTCGAAGACAACGGCGTCAAGATCTTCGGGCACGATGGGATGAAAATCCCCGACAGTGTTGAAGAACAGATCGAGGACGAGCTGCGCGCGCTTCGCCGCGACGATGTGCTCATTCCTGATCGGGAGCCGCGCGAGAACCTGGAGCTGATCGAGAGTTACGAGCAATTCCTCGATGACGGCATCGCCCCCCAGGCGTTGCGCGGACGCAAGGTCGTACTCGACACAGGAAACGGCGCCACGTTCCGGATCGCGCCCGAGGTCTTTCGCCGCGCGGGCGCGGAAGTCGTCGTCATCAACGCGCAGCCGAATGGCCGCAACATCAATGACCAGTGCGGTGCCATGCATCCCGAGGGACTGGCGAAAACCGTGGTCGCGGAAAAGGCGGACTTCGGCGTCGCCTTCGACGGCGACGCTGACCGCGCCATCTTCGTCGACGACGCGGGAAAGATTCGCGACGGCGACGAGATCATCTACCTCTGGGCGCAACGCCTGAAACGAAATGGCGCGCTCCGCAACGGCTGCGTCGTCACAACTGTGATGTCGAACTACGGCTTCGAGCAGCAGCTCCGCGAGGATGGCATCGAGCTTTGCCGCGCCAACGTCGGCGACAAGTACGTACTCGAGATGATGCTCGAGCGCGGCGCGATTCTCGGCGGTGAGCAATCCGGCCACATCATCGACCTGGCCGTTCATACGACCGGCGACGGTACCCACACCGCTCTCGTTTTCGGCGAGTTGCTCACGCAGGCAGGCAGGCCATTCTCCGAGCTCCGAACCTTCACGCCGATGCCGCAGTTGCTCGTGAACCAACCGGTCGCCTCGAAGCCGCCGCTCGAATCGCTGCCGAAGTATCAGGCGGCGCTGGCCGGCGCGCAGGCGCAGTTGAATAGCCAGGGCCGCATCCTCGTCCGCTACTCCGGCACCGAGAACAAAGTGCGCGTCATGGTCGAAGGTCCGGATCGAGCGCTCATCACGCAGATCGCCGAGTCGCTGCGAGTCGTGCTGCAATCAGAGATCAGCGGGAATCAGGGATCAGAGATCAGGAATCGAGCTCGCGATTGACGTTTTGCATTCAGAACCATTGGAGCTATCGGGCCGGATCCAACCATCGAGGCGGGGACGCCTCGATGGCCGCGGGCGAAGACGCCCGCACTCCTCAGCAAGGCGCGCGTCTCGACCGCATGGAATATGAAATGCTGTCCCGCCTCTGAGCCCTGATCTCTTATCTCTGATTCCTGATCTCTGACTCCATGCACAACATCGTCATCGCCCTCGCTGCCTTCGCGGCCGGCGCGATCAACTCGATCGCGGGAGGCGGAACGCTCCTCTCCTTTCCCGCGCTCGTGTGGATCGGCGTCAACCCGGTGATGGCGAACGCCACGAACACCTTCGCCCTTTGGCCGGGGTCGTTTGCGGCCATGGTCGGTTTCCGCCGCGAACTGGCCAACGTCCGCCGCTGGCTTCTGCTCCTGACGATTCCCGCGCTCCTCGGCGGGGCAACAGGCGGAGTTCTGCTGTTGCACACCTCCATGGCAACCTTCACGCGCCTCGTGCCGTTTCTGATCCTCGGCGCCACGCTGCTCCTCGCCACGCAAGAGCTGATCACGCGCCGCCTCGGCCTGGTCGCACGCGCTCACGAGAATCCGAGCGCTGGATGGATCACGATCGTCGTCATCTTCCAGTTCCTCGTTGGCATCTATGGCGGCTACTTCGGCGCCGGCATCGGCATCCTGATCCTGGCCGCGCTGGGACTCATCGGCCTGACGGACATGCACGAGATGAACGGTCTCAAGAACCTGCTGGCCATCTGCATCAACGGCGTCGCCGCGATCTACTTCGCCTGGTCCGGAGCTGTGCTGTGGAAGGACGGATTCATCATGGCCATCGCCGCGATCATCGGCGGCTACCTCGGCGCGCGCGTCGCCCGCCACCTCGGCCGCACCTTTGTCCGGCGCGCCGTCGTGGTCATCGGTCTTGCCATGGGCATTGCTCTCTTCTTCAAACGCTGAGCACGCTCATGTTTACGAGGGCGATCCAGTTCGGCAAAAAATCTTTGCGAAATGTCATCACTACCCCGTGTGATGACACGTGTCCGAGCGTACGATAGTGATTCAACGAAGGGGTTCCCATGCGGAAGGTCTCGCAGTGCGCAGCAATTGTGCTTTCCATCGCGGCGGCGGCTTCGGCGCAGCTGAAGGAAAGCATCACCATCAACCATGTCGACGTTCCGGTAACTGTGGTCGACCGCAGCGGCAATCCGATCCGTGGACTTCAGGCCAAAGATTTCCAGGTGTTCGATGAGGGCAAGGAGTGCCAGGTCCGGTCCTTCGACATCGTCGACTTCGCGTCGCCCGCGTCGGTCAAGGCCACCTCGCCGCTCAATCCGGTGGCTCGCCGCAACTTCCTTATCCTCTTCGACCTCACGTTCTCCACGCCACAGACGGTGGTTCGCGCGCAAGCCGCTGCCAGCGACTTCCTCAAGAAGATGGTGGGGCCGCGCGACCGCGTCGGCGTCGCGACGCTCGATAACGAGCACGGCTTCCATCTGCTCAGCGCGTTCACGACCGATCGGCGGATCATCGTGGCGGCAATCAAGAATCCGAAATCGTTTCGGGGCTTCGATCCGCTTCAGGTCGCAGGCACCGACCCGTTGGAGGAGGTCGCCGGGGACCTGACAGCTCCCCCAGGAGGGGATGCCTTGGGAATCTCAGCCGACTTCAAGGAAATCCTTCGCGGATCTGCGCGTCTCGAAGATGACTACAGCCGCGACAAGATCGATCGTCAGGTAACTTCCTTGACGGGCCTCGCCACCACGTTGCGGGCAGTCGCCGGGCAGAAACACATCGTCTTCCTCTCCGAGGGATTCGAGTCGCGGCTCATTCAAGGACGCGACGCGCGCGGTGGACAAACGGAAAAAACTGAGGAGAACACGGCGGTTGAGGCCGGGCAGACGTGGAAGATCAATAACGACGACCGCTACGGGAACTCCGCCAGCATGAGCTTGATCACGAGACTCGCGGAGGCGGCCCGGCGGTCAGATGTGATCCTCGACGCCGTCGATATCCACGGCCTTCGTTCCGACGTCGACGCCCGAAAGGGAGTGGTCCAGAAATCGAACGAGGGGCTTCATCTGCTTGCCGGCTCCACTGGCGGCTATGTCTTCCAGAACTCGAACGATCTCTCCTCCGATTTCGGACGCGTTCTCAAAGCCCAGGAATTCGTCTACGTCCTCGGCTTCCAGACCACGGCACAAAAGCCCGGAAAGTTCCATGCGCTGAAAGTGCACGTAGACGTGCCGGGGGCGCGAGTCACGGCGCGCACCGGTTACTACGAGGGTGGCACCGGGAACGTGCTCGAGCGCGCACTGTCGAGCGCCGAGGTGATGATCAACGACATTCCGCAGGACGCGATTCGCCTTGAATCGCTGGCGGCGCCGTTTCCCACAACCGGAGCGAGCTCCCAGGTCCCCGTGATCCTCGAGGTCAACGGCCAGGATCTCGCAGCCGCTGTTGGGACGGCACGTCGTGGGACCGCGGAAATCTTCGTTTACGCGTTCGACGAAGACGGCTTGGTGCGCGACTCGACCTACCAGCGACTGGCCCTCGATCTCGCCAAGCTCGGCGACAGCCTCAAGAACGGCATCAAGTACTACGCGACCCTTAGCCTCCCTCCCGGACGCTACGCCATCAAGAGTCTCGTCAACGTTGCGGAGACGGCAAAGAAGGGATTCGTTCGCAAGGACATCGTCGTGCCGGCGGCCGGCGACGTCGCGATCTCGCAGCCGTTGTTTCTCGAAGAGCCGGGGAAATGGCTCATGATCCGCGGCAGCTCGCATGACAAGACCAACGCCGGCTATCCCTTCGTCGTCAACGGACAGGCGTTCATTCCCTCCGCCGGAGTGAGTGTCCGGCGTGGGGAGCCGCGCACGTTCGCGGTCTTCGTGGAGAACGCCTCGCCCGACGAGCTCTCCGTCGAGTCGAGCCCCAAATCGACGATCGTGTCGCAGACAGGCAGCGGCCTGCGATCGCTGCTCCTGCTCCGCCTCGATTCAGCCGACGCGTCGGCAGCGGCACTCGACGTGGTCGTCCGCAAGCGCGGCAGCGACGATCTACGCAAGTCGAGCATTCCGCTGACGATTCAATAGAAGCCGCTGAACCACAGAGGCACTGAGGACACAGAGTAAGAGCCATCCTCTGTGTCCTCAGTGTCTCTGTGGTTCATCTTTTTCCGATTACGAATACGAGGATCGCAATAACGATCACGACGACTGCGATGCACGTCACAACGACACCGGTTGTGAGCGTCCATCGCCTTTCACGCGGCAGCTCCGGTTGGCGTAGTTCGTGAGCGGTGGTTCCGGGATCGACGATCGCAACCGCGCGATCGCGGCACTCGAAGCAGGCCTCTAAGTGCTCGGCGATGGCGATGATCTCGTCAACGCTACCCGAGCGGGTCACGTACTGCTCGATCTCAGCCACCGTCAGATGCCGCTTCAATGACCTGATTCCTGCGCGGCCGCCACTCTCTGCCGCATACCCGCTGCATTCTTGTGATCGGGGTCACAACTGAGATCGCAGTTATCGCTACTTCTCGCTCCGCGCCGACTGCAACAACCGCTTCGTCGCTGCATGTTGCGGATTCGTCAGCACCTCGCGCGGGTTCCCTTCCTCGACCACTTCTCCCTCGGCCAGGATGATCACGCGCGTGGCGAAGTCGCGGGCGAAATCGTCGTCGTGTGTCGTCACGACCAGCGTCCGGCCGGTAGTCGTCAATTGCAGGAGCGTCTCTCCCAGTTCGCCGCGGCGGGCCGGATCGAGCGACGCCGTCGGCTCGTCCATCAGCAGAAGCGGCGGCTCCATCGCCATCGCCCGCGCGATGGCCACGCGCTGCGCCTCGCCCCCCGAGAGCTCGCGCGGAAGCGCATTGCGCCGGTGCGCGACGCCGAGCGCTTCCAGCAGCTCCGTCGCGCGGCGCTCTGCGTCGGCGCGGGGGACATGCGCCACCTGCATCGGCGCCAGCGTGACGTTCCCCATGGCGGACAAATGTTCGAAGAGGTAGTGGAGCTGGAACACCATCCCCACCCTCGTGCGTAGCTCGCGGATTGTGTTTCTCGAAGGCGCCGGTCCCGGGCGAAGCACCACACCTCCGACGTCGATCACTCCATCCTCGAACGTCTCGAGTGCCGCAACGCAGCGCAACACCGTCGTCTTGCCGCCTCCGGACAGACCCATCAGCGCGACGAGCTCGCCGGCGCGAACGTCTGCGTTGACCCCGCGCAAGATCTCACGCTCCCCGCGGCGTAGCCGGAGATTCGCAATCGACAGAACGCCGCTCATTCCGTCGCCGCCTTCCAGCGCATCTCCAGCCGTCCCGCCAGACGCGACAGCGGCAGCGACAACACGAGATAGAGCGCCGCGCAGAGGATGCCCGGAATCACCCAGCTTCCGATGTTCGCCGCGAAGATCGAGGTCTGCTTCGTCAACTCGATCACCGTGATCACCGAGACGAGCGATGAGTCCTTGAGCAGCGCCACGAAGTCATTCGTCATCGGCGCCAGTGCGATGCGAAACGCCTGCGGACCGCGAACGAGCCGCAGAACTTGCGACTCCGTCAAACCCAGCGTCCGCGCCGCCTCGAGCTGACCGCGCGGCACAGCCTCCAGCGCACCGCGGTAAATCTCGCTTTCATACGCCGCGTAGTTGAGTCCGAGCCCGAGGAGCGCCGCAAGAAATGCAGGGAGCCGGATCACCGACGAGAGACCGTAGTAAAGAACGAAGAGCTGCAGCAGAACCGGCGTGCCGCGCACGACCTCGACGTACATCGTCAGAATCGCTCGCACCGGCGCGCTGCCGTAAACACGGCCGCTGGCGATGAACACGCCGACGAGAACCGCCAACGCCATCGCCGCGCACGACAACACGATCGTGATCAGCGAAGCGCGCAGCAATGCCGGGATGTATCGCAACACGATCCCCAGATCCTGCGTCGCGCCGCCCTCGGCCGTCCTCTTCTCGCGTTGCTGAACAGCCTTCTCCGCGTTCAGTACGCTCGCAAAAAACGCCGGTTGGTAGTCGTCCCAGATCTTCCACTTGCGATAGATCCGCTCCAGCGTTCCGTCGCGCATACGCGCGCGAAGGACTTCGTCGACACGGTCGCGCAGCGCCGTGTTGTTGGTGGCCAGCACGCCGATGTAATGACTCGTCGCCACCGGCCGCGGTTCCGTGTACAGCCCGGGCACGCGCCGCATCGACCGCGCCGCAATGATGTTGTCGAGCAGCACCGCGTCGAGACGTCCGGCGCGAAGGTCGGCGTACGGATGGACGTCGTCATCGTACGAGACGCAGATCACGCCGTCGGTCTTCTGGGCTGCCAGCAGCTTCTCGTACGCAATCGTGCCGCCGAGCGTGCCGACGCGCCGTCCGCGCAGCGCCGCCAGCGCCGCGAACTTCCCCCGATCCTCGGCGCGCACGGTCAGCACTTCATGAAACTCGAAGTACGGAATCGTCGCCGCCAGCATCTTCCGCCGCGCCGGCGTGTCCTCCACGCCGCTCATCCCGATGTCGAAGTCACCCCGCTGCACCGACTGATCGATGTCGCTGAACGACACCTGCACGAACTCCGGCCGGCGTCCCAGTCCCTTCGCGATCTCCCCCGCCACCTCGACGTCGAACCCGCGCAGATTCGACGGATCATTCGGATCCGCCTCCACAAACGGCGCCCCACCCTCGGCATCCCCACCCCAGTGCAGGATAGGTGTCTGCGCCCGGGCTACGGTTGCGAAGAGCAGTGCGAGAACGAGGGATGCCGGCCGGCGAATGAGGTTCATTTTGTGGCGACGTTCATCGTTCAAAGCGCCGGCTTTGTCAACGACTTTCGTACGCGTGACTGCTCCAAGTAACCACCGGGCGGAGACGCCCGGTGGCCGCGGGCGAGACGCCCATAGGCGCTAACTTAGACCTCCGCAGAGGAGGATGGCGGCGATGCGCTGATTCTTCCGTTTTCGTGGCGGGTTGGAGAA
>JADGNZ010000078.1 GCA_017883205.1 Thermoanaerobaculia bacterium | reverse complement strand
CAACTTCAACACCCTGATACTGTCCCGAAACTGTCCTCGATGTCTCCGGTTAGTGTCCTCGATGTCCCGGTCGGTTCAGGGAGAAGGCGCTCGATTGGGAACGTACCGCAAGTTCGAGAAAGCTCGGCCAGAGCGATCCCCGCCCTCAAATTGATATGATCAGACGCTGATTTCACGATAGGAGTGCACCTTGCCAAGCTTTCCCGGCGTTGACTACATGGATATCGACTCGCTCTTCTCCGAAGACGAGCTGATGGTTCGCCAGACCGTTCGCGATTTCGTGGACGACGAGATCATCCCCATCATCGAAGAGGCCAACCGCGAAGAGAAGTTCCCGATGCATCTCATCCCCAAGATCGCGGAGATGGGACTCTTCGGCGCGACGATCAAAGAGTACGACCTCCCCGGCCTCAACAATGTCGCCTACGGCCTGATCATGCAGGAGCTGGAGCGCGGCGACTCCGGCCTGCGCTCGTTCGCGTCGGTGCAATCGGGACTGGTCATGTACCCGATCTATACGTACGGCTCCAAGGAACAGCGCGACTACTGGATCCCGAAACTCGCGGCCGGAGAGAAGATCGGATGCTTCGGCCTGACCGAGCCCGATTTCGGCTCCAATCCCGGCGGCATGCGCACCTACGCGCGCAAAGACGGCGATTCGTGGGTGTTGAACGGCGCGAAGGCGTGGATCACCAACGGCTCGATCGCCGACGTGGCCGTGGTCTGGGCGAAGCACGACGGCGTGATCCGCGGGTTCCTCGTCGAGAAAGACACTCCCGGTTTCTCGACCGCGTATCACATGGGCAAATTCTCGCTGCGCGCCTCGGTCACTTCGCAGCTCTTCTTCGAAGACTGCCGCATCCCCGGCGAGAACCTTCTGCCGGAAACGAACGGCATCAAGTACCCGCTCGGATGCCTGTCACAGGCACGCTACGGGATCGCCTGGGGCGCGCTCGGCGCGGCCATGTCGGTCTACGAAACGGCGCGCACGTATGCGAAATCACGCATCCAGTTCGGCGGTCAGCCGATCGCGTCGCATCAGCTCGTGCAGAACAAGCTGGCCTGGATGATCACCGAGATCACCAAGGGCCAGCTCCTGGCCGTGCAGATGGGACGCCTCAAGGATCAGGGAAAACTGAAGCCGCATCACATCTCCATGGGCAAGATGAACAACGTGAACATCGCCCTCGAGTGCGCCCGCTCCGCCCGCGACATCCTCGGCGCGAACGGCATCAGCGACGAATACCCGATCATCCGCCACATGCTCAACCTGGAGTCGGTGAAAACGTACGAGGGGACGCACGACATCCACAACCTCATCATCGGCGAAGCGGTAACCGGCATCCCCGCCTACAACCCGCCGATGTCGGCAAAGGATGAGCGCGAGGCGACGGCCCGCCGCGAGATGGAAGCGGCGAAGTAGTCACGCGCAGCGTCTCGCCGCGCCGGTGAATCGCACGGCCCGCACTGCGGCACGCCCGGCCGACACTGTGTAACGATCAGCGCGCGCTGTGGATCGCTCAGTCCGCGCTGTGGATCGCTCAGCCCGCGCTGTGGATCGCTCAGCCCGCGCTGTGGATCGCTCAGCCCGCGCTGTGGATCGCTCAGCCCGCGCTGTGGATCGCTCTGCCCGCGCTGTGGATCACTCAGCCCGCGCTGTGGATCGCTCAGCCCGCGCTGTGGATCGCTCTGCCCACGCTGTGGATCGCTCTGCCCGCGCTGTGGATCACTCAGCCCGCGCTGTGGATCACTCAGCCCGAGTTGCGGATCGCTCTGCCCGCGCTGTGGATCGCTCTGCCCGCGCTGTGGATCGCTCTGGCCGCACGGACAATCATCGCGAGTACGAGGAAAGTCATCGCGTGCGCAACAAAAACCATCGCGAGCGCGGGGAAAGCAATCGCGTGCGCAGTAAAAACCATCGCGAGCACGGGGACAGCAATCGTGTGCGCAGCAAAAACCATCGCGAGCACGGGGACAGCAATCGTGTGCGCAGCAAAAACCATCGCGAGCACGGGGACAGTCATGGCGGGCACACCGAGAGTCATCGGGTGTACGAGGAAAGTCATGGCGTGCACACGTACTTCACGCAAGCAAGAACGAACCTCCGCCCTGACAGCACTCGGGCGAGGACGCCCGAGTGCCCGCGGTCGAGACGACCGCACTCCTCATCCGCCGTACGCCCGTCGCAGCGCCTCGAGGTCGTCACGGGAAACATCGCCGACCGCCACGTACGTCAGGCCGTTCGCGCGCCACTCGTCGATCGTCATCTGCGGCGTGCTTCCGAGGCTGGGCAGCGACTCGAAGACGAAGAGCGAAATCTTGTGTGCGCCTTTGCTGACCAGCAGGTACGCGCCGGGGCGGCCGTGCCAGAAGACGACGCGCCCGCCGATCAGGCGAAACGGCGTGGCCGAGAGATCGGGAACGTTGACGGCGAACGGCACCCGTCCCTCGAACCACGGCTTCACGGTGTGCCGGTCGGTGGAGACGACATCGATCGGATTCGCGCTGGCCAGGATGGTCGAATGGAGGTCGGCCAGCTCGCGCGCTGAGGTGTTGCGGGAAAGAACCAGCATCTCGCTGCCGATGGCGATGACGATGAGCGCTGCCGCGGCGGCAAACCACACGAACGTTTGCGAGGCCCGTTTCCGCAGCACGAGCGGACGCTTCGGCGTGAAGCGAGGCATCGCCGCGCGGACGGCGCGCTTCATCTGCATCACTCCCAGCACCGCGTTCGCGCAACGGCTGCAATCGCGGAGATGCGCCTCGATCTCCGGCAGCGACTCCGGCGCAATCTCGCCGTCCGCATACCGCTCCACTTCCTCCGCAGTCAGGTCTTGCATCATTTCGATCCTCGCAACGCTTCGCGCACTTTGGCCCGCGCGCGCAGGAGACGCGACGTCACCGTCCCGACCGGAATCGACAACGTCTCCGCAATTTCTTTGTAGCTGAAGTTTTCGACGTCCGACAAAAGGATGACTTCACGAAATGGGAGCGGCAGCGCTTCGATCGCCGCCTGCAGCGCCGCGGCGTTGGCGCGGCTGAAGAAGATCGTCTCCGGCGTCGCTGCCTCCGCCAATCCTTCGAACCGATCCGGATCGTCGTCGATCGAAACCTGAGGCGTGCCTCGCAGGCCGCTCCGCGAGGTCAGGAACGTGTTGCGCAGGATGCGGTAGATCCAGGCGCGAAAGTTCGTCCCGGCGGTGAATGAGCCGAATCCGCGAAACGCTTTCAGATACGTTTCCTGCACCAGATCCTCCGCCTCTTCCGCATCGCGTGCCAGCCAGCGGGCGTAGTTGTAGAGCGGCTCGAAGAGCGGCAAGGCCAGCGCCTCAAACGTAGGTCCCTCGGTCATTCGGAGCAGTTCTACTCCTATCTAACTGGCGAGAGTGCGAAAAAAGCCCGGGCGCGGGGGGTGGGGAGTGGGGGGTGGGGGGTGGGAGAGAAGAATTGCTCGTGCTCCGACTCCCGACTCCCGGATGAAAACAGAGTCGAAGAGCAAACATCGCGTGCTCCGAACCCCACGCCCCACGCCCCACACCCCACTCCCCACTCCCCACCCCCCGGGATCAAAACCCGCCTTCGCCAGTTACACAGCCAGAAAGGACTCAACCCATGGCAAAACCATTCGACCGCCGCTCGTTCATGCGCCTCTCGGCCGCTTCACTTGGCGCGGGCGCACTACTGCGATTCATGCCCTTCGGTTCAACCGCCAACGGTATGACCCTCGGCAACCTTCTCGGCTCGCGCAACGGCGAGGCTCCCGGCCCCTTCTCCATCGTGCAGCTCAGCGACACGCACGTTGGATTTCAGGGACCGCCCGACCCCCTCGGCACGAAAGCATTCGAGCGCGCTGTCGACGCCGTCAACGCTCTCAATCCGCAGCCCGACCTCATCCTCTTTACCGGCGACCTGACGCACGACAGCGAGGATCCCGCCGAGCACGCCAAGCGCTTCGCGGCGTTCAAAGCGATCTCCGGCCGCCTTCGCGTCAAGAAACAAATGCACGTACCCGGCGAGCACGACGCTGCGCTCGATGGCGGGACGCTCTTCCGCGAACATTTCGGCGAGACCCACTACTCGTTCGACCATCGCGGCGTCCATTTCGTCGCACTCGACAACGTCTCGGCCGGCAAGCCGATCGTTGGCGCGGAGCAGATTGCCTGGCTCAAAAAGGATCTGGCCCGCTTCCCGAAGACCGCTCCGATCGTCGTCTTCACCCACCGGCCGCTCTTCGATCTCAAGCCGGAGTGGGAATGGTTCACCAGCGACGGCGACGAGGTGATGAATGTCCTCGCGCCTTACGACGCAGTCACCGTTCTCTACGGCCACATCCACCGACTCAATCACTCAACGATTGGTAAGTCGCAGCACTACGCGGCGCGCTCTCTGATCTTCGCCTTCCCCGAGCCCCCGGCAGCTTCGACCGCCGAGAAGAAGCCGCTTCCCTTCGACAAGACCCAGCCCTTCCGCAACCTCGGCATCCGCGAGATCACCGGAAACAGCACGCGTCACACGCTCTCGGTCAACGACGTGGAGCTGACCTCGCGCGAGCTCTCCGGAACCGAGGGCGTCCAGCAAATCCTCAAAACGGGAGATTTCCTATGAACAGGTTCAACAAGTCCCTCATCCCCTCGCTGCTAACACTTCTGCTGGCCGCTGCCTCCGTCGTCGCCCAGCCCGAAACGCCGGCGCGGGTCATCGAGATCAGCGCCAAGAAGTTCGAGTTCACGCCGAACGTCGTGACGCTCAAGAAAGACGAGCCGGTGACGATCCACTTCACCAGCACCGACCGCGCACACGGCCTCCTCGTCAAAGAGTTCAAGATCGACCTCGATGCCGACGTCGGCAAGCCGGCCGACGTGACCGTTACGCCGCACGAAGCCGGCAGCTTCGCCGCCATCTGCGATCACTACTGCGGCTCCGGCCACGGCAACATGAAGATGACGTTCGTCGTGGAGTGAGCGGGAGTGTTCAGGCTCTGCCGGACCTAAACCATCGGGGCGTGACGCCCCGATGGCCGCGGGCGAAGACGCCCGCACTCCTCCCGAGGGAGTGCGGTCGTCTCGACCGCGGGCACTCGGGCGTCCTCGCCCGGGTGCGATCAGGGCGGAGGTCGAAATCAAAAACTCCCGGCCACATTTTTCGCACTCCCCCCTCTTCTTGGATCTTTTCCCAATCGAGCGATTGGAGAACGAAAGGTGCATGAACTTGCAAATCCCCAACGCCATCCACCTCCACCTCATCCTCAATCACGCTCCTGTATTCGGCGAGCTCTTCGCGGTGGGGCTGCTGCTTGCGGCGGCGGTGGCGCGCAACACGACGCTCCTGCGCACCGCCCTCGCTGTCGTGATCCTCACCGCCCTCGGCGCGATTCCGGTCTTCTTCACGGGACGCGCCGCCGCTGATGCGATCGGAAAGCTCGAAGGAATCGATCAAGAGGCCATCAGTCCGCACGAGGAGGCGGCGGAGCGTTTTCTGATTGCTGCAAGCGCAGCCGGCGTCGCGGCAGTCGTTGCGCTGGTTCGTCCCGCCCGCACCACCGTCGCCATCGCCGCGGTCCTGACGCTCCTCTCCTTCGGCCTGGCCGGATGGACCGCTAATCGGGGTGGCTTGATCCATCACCAGGAGTTGCGAGGGCCCGTCACTGCCCAAGGTGCCCAGCCCTTCCGACCAGCTACCCGCTCCGCCATATCTGCTAGAGTTGCCGCCCGGAAAACTCAGGCAACGAACGGAGCGTCATGGAATCGAGTCTCGAGATTGGCTTTTTACGCGTTTCTGAAAAAGCAGCCATCGCCGCGGCGCGCACGATGGGCTATGGCAAACGCAAATACTCCGACCAGGTAGCGGTGGAGTCGATGCGCGAAGAGCTGAACCGGCTCAAGATGCGCGGGACGGTCGTCATCGGCGAGGGAGAGCGCGACAAGGCTCCGATGCTCTATGTCGGCGAGCCGCTCGGACGTGGGTGGACCGAGGGGGAGATCTATCCCGAGATCGACATCGCGGTCGATCCGCTCGAAGGAACGAACCTCTGCGCCACCGGCTCGGCAAACTCCATCGCCGTCCTCGCGGCCTCCGAAAAAGGCGGCCTGCTCAACGCGCCCGACGTCTACATGGACAAGATCGTCGTCGGCCCGACTGCCGCGGAGCACGTGAGCCTCACGGCCTCCGTTCACGAGAACCTCAACCAAATCGCGGCGGCGTTCCAGCGCGACGTCGATGAGTTGACGATCGTCGTCCTCGACCGCGAACGGCATCACGACCTCATCGCCCAGATTCGTGAGGCGGGAGCGCGCATCAAACTGATCACGGACGGCGACCTCTCCGCCGGCATCGCCGCCGCAGTGCGCGGCACCGGCATTCACGCGGCCATGGGTATCGGCGGCGCGCCCGAAGGCGTGCTGACGGCATCGGCGATGCGCTGCCTCAACGGCCGGATGCAGGGCCGCCTCAAGCCGTTGGAAAAGTGGCAGGAAGAGCGTCTGCGCTCGATGGGCTACGTCGACAGCGAAAAGGTTTACGACACCGCCGAGCTTGCGTCCGGCAACGACATCATCTTCTGCGCGACCGGCGTAACCGACGGCGATCTCCTCCGCGGCGTCCGCTTCTTCGGCGGCGGCATCCGCACGTCATCGCTCTTCATGTCGCTCAAGTCGAACACGATCCGCTTCGTCGACACGATCCACCGCGAAGAAGGATCGCAGTTGGCGGTTTCGTTCGTGTAATTGCGGCCAAAAGGCGATCACCACAGAGAATGCTTTTCCTGAAACAAAGCCCGAAACTCCTTCGGCAGCGCTGCCGTGAAGACGAGGTGCTTGCCGGTCGTGGGATGGTCGAAGCCGAGGAGTTTGGCGTGGAGGCCGAGGCGGCCGAGAGGGTTCGTGGTGGAGCCGTACATCGTGTCGCCAACGACGGGATGGCGCGATTCCGAGAGGTGGGCGCGGATCTGATTCTTCCGGCCGGTCTCCAGCGTCACTTCGAGCATCGAGTACGCGCGTTTCGCGCTGATGGTGCGGTAGTGCGTGATGGCGTGCTTGGCGTCGGGATGGGCATCGACGCTGACCATCCTCAGGTCCTTCTGCTCGAATAGATTCGATTCGATCGTTCCGTCGGGCGGATCGATCGTCCCTTCGATGATGGCAACGTAGATGCGCTCGACGCTGTGGATCATGAACTGCGCCTTGAGCTGCTCGCGGGCGAAGAAATTCTTCGCGAAGACGAGGACTCCGGACGTTTCGCGATCGAGGCGGTGAACGACATGGACGCGATCCTCGCCGCGGCTGCCGAGGTAGGTGTTGAGGTAGGCCTGCACAGTCGCTTCGCGCTCGCGCTCCGTCGCCACGGTGAGGAGACCGTGCGACTTGAGGATCACGATGACGTCGCGGTCTTCGTGAAGAATCGCAACACCCGGCGGAAGCACGCGAAGATCCGACTTCGCGACGACCGTGAGCATCTCGTCCGGCTCGATGACGCGTTTGGCGTCCTTCTCCGTCTCGCCGCCGACGCGCACCCGCCCCGTCTGCAGCATCTGCCGCAACGTCGTCCGCGACGAGTCGGGATAGAGCTGCGCGAGAGCGTCGAGGAGAGGGAGGGGGGCGGAGCGTTGCACTAAGGCGGGATTCTAGAACGGGGGGTGGGGAGTGGGGAGTGGGGAGTGGGGAGTGGGAGGGGCTCTGAGCGGGGGTCGGGGGTCGGGGGTCGGGGGTCGGAGCAAAACCGCGGGCGCCGAGTTTCTTTTCTCCCACACCCTACTCCCCACACCCCACCCCCTGGTGGCGAGTTTCTTTTTCTCCGACACCCGACTCCCGACTCCCGACCCCCGGCGAGATTCTCCTACCCCCCACTCCCCACTCCCCACCCCCATCACCTAGAATTCGCGCGGAGGCAACCCATGGATTACAAAATCGTCGGCGACGTCATGCAGGCGTTGCAGATCACGTTGCAGCGGAACGAAGAGATTTACGCCGAGGCGGGGGCGATGCTGTACATGAGCGCGGGGATCGACCTGCAATCGAAAATGCAGGGCGGGCTGATGAAAGGCCTGATGCGCAAGTTCCTCGCAGGCGAGTCGCTGTTCATGAGCGTCTTCCGCTGCGACACCGGCTCCGCGCACATGGCGCTGGCCAATCCAATCGCCGGGAAGATCTTCCCCATCCAGCTCAACAACACCACGATCCTGGCCGAGCGCAACGCCTACCTCTGCGCGATCGGCAACGTCGACCTCTCTGTCGCGTTCACCAAGCGATTCGGCGCGGGACTGTTCGGCGGTGAAGGCTTCCTGCTCCAGAAGATCAGCGGACAGGGACTGGTCTTCCTGCACGCCGGCGGCAACATGCTTGAGTTCAATCTCGCCGCAGGTGAGCAGCTTCGCGTCGACACCGGCTGCATCGTCTCGATGGCCGAGACGGTCAACTACGACATCCAGTTCGTCGGCGGTTTCACGAACGCGCTGTTCGGCGGCGAAGGACTCTTCTACGCGACCCTCACCGGCCCCGGCCACGTGGTCCTGCAGACGCTCCCCTTCAGCCGGCTGGCCAATCGCCTCATGGCCGCGGCAGCCGGCCAGGGTCATCGCGACGAATCGAAAGGCCTCGGCGGGTTCGCGGGGGATGTGTTGGGGAACATTATTTCTGGGGATTAGGGGTTTTAGAGGCGTTTCACGCGGAGACGCGGGGGACGCGGAGAAAAACAGCTCCGCGTCCTCCGCGTCTCCGCGTGAAACGGTTTTCAAAGCGAGCTCACTTCATCGAAAACACCACCGACACCGTAAACGTCAGCTCTGTCGTTCCGCTCTCCACCGGCACCTCGGCGCTCACGACCTGCGCGGCCATGACGTTGCGCGCCATCATCGGCCGCGGTTGTGGTTGCATCGATCCGATTTCGTTGATCGCGATGGCGGGGCCGAGGGTGCGGCCGGCGGCGGTGGCGAAGAGGGAGGCTTTGGCGTGAGCTTCTGCGAAGGCGGCGCGGAGACCTTCGTCGCGGCCACGCGAAGGATCGGAGACGGAGAACGACAGTCCTGAGGTTTGATTCACGCCGGCGGAGATCGCGGCCTGGAGGAGACGGCCGGCGTCGCTGACCTGCTTGCGCGTGACGGTGATGCTGTTCGCGACCTGGTAGCCGATGACGCGCGGAGGCTTGCCCTGTTGCTGCTGGCTGTAGTCCTGCTGCGGATAGATCGAGAAGTTGGACGTCTGAATCTCTTCCGCTTTCGCGCCGGCGGCTTTGAGCGCGGCGATCACGGCAGCGACTTTCTGGTTGTTGTCGTTCACCGCTTCCTCGACCGCGGGCGCCATCGTCTGCACCGTAGCGGAGAACGTGTAGCGGTCGGGAGTCAGCGAGACATGACCTGTGCCGCTGACGCTGATCGTATCGACGGTGGACTCGCGCGAGGTCGTTACCGGCTGGGCGAAGGCACTGGCGGCGAGAAGGGCTGCAGCAAACGAGACGAGAAATCTTTTCATGCAACCTCCTGGTTTGACCCGATGATAGCGCGCGCTACAATGCGCGCCTCCACATCTGCGGCGCACTCGATGCTCGCGGCGTTTCACGGGGAAAAAACACGAATGGCTGATCCGAATGACAGGGTGCCGGGGCAGGCACCGGGGCGGTACTACGTCGATACGCAATGTATCGATTGCGATCTCTGCCGCGAGACCGCGCCCGCCAACTTCCAGCGCAACGACGAGGAAGGCTTCTCCTACGTCTACAAGCAGCCCGAGACACCGGAAGAAGAGACATTGTCAAAGGACGCGCTGGACAACTGCCCGGTCGAAGCGATCGGGAACGATGGGTGAAAATCAAAGGATGAATGCTGAAGGATGAAGTATGAACGTCCGCCAGATGCTTCTATTCATCCTTCATCCTTCCGCCTTCATCCTTCCGACTCAGTGCGTCTTCGTATCCTGGCTCACCTGATCGTGCCAGTCGTCGGCGAGCAGCACTTCGATCAGCTCCTGCAGTTCCTCCATGTGAAACGGCTTCGTGAGCGCTGCGGTGCGGTTGTTTCCCTTCGTAATCGTCAGGATGTCGCCTTTGCCTGATGCCACCACCACCGGCGTCTTTTTTTCCTGAGTCAGGAACCAGGCGATCCACTCTTCGCCGCTCATGCCACCGGGGAGATTGAGATCGAGCAGGATGAGCCGCGTATCGGGATTGCGCTGCAGAAGTGAGATCCCTTCGGTGGCGCCGGTCGCCGAGAGCACTTCGTATCCGCGTCTCTGCAGGTACGATTTGTAGAGCGCCAGGACCTCGGGGTCGTCTTCGATTGCGAGGATCTTGTGGTTCGGATTCGCTTGATTCTGTTCGGTCATCATCGCCCTACTCCTGAGCCTGCGCCGGACTGATGCGAAAGGCGTGCTAACCTCAGGCACACCATGGGAATCGCGCTCTGGATGGCCTGCGCGCTGGTGCTTTTCGCCGCTGCCCGCTTCGTTCCCTTCGGCCGCCCCGTCCGATGGATCGGCGAGCTGTCCACCGCGTTGACGAGCGCGATGCTCTTCGGCTTCCTGGCAACGTACCTCGACTTCGGCGGCTGGAATGAGCTCGAATGGCGTGCCGGTGTCTTCGTGTTCTTTGGCGCGGCAACGGTGGTTGGTGTAGTGCGTGCGACGGGGGTCGCGTTTCGGGGGTCGGGGGTCGGAGATAGCAACCGATTCGCTGCGACTAAGCCAGAAAGGCAGACCGTCAAATCCCGCACCACCTCCTCTCCGACACCCGACCCCCGACACGCGACTCCCGCCGATCCGACCCCCGACTCCCGACCCCCGACTCCCGCGTATCCGACCCCCGACTCCCGACACGCGACACCCGCAAAATGATCCGCGGCACCGTAACCATCCTCCTCCTCGTACTCATCACTCTTTTCTGGGGCAACTGCATCGTTATCCTCGGCATCGTCAAGTTCGCCATCCAGATCACCGCCCCTCGCAGCCGGGCGCGCACGCGTGTCATCCTCATGCTGGCCTGGCTGGCCGCGCGTTGGGTGGCCGGAACGAACACCATCTTCGACTTGATGCTCCCGACTCAATGGGAGATTCGCGGCATCGGCGACGACATCCGGCCCGACGGTCACTACCTCATCATCAGCAATCACGTGTCGTGGGTCGACATCTTCGCGCTCTTCCGCGCCTTTCACGGACGCGCGGCCGTCATCCGTTTCTTCCTCAAGCACCAGATCTTCTGGTCGCCGCTCGTCGGGCAAGCTTGCTGGGCGCTGGAGTTTCCGTTCATGCGGCGCTATACGCCGGAGTATCTGGCGAAGCATCCCGAAAAGCGCGGTGCGGATCTGGCCACCACGCGCAAAGCCTGCCAGCGCTACCGCAACTTCCCCGTGGCCATGCTGAACTTCGTCGAGGGGACGCGCTTCTCGAAGTCGAAGCACGACGAACAAGAATCTCCTTACCGCCACCTGCTTCGTCCGCGCACAGGCGGCATCTCCTTCGTCCTGGCCGCATTCGGCGATCAGCTCGACGCCATGTACGACGTCACCCTCGCCTACCCGCCCGACGGCGAGGTGACGATGTGGCAGTTCGTCAGCGGCCGCACCCCGAAGATCATCATTCATGCACAGCGCGTCGATCCGCCCTCGCAATTCTTCGACGCGGCCGTCACAAGCGCCGGCCCCGTCCGCGATGAATTACGGGCGTGGATGAATGGTTTGTGGAAGAAGAAGGATGATGCAATCGATGAACTGCTGAGCTCACCAAAAGCCTAACCACAGAGGACACAGAGATCGCAGAGTCGTATCCTATCTCTGTGACCTCTGTGTCTCTGTGGTTCAATTGCTTCTATTCGTGCCATCAGTGAGGACCCCATGACCCGCTCATTCGTAAGAACCGTTTTCGCAATCGCAATCATCGCCGCGTGCGTCACATTGACCGCCGGCACGCATCGCGCCGTAACACCGCCAATGAATCCCACCGACGACGCCCTCGGCATCGGCCCGATGTCTGGCGCTTCCATCCGCGGCGGCGTCGCCGCCGTTCAGGGAACGCTGATCACGCTCAACACCGGGGGTGCCCCTGCCATCACCATCGAGACCTCGGCATCGAAATTCATGAGCGACCACAATGGAACGGCCACGCTCGCCGACATCAAACCCGGCGCGCGCATCACCGCGTTCCTCAACACCGCTCCTACGACGCAGCCGTCATCCGCGCTGCGCGCGCAACTGATCACGATCGAGTCTGAGCCCGATCTGCAGTTGGCGGGAACCGTCGACTCGATCGATGTTCCTCACTCCCGTTTCGTCGTCCTCGGCATCACCATCACCGCCGACGCCAACACGAGCTTCGGCAGCACCTTCCCCACCTTCGCTGCGATCAAGGGAGTCGGCGACCTCGCCGTCGGACAGGTCGTCAACGTCACCGCACGCTTCGCGTCGGGTGCGATCATCGCCACGAATGTCCAGGTCACCTCGCCCACGATTCAGGCCACGGCGATCCTGTCCGGCACCGTCAAGTCGATCGGAGCGGCGTCGTGGGTCATCACCGGAAGAGACGGCAAAGACACGACCATTACGATCGACACGCAGACGAAGATCATCGGCGATCCGAAAGTCGGAGACTCCGTGCAGGTGATGGCAACGATCGATTCCGCGCACAACTACAACGCCATCGCCATCGTGAAGATCGAGCTGCACGACATCACGACCGAGCTGCACGGCACCGTGAAATCGATCAGCGCGTCGCAGTGGGTGATCGGCGGCCCTCCCGGCACGCTCGTTCCCGACTTCCTCGTCAAGATCGCGTCGACGACGGTCATCTATCCCGATCCCAAAGTCGGCGACCACGTGGTCGTTGTCGGAACCCGCGACGCCACAGGTACGTTCACGGCGACCAAGATCAGCAAGGAAATCTGATTCAGCCGCAACGAAGCTGAATCGCGGCAAGGAGAGGATCTCGAGATGGCCCAACTCAACGGCTACCTGTTTTTCAACGGTAATTGTGCGGAAGCGATGGGTTTCTACGCGAAGACATTGGGCGGCAAGGTCGACATCATGAAGGTGGGCCAGTCGCCGGCCGCGGAGCAAATGCCGCCGGGTTCCGGGGATCTCATCATCCATGCCCGCCTCGAGCTCCCCGGCGGCGCCGTCCTCATGGCCTCGGACTGGCTGGACAAGGCGCCCTATCCCTCGATGAAAGGCTTCGCACTCTCCGTCGGCTATCCGACGGGGGACGAAGCGCGTCGCACGTTTGATCTGCTGCTTGAAGGTGGCAGCGCCCCGATGCCCTTCGGCAAAACGTTTTTCGCGGAAGGCTTCGGCATGCTGACAGACCGCTTCGGAACGCCGTGGATGGTCGCCGGCGGAATGATGGGCTGAGGTTCGATGGGCAACATGTTCGAAGTCAGGTTGATCTCGACTTGACTCGAACACGTCGCACAGCGTGAGCGCAAGAAGCCTCTCCGACTCCCACCCCCGACACCCCACGCCCCCGTCACTTCACGCCAACAAGCAGCCCTTTGAAATCCGCCTGCTTCCCTGCCACCGGAATCGTCAGCTCGATCTTCAACTTCGCATTGCGGTAGTCGGTAATCGTAAAACGCAGATCCTCGGCATCATCCCCAAGCGCACGGAGGATCGACTTCGGCGTGCTGACCGCTTTGTGCGTCACGTCCGATCCCTCAAACGTGAAGCTCCCCTCCTCCGGATACGACCCGCTCGGCGCCACCTTGAACGACAGCGGCGCCTTCCCCTTCCGCGTGATCGTGACCACGAGAACCTCCTTCTCCACGGCCGGCGCATCCGGCCCTTCGAAGTCATCGAAGTGGAACGGCGTCAGCGCCGCAACCTGCCCGAGAGTCAGATCAAACCCAAGCGCACCCTTCTCGTTTGCGGTGTACGTCGTGTCGCAGAAAAACTTCACCGTAACCGGCGTCGCCTTCCCCAACACGGTAGCGACCCCGGAGTACGTCAGAAACCGCCCACTCCCCAACCGCGACGCCTCCCACTTCCCTGAATCAGCGGCCCGCGCGGAGAGCGTCATCGAAACGAAAATGAGGAATCCAATGCGAGCTAGACGTAACGACATCATCACACCTCACGGAGTTAGAACCGGCTCATGCCACGAACGACCGGGAATGATGCGCTGCGCTTCGTCCGGGCCCCAGGTGCCTGGTTCGTATTCGTGGACCGGGATGTCGTGCTTGATGATTGGATCGACGACGCGCCATTCGGCTTCGACCATGTCCTCGCGCGCGAAGAGTGTGGCGTCACCTTTCATGGCGTCGCCGAGCAGGCGTTCGTAGGGGCCGAGCTGACCCTGCACCTTGCTCACGGCAAGGAGCTCGACGTTCTGGCCGGCCATCCCTTCACCGGGCACTTTCGAGCGCACGCCGAGGGCGATGGCTACATCGGGACCGAGCCGGAAACGAACGTAGTTCGCGTTGTCGGACGTGAGCGTGTCTCCGCGGAAGATCGTCAGTGGCGGCGGCTCGAGCTCGACGAGCACTTCGGTGCAGGTGACCGGTAACGATTTCCCTGCGCGGATGTAAAAGGGGACGCCGGCCCAGCGCCAACTGGCGATTTCGAGGCGCAAGGCCGCGAACGTCTCGGTCTTCGAACCCGGAGCAACGCCTTTCTCATCATGGTAGCCGCGGAACTGGCCGAGAACGACGTTGGCCGGATCGATCGGCTGGATGGCATCGAGGATTCTTGCGCGGGCATCGCGCACCTCTTCCGGCGTCCCGCTCTGCGGCGCCTCCATGGCCAGACTGGCCACGACCTGGAGCAGGTGGTTCTGCACGACATCACGGATAGCGCCGGTCTCCTCGTACATGGCACCGCGGCCCTGAATCCCGAAATTCTCGGCCATGATGATCTGAACGCTGCGCACGAAGTTGCGGTTCCAGACCGGCTCCAGAAAGGAGTTGGCGAAGCGGAAGTAGAGGAGGTTCTGCACCGGCTCCTTGCCGAGGAAGTGGTCGACCCGGAAGATGGCCCGCTCGTCGAAGACGGTGAGCAGCGCGGCATTGAGATCGAGCGCCGTGGCCAGGTTGCGCCCGAACGGTTTCTCGATGACGACGCGGGCTCCCTTCGCGCAGCCGGAGCGGCCGAGCTGTGCGGCCACGGCGGCGAACATGCTCGAAGGAATGGCCAGATAGTGCAGCGGATGCTCAGCGCTGCCGAGCGCCTGCCGCAGATGGTCGAAGGTGGCGTCGTCGCGGTAATCGCCATCGATGTATTGCAGTTGCGAGACGAGCTTCGCGAAGGCCTCTTCGTCGACGCCGCCGCCGTGCTCGGTCAGGCTGCCCCGAGCCCGCTCGCGCAACTGATCGAGAGACCATCCCGCCTTGGCCACTCCGATCACCGGCACGTTCAGGTTGCCCCGTTTGATCATCGCCTGCAGGGCAGGGAAGATCATCTTGTAGGCGAGGTCCCCGGTCGCCCCGAAGAAGACAAGGGCATCCGATTGAACGGCGGTCATGAATGTTGCTCCCGAAAGTTTCGCATGGTGTTGCGGGAATTGGGGTCAGGTCTAAAGTCTAAAGTGCCGAACTCGCTTGATCGTTTTAGCGACGATCGTCTTCGGCACTTTAGACTTTAGACCTGACCCACTTCGTAACGCCGATCAGTGGCCCTGCGTCTGGTCGACGAACCCGTCCCAGTCTTTCTGCAACTTCGCGTGCGCTTTCTGTTCGAGATAGACCATGTGGCCTGACCAGTAGCGCTCGTAGCTGATGTTGGCGCGATAGGCGGGCGGCAGCATCAGCTCGTGCATGGTGTATTCGGCCTGGTAGTACGGCGTTGCCAGATCGTAGTAGCCCTCCATGACGAGAACTTTCAGGAATGGATTGCCGACGATGGCCGCGCGCAGAGGACTGACCTCTTCCTGGAAGCCCTGGTTGCCGCCGGGAGCGGGCGTCGCGCCGGACGATGACCAGCGGAACATTCCCGATTGCTGCGCCGAGGTGTAGTAGGGGGTCTCGGTCTTATAGTTGAGCTCCGTGCGCATGTAGTTGTTGAAGGCCATCGTGAACGGGCCGGTGGTCGCGGTTGACGCAGGATCAGCGCCGCCACCACCGCCGCCGCCTCGCCCGCCCGGGAAGCCCGGCTCGGGAAGCTTGAAGCGTCCATCCAGCCGGCCGACGCGCATCTTTTGATCGAGCAGCAGGTAGTGATCGAACGTGCCTACATCGATGCGCAGATTGAACTCCTCGATCACCTGTTTCGAGAGACCGGTGTATTGCGAGAGGTGATCGACGACAGACTGATGCTCCTGCGGCGTCATCGAGTCGGCTCGGGAGAGCGCGGCGGCGTAGTCGGTGATGGCCCACCGCTCCGCCTGTACCAGCGCTGCGCAGGGCGCGTTCGGATCGCCCTGACAACCATCGATTGCCTTCTGGAGCTCGGGGGAGAGTTTGTGATGGTAGTAGGCGATGGCCATGTACGTTGGAACGTTCCAGGGATAGGCCGAGTCGTTTGTTGCCGAGGATGAGAGGGTCTGGAAATTGAGAGCCATCGATAGAAGGCCGATGCCGTTGAAGACGATGCCGCGGCCGGCGAGATATCCGGAAAGCCCGGCAGAACGTGTCGTTCCGTAGCTTTCGCCGAAGAGGTAGAGCGGCGAGCCCCAGCGCTCGTTTCGCGTGATGTACATGCGAATGAACTCGCCGAAGGCTTCGATATCGCCTTCGGGGTTCTCGTACTTGCGCGCGGCTTTGTCATCGGCGGGGCGGCTCCAGCCGGTGCCGATCGCGTCGATCATGACGATGTCGGTCTTGTCGAGGGGCGTGTACGGATTGTCGTGAAGGCGGAAGGGCGGCGGCGGCATCCACCCTTCGGGTTGCATGACTACGGTACGCGGACCGAGCGCTCCGATATGCAGCCAGAGCGATGCGGAGCCCGGTCCGCCGTTGTACGAAAACGTCAGCGGCCGTTTCGAGGCGTCACTTCCATCGGCGGTGTAGGCGACGTAGAACATCAGCGCCTCGGTGACGCCTTCAGCGTTCTTGATCGGCATGCGTCCGGCCGTGGCGGTATAGCGAAGGGCGCGTCCATTCACGTTGATTTCATGATGGGTCACCGTGGGCGCGGCCTCTTTCATGTCAAAGTGAAAAGGAGCGTTGGACCCTCCGCCGGGCCCGCCAGCCTGCGACGGCTCCGAGCGCTCTGATTCCGCACGAGCAGGCTGCTGCCGCTCCGACTCCGACGACCGCGCGCGCGGCGCCTCGGGCTCAGTGGTCGTAGTGGTAGTCGCGGTAGACGGAGTTGCTGGTTCCGTTGACGACGGTGTCGCTTGTGTCGACGATGTCGTCGATCTTCGTTGCGGATTACGTTGCGACGTTGATTGCGCAACGACCGGAAACGCGAGAGCACAGCTGAGAAGGGCGACAACAGGTATGGAGTAGCGTTTCATCATCACCTCATATCGTTCGAAGGAATCCGATGCAGAGCGGGATAGTAATGGCTTCCCAGCCCCATCGCTATCGATTTGAAGCGAGGAGTGCCTTTCTTTCTCAGGAGAACGGTCACGCGGAGTCGCGGAGCGGTTCTACTCCGCATCTCCGCATCTCCGCGTGACCGCCTTTCTACCGCTGCCGTCACTCCGATGTGACCGCCTCGATGCGAATTTGCGCCGATAATCCGGATGCCGTGAGACCCGACGACTCACTTCGCCACGCGCTTGGCGGATATCGCGAATACAGCGTCCCGGCGGACCTACGTCCGATTGCCGAGGTAGCCTGGTGTTACTCGCGTGCCGAGGGAGAGGGACCGATTCCGGGTCATGGGCATCGCGTGTTGCCCGAGACCGGCGTCAGCATCTGCTTCTGGTCGCGTCGCGACGGCCGCGGCACCGTTTCCGATCCGCAATTGACGATCATCGGTCCGGCGCCGGACATTCACTTCTTCAATCCGCCGCCCGGAATGCACCTCGAGGCGGTGCGGCTGAAAGCGGAGTGGTCACGCGATCTGTTGCGCCTCGATCCGCTGGAGTATCTCAACGAAACGCGCGAAGAGAGGCACATGCCGCGGCTGCGCGAGTTGCTGGCGCGATCGCGCTCGTCAACGGAATCGCTTGCCATCCTCCTGGACGAACTGCGGCGCGTGCGGGCGGCTCGTGTTGAACGGGTCACGACGATTGCGCACAGCGCGATGGAACGCTTGCGCTCGGGCGGCGCGGTCGCCGCGCTGTGGCGGGATCTTCAAGTCTCGGAGCGGCAACTGCGCCGTGCCGTTGTCACCACGACCGGACTCTCAGCGAAGCACGGGCAGCGCATCATGCGGCTGAACCGTCTCACCGCCGCTGCCGACCGTCAGGCGCAGCCGGACTGGCCCGCTCTGGCGCTCGACGCCGGCTTCTACGACCAGTCGCACATGATCGACGACGTGCGCGAGCTCACCGGCGTCACGCCCGCCGCGCTGCACCGCGAGCGGCGCATGCAGCTCGGTTGAAGTTGGCCGAAATCTCCAATACAAACGAAGCCCGATCGCCGATGCTGTTATCGGAGGTATCTATGCGTCTGTCGTCGTTCGCTTTGATCGCGTTGTTCGTCGTAGCCGTTCCCGCCGTTGCCGACACCGGATGGGAACATTGGAAGATCTCCGCCAAGCAATCGAAGATCGAGAACTACCTCGGACGCGAGTCGCTGTTACTCGACGACGGCACCGCTTGGCTGGACGACGCGAACTTTCAGGACGGCGTCATCGAGTTCGACGTCGCCGCGTCCGGCCAGCCGGGCTTTCACGGCCTGGCATTCCGCGCAGCGGATCACGACAACTATGAAGAGGTTTATCTGCGCTCACACCTGAGCGACAAGCCGGACGCCACGCAGTACACGCCGGTGTTCAACGGGCTGTGGGGATGGCAGATCTACGCCAGTCCGCGTTTCACGCAGCAGGTGACGATCTTTCCCGATCGCTGGGTTCACGTTCGGGTGGTCGCTCACGGACAGCGGCTCGAGCTCTCCGTCGACGGCAAGACGGTCGTCTTTCCGCAGATGATCCGGCCCGCCGCGGCGGGTGGGGTCGGTCTCAACGTCTCGCTGACTCCCGCGCACCTCGCCAACTTCGTCATGAAGCGTGGAGAGAATCCTCCGCCCGAAGGAGGCGACGGCGCACCGGAAGTGCCGACACCTGCGGGCGCCGTCACCCGCTGGCGCGTCTCGACCACGTTCGCCGAGAAGCGTCTCGACTCCCTCGGCGATCTCGATCCGGCGGGCTGGCACGACCTGACATGGGACGCGCTGGAGCCGAGCGTGGGCGGAATCGTCAATCTGGCCATGCTGCACAAGCTCGACGGCGATCGCAATACGGTCTTCGCCGCCACGACAATCCATGCCGATGAGGCCAAACGCGTGCTGATGCGCTTCGGATTCAGCGACAAGGTCCGCGTCTATCTCAACGGCCGCCCTCTCTATCGCGGCAACGACGCCTTCCAGACGCGCGACCGTTCATTCCTCGGCACCGTTGGGTTGTTCGACGAGTTGATCCTGCCGCTGAAACGCGGCGACAACGACCTGTGGTTCGCCGTCAGCGAAGGCTTCGGCGGATGGGCTGTGGTGGCGCAGTTGCCGTGATCGCCATACGAGGCCAGGATCCACGCGATCGTAGAGCAGGCATTCCTGCATGCAACCACCGGGCTTTCAAGCCCGGGGGTGGTTGTCTCTGGCGAGCTCTCCCTGCGCCGACGTCCTCACAAGATGAATGGATCGTCCGGGGTCATGAGATACCACGTGAATAGGCTCGCCGAAATTACCGCCGGGCAGGAATGCCCGGCGGGAGCAGGCAAGAATGTCTGCCCTACGCGCCCGCTCCGGAACTGGGTCCGGAATGATCCCGCGCAACAGTGCTTTATCATTGTTCAAATACACTATCGCCCGAAGGTACGGACGATCATGGGTGCTCAAAACATCGAACTACGCGATCAACCCGCCTACACCCTCTCCGAGGCCGCGCGCT
>JADGNZ010000077.1 GCA_017883205.1 Thermoanaerobaculia bacterium | reverse complement strand
CCCTCGGGCGCTCCTTGGCAAACTGATCGAGTGCCTCGCGAAGCTCCTTGGGAGTCGGTGTGCTGAACTTCTTTGCCATGAGTGTAGGCGCCTAACGGCTTTGCGCTTCAGCCGCGCAGTGCCGCACGCGGAAGAGTAGCGCACTTGGGCGAAGGGAGCGAGCGGCACTGCGTCGGCTGCAAGCGCGAGTTGGGCCGCCGGGCGCGGATCGCCGGCTATTTGACGAAACAGTTCTCGTCGGTCTTCATGAGTTCCTTTAACCGCTTATCGAACTCAGTCTCGGAGAGGCCAACCGTGACTTTGCGATTTACAGTCTGAGAGTAGGCTACCTGCGTGTTACTCAAAGTGTCCCAGACCCAACACCGCACGAGGTCGTCACCCTGCAGTTTATATGTCCCATACGCGCAAAGGCAGGTGTCGAGCTTGGCGTTATACGCAAACCAGGGACCTCTGAACAAATCATCCCGTGGGCTGACAGTGATCAATGCCCGGGACACCTGCCACCCTTCGTCGACGGCGCGCCGACGAAACCATTGCTCTCCAACTTGAGAGCAACGCACCTTGTTCGCGAGCAGAGTCCTTGAGTCGCCATGCTGCTGGCCACACGCTAACAACGTGATGCAAAGCGTTGTGAGAACCAGTACGGACTTCATGGAGCGGCTCTCACATCGCTCGCTGCCACGATTTCGGGGCTCGACGGGTATACGAACCAGCGAGAGCCGTCGGAACGGCCATTCAATAATGCAACTCGCGCGAACTTGGTGTGAAGTGTGAACTCCTCCGCGACTGCCGGATGTGCCATCTTGATTTGCGCGGCGAAGATCTCTAGGCCTTCCGCACAGCGACGTATTCGGTTGAGGGTCCACGTCCTCGCACCGAGGTCAACTAACTCCCACGTGGGATGGAGGGCAAGCTTGTGTATTCTATCGCGACGCTCAGCTAGCTCCTCGGCAAGACTTCCTTCCGGGAAACGCCAGTCGTACCTGAAGCAATCCACACAGATGTCGGTCTTTTTGCGAACTTTCGACTTACTCGGTCCGAGCAGGAACTCTGTCAACCATCTCTCGGCGATGAGCATCGATTGCAGCAACGCGAAGGACTGCTTATTTGCGAAATCCTGGCTATGAAATGGATTCTGCGGATTCTTGGCATCTTGCAGTTCGAACGAGAGCTCACTACCGAAGACAAGCATCTGCCCGAGACTTCTGGCAGCCGACCTGAGTTCGGCGGCATCTCGCGTCGGACACGGCGTGAGCCCTTGCCGACTGGGTTGGTAGAAGTTCGTGTTCTCTCCTGTCACCGACATTGCCGCGGCCCAACTTGTTATTGAGCCCCAGCCCCCATCGCCATCGAAAAACCTGGTGCGACGGATATCGGGCGATCGGGTTCACTGCGGCACCGATCGTAACATACGGCTGGCAAATGGGTTGGCTCATTGTGGCTGCGGTCATGGTGCGGTTATCGGTCAGATGGCGACTGCGAATCGTCCTCCGAGAGTCCGAGGGCGTCCAGCGGGCTCCTTACTCCTGATGCTCCCATCCCCAGGACGTGCGTGTAGATCATCGTCGTCTTCACGTCGGAGTGCCCCATCAGTTCCTGCACGGTCCGGATATCGTGACCCGACGCAAGCAGGTGGGTTGCGAACGAGTGTCGTAGCGTGTGCGGCGTGGCCGCCTTCGCGATGCCTGCACGGCGCACGGCCTCATGTACGGCTCGCTGGATGACCTGCTCTCCGAGATGATGCCGCCGCTCGATTCCGATTCGAGGGTCGATGCTGCGCTGGCCCGCCGGAAAGACCCACTGCCACGACCACGAGACATTCGCATTCGGATACTTCACTGCCAGCGCTTCCGGCATCCAGACTCGCCCGAACCCTTCCGCTACATCGCGATCGTGAAGGTGGCGTACTCCCTCGAGATGCTGCCTCAACGCCGTCGTCAGCACTCGCGGCAACGTTGTTGTCCGATCCTTGTTTCCTTTTCCCGAGCGAACGACCACTTCTCCGGACTCGAAGTCGAGATCCTTCACACGCAAGCGCAACCCCTCCAGCAACCGCATGCCCGTCCCGTAGAGCAACCGCGCCACGAGCTGCGCGGCACCGCTCAAGTGCGCCAACAGCAGCCGCACCTCGTCCCGCGAAAGAACTACCGGTACCCGTTCCCTCCGAGGCGCACGCACGAGATCGTTCAGCCATGGCACTTCCTCGCCGAGGACGTCGCGATAGAGAAAGAGGATCGCCGCCAGTGCCTGACTCTGCGTCGACGCTGACACGTTGCGCTCCACCGCGAGATGTGTCAGGAACTCGTTGATCTCTGCGGCTCCCATCGCGCTGGGATGCCTTTTCCCCTGAAACAGAATGAAACGCTTCGCCCACTGCACGTAGGAGTCTTCGGTCCGGATGCTGTAGTGCCGTGTGCGCAGCCGGGCGCGCATGCGGTCCAGGAGTTTCGGCGCCATCACACACCGAGGCTCCCTCGGAGTGGCGACGGTGTCAAGTGACACTACAGTGAGTAGAGTGAAGACTCGATGATGCCTTTGGCGTTTCGCCGCGTCTCAACTGATTGCTCGGCGATGCTCGAGGCCGGAGCGGCGGCGAGACGCCGCCGGGCCAGCCGCCGGGACGGCAGCGTTCCGCTGCGCCAACTTGCCACCCGCACCCGCGCGCCCTCTACCTCACATCCGCCTTCACTTCTCCGGCCGCCAGGATCAACTCCAGTTCGGAGGCGGGCATGGGGACGTTGATCAGATAGCCTTGCATTTGGTCGCAGTTGTGTCGTTTCAGGAAGACGGCCTGATCGGTGAACTCGACGCCTTCGGCGATTACTTTCAGGCGGAGGCTGTGGCCCATGGCGATGATGGCGGTGACGATGGCGGCGGTGTCGGGGTCTCTTGTGATGTCGTGGATGAAGGATTGGTCGATCTTGAGCGTATCGATGGGGAAGCGTTTCAGGTATGCAAGCGACGAGTGGCCGGTGCCGAAGTCGTCGAGGGAAATGCGGATGCCGATTTTCTTGAGGTCATAGAGCGTGCGGATGCTCAACTCTGGACTGAGCATCGCGCCTGACTCGGTGATCTCGAGCTCGAGCAGACGGGGTGGCAGGCCGGTCTCGGCGAGGATTTCCCGCACGATTTCCGTGAGATCCGCCTGTTGCAACTGCACTACAGAGAGGTTCACGGCGAGCGACAGAGTATTGAAGCCGGCATCGTGCCATTTCTTTGCCTGGATGCAGGCCTCTCGCAATGCCCACGTTCCGATCGGAATCATGATGCCGATGGCTTCGGCGATCGGGATGAACGTTGCCGGCGGAATGTTGCCCATCTGTGGATCGGTCCAGCGCAAGAGCGCTTCAATGCCGGTAATACGATTCGTGCGCAGATCGAAAATGGGCTGGTAGTGCACGGCCAGCTCATTGTGCGAGAGTGATCGGCGCAATCCGTGCTCGAGCGCAATTCGTTGCAGCGCCCGTGAATTCACAGAGGCATTGAAGAGTTGGTAATTGTCGCGGCCCTGTTCTTTGGCCTGGTACATCGACGTATCGGCGCTCTTGATCAGGGTCTCGGCGTCCGGACCGTCTTCGGGATAGACGCTGATGCCGATCGAGGTCGTGATGTAGAACTCACGTCCTTCGATATGGAACGGGTAGCGGACGGCTTCGAGGATTTTCTGCGCGACGACTGCAGCATCCTCGGCGTGTACAAGGTCGGGGAGGAGGAGCGTGAACTCATCGCCGCCGAGGCGGGCGACGGTGTCGCTGTCGCGGACGCACGACTGCACGCGCGCGGCCACGGACTGCAGGAGCTGGTCGCCGATGCTGTGGCCGAGGGAATCGTTGATGACTTTGAAGCGATCGAGGTCGAGGAAGAGGACGGCTACGCGGGTGTTGTGGCGCTGCGCGTGCGAGATCGAAACGGTGACGCGGTCTTTGAATAGCAGACGATTCGGCAGCGTCGTCAATGCATCGTGATACGCGAGGTGTTTGATCTGCTCCTCGGCGTACGTGCGTTCGGTGACGTCGCGAACGACGCAGACCATTCCGCCGCCATCGATCGAGGTCAGCGAAATCTCCAGCGGAAACGTTGTGCCGTCGTTGCGGACGCCGGTAGCCTCGCCGCGCCAGCGGCCCCGTTGCTGCACGAGCGGGACGATGGTCGTGATGACGCGCACTTGCTCGGGCGGCTCGTAAAGGTCGCAGATCGAGCGGCCGGTGAGGTGGTGCGGGTCGTGATAGCCGAACAGTGTCGCCAGCGCGTCGTTGACGTAGGTGAAGTCGAGGCGGCTGTCGAGGATGCCGATGCCGTCCATCGACGCGGTCATCGCTGCCGACTGCTGCCGCAGCGTCTCCTCGGCCACCTTGCGCTCGGTGATGTCGGTGCCGACGTGCAGGTAGCCGGTGAGGTGTCCGGGCTCGTCGCGTAGTGCGGTGACGGAGAGGAGGACGGTGACTGGCTCGCGGTCTTCGCGGATGTACGTCCACTCACGCTCTTCGAGCCCCTCGCGCGCGGCGCGGCGCACGAGCACTTCGAAGCCGTTGAGTTTTTCGCCGAGCTCGAACGCGAGGCGCCGGGCGTGTTGCTCGAGCTCGGCTTCGAGGTGGAGCTCGGTGATGTTGTGGACACCGATGACGTCGAGCGCGCCGTAGCCGAGCATTCGCTCCGCGCCGGAGTTGAAGACGGTGATGATGCCGGATGGGTTGGTGGCGATGATGGAGACGCGTGTGGCCGCGTCGAGCACTGCCTTTCGCTGTGCGTTTGCCGCGGCAACCTGCTGGTCGGCGAGCTTGCGCTCGGTGATGTCGAAGACGAAGCCCTCGAAGACTTCGGCGCCGGCCTGCAGGTCGATGGCGTGGGCGTTGAGCTGCACCCAGATGGGCGTGCCGTCGTTCTTGCGCCACAGCAATTCGTGCTCGATCGTGAATCCGTTCTCGGTGAATCGCTCCAGCGCGTTCGTGCGCTCGCGCTCATCGAGGTAGACATCGGTGGCCAGGTTGCGGCCCTGCAGCTCTTCGAATGAGTCGTACCCGAGGATGCGCGCCAGCGCCGGATTGGCCATCAGAATCCTGCCTTCCGGCGTGGAGCGGTAGATGCCGACCGAGGCGTAGTCGACGATGTTGCGGTACTTCTGTTCCGACAGCAGTAGCGCTTCCTCGGCGATCTTCCTCTCGGTAACGTCGTGGATGATGGAGTAGAGCAGCGTGCGCCCGCCGGCGACGATGGGGCCCGAGTGCACCTCGACGTCGCGTAATTCGCCGTTGGCGAGGCGGTGGCGGAAGACGAAGTAGCTGCGCCGCTGCTGGGAAGCGCTTGCCATCTCACGGCGCACCGCATCTTCGTCGAGCATGTTGATCTGCCAGATGTGCATCGAGCGCAGCGTGTCGATGTCCCAGCCGTAAAACTCGACGGCGGCGACGTTGGCATCGACGATGGCACCGGTATCGGGGTCGAGGAGAACCTGTACGGCGCGGTTGTTCTCGAACATCTGCCGGTAGCGGCGCTCGCTCTCGCGTAAGGCGTCTTCCTGGCGCTTCTGTTCAACGGCCGAGGCCACGTGCTGGGCCACGAAGACGAGGAGATCGCGGTCGCGGTCTGTGTAGCGAACGCTCTCATCGTAGGTCTGCGCTCCGAGAACACCCCACGTGCGGTCGCCCGTGGCCAGAGGTACGCCGAGCCAATCGACTGAGGGGGCACCGATGGATTCAACTTCACCCCGCTTCTTGAGGTCTTCGAATTCCTCGGGCGTGGCAAGCAGCGGTTTTCCGGTGCGGAGCACGTACGCGGTCAAACCGCGTCCGACCGGACGGCCTTCGGGCGCAACGGCGTCGAACTGGTCGACGAAGTAGGGGAACGTGACGATGTCCCGGGCGGCGTCGTACTCAGCGATGTAGAAGTTCGTAGCTTCCATGAGGCCGGCCACGATGTGGTGCACGGCGCCGTAGAACTCCTGGAGGTTGCGCGCGTCGCGGCTGAGCGTGGCGATCCGGAAGAGCGCCGACTGCACGGTCTCGTTGCGAACGCTTTCGGTGACGTCGTGGAAGTACCAGGCGCGGCCGCGAATGCGGCGTCCCGAGATGATCGGAACCGAGGCGCGGGAGAGGACGCGGCCGTCTCTGAGGTTGACGATGTCGTCGCTGCGCACTTCGTCGGGATGCGTGTAGAGATGGTTGACGAGCTCGATGAACTCGTCCCAGTCCTTCACCCTCTCCGAGGCGAATCCGAGCAGCTCGTTGTCATCAGCGGCTTTCGCAGCATCCTCGGGGATGCCCCACATCTCCAGAAAACGGCGGTTGTAGGAGAGGATGGCGCCCTTGTCATCGACGACGAGGATGCCATCGAGCGTGGCCTCCTGCTGGGCACGCAGGATGGCCACGGTCGTGCGGAGCGATTCGTGGGAGGCGCGTGTCCGGCCGGCGCGAAGCCACTTGGCGAGCGCGCTTCGAGCGTGCGCGAGATGAGGGGGATGTACTTCCATACAGGTTGGCGGGTCTATCTTAGGTGAAGTTCCGTCCGTCTTGTTTCAATCGTCCGTCCGATTTTGGGATCGGAATAGCTCCCACTGCATCCAACTCGACCGGACGTAAAACGCGACGAGTATGGCGATGAAGATCTGCCGCGCCACCAGACAGTAGATGAAGACGGCCAGCCCAACCAACATCGAGATCCAGATCGAGATGACGAAGGCCAGCCGCTCGCGAAGAAAGAGTCGAAAGAAGTTGCGAAGGATGCCGTTGCCGTCGAGCGGCCCGATCGGAAGTAAGTTGAATATACCCCAAAGCCAGTTCCAGTAGGCCAGCATCGGCAGGAGCGCGACGAGGAAGCGGTCGTGCGAGACGTAGGCAACGTTGGCGATGATCAGGCCGGTGAGCCAGGCCAGGAGGAAGCTCGATGCCGGGCCGGCGCCGCTGATGAGGAGGTCCTGCCACGGTCTGGCGCGGCGCTCGTTGTAGGTCGAGCCGCCCATCCCTTCGAGCACGATGGCGCTCGATCCGAAGCCGAGCATGCCGATCATCGTGGCGTGGCCGAGCTCGTGAAAGAGGATGCTGATCAACAGCACCGGAGCCCACAACAACGCGTTCTGAATCCCGGACCCCTGCACGTTGAGGAAAACGAAAAAGGCGATGAGCAGGAGGAAGCTGAAGTCGAGCGTGATGGTGGTGCCGAAGATCGTGCCGAGGTGGAGGCGACCCATGAGGTGGGGGAGTATACGTGGCGTCGGGGAGTCGGGAGTGGGGTGTGGGGAGTGGGAGGGAGAATCTAGTTTCACGCGGAGGCGCGGAGAACGCGGATCTGCGTTCTCCGCGCCGGCGTCAACTCAACCCTCGGGATCGATTCTGGGTCCGGCATCGGTGCCGTCGAGGAGGGACACAACCAGCAAAACCACAGCAACGAAATCCATCGGCCTTCTCCTATTGTGAAAAAGAGCTTCGTCAGTGTTGCGGACCGGCCGCCATCTGATCGATCGCAACGCCGCTGTCGTTGCGAATTCGCGGCCCTTGCTTGCTTGAAACTTTGACTTGTCAAGGGGCCGTTCGTGACGCCACGTAGAAGGCGCGGAGATGCTTCCTCCGCATCTCCGCGCCTCCGCGTGACCGGTTTTGACGTTACCCGTTCGGATCGACTCCCAAACCTTTGTCGGTATTCACGAGAGACGAGGTCGCGGAAACGCCTCCGTTCGGATCCAGCCCCGCTCCTCGATCAGTCGTCGCCAACGCAGTCACACCGGAAAGAGACGCAACCAACAGCAGCACCGCTACGAAGTCCATGGTGTTTCTCCTTGGCAGATGAGTACGGCAGCAATGCCAGGTAGTTTGATGGATACACAGGTCCGTCACGATTGCCTTACATTCTTTACGGGGGGTGGGGTGTCGGGAGTGGGGTGTGGGAGTTGCTTCCACTCCCCACACCCCACTCCCCACCCCCATACTACGCAGATGATCGTCCACCTCATCGACGGCACCTACGAGCTGTTCCGGCACTTCTACGGGATCCGGCGGTTCAAGAAGAGCGATCCGCCGTTTGGCGCGGTGGCGGGCGTTCTCGGGACGGTCGTGCAGATGCTCGAAGGAGGGGCGACGCACATCGGCGTGGCCACCGATCACGTCATCGAGTCGTTCCGCAATGACCTCTGGCCCGGCTACAAGACCGGCGCGGGAATCGACCACGCGCTGTGGCGGCAGTTTCATCCGCTGGAAGAGGCGCTCGTGGCGATGGGCGTGGCAACGTGGCCGATGATCGAGCTCGAAGCCGACGACGCCCTCGCCTCGGCGGCACACCTCGCGGCAGGCGATGCGCGCGTGGAGAAGGTTTGCATCTGGACTCCGGACAAGGATCTCGCGCAGTGCGTGGTGGATGCGCGCGTCGTTCAGGTCGATCGGAAGAGTGGCCACATCCGCGACGATGCCGGCGTCCGCGCGAAGTTCGGAGTGGCGCCGGCGCTGATCCCTGACTATCTGGCGCTGGTCGGCGACGCCGCGGACGGCTATCCCGGCATTCCCCGCATCGGAGCGAAGACCGCCGCGGATCTGATCAAGCGCTACGGTCCGATCGAGCGATTTCCGGCCGAGGTGCTGCAAGGCGAGCGGCGCGAACTGGCGATGCTGTTCAAGAATCTGGCGACGCTGAGAACGGATGCGCCGCTGTTCGGTGACGTTGAAGAGCTGCGTTGGCGAGGAGCAACATCATCATTCGCAGCAGTGGCAGAGAAGCTGGGCGATGCGCGGTTGGTAACAAGAATAGCCACCACAGAGACACAGAGAGCACAGAGGTGAAGCGGATAACTCTGTGACCTCTGTGTCTCTGTGGTGATCTGTTTTTTACCTTCCCCGCATTCGCTCATTCGCCGACAGGATCGCTCCTCCTATCGCGCCGAGCGAATGCACAGACTGGACGGCGCCGCATGCGATTGCTTCGCGGGGCATCCCGAACACGACGCACGATGCTTCGTCCTGGGCGAAGGTGACGGCGCCGGAGGTGTGCATCTCCAGCAGGCCGGTCGATCCGTCGTTGCCCATGCCGGTGAGGATGACACCGATGGCGTTGCTTCCGGCGGATTGCGCAACTGAACGGAAGAGGACGTCGACGCTCGGCTTGTGGCGGGAGACGAGCGGGCCGTCGTTGAGCTCGACGCAATACTCCGCACCGTCGCGGTGGACGAGCATGTGGCGATTGCCGGGAGCGATGAGGGCGCGGCCGTCGACGATGCGGTCTCCGTCCGCTGCCTCCTTCACTTCCATGCGGCAGGTTTGATTCAAGCGCTGTGCGAACGCGGCCGTGAAAACCTCCGGCATGTGTTGCACGATGACCATGCCCGGCGCATCGCCCGGCATGCTCTCGAGAATCTCGCGCAGCGCCTCGGTGCCTCCGGTCGACGCGCCGAGGGCCACGACCTTGCGCGTGGTGCGCGCGAGCGAGGGGCGGGCCGCAGGGAGGATGACGTCGGGAGAGTGCCGCTTCTCGATGATCATGGGCGGCCGCCGCGGGAGCAGGCGGGCGTGCGCGGCGGCGCGGATGGTCTCGATCAGCATCTCGGTCGATTCATTGAGGAAGTCGTGCAGCGCGACTCGCGGCTTGGCCACGATCTCCACCGCACCTTCTTCCAGCGCCTTGAGCGCCGTTTGCGTTCCGCGTCCTGCCAGCGCCGAGCAGATGACCACCGGAATCGGATCGGTGGCCATCAACTGGCGAAGAAACGTGAGGCCGTCCATGCGCGGCATCTCGATGTCGAGCAGGATCACGTCGGGCCGGTTGCTGCGCATCTTGTTGCGGGCGATGAGGGGATCGGCGGCGACGCTGACCTCAATGCCCGGGTCGCGGCGGCAGATGGCGATCATGGCCTGACGCATGACCGCCGAATCGTCGACGACGAGAAGCTGCAGCCGCGGTTTCATTGTGTTTTCTTACTGCGACGGCTGCTGACGTTGCGATCGGCGATAGACCGTTGGTCCGGCGTGCTCGAGCGTGTGAGTGGTGCCGGTCAGACTCTCTGCATGGCCGAGGAACAGAAGTCCCGTCGGCGACAGATGCTGCGTCAGGCGATTGATGACATCGGTCTTCGATTCGCGGTTGAAGTAGATGAGAACGTTGCGGCAGAAGATCAGATCGAAGGAATCACGGATTGCGTAGTTGCGGTCGTTGAGATTGATGCGCCGGAACTCGATCATCGATTTGAGTCGAGGATGCGCGCGCATGCGGCCTTCTTCGGCGCGGATCCCGCGCAGCATCCACGCTTTCCGGAAACGCTCGGGGATGTCGTTGCTGCGCTCGATGGGCCAGACGCCTTCGCGGGCGGCCGAGAGAACGCGCGTCGACAGGTCCGACGCCAGGATCTCGACGGACCATCCGTCGCTGTCCGGAAAGTGCGTGCCGAGGACCATGGCCAGCGTGTACGGTTCCTCGCCGCTGGAGCAGGCCGCGCTCCAGACGCGGATCTTTTTCGGGATCGTGCCGGAGTCGCCGAGGGCGCGCCAATGCGGCAACACCGTCGCTTCGAGAAAGTCGAACTGCTTTGGCTCGCGAAAAAAGCGCGTCTCATTGGTCGAGATGCAATCGAGCATCGCCGTGCGCTCATCGACACTCGCCTCGACTTGTTCGTAGTAGTCCTTGAAATTGTCGAGACCGAGCGCGCGCAGCCGCCGCGTGAGCCGGCCGCTGACGAGCGCTTTCTTCGCCTCGGAGAGATGAATCCCGGCCTCGCGATAGATGAGCTCCTGCAGCGACCGGAACTCGCGGTCGGACAACGGGCGGATGGCGTTTGGTTCGATCATGGCGGTGTACTCAGCTTCTACTCAACAGAGACGTGTGCGCTTGTCGAAAGTCCGACAGGTGTGTCCGAAGGCTGATCCTCGATGACCGCAGTAATCGCGGTGAGGATCTCCTCGGACGCGAGGATTCTGTCGATGTCGAGGATGACGACAAACTTGCCGTTGCTCGTGGCCATGCCGAGGACGCAGTCCACGCGAACGCGCGGACCGAACGCCGGCGCCGCCTGGATCTGATCGGGGCCGAGCTCGACGACCTGATGCACGGAGTCGGTCATCACGCCCATGATCAAGGCTTCGTCATCGATATGAAGCTCGACGATCACGACGCACGTTCTGCGCGTGATCTCGGTGGCCGGCAGACCGAACTTGATGGCAAGATCGATCACCGGCACGACCGTTCCGCGCAGGTTGTGGACGCCGCGGATCCAGGGCGGTGTGCCCGGGACCCGCGTGACCACGCCGCATTCGATGATGTCGGTGACCTGCAGGATCGAGAGCGCGTACTCCTCTCCTGCCAGGAAGAACGTCAGGTACTGATTGAGCGACTTCACTACGTCGTTGGTCTTCATCGTCGTGTCCTAGAAATGCGTGTAGTCCGCGTACGCCGCAGGATTGGCGCTCTTAGCCGCGACAGGGACGGGACGCGCGCCGCGGAACGGAGTGACCGGAGTGGCCGTCTCGTGCTGGCGTACCGGCGCGGCGTTGTGGCCTCCCGTCGAGTTCTTGAAGAACGAAATGGTCTGCTGGAGCGCCTCGGATTGGGAGGACATCTCTTCCGCGGTCGATGCCAGTTCTTCGGATGCCGAGGCGTTCTTCTGCGTGACCTGATCGACGAGCGTCATGGCGCGATTGATCTGCGCGACGCCGCCGGACTGTTCGATCGATGCTGCGGTCACTTCGCGAACGAGGTCGGCGGTCTTGCGGATGGTCGGCACGAGCTCGATGAGCAGGCGGCCGGAACGTTGGGCGACGTCGACGCTGGACGTTGCCAGTGCTCCGATGTCTTTTGCCGCGGCCTGGCTGCGCTCGGCGAGCTTGCGTACTTCGGTTGCCACGACGGCGAAGCCGCGGCCGTGGTCGCCGGCGCGCGCTGCTTCGATGGCAGCGTTCAGCGCGAGCAGGTTGGTCTGGTAGGCGATCTCTTCGATGATGGAGATCTTCTCGGCGATCTTGGTCATGGCCTCGACGGATTGCTTGACGGCCTGTGCGCTCTCCTCGGCGTCCTTCGTTCCCTTGACGGCCATCGTTTCCATCTGGTGGCTGTTCTCGGCGTTCTGGGTGATTGACGCGCTCATCTCTTCGAGGCTGGATGTGGTCTCTTCGACCGACGAAGCCTGTTCGCTGGTGCCCTGCGAGAGCGACTGTGCGCTGGCGGAGATCTGCGAAGAGGCGACGGTGAGCGAGGCAGCGCCGCTGCGGACTTCGCCGATGATCTCGGTCAGGCGCTCGATCATGTTCGAGAGGGCTGTGCCGAGGGCGTCGTGGTCGGAGCGTGGCGTGACGCGGACGGAAAGGTCTCCGGCCGCCAGGCCGGTAGCTGCTGCGACCATCTCGTTGTTGGAGTCGATCATCTGCTTCATGGCCGAGAGCAGCGCGCCGGTCTCGTCCTTGCCGCTCGACTCGATCTCGAAGTCGGTCTGGCCCTCGGCGAGTTTCTCCGCGATGCTGACCACGCTCAGAATCGGTTGCGTGATGCTTCGGGTCACGGCAACGGTCATGAACGAGACGACGATGAATCCAATGACAAAGACGACCCACATGACACTGCGAGTGCGAGACTCTGCCTCGGCCACGACCTTCTCCTTGGCCTTCATGCGCTCCACGTTCTTGGCTGCGAAGTCCTCGAGGGAGGTGTCGAGCCGGCGGATATCGTCTTTGAACGGAATCATCGCCGTATTCGCTTCGGCGGGAGTCTTGATCTTCTTGTCGGCAATCCGCGCCTGCACCGATTGGAAGCCGATTGTGTAGGTGGAGAGATCAGCCAGGAGGACCTTCAACAGTTCCTTGTCCTCCGGAAGCGTGCTCACTTTGTCGAGGGTGCTGAGGTTCTCGACCAGGTCGGCGTGCTCCTTGTTCCACTTGTTGGTGTAGCCGGTCTCTTGTTCTTTGTCGCCGATGTTGAGGAAGTAATCCTTCTCATAGCGGCGCAGTCCGAGGCCGTTGGCTTGCGCCTGCGAGGCCTGCTCCATCATCTTGGCGTCGTGATGCAGGATTTCGTAGGTCGTTTGGACCGCCTGCGAGAGGCCCCAGAAGCCGGCTACCGCGACGACTGCTACCAGCAGGATGCTGATCCCGAAGGCCAGCCCCAGTCTCTTTCCGATTTTCCAGTTGTTGAACATGATGTTTTCAATGCTCCTGATGAAGGTTAGGTCCGACTACGGTTGATGGTTGACGAGTGAAAACGGCTTGGATGAATACCGAGGATCGCAACGGTGAGACCAGTTGGCGCGAGCCTGCGGCATGAGGACTAACTAATTGGGTATCAACGACTTGTGAATGCGACCGGTATTCTCTCGGCGCTTGCTTTTCGATTATTCGAACACGGTTTTCGAGTCTTTGTGCAACGGTTAGAGTTTGTAATGCACCGTGAGATCGAAGGGGAACGCGACCGCCTGGCCGTTTTGCTTCGCGGGCGCGAACTGCCAGCGCTTCAATGCCTCGAGCGCGACGTACGACAGCGCCGGGGCGGGAAGCGGATGAACGATGTGCGGCAACGTTGCGGAGCCATTCCGGTCGATGATGATGTGGACGATGAGATCGCCCGCGCCAAAGTGCGACGCCCCGGATGGAAAGTTTGGCACCACCTGTTTGAGGACGCGGGCCGGGGTGGTTCCGGGTCCTGGATTTGACTCGGCGATCGCAAACGGATGCCGTTTGAGATATTCGCCCGGGGCACCGAAGGCTGAAAGGTCGCTCCTTGCCGCGGCCGGCGAGATCTCCTGAGCGATATACCAATACCAGAGAGCATCGTTGATGTTTCCGAGGCCGGCATTCGCCAACGCCTTTTGCGTGAGCGCGGTGGCGAGCATTTCATCCTCGGCACTACCGGCGCCGAGGCGCTCTACCATTTGGGAGAGAAGGCGCTCGGCAGTCTTCAATGAGTTGCTGTAATCACCCCTGCGAAGACTGGCTGCATTCTCATTGACAGCGCTTCGCCAGGTGTCGGCGGGCAGGCTGCCCGCTGTAGCTGTACTGAGGCCGGCGATCGAAAGGATCGCCACCGCGAGTACGTGTTTTCCGAATTTCCGTATGCTAACCATGTAACTCTCCTGTCGTGTTCAATTGTTTGTGACTGTGATCGCGATCAAGGGCATTGCCGAAACCGCGAGGGACAGCAGCATCAGGTACCGCATCGTGACTCGTTTGCGTTTGCGGGCGCGGCGAGGGTGGATCAATCCGAGAAGCCGTTCGAGAAGGCTTCCGAAGGCGCGCATCAAGCGGCTCATGCATAGCTCCTCGCCTGGATGGCCGCGGCGTCAGCAGCGCGGTTGATGATCTGCTGGACATCGAGGATCAGGGCCACACGCCCGTTTCCGAGGATTGACGATCCGGCCACGCCGTCGACCTGCCGCAGGAAGCGGCCCATCGGCTTCATGACGACCTGACTGCTGCCGAAGAGCGCATCGACGACGATGCCAGCGCGCCCGCGGCCGCCTTTGTGCTCGACGACGACGACGTTCTCGCGTGCGTGCGGCGAGGCGTCCAGTCCGAAGACGCGCTGGATGCGAAGGAACGGCAACGGCTCGCCGCGAAGGTCGATGACGCCGGTGGCCTCATTGCCTCCTACAGGCATCTCCGTGCATTCGATGACGTTGTCGATCGGGATGACGTACGTCTCATCCGCGACGCCGACGGCGAAGCCCTCGATGACCGCGACCGTCAACGGCAGGCGGATCTCGACAGTCGTGCCGGAACCGGGCTCGGAATGAACGCTGAGTGTTCCGCGCATCGAATCGACGTTGCGGCGGACGACATCCATCCCGACGCCGCGTCCGGAGAGATCGGTGATCTGCGTTGCCGTGGAGAATCCGGGACGCAGCGTCAGGTCCCAGAGATCCTGACGGGACATCCGTTCGGGATCGAGGCCGAGACCGCGGGCGCGCTCGGCGATGGCGGCGTCGTTCAAGCCCGCGCCGTCGTCGGAGAAGCGAACGATGATGCCGCCGGAGTCGTGAGCGGCAGCGATACGGATCGTGCCTACGGGATTCTTTCCCTTCCCGGCGCGCACGTTTGGCAGTTCGATCCCGTGGTCGACCGCGTTGCGGATCATGTGCGTGATCGGATCCTTCAACTGTTCGATGACGGTGGTGTCGACTTCGACGTCTTCCCCTTCGAGCACGAGCATCACGCGCTTCTCCTGGGAAGAAGCGAGGTCGCGCACGACGCGGTGAAAATGTCGAAGTGAAGGCCCGACCGGCACGAGCCGCACGTTCATGATCGATTCCTGCAGATCGAAGCTGAGGCGGTCCAGCTCGCGAACGGCGTCGAGAGTCTTCTCGTCGTTGCCGCTCTGTTCGACGAGCTGGCGCACCGTGCCGCGGATGGTGGCGATCTCACCGGCGAGGTTGAGCATGCGATCGAGCTTGTCGATGCCAACGCGGAGGCTGCGCGACGGGCGGGCAGCTCGCGCCGGCTCTTGCGCGGCCGCGCCGCCGGCGAGTGAGGAGCTTGTCTTGCCGCCGCTGGCTTGCCATGCAGTTACCTGTGCCAGCAGCGCCTCCTGCCGGTCGCTCAACGTGCCGTCGCCGTTGACCGAGCGCACCGCGATGTCGCGCAGCGCGTCGGCTGCGTCCAGCAACTGGCTGACGTGCGCGGTCGTGGCATCGAGCCGTCCTTCGCGCATCCCGTCCAGCAACTCTTCCATGACGTGTGCGAAGCGCGTCAGCTCGTCGAATTGCAGGCAGGCGGCATTGCCTTTGAGCGTGTGGACGCCGCGGAAGATCTCGTGCAGCAAGTGGTCTTCTTCCGGGTTCTGTTCGAGACGCAGCAGGAGTTGTTCGATCTCGTCGAGCACGTCGTCGGTCTCGGCGACGAACGCATCGATGAGTTGCTGGCGATCGGCGTCGCTGATGGGGAAGGCGTTCATCGTCAAATCTCCTTGCTGAAGACGCAGCCGTTACCTGTGTGGAAGAGAAGTTTTCGGCCGCGCGTGCCGCCGGTCTGCTCGCCGCTGACGTTGATGCCGTGCTTGGCGAGGAGCGTCCGTGCCACGTCGACGTTCTGGTCGCCGATCGACTTGCGCGTGTCGCTGAAGCTGGTGAGGATCGACGCGCCGCCGACGACCTTGGCCACGATCCGTTGCTTCTTCACGCCCAGGGCGAGGAGTCTCACGATCAGCCCGTCGATCGCCGTGTTGCCGTAGCGAAGGTCAGACTGTCCGTTGAGCGGGTTGTTGGGCAGCAGATAGTGATTGATGCCGCCGACCCTGGCCACCGGATCCCAGAGGCAGATGGAAACGCAGGAGCCGAGGATGGTGCTGACCATGAGCGGTTGGCCTGAAGTGACGATCTGTCCCGGGTAGAGGTAGACCCGCTTCATCGTGTCGCCTTCGTCGATCGGCAGTTCGCCGCCGGCTTCGAGCGCGCTCATCCCAGCACCGCCAACGGCGTATTGGCCACCGAGTTGTGAAGATTGGCGCAGTAGAGCGCGGTCGACGCGTGGATCGACAGCAGCTCGAACAGCTCGTGATCGACGGCCTGCAGCCCCTGTTTGTGCTCGAGCAGGCGGAAGACGAGGATGGCGCCGATGACGCGCTCGCCGATCTTGAGCGGCACGCACGCGGTGAGCTTGTCTTCGCCGCCCGCGACTTCGTCGTTGACGAAGACCTCGCCGCCAACGAGGCATTTGCCGATCGGACCGCTGCCGGCTTTGAAGCTCTTCAGCCGCATCCTGTCGACGCCGAAGGACGAGGAGAGACGGAACTCTCGCGCGTCGCCGTCGAGCTCGAAGATGGCCACCTCTTCGGAGCCGATCAGGTTGACGACGATCTCCTGAATCGTGCTCAGCACCGTGCCACGCTCCACGCTGGCGTGGAGCTGGTACGAGGCGACGTAGAGGTTCGACAGATTGCTGCTCTGGTTCTCGATCTGGTGGTACTGCGCGGCATACGTCTCGTTCTCACGCTCGACGTCGCCGATGCGGGTTCGCAGCAGATCGAGCTCGCGGGTGGCGGCGTCGCGCGCCTGCACCAGCCGTGTAACCTCGGTCAGCATCTCCGTGCGTGCCGCCTCGAACGATTCCATCTTCCGGCGAAGTACTTCCTGCTGATCAAGAACGACGCGGGCTTCGATGATCTCCAGCTCCAGCCGGCGCTTGTCGCTTTCGAGCGCGGTAGCCATAGCCCGAAGCTTTTCGTTCTCGCGGAGAAGGCCCTGCGTGTACTGCTGCAGCTCCTCGCGAACGACGGTGATGTACGAACGGTTCTTCTCCTCGGCGCTCACTGCAGCACCTCGGCGGCACCATCGCCCAGGAAGTTACGGACTTTGGCGAGCAGCTCGATCGAGTTGATCGGCTTGGTCACGTAGTCGGTGCAGCCATTGGCCCAACCGGCTTCGACGTTGGCTGCTTCGCCGCGCGTCGTGACCATGATGATGGGGATCTGACTCGTGCTCTCGGTGCTGCGGATTAGCCGGCACGCCTCGAAGCCGCCCATCTTCGGCATGATCACGTCGAGAAGAATGAGATCGGGGAGATGTTCGGAAGCCTTCCGCACTCCCTCTTCACCGTTTGCCGCGGTGACGAGATCGTACGGGCCGTTCCTCAGAATGAACTTCTCCATCATGAGGATCGTGCTGGAGTCATCGACGAGAAGAATCTTTTTTCGGTTCATGAGCCTTGCTCCTTTCAATGCGTTGCGGAAGACGATTCGTGGTTGATGGGTGCGGCACCGAACGATGCCGGGAATGAGGGACGCGCGAAGTAGTAGCCCTGCACAAGGTCGATGCCGAGCGCGGTGACCGTCTCGTAATCGCGAACCTCCTCGATTCCCTCGGCGACAACGCGGCCGCCGAGACGCGTGGCGAGCAGGACGATCGATTCGATGGCCGCGCGTGAGTACTCGTTCTCGGCGCTTCCGGTGATGAAGTAACGATCGATCTTGAAAAGGTCGGGCCGGACCTCGATGAGCAGGCGGTGGCTGGAGTAGCCGATGCCGATGTCGTCGAGGGCGATGCGGACGCCGAGGCCGCGCAGCTCCGCGAGGGCGCCGAAGAAGGCACGCTCGTCCCAGAACTTCTGCTGCTCCACGATCTCCAGAATCAGCCGCGAGACCGGCACGCCGTTCCTGTTGCAGATATCGCTGAGAAACGCGGCGAAGTGCGGATCCCGCTCGAGCGTCGAGGCATGAACGTTGATCGAGATCGCCGGCGCGCCGGGCACGCTTGCCGCTGCCGCAACGGCGCGTGCAATGCACACGCGATCGACCTCAGTCTCCTTCCCTTTGCGGCGCACGTACTCGAAGAGCACGTTCGCGCACTCGACGTTCGAGCCTCTTGGCCCGCGAGCCAGCGCCTCGAGTGCGAAGAGCACCGGATCGCCGTTCACGATCTCGAAGATCGGCTGGAACAGAATCGACAGACCGCCCGGCGCGAGGATGTCGTCCATCAGCGAGTGGCGCGTCACGGTGCCACCCCCATCAGACGGTCGATGCAGGCCGAGATCTCGGCGAGCGGCGTCGGCTTGGGCAGGAACGCCTCGGCGCCGAGAGCCTTCGCGCTCCGCTGAATTCCGGGCGCCGTGTGCGCGGTGAGGATGATGACGCGCGTGCCGCGGGAGTTGTGGCGAACGAAGCGCAGGATCGCCAGCCCTTCGACCGCGTACGTTCCCGAAAGCCGGAGATCGGCGATGACGACGTCGTAGTACAACGTGGCGATCAGCGCTTCCGCTTCTTCCAGTTCACGTGCGCAATCGACCGCATATCCTTCGCGGGTGAAGTACTTCTTGAGAGCGGAAAGAAGGACGATCTCATCTTCGACGAGAAGCATCCTCGACCGAGGACGGGATTGTGTGCATGGGTTCATGACCGCCGTCTATCGCAACGGCAAGGCCACTTCCTGGCACGGGCTCAGCGCAACGCAAACCTCTAGTGAATCAACGGTTTAGACCGACTGATCGAGATTGGAATCGGCGCCTATTTCAATTATTCAAACACGCTTTTCGGATCTTTGTGCAGTGGGATTCGGTGGTCCTCGGCCCTCGGTCTCGACTGGTCTAACCCGCTTTCTCACACGTCTTTCAGCGACTCCTTTGCATCGAGCGCCTTCACCCCCGCGTTTTTTGCGGGCGGAGAAGGAGGCGAAGCCGGATGAGGGGGGACTTACCAGGTGCTGCACGGCAAGAAGCCCGGGCAACCTTCCAGTTTTCCGACCTCGTGGTCAGAATAACTGAGCGCCGTCGCGAGAGTCCCCAATGAGCCGCCACAAGTGGCCGTTTCTCAATGATTTGCAGTCCACAAACGAGCAAAGGCCTGGCCCCAATGGTGCTCGAGACAACTTCGCAGGATCGAATATCTGACGCTCCGACGTACGCTGCAACGCGGAAGTCATTCAAAGCTCACCGCTGGACATGAATATCTGAGCGTCAGACATTCGCAATGTCGACGGAACCCGCGAATGTCTGACGGCCAGACGTTCGCGATGACGCGGTTACTTCGCGTGGCGAAGTTCGTAGAATCGAATATCTGACGCGCAGACGTTCGCTGCAACCCGGAAGTCAGTCAACAGCTCGCCGCTGGACATGAATATCTGAGCGTCAGACATTCGCAATGTCGACGGAACCCGCGAATGTCTGACGGCCAGACGTTCGCGATGACGCGGTCACCTCGCGAGACAATTTCGTAGAATCGAATGTCTGACACTCAGACGTTCGATACAACGTGGAAGTTCATTCAAAGCCCGCCGCGAGTCATGAACGTCTGAGCGCCCGACACTCGCAGAGTCGCCGGAGCCGCGAACGTCCGGCCGAATGCTAAAGCGAGGCTGGGGTTCCCGGTAGGTATGGAGCAGACGGGTCGCCTCATTTGACCCGCATTTCTCACACCCTTATCCCCGGCTCCTTCCAATCGAGCGCCTTCTCCCCCCGCGCTTTTTGCGGGGGGAGAAGGTGGCGAAGCCGGATGAGGGGGGCGTTGCGGGAAGGGAGAAACCCATTGTTCGCGAGTGGTTGGCGTGATTGAAAAAACATCCCCGCGCAGTGTTTGTGCAACGTTGACGCGACAGTCAAACGCCCCCTCATCCGTCCTTCGGCCACCTTCTCCCCCACTGAAAAGCGTGGGGGTGTACTGACCGGGGACATCGAAGACATTGACCGGGGACATCGAGGACAACTCAAACGATGATGCATCCGGAGGATATTTGGATGCCTT
>JADGNZ010000101.1 GCA_017883205.1 Thermoanaerobaculia bacterium | reverse complement strand
GGAAAAAGCAAAATCAAAATCAAAGGCTGCACGAGCAGCGCGGTTTGACAAGTCACTCCATATCAGCCGGTGGTGCGAGCGCCAGCGAGCGACCACCGGAATCCATGTGAGTTAGAAGTTTCGACCCCGGAGGGGTCGCGGAGATCCGCCGCGCCTCCCTTCGCCACATGGGAGCTCGACTTGATGCACGTTCTTGCTGAGATCGTGACGGTGCAGGTGCCGGCAGAAGTGCAGTGATTGCGGCGCCCCCGAACTGCACCGTATCGCCGTAGTCAAAGTAGTCTATCGGCATGCAAAAACATCCAGTCTGGCAGCTTCACGAGGCGAAAGCGCGCTTCAGCGAGTTGTTCCGCCTCGTGCGTACGCAGGGTCCGCAACGGGTGGTCAAACAACACGGCGAGGCGGTCGTGATCGTAGCGGCCGAAGATTTCGATGGCGCTGCCGAAAAGGCACGGCAGCCGGATTCGCTGCTCGAGTTCTTCCAGTCCGCGCCGACCGGTGGGCTGGTACTCGATCTGAAGCGAAAACGCGACAAGACGAGAAAGATTAGACTTTAGACCTGCCCCCACCACCCCGTGCGTGAGGTTGGCACACCGCCCTGTTTCGCCGTACGGTAGAAACGATGACCAACCAGTCGAAGGCGTTGATTATCGATCTGGCTCTTAAGCGCATTTCGATCGATGAGTTCCTGAAACGATATCCAGTCGATCCTCGCGTTGACGCAGGCCATATCGACAACCTACTGCGTCAAGCGTCTACTCAACGCGATGGCAAGGCGGTCGAGGCCGCACTCATTTTGTCGTCCGTATTCGACATTCCTGTTCGTGCCGCGTTGCTCGGTGACCTCATTGCCGCCGATTGGCACGAGCAGCATGAGAATCTCGCACGCTTGCTTCAGCAAGCCGGGGATCCTTCCACAGTGGCGAACCTTGTGGTCGCGGCAGTGGCACGTCACCCGTATCTGGAATTCGACGACGCCTTCGCGCTGGCTCGAAAGTGCACCTGGGCGCTGGCTGACATCGGAACAGTTGAGGCGCGCCATGCACTCATGCGACTGACGTCGAATGACAATCCGACGATCGCAGGCTATGCCCAGGAGCGTCTCGATCGCTGGGCCGAGGAATTGCCGCGCAAAGCGACGACCAGTCAGGGACCACCGAAGAGCGGTCAGGTCTAAAGTGCGCGTGCACTCCTTGACCCCGGTGAGCGACCACGCAATACTCTGAAAATGGAATCGCGTATTGATCGTCGGTTTGCTCTGCAGAAAGCTGCTTTCGGCGCTCTCGCGATCCTTGTCGTCCTGCTGTCCGTAGATGTCCTGGGCGTTCTCGGTGCAGGAGACCGTAAGGAATCGGGGAAACGCATTCCTGATGCAACGGTCGCGGCGTGGAACAAGCTCGACGCCGACGCGAGACAGTTTCTCGACAAAGAGCACGATAACGTTGTCGCAGAGATCGGCCACCGCATCGAGCACGAACACCTTCTTTTTACTTTGAAGTTTGTACTGGTCGGAGGGATTCTCTATGCGCTGTTGCAGGGCGTCTTCGGCCGTGGCCATAGTCACATCGAGAAGACTCCATTCGCTGCGTTGATCGTCTGGGCTGCAGTCATCGCGGCCGCGATCGTCGATCTCCGAATCATGGCAAACCAGAGCTTTCTGGTCACTCTCGGCGGTTGGTCGCGACAATACGAAGAGCTCAGAGTCGGCGCCAACGGTGTCGATCTTGCCTGGGAGGCATTCCTCGCAAACAACCTGCTCAGTCAACCGCACTATCCAGCACTTCGCGTGAGCGGGCAGATTCTTACCGCGCTCTTGTTTGCATTCAGCGGCTCATTGTTCTTATTGTCCGAAAAGAGCGACCACGATCCGGCGATCGCCCTGGTAAGTGGCAGTTGTGCGGTTCTGAGCATCGGCCTGATGACCGTTGCCGCGATCAGTCTCCGGCAAAGGGGCGTGGCGGTCTTGTTATATCTGTCCTTTGGTGTCCTGGCCACCGTTCTCGCCTGCGTTCTCGCGTATACATCGAAGAGAAACTACCGGGCTGAGGGTCAGGGATCGATGCCGTAAACTGGTTGCGGTGAACCGTCGGTTCGGACTCGCCCTGTCGCTCGTCGTCTGCCTTGCCGGCAAAGCGTCCGCTGTGCAGATGCAGGCACGCGGACGTCTGCCTCTCGAGTCGGTGACGACGTCACAAGGGCTGCCGAACGACTCCATCTCCACGATCACCACGGACTCCCGCGGATACGTCTGGTTCGGAACGCTGGACGGCTTGAGCCGTTACGACGGTGAGCGCTTCGTCGACTACACCACCGACGACGGATTGCCCGACCGGATGATCTGGTCGATCGCCGAGGACCGGCGAGGCGGAATCTGGATCGGAACGAGACAGGGAGCGGTGGAGATGACCCCGAGCGCGACGCGGGGCCGCTCGCTCTTCTCGCGCGGAGAGTGCACGCAGCCGCTCGACTTCGTGATCGTAGGCTTCGTGGAATCGCGCAACATTCAATCCGGCGTCGCGCATGCGGCGGAGAATCACGAGCGTGCTCACCTTGAAGCGGCGCGCCAGCCGATCCATCTCCGCGCGGAGGTCAGCGTCTCGATCGTAGTCGTTCTGAAAGACATCCAGCGGGACGAGCAGCTCGGCGGCAACCTCGTTGCACCAACGCTCGATGCGATTGTCCGGGCGCATCGCCGTCGCCGCGTTTCACGAAGGTCTTCGCTGAGTGAGACGGTGCGCTCTGCTCGAGCACGCATGCCGATTCAGTGGCTCTCTGGGCAAGCGAGAACGACGAAGGTCTGGCCCGACTGTCGAAGATCTGCTTGGTGGATGAACCGCCGGCGGGCCGCCGGCGATACAGCCGCCGAGCCGGCGGCGCTACGTCACCGCTACGTTGGCGCTACGTTTCCGAGGAATTGGTTGATGCGCGAGGCAAGCGTAGCGCAGTCGGCTCGACGGCTGTGCCGCCACCGGCCCGGTGGCGATCTTCAAATCCCTTCGCGAGGAGACTTCACGCTTCATGTGGAATGACCATCTCCGTTTTGCCGAGCGCGTTGAAGAAGATTGGCGTACATCTCCTCCCCTGCGTGATCGATCGCTCGATCTTCTTTCCGGTCGATACCACATCGTCATCCACTGATCGGGCTGAGTTTCACGGTGTGAGCGAAGATGATCGACGGCAACCGCCGTCTTCGGTATCGTGCATGCGTGGCAGGAAAGAAGCGTCGCTTTCGTCAGTTTCTGTCGGTCCTCGGGCCCGGTCTCATCACCGGTGCGGCGGATGATGACCCTTCAGGCATTGCCACCTATTCCGTGGCTGGCGCGCAACTCGGGACGGCGATGCTCTGGACGGCGTTCGTCACCTGGCCGCTCATGGCCGGCGTGCAGATGATGTGTGCGCGCATCGGCATGGTCTCGGGGTACGGTCTTGCCGAGGCGTTTCGGAAGAAGTTTCCGCGGCCGCTCGTGGCGCTCGCTGCACTCGCACTCCTTGCCGCGAATACCGTGAACATCGGGGCGGATCTCGCAGGGATGGCCGATGCCGCAAAGATGCTGACGGGGATCAACTCCCACGTGTGCGTCATTCTGTTCGGGGTTGGGATCAGCGCAGCGACCGTGTGGCTTCGTTACCACCAGATCGCCAATACCTTGAAATGGCTGGCGCTGTTCCTCTTCGCATATGTGCTGACCGCGATCAGTCTCCACCCGTCCTGGTCTGCCATCCTCCACGACACAGTGCGCCCGACCCTTCTGCACTCGAAGACGGCATGGGCGACGCTCGTAGCGATCCTCGGGACGACGATCAGTCCCTATCTCTTCTTCTGGCAGGCTTCGCAGGAGGTGGAGGAGGAGAAAGACAGCGGACGGAAGCTCGCCGTCGAACGGTATGGTGCGACGAGCGAAGAGATCATCGATCGCAAGATCGACGTCGGCGTGGGAACGTTCTTCTCGAACGCGGTGATGTTCTTCATCATCGTGACGACGGCACTCACGCTCCACCGGCATGGCATCACGAACATCGAGACGTCGCGCCAGGCCGCCGAGGCGCTGCGGCCGCTCGCAGGATCCTGGTGCTTCTTTCTGTACACGGCAGGGCTCATCGGAACCGGCCTTCTCGCGATACCGACCTTGTCGGGCTCCGCGGCCTACGCACTAGCCGAAACGTTCGGGTGGCGTCAGGGCCTCGATGAGAAGATCGACAAGGCGCGAGCCTTCTACGCGGTCGTTCTCCTTTCGACGGCGATCGGTATCGGCATCGACTTCGCAAACATCAACGCGGTGAGCGCGCTGTACTGGAGCGCCGTCATCAACGGCCTTCTTGCGCCGTTTCTGCTCGTCGGCATCCTCCTCGTCGCGTCGGACTCCAAGATCATGCGGGGGCAGCCAAGCTCGATCCTCGGCCGCGTGACGGTCGGGATCACGACGCTCTTCATGTTTGGCGCCGGTGTCGCGATGTTTGTCTTTTGATCGAAGCCGCGACCGGCGAAGACGCCCATGGTGCCCGGGATGAGCTCTTGAGATTCACGAAATGGAGACGCAAATGGTCAGAGGTCACGAGGAAGGACACAAGACCCAGAGAGCGGGATGGCTGCGCGCGGCAGTTCTGGGCGCGAACGATGGAATCCTCTCCACCGCCAGTCTCATTCTCGGAGTGGCGGCCGCTACTCCTAACGGAAGCGGCATCGTGATCGCCGGAGTCGCGGGCGTCGTTGCCGGGTCGATGTCGATGGCTGCGGGCGAATACGTTTCCGTCAGCTCGCAGGCCGACACGGAACGGGCCGATCTGGAACTGGAAAAGAAAGAGCTGAAGTCCGATCGGAAGAACGAGCTCAAAGAGCTGGCTGCGATCTACGTCGGAAGAGGACTGCAGCCAGGGCTCGCAACCGAGGTTGCGGAGCAGCTGATGGCGCACGATGCGCTCGGCGCCCACGCCCGTGACGAGCTGGGAATGAACGCCGCCTCCGCCCCCAAACCGGTTCAGGCAGCCGTCACATCCGCGGTCTCTTTTGCCATCGGCGGCGCTCTGCCGTTAGCGGCGCTGTTTGTCGCACGGACCATGTTGATGCCGATCGTTGCCGGAAGCTCGCTTCTGTTTCTGGCACTCCTTGGTGGCATTGGCGCGAAGATCGGGGGAGCGCCCATCCCCCGCGCAGCGGCCCGCGTAACGTTCTGGGGGGCACTGGCGATGGGACTGACATCGGCAGTAGGAGCACTCTTCGGCACTCACGTGGGCTGACAGGTGCGAGCGATGAAGACAAAAGAACCAGCAATGCCGCAAACGACAACCAGAACATCCGTCGGGCCGCTCACGCCCGTCTCGTCCGGCTACGCCGATGTGAACGGCATCAAGCTCTGTCACGAGGTCTACGGGGAGGGCGAGCCGCTGGTCCTGCTGCACGGTGGGCTGATGACCATCGGCGAAATGTCCACCCTGATCGAGCCCCTCGCGAAGACCCACAAGGTGATCGCGGTCGAGCTGCAGGGCCATGGCCGCACGGCAGACACCGGCCGTCCGCTCACGATGGAGACGATGGGCGACGACATCGCCGCGCTGCTTGACCATCTCTCGATTCAGAAAGCGGACATCGTTGGCTTCTCGCTCGGTGCCGCTGCCGGCCTGCGCACCGCGATCCAGCATCCGGAAAAGGTCCGGCGCCTGGTCGTCATCTCCAACCCTTACGCGAAGAGCGGCTGGTACCCCGAAGCGCAGAAAGGCATGGGCCAGGTAAGCGCCGCAATGGCCGGAAACATGATGCAGACGCCAACCGGGAAATTCTCGCGAGCATGGCCGGAGCCGCAGCGCTTCCCGCAGTTCCTCGACAAGATGGGCAAGATGCTGGGTGCGTCCTACGATTGGTCGGACGATGTAAAAAAACTCCCCATGCCGGTCCTGCTCGTCTATGCCGACAATGACTCCATCTCACAGCAGCACATCGCGGACTTCTTCGCCCTCCTCGGCGGCGGCATAAAGGAGCCAGGCTGGCAGAACACCCAGCTCTCAAAAGCGCGCCTGGCCATCATCCCCGGCTACAGCCACTACAACTTCATCACCTCGATCGAGCTGGCCCCGACCATCGAGAAATGTCTCGCCGATCCGCTCACCAACGCGCCGTCCGGCGCAGCGGCCGCCTCGCAGGCCTCGGGGGAAAACACGAAGCAGTGAGGACCTTGCGTTAACGCGTCACACCGTTCGCCGGTGCCATGACCGAGCGACATTCATGGGCATCAACGAACGCTCGGGTCATATATCAAATGATGAGAGTGTGCTACGTCGCGATGCCCCACTAGAGCGGGAGCTGATAGATCCAGAAGCTTGCGCGACAGAGACTTCGAAGCAGTACTTCACGCAAGCAAGAACGTCGACGAATTTGGACCCCCGCCCTGACCGCACTCGGGCGAGGACGCCCGAGTGCCCGCGGTCGAGACGACCGCACTCCTTGCGACGCGCTGAGGAGTGCGGGCGTCTCGCCCATAGGCGCTAACTTAGCTTAGTGCTACTTTGAATGGATGGAACCAAGGGTGGATGAGAGGGAGTGGGTTCAGTATC
>JADGNZ010000028.1 GCA_017883205.1 Thermoanaerobaculia bacterium | reverse complement strand
TGCCCAGTTCCAGTTCGGTTATCGCGACAATCAAACGCCCCCTCATCCGGCTTCGCCACCTTCTCCCCCACAAAAGCGTGGGGGAGAAGGCGCTCGATGATTGTGCTGTTGCGAGCATTTACGATCGGTGTGGAAAGTGCGGACGAATCCTGGACTAGTCCACTCATCGACTAATCCACTGATCCACTCTTCACTCCCAGGAACCGCGCCGGCCGCGCCGTGCGCACGTGACCAAAATAGTTATCCACCCTCATCGCCACCTTCTCCGCCATCGAACGGAATGTGGTCATCTTGCCGCCGAAGATGTTGAGCAGATTGCCGCGGCGCTCGAGGCGATACTCGCGGCCGATCGCGCTCGGATTCAGGGCACGTCCGACGAGCGGCCGGACGCCGGCGAATGTCGACGCCACATCGTCGTACGTGATCGGATCGCGGAGATACCGATTGAACCGGGCGATGAGATAGTCGATCTCCTCCCCCGTCGCCTGCACGTTTTCGAGCGACGTCCGATGCATCACCTCGGTCGTGCCGACGAGCGTCGTCCCTTTCCACGGCAGGACGAAGAAGACGCGCCGGTCGCTGAGCGATTGCAACAGCATCCCGACATCGGCGACGCGACTCCTCAAAACCAGGTGTGAGCCACGCACGAGCGAGAGGATGTAGCGCGAATGGATGCGGTTCTCGGCGAGCAACGCGTTCATCCACGGACCCACCGCGTTGACGACGAGATCGAAGCGCTGCTCCTCCCCGCTCGCAGTCACGACGATCCACTCTTTCTCCTTGCGGCGCAACGACACGACGCGGGTCTCTTCGCGCACCTTGGCGCCGTCGCTGATCGCCGACGACATGACGACGCGAGCAAGCGCGTAATCATCGACCTGCGCGTCCCAGTAGCTGAACCCACCGCGCAAGCCGTCCGCGGTGAGCGGCACGCGCGCGGTCAACTCGTCGGCGCTCATGGCCATGTGCCGCGCGATGTTGGACCGGCCGGCCAGCAGGTCGTACAGCATCAGACCGGCTCGAAGCGTGAAGGCGCGCCGCGGACTGTCGGCGTACAAAGGCAGCAAGATCTCGACCGGCTTCACGAGCTCGGGCAGGTTCGCCAGCAGCCACGCACGGTCGCGCAGCGACTCACGTACCAGCGCCATGTGCGCATGCTCGAGGTAGCGCAGGCCGCCGTGAATCATCTTCGTCGTCGCCGACGAAGTCTGGGCGCCGCAACGGCCCTTCTCGAAAAGCGTGACGTCGTAATCGCGGCGTGAAAGCTCCCACGCCACGCCAAGGCCGTTGATCCCGCCGCCGATGACCGCAACCCGCACGGTATCGAATCGTACCTTCGTTCCCAATTCTGGCGTGTATAAAGGTTCTTTGTTTCACGCGGAGACGCGGAGATGCAGAGTAGGAATCTCCGCGTCCTCCGCGTCTCCGCGTGAACCGCCCCTAAGACCCATGCGAACGGCGGAAACCTAAACCACCGCCGCCGTCTCCCGATACTGAATCTCGTACAGCTTCCGGTACAACCCTCCGTGCTGGATCAGCTCGTCGTGCGTGCCGCGCTCGCGGATCTCGCCGTGGTGGAAGACGAGGATCGTGTCGGCGGAGCGGATCGTGGAGAGCCGGTGGGCGATGACGATCGATGTGCGACCCTCCATCAGCGTTTGGATTGCCTCCTGGATCAGTACCTCCGTTTCCGTGTCGATCGACGATGTGGCCTCGTCGAGCACGAGCACCGGCGGATTGAACGCCAGCGCGCGAGCGAAGGAGAGGAGCTGCTTCTCCCCCACCGACAATCCCGCGCCGCGCTCCCGCACCTCGGCGTCATAGCCTTCCGGAAGACGTTGGATGAAGCGGTCGGCCTGCACGCGAATCGCCGCCTCGCGCACTCTCTCCGGGCCGATATCGGGATTGCCCAGCGAGATGTTCTGGGCGATGGTGCCGGTGAAGAGGAAAAAGTCCTGCTGGACGATGGCGAAGAGGGAACGCAGCGACGCGATCGTGTACTTGCGGATGTCGATACCGTTGATGAGGATCTCGCCGCGTTGCGGTTCGTAGAAACGAAGCAGCAGCGCTGTCACGGTCGTCTTCCCTGCGCCTGTGTGGCCGACGAGCGCGACACGTTCGCCGCGCGTGACCGTGAACGAGACGTTTTGCAGCACCCACTCCGGCTCGTTGTAGGCGAACGAGACATTGCGGAACTCGAGCGACTCGAAGTGATCGATCTCGATCGTGCCATCTTCGAGAATGCGCGGCGGTGTGTCGAGCAGCTTGAACACGCGCTCGCTTGCCGCCATCGCCGCCTGCAGGATGTTGTACTTCTCGGAGAGATCGGAGATCGGCTCGTAGAACCGCTGGGCGTACTGAAAGAACGCCACCATCACGCCGATCGAAAGCGTTCCCTGAATCACCTGACCGCCGCCGTACCAGACGATGAGGGCGAGGCCGATGGTCTCGATCAACTCCACGACCGGGTAGAAGACCGAGTAGTAGAAAATCGCCTCGATGTTGGCGTCGCGGTGCCGCGCGTTCAGTCCCTCGAACTTCTCAGCCTCGTCGGCCTCGCGGTTGAAGAGCTGCACCGTGGCCATGCCGGAGATGTGCTCCTGCAGGAATGCGTTGATGGCGGCGATGCGCGCGCGCGTCTTCCGGTACGTGAGGCGGGCGCCGGCACGGAACCACGCCGAGGCCAGGATGATGAGCGGGATGATGGAGAAGAGCACCAGGGCCATCCGCCAGTTCATCCAGAAGAGCATGCCGACGATCCCGGCCAGCACGAAGATGTCGCCGAAGATCGAGACGAAACCGGCCGTGAACATGTCGTTGAGCGCGTCGACGTCCGTCGTCACGCGCGTCATCAGCCGGCCTACCGGATTGCGGTCGAAGAACTGGACGTCCAGCTTCTGCAAGTGGCCGAAGATCTGTTTGCGGAGGTCGTACATGATGTACTGCCCCATCAGATTCATCAGCACCATCTGCGTGTAGAGCACGCCGAAACCGGCAATCAGCACCAGGAAGTAGAGAGCGCCGGCGACGTTGATGCCGCTGAGCGGATCGAGCGCAAATCCATGCGCGACCAGCCACGCCCCGATGCGCCGGCTGATACCGGCAACCTGCGCTCCCTGCTTCGGCGCGACGTAGAGATCGATGGCCACAGCCACGATGGCAGGCCCCGCGATCTCCAGCAGCGAAGAAAGGATGACCAGCCCCACCGACACCGCCGCCCGCAGGCGATACGGCGCCAGATAGCGCAGCAGCCTGCGCGCCAGGTGCGGGTCGAATGCCTTTGCGCCCTCGTCTTCGTGTCTCTCTATTTCGCTCATGGTGTATTCGCGCTTAGCGTGTCGTCGGTTAGTTTCGCTGCGCGCGTTGTCGGTTGATTGCGCTTCGCGCGTTGTCAAAGGCGTCCGGAAGGCCTCGCATTGGACAACGCGCGGCCCGCCAGGGCCGCGCAATTAAGCAATTTCCTCGATCTCCTCCTCTAACGTCTGTCTTCGATACAGATTCGCGTAGTAGCCGTCGCGTGCGAGCAGGTCCTCGTGCGTGCCGCGCTCGACGATGCGGCCGTCGTCGATGACGACGATCGTGTCGGCGTCCTTCACCGATGACACGCGGTGCGAGACGATCAGCGCCGTCCGCCCCTTCCTGATCTCGCGCAGCGCCCTCAGGATCTGCTCCTCGGTGTTCGTGTCGACCGCGCTCAGCGAGTCGTCGAGAATCAGGATGGCCGGATCGCGCACGAGTGCGCGGGCGATCGCCGTACGCTGCTTCTGGCCGCCGGAGAGCGTGATGCCGCGCTCGCCGATCAACGTCTCCAGCCCTTGCGGGAACGACGTGACGTCGGAGCTGAGTCCGGCCAGCCGCGCCGACTCGTTCACCTCGTCGATTGTGGCGTCGCGGCGACCGAAGCGGATGTTCTCCGTGATCGACTCGGAGAAGAGGAACGTCTCCTGCGGCACGGCTCCGATCCATTGCCGGAGCTGCGTCGGCGGGAACGACTCGATCGGACGGCCGTCGATATAGATCGTTCCCGGCGGCGGCTCGAACGTGCGCATGATCAACGCGAGTAGCGTCGATTTACCGCTGCCGGTACGGCCGACGATGCCGAGGGTCTCGCCGGGCTGGACGTGGAGGTTGATGTCGCGAAGAGTGGGACGGCTGGCACCGGCGTAGGAAAATGTCAGGTGACGGATCTCGATCTCGCCGCGGACAGGAGCCGTGACGCGCTCGCCGGCCGTCGTCAGCACTTCCGGCGCCACCGACCACACCTCGTGCAGGCGCACCATCGAGGCCATGCCCCGTTGGAAGAGATTCGTCACCCAGCCGAGCGCAATCAGCGGCCAGACCATGCGCCCGAGGTAGAGCTGGAAGGCGACGAAGGCACCAATGGTCAGGACGCCGTGAATCATCTTGCGGCTGCCGATGAAGAAGATGACGCCGAACATCAGCCCGATCATCGCGTGCAGCGCCGGATAGAACGTCGCCGTCAGTTTGATGAGCGTGCGGTTGTGCTCGACGTACTCGCGGTTCATCTCCGCGAACCTCGTCGCTTCCGCGCGCTCGCGCCCGAACGCACGCACCACGCGCACGCCGGAAAGGTTCTCCTGCACGCGCGCTGAAATGTCGCCGAAGTAGTCCTGAATCGATTTGAACCTGACGTGAATCCGCTGGCCGAAGTGCTTCACCATGAAGACGATCACCGGCACCGACGTCAGTGAGATGAGCGCCATCTCGCGGCTGATGCGCAACATCATCACGAACGCGCCGATGACGACGATCAGCGAGGAGAGCGCGTGCATCACCGCCGGCCCGATCAGCATGCGAACGGCGGATAAGTCATTGGTGGCGCGCGAGATCAGGTCGCCGGTGCGCTGCTCCTGGTAGTACGACACCGGCAACGACTGCAGGTGATCGTAGAAGTCGTTGCGCATCTCATACTCGATGTGCCGCGACGCACCGATGACGATGCGGCGCTGCAGGAAGAGGAAGAGCCCCTCGAACGCCGCCGCGCCCACGAGCATCAGCCCGTAGCGGATCATCTCCCCGCGTGCGACCGCGTTCGTCAGCGCGTTGACCGCGTTGCCGACGATGAGCGGCTTCGCCAGCGAGAACGCCGCCGACCCCACCACGCAAAGCGCCCCCATCATCAGTGCTGTTTTGTGAAGGCCGAAGTAGTGGAGGAGGCGGCGAAGGGGGGACATGCGAGGGGCATTCTAATCGGGGGGTAAGGTGTGGGGGGGTGGGGAGTGGGAGCGGAGGCATGGCGTCGCCCTTCGTCTCTGCAGTTGATCAAAGCTCCCACCCCCTACTCCCCACTCCCTACCCCCCCTCGGATACAATGCTCGAATCCACAACCGGTAGAGTCGACAGGGGGAAGCCATGCAGTACTGCGCCTATTGCGGGAACGCCGTTGATGCCGTGTCGTACGCTCCATGCCCGCGATGCGGAAACCCGAGCAACGGCGCGCCGCGCCCGACCGCGAACGCGAACACGAAAGGGACAAACACCGCGCTGATCGTCGTGATCGTCGTCGTCGGCGGCTTGCTGGTTGTCGCCGTCATCGGCATCGTCGCCGCCATCGCCATCCCGAACTTCCTCACCGCGAAGCAGCGCGCGACTCAGAAGCGCACGATGGCCGACATCCGCTCGCTATCGACTGCGATCGAAGCCTACTCCACCGACAAGAACGAGTATCCGAAGGGCTCGACGGCGGCCGATGTGGCGGGAGCGCTCTCACCGACGTACATCAAGACAGTTCCGGCTGTCGATGGATGGGGACACGCGCTGCAGTACACCTGCCTGAAGGACGCCACCACGCCGGAGAGCGACAAATGCGCGGGATACGCGATCGGCAGCGCAGGGAAGGACCTCCGCTTCGAACATGACTCGCTGCTCGAAACGGTCGCGGCCGGGGATCGGCCCACCACGAACTTCGATTGCGACATCGTCTACTCCAACGGCAAGTTCGTTGAGTACCCGGAAGGAGTGCAGCACTGATGCATTGCACAGCTTGTGGAGCGAACCGTCCTGACGGCATGAGCGTCTGTCCCAACTGCGGCACCGGCGCGCAGGTCTTCGCCGCGCCACCGCAGATTCAGAACTATCTCGTGCCCGCGATCCTGGTCACGCTCTGCTGCTGCGTTCCGGCAGGAATCGTGGCCATCGTCTACGCCGCGCAGGTCAACTCGAAGCTCGCCGCCGGCGACATCGCCGGAGCGCAGGAGTCGGCGCGCCTCGCCAAGATCTGGAGCTGGGTCGGTCTCGGCTGCGGCGTGCTCCTGGGAATCATCTATGCGATTGCCGGTGCCGCTGGCTCGTTCAACAACATTCATTAGCATCCTGGCCGGGTTCGTTGCGGTCGGCGGAGCAGCGATCCTCTATCGCTTCGACCCGGCGACGGTGCACTTCTTCCCACGCTGCGTCTTCCACGAGCTGACGGGACTGCAATGCCCCGGCTGCGGCACCACCCGCGCTCTGCACCACCTCCTGCACGGCGACATCGCCGGCGCCTTCCGCCTCAACGCCATGCTCTTCGTAGTCGCCCCGTTCGGCGTGATCGCATCGGTGTCGCGGCGCTTCGCGACGCATCCGATTACAGGATGGAGCGCGGTTGTGGTGACGGTTGTGTGGTGGGTGGGTAGGAATGTGGTGTAGGAAGGGCTGAGAGCGACCACCAACTAGATAGCCCTTCTCGAAGCGATCTTTCTCGGAAGAGACAACGACCTTCACGCGTCACCGCTAGCGCGAAAGGGGTCAGGTCGAAACCGAAACTGACGACCGCTTGCATCGAGCGGAAGGTTCGTAGCGAGGTGTCGTCAGTTTCGCTTTCGACCTGACCCCTTTCAACTCAACCGCCAGCTTCTCACCCGGTTGACGAGGGGTTAAGCGGCCGGCGCTTGCGGCGGTATAGCCAAAGGAGGCCCAGAGCCAAGGCCCACAGAAGCGCGTTGCCGCAAAAGGCCACGACCGCTACGGCGATGCCAAACCCCGGACCAGTAAATTTCTGATACAGCGGCGTGACTGTTGCTGCAGTTGCTTCGTAGGCGCCACCGCGAAAACCATCGTTGACCCAGAAGAGCTCGATGCGCTGGCGGTCTGACCCAAGTTGCTTAACACGGAGCCACCAGCCTCCCTCCGCATGAGGGTTTTCGTGGTCTCGAAGGTACTGCTCGATCGCTTTCTCTTTCCCTTTCGGAACGAGAAACGAAGAGCCTTTCGCGATTGACGGAACTCTGAACGGGTACTTCGTAAGAATCACCTCAGCTCTCGTCCCTGTAACCACGACAACCGGGAGGTCCAAACTCGGAACTGTGCCGAGAGGGACGTCGGTCATCGGATCGGTCAGGCGAAACGACAAAGGCACTAATGCTGAGCAAGTACCAAGGAAGAGTACCGCCAGAAGGCCTAGCATCAGGAGGTGCTTCAACGATCGCCGCCCGCGACGGCTGGACATGATCGCGCTCGGAGCAAGGCAGACCGGGCATGATTCTGCGCGATCCGACACTCGCGCGCCGCACAGCCTGCAGTTGGTCATTGTCACGAGATTCCGACCGCGTGGATCCCAGAGAATCGCAAAGCGATTTCACCCCCCACTCAACGCCGGAAGAATCACAATCTCCGCCCCATCCCGCACCGGCGACTGCAGTCCTCCCGTAAACCGGATGCTCTCCCCGTCGATGAAAATGTTGACGTGCGGCCTCACCTCCCCGATCTCGGTGACCACGCGATCACGGACTCCCGGGCACTCAGCCCACAAAAGCGACAACGCCTTCGACGCCGATTCCGCCGAGCCTTTGACGCGAACCTCGGCCCGGTTGCCAGCAAGCTCGCGCAGTGGACCGGGGATGACGAAAACGAGCGACATGATCAGCGTTTCCGCGGCAGCGAGATCGCGACTGCCTTGACCGACACGACCGCGGGAAGTCCATCGGCGAGCTGCGACCACTTCTTTCCCTCGTCCGAAGAACCGAAGAGCTTTCCGTTGCGCGTTCCGAAATAGACGCCGGCCGGATCGAGCGGATCGTTGGCCAGCGCATCGCGAAGGACCGTTTCGTATGCGTCCTTTTGCGGCAGCCCTTTCGTCATCGCATCCCAGCTCTTGCCGGCGTTCTGCGTGCGGTAGACGCGAAGCTTTCCTTCCGGCGTGCAGCGGAACCCGTCCGACTCCAGCGGCACGATCCACGCGCAGTCAGGATCCTCGGGATGAATGGCCATCGCGAAACCGAAGTCCGAGGGAACGCCCTTCGCGACGTCTTTCCACTTCTCGCCGCTGTCGTCGCTGCGGTAGAGGCCCCAGTGATTCTGCAGGAACATCCGATCCGGGTTCACTTTCGATTGAACGACCTTGTGCACGCACTGGCCGAACTCCGGGTACTTCTCGGGCAGGAAGTCGGCGCGAACACCTTTGTTCGACGGCCGCCACGTCTCGCCGCCGTCCTCGGTCACATACATCCCAGCTGTCGACACCGCGATGCGCATGCGGTCCAGGCTGCGCGGATCGAGAAGGATCGTATGAAGGCACATCCCACCGCCGCCCGGCACCCAGCGTTCGCGCTGCGGATGATTCCAGAGCCCTTCGTTCAGCGACCAGGTCTCGCCGGCATCGCGCGAAACGAACAACGCCGCCGGCTCCACGCCGCAGTACAGCGTGTCGCCTTCCGTCTCGCGACCCGGCGCAATCTGCCAGATCTGATTGAGCGCTACGCCCGCGCTCTCCGGAAACTTGATCGGCGCGGACTCGGGATTCGTCCAGCTCTTGCCGAAGTCATCGCTCGACCGCAGCACGCCGCCCCAGTGCATGCTGTGCGGCGCAGCCCAGACGCGGTGCCGTCCGGCCCGGCCGTCGTAGGCCATCGCATAGACCGCGCTTCCGGGAAAGTAGGGGCCGCCGGCGTCCCACGATTTGCGTCTCTCGTCCGAGCGGAAGATGAAGGCACCCTTCATCGTGCCGACGAGCAGAAGGACATCACCGTTCCGAGGCTTGACGTCGCGCGTTGCGGGCATGGTTGGCCTCCTGTTGCGGCACAGACTCTTGCCTGGTGACAGGCATGGTGTGGCACAGACACTCTTGTCTGTGCTTCACGAGATGGTAACGCAGTCCACCCCTCCCTCGTTCACATCCCATTCCACGGCCGAATCCGAGGGATGAACCGGCGCACGTGCCGCTTGTACGGAATGAGAACTGTCATCGTCACCGGAAGGATCACGATTGCGAATGCGTGACGCACGATCCACATTGCTCGCATCTTCTGACTCGGCCTCCGAAGGCGGCGGTTGAGGAGATCCGCCTCAGGCACGGAGAGTTTACGGTGAAGACGTTGCCGCATCACTGTGCTGAAAGGCCTATCTCTCATAAGATGGAGCGCGGATACCCCAGCCTCATGTCACTCCTCATGAAACAGGGCGGACCCTCCCGCGGCGCTGCGCCGGTCGTGGGGCGCGAGGTTCTCGTCGGCCCTGATCCCGACATCTGCAAGGTCACCGGCGTGATGTTCGCCGCGCGGCGCGAGTTTCTGATCAAGGACATCAGCGAGCGGACCTACTACTCGATCCTGACTACGCTCGGTCCGACCACGCTCCAGCAAGCGATGAATCCCGTCGCCTCGGCCTGGTACGACTTCTCCACGATCGTCGAATACGACAAAGCGATCTACCAGTCCTGCCACGCGAAATACCCGCACATCCTCGAGCTGGTCGGCGCCGCGTCGGCCGAGCTCGGAATCGGAAGAGTCTTTCACCAACTCGACACCGCCGAGCTCTACGCGTTTCTGGAGAACCTCGCGAAGTTCCACGAGCAATACCAGAAGTACGGCCAGCTCACCGTGGAGCGCACACCAACCGGCGCCCGCATGCACTACCGCGACTACCCCTGCTACAGCCCCTACTTCTGTATCAGCGGCAACGGCTTCATGCTCGAAGCCATCCTCCGCCACGGCGCCACCGAGGCAGACGTGGTGGAAACGCAATGCCACTGCCGCGGCGATCACGTGTGCACGTATGAGCTGACGTGGCGGTGAGATTCACGCCACTCTGACGACTGAAAAACCTCTACCACAGAGACACAGAGGTCACTGAGACATCGTCTTACTCTGTGACCTCTGTGCCTCTGTGGTGAAGTGGTTTTGCAGCAAGGTGACTGACCCAATTCGCCTGACGAGGAGGTATTCGGTGGAACAGCCGATCGCAAATCCAAGCGAACCTCGAGAAAGGGGTTTTCGCGCTCTGGCCGACACGCTCGGCTGGGCAAACGCAGTCCGTTTCCTTCGCCAGTACGATCCGGGATCAGGGAACTACACTCAGGAGCGACACTCGCTTCTGCCGGATGAAACAGTCGAAGCCTTGACCGCGGAAATCGAACGCATCCAGAACCACGCCAAGACCTGACGTCGATCAGATTGCAGAATCGATTCAGGAGTGCGTGAGCCCGCCAATCGCTTCTTCAACACGCTGCGGTACTTCGATCGGCACAAACCAATCCCTCGGATAGAGATAGTCCTCGCCCTCTTCGTCGATCACGCGAATCATGTTGTGCTGCTCCGCGAAGGCGTCTTCCAGAACCTCGTAGATCTTCCGAAGCTGGAGCGATTCCTCGTACTCGTCGTTGCGGATGCACACTGCGAACTGCTTTGCCGGTTCAGTCATGTCATTTCAAGCGGCGCTTGATCTCATGTTCCGTTTGCCGATGCCGTGCGCCTCAAACCAATGTAGCTCGGCATCAACAATCGTACTATCGGACGTAGAGTTAATTAAACCATCACCACAGAGGCGCAGAGGTCACAGAGTAAGACGATGCCTCAGTGACCTCTGTGTCTCTGTGGTTCAAAAGAGGTCGCAGATAAGCGCATCACTCCCCGCCCCCCAAATCCTCCTTCAACGGCAGCCTCTGCATCTCCTGCAATGTGATTCGCAGCACGCTGCCGAGGGTGAAGCCTTGGGGGAAGCAGTGGGGGATGCGGACGCCGGCGCCGCTTAGTTCGAGGAAGTCGAGGGGGGGTTTGCGGCGGGCCAGGACGTGGACGAGTTTGCGGGGGAGGTCTTCGCGGTCGTCGGCGTTGAGGTGGAGCGGTTGGAGGTAGTAGCCGAAGTGCATTTTTCGGAGGGCGGGTGTGCCGCCGGAGAATTCAGGGAGTGTGACGCTCAGTCCCAATGCACCGAAGATCCAGTTCTGCTGGGCGAATTCGCCGCGCCAGAAATCTTCCTCTCCTGCCGTTAGATGTTCGAGACGCATCAGCGGGGACGATCGATCATGGCCGCCATTTTATCGACGCCGGGATAGCCGAAGACGCGGTCGAGGACGCTGCCATCGGGGCCAGCAATCACAATCGTCGGAAAGCCTTTGACGCCGTAGCGGTCCATCAGCGCCTGCACGTCGGGCCAGTTGCGGCCCTCCTCCTGCTGCGTGTCGATCACTTTCACAGCGACGAAGCGGTCATTGATTCTCTTCGCGAGGTCCTCATCCATGAACACTTCGCGCTCCAACGTTTTGCACGGACCACACCACGCGGCGGAGAATTCATAAAACACCGGCCGATGCGTTTGTCTTGCGATTCCAATCGCTTGACTGATCGGCATCCAGCGCACCAGATCGTGTTCCGCCTTCTCCGGATATTGCTTCGAAACGATGCGCGCCACGATCAGCAATACGGCGAGGATCAGCAGCCATATGGGCAGCGCGCGCTGTTTCGTGCGGTCGAAGGTCAGCTTAGTCCGCGCCATACGGCACCTCCCGCCGCGAGAAGATCACGCACGCCAGCAGCACGGCGACGACCGCATTGCACGTCATCAGCAGTATCCAGTTGCGGTCGTACGGAATCATCGGGTCGTCCGGAAAGAGATTCGTTTCGACAGCACGGTATCCCTCGAGAATTCCGGGATGGGCGCGCAGCAACCGGCCTACCGCGGCCATCTCGCCGCTGACGGCATTCTTCATGATCGAAAGGAGGCCGTAGATTCCGGAGAGCACGATCTGTCCGCCGAGGTAGATCCCGATGTTGACGTAGGAGCGGGTGAAGCTGCCGAAGAGCGCCAGCAGCGAACAAGTCAGCAGCACCTTGAGCGCGGACACGAGCGCTGCCCAAAGAACGGTGCGCCAGATGATCGGCGTTCCGGCGATCAGACGCCCGATGACATCGCTGCAGAGAATGATGGCGACGGCGACCCAGATCGAGAGCACCACGCCCGCCACGCGGCCGGTGAGATACGACGATCGTCCGACCGGCTTACTGAGAATGAGCTGCAGCGTGCCGGACGAAAACTCGGGGCCGATGAGCTGGCAGCCTGCGACGAGCGTGAAGAGACCGATCAGCGCATACGGCGCGCTCGCCGGGGCACCGATCGCGGTCATCATCACGACGATGACGATGAGGATGAGCAGCGCGGCGATGTAGCCGAGGTGCGCGAAGTGGCGCCGGATCGATTCGATGACGACGACCAGGCTCACGCTTCACCTCGGAAGATCGACTCGAGATCGGCAGTTCGACGGCGAACGTCGATGACGCCTGCACCTGTGCTGACAATCCGTGACACGAGTTGGGCGACCTCAGCCTCGGACGTCACATTCGTCGCTACGACATCGTTCACCGGCACTACGCCGGCCACTGCTTCGACCGCCCCAGCGTCGTACGACCCCGGCAACATCGTGACGACGATCGTGATGCGCGCGATCTCGCGGAGCGCTTCGTCGCGCGCGATCACGCCTCCGCTGAGGAAGAGCACGCGATCGCAAACCTTCTCGATCTCAGCGAGTTGATGCGAGTTGAGAAGCACCGCCGCGCCCCTCGCCTTCTCCTCGGCGATCAAATCGCGGACGAGAAAGACGCCGTTGGGATCGAGTCCCGAGGTCGGCTCATCGAGAAAGAGAAAATCAGGATCGAGCATCAGCGCCTGAGCCATGCCGATCCGTTGCAGCATGCCGCGCGAGTATTGCGAAAGACGCTTGTCCTCGGCGTCGGCAAGACCAAGACGCGCGAGCAACTCGTCGACGCGCGCGCGTACGCGATTGCGCGGCACACCCGCGAGGCGCGCCATGTAACGCAGAAACGCGCCTCCGCTGGCGCGGCGGTCGAAGTTCATCCGCTCCGGCACGAATCCCGTGCGGCGGCGAACATCGAGATCATCGTTCGACCGTCCATCGATCGTGATCGTCCCTTCATCCGCATTCAGAAAGCCGACGATGCACGACATGAGCGTGGTCTTGCCGGCGCCATTCGGGCCGATCAGGCCGACCACCTCGCCCGGCGCGATCGTCAGGTCGACGCCTTTGAGCACGGGACGCTTCGCGCCGAACGGGCGGTAGGTCTTCGTCAAGCCTTCGACTCGGATGCCGTTCATTGCTGGAGTTTGCGCAAGCCGGCCACGATCTCATCAATCTTCGTCTTGTGGAAGAGGTCGATGGTTCGCTGCAGCTCGCTCTCCGGCGTGGTGGTGAGGTCCACGTTGTAGACCTTCTTCAGGGCTCCGCCGAGGTAGACCTTCGTCTCGATGCGCCACTCAGGACGCCAGAAGAACTCGGTCTGCACGGTGAGTTTCTTTGGCCCGATATCGAACGCGTCGAGGCGTCCCATCGGCATCGTCTGCGGTTCCGGCATGCCCACGTATGGTAGCAGCGCTCAGGCGAAGAGGCGCGCCGCGTTGTCCCACAGGATCTTTCGCTCGACGTCTTCGCCGAGTCCGAGCGCGAGAAAGTCTTCGACGTTCTTGCGCGGCGAGACGACGCCGGGCGATGGCCAGTCGGTGCCCCAAACGATCTTGCCGGCGAGATCGGCGACGCGAGGAACGTAGCGCAGCAGCGCTTTCGGCGGGATGCCGGAGATGTCGAGCATGACGTTGGCGTGCCGCCGCGCCAGGAAGAACGCGGTCTCACCGTACAGCGGACGCCCGGCGTGCGCGAGGATGATCGGCAACCGCGGGAAGTCGTTGGCGACGTCGTCGATCGGCATCGGATCGGCGAAGACGTTGCGCGCCCGCGGAAAAATCGAAGTGCCGGTGTGAAACATGACAGGCACGCCGCGGTCTTCGCACTCGCGATAAATCTCCGCGAGTTGCCACAGCTCCCCATCTTTGTACGCGTTCGGCGAGAAGAGCTGGTGCGGCGGATGGATCTTGATCATGCGGATGCCGAGGTCGAGAACGCGGCGGATCTCGTCGCGGACGTTGATCTCGTGCAGCGGATTCACCGATCCGACCGGCAGCAAACGGTCGCGATGATCGCGCGTGAAGTTCGCAATCCAGTCGTTCGTCTCGCGCGTGAAGCCCATGACGTCCGGCGAGACGTAGTTGATGCAGCAGATGCGCTCGACGCGCTCGCTATCGAGGAAGCGGACGACGTTGTCTGCCGAGGAGAGGATGTCTTTCGCATTCGCATGCGAAGGATCGGAGAGCATCGAGATCACTTCAGGCTTGAGCATCTCCCACGGCTGGATGTGGATGTGGATATCGAAAATGTTCATGACTCATTATGCGGCGCGCCGATCAAAGAAAACCGTCTCACGCGGAGCCGCGGAGATGCGGAGGTGTATCTCCGCGACCTCCGCGGCTCCGCGTGAAACGGTTTGAGGTTTTTAAGCGTTGGGCCGGCGCAATCAGGCCATCATTACGAGCCGCATGCACACCGCGGTGTCCGGGCATGCGCCCTGAAACTCCGCGGAGGCGAGAAGCTGCGGATGGATCTCGTCGCGCTCGATGGGCTTGAATCCACGCTTGGCAAAGTAGTCCTGCGCGGTCGTGGTCAGGAGGTAGAACTCGCGGATGCCGCGGGAGGAGAGCCGGTCCAGCAGTTGCCGCACGATCCTTCGCCCCACTCCTCTGCTGCGATGCGACTCCGCGACTGCGACCGAGCGGATCAGCGCGACGAACTGGTACGCCTCGGAGCCGGCACATCCGACGATGACTCCGCCGTCACGCGCCACGATGAAGGTCTTCCAGTGATCCTCGACGCCAGCGGTGGGAAGCTGATTGCGGACGAGAAGCTGTTCGATGACCGGAACGTCGGCCGCCGTCGCGCCGGTGATGATGATCTCGCCATCGTTCATGTGCGGCGAGGATAGAACAAAAAGGCCGCGCGGGTGCGCGGCCTTCACGGATGTTCCTGTCGGGACGCGTCAGTGGCGGCTGCCGCCGGCGTGGTCCTTGGTGCCAGGCAGGACTACCCCCGAATTGCCGGAGGAGCCGCTCTTGATGGAACTGTCGAGGTCACGATCGCGCTTGCTGGAACTGTCGTAACCGCCGCTCTTGCTGCCGCGGCTGTTCGGCTCGTTCAGATTGTCGGAACGTCCCTTGTTCTGGCCGAAGTCTGCGGATGAGTCGCTCTTGCCCTTCCCGATCTGCGGCGAGGTTTTGCGGTTCACGTCGCCACCTGAGGCCGGCGACTGATTGTTCTTGCTCATCTGGTCACGTTCACGGTTTTGCATTGGGAGTCTCCTTTCGGGCTCGTTGCCCGCAAGATGGGAGACTGCAACGGAGATGCCGGGCTATCTCGCTAAACTGCTGAACTGGCTTGTGTTACAGCCGCGTCCGCAACCTCATCGGCATCGAGAAGACGCTGCAATCGCGAGGTCACCGCGCCACGGACTCCTGTGCCGATGACATGTCCGTCGATCGCAGACACGGGCATCACACCCATAGTCGTGCTTGTGATGAATGCTTCGTCGATCTCGATCAACTCATCGACAGCGATCGGCCGTTGATCGATCCGGATTCCTGCCTGTTCGGCCAAGCCGATCGCGCGGCCGCGCACGACGCCGGGAAGGATGTGCTCATCGAGGGGATGAGTGATCACCTCGCCGTCGCGAACCACGAAGAAGTTGGAGCTGCCTCCCTCGCGAACGATGCCATCGTCGACCAGCAGCACCTCGTCGGCGCCGGCACGCTGCGCTTTCTTTTTCGACAACGCATTCGCCAGAAGATTGACGGACTTGACGTCGCAGCGCTTCCAACGAAGGTCGGGTGCGGTGATTAGGCGGATGCCGTTCTCTTTCTTCGCCGCATCCGGAAACTGGAAGGCGCGTGAATAGGCGACGACCGTCGGCTCGAGGTTCTCGGGAAAGAAGTGCTTGCGCTCCGCTTCCCCGCGCGAGATCTGAATGTAGACGATGCCGTCATCGAAGGCCGTGCGCTCGATCAGTTCGCGCATGACTGCAAAGAAGCGGCTCTCGTCCCACGGCGAGCGAATCTCAACCTCGGCAAGACCGCGCTCCAGCCGCCGGTAGTGATCGGCGAGGAAGATCGCCTTCCGCCCGCTGAACTTGAACACTTCGTAAAGCGCGTCGCCAAACTGAAAGCCGCGATCCTCGACGCCGAGCACGCGCTCGGCAGTCGTGGTGAAGCGGCCGTTGAAGTAGAGGACGTCGTTCATGGGTTCTTCGGCAACGAAACCGATCACCACAGAGTCACAGAGGTCACAGAGAAATGAGTCGTACCTCTGTGATCTTTGTGTCTCTGTGGTGATCTGATTCTGGTGATCACGGATCCACAGCCTTCACGATCACGACCGTCCGGTCGTCCTGCTCGCCCGGTCCCCACTCGGTCACACGGGCCAGGATTTCTTTGGCGATCTCTTTGGAGGGGCGCTCGCGATTCGCGGCCACGAGCGTCTGCAGTCGCTCCAGACTGAACTCCTCGTCGGCGGCGTTGTGTGCTTCGACGACGCCGTCCGTGTACATGCAGAGCAGATCGCCCGCCTTCATCTTGGCGAACCCGCGCATGTAGGTGGCGTCGGGCGTCGGGCCGAGCACCGGTCCGCCGTTCTCGAGCATCTCGTAGGTGACGCCGTCGGCGCGGAGGACGAACGGGAAGTTGTGACCGGCGTTGCAGTAGATGAGGATGCCGCCCGTCTCGAGCTCGCCGTAGAAGAGCGACACGAACTTCGTCGTCAACCGGCCGCGATGGATGATGTGATTGAGCTTCTCCATCGTGCGGATGATTTTAAAATCGCGGTCGGTGGCCATGCGCAGGCCCATGTAGATGTCGCGAACGACGAGCGCCGCCGGCAGTCCGTGGCCCGAACCGTCGGCGATGGCGAGCCCGAGGATGTTGTCGGAGATGGGGATGAAATCGTAGAAGTCGCCGCTGACGACATCGGCAGACACGGTCTTCCCCCAGATATCGAATCCTTTGTACTGCGGCACGCGCTGCGGGAGGATCGATTGCTGGATGCGCTGCGCTTCGACGATGAGCGACTGATAGCGGTCGGCGCGCAGGCGTTGGTTGACGGTGTAGCGAATGAGATTGAGCGAGAAAAGGATGTCTTCGCGGCTGAGATGCGGCGCGACGTCGAATCCGAGGATGTGGGTGTGATTGTCGCCGGCCGCGACGGCGGCGAATCGCTGCGCGCCGAGCTGCGCTTCGAGCACCGGATCGACGCCGGGATCGTTCGGCTCCATGACCACGACGCCGTTCTCGAGCACGAGCTCGATCGGCTTGTAGTCGCGCGGCACGGTGATCCCTAGCGGACCGTCGGTACAGACGCCGAATCGCCCGACGAGCTCGTAGTTGTTTTCGTCCGTGAGCTCGTAGATGCGTCCGCCGGTGATGCCGAGCTCCTCACGAAAGTTCGTAGCGATGGTCTGCCCGATCTGCTCGATCGTGATCCGGGTCGATTCCGTGTTTTCGATTTGTTCGAGCGTGCGCTCGACTTGAGTTAGGAGGCGTTTGTAGTCCATGTTTGGGTGCCGCGAGCGCGGCGGCGAAGCTTATCAGACGCTATGGCTTCACGCGCTCGGCGCGAATGCGTGCGATGCGCTCGTTCACGTATCGTTCCTTGAAGGCGTTCATCTCTTCGATGTTTCGAAACTTGTGAACACCCTTCGGAATGTTCAGCGGCGGAAGAAGATCGCGCCAGGTGTCCCAGTGCGACTGAATGCGCCTAATCAAATTCGGATCATCCCGGCGCATCTGCTGGTTGTCGAATGCGTTCATCTCCTCGATCGAACGGAACTTTCGGACCGGCATCACTCTTCCTCGAAATCAAATCTCTGTCGCAAGTTCGATGCGTCGATCTTATCGATCGCGCGAACAGTGTCGCGCTTCATTCGATACAACGTCTCTGCCGTGACAAGGCGCACGGGAACACCGCTTATTTCATGAACTTCGGCTGCGAGATCCGAATACTTAAACGCTTCTCCGAGGCGGGAAACCACGTCGACATGGAAAGGCTCGTTCGGCGGCTCGTAAGCAAAACTGGGATAGTTACCGACCATGTCGTCATCCTGAATCTCATCGAGATTGGGATCGTCCCAGATCGAGCGCAAAGCACGCTTAATCCGGATCACGTTCTCGGGCGAGGGTGCGACAAAAAAATCTACGTCTTCAGTCGAGCGTGGAAGACCGTGCAGATTCACCGCGACACCGCCGAAGACCATGTAATCGACGCCTTCGCGGTTGAACGCCTCGACGATCGACAGAACCTTGTTGAAGTCGATCATTTACTTTAATTCTACGCCGTCTAATTCATATGGCGCCTTCACGTCGAGCAAACCAAGCACTGTTGGGTAGATGTCAGCAATGTATGGCGCCCGATCCGTCGCAATCTTCCGGTTGTAGAAGAAGATCCCCTTCACAATCTCCGGGTCCACGGAACAATGGTCGCCGCTCCACGGCTGTTTGTTCGGCTCGATGAGCGCTTTCGGGATGCCTCCCAGCGACGTTTGCCAGGAGACGCGGTAGCCGTCGTTGTTCGTCACGAAGAGGTCGGGGATCATGTTGGGATCAAACTGGCGGTAGACCTCCTCGCGCGCCAGCACGCGGCGCACTGGCTTCTCCATCGTCTCCGGATCGGTCATCGTCACCAGGCGCGCTTTGAGCTCCGCTTTGAGTGCGTCGACCTCGGCTCCTGGATTGACGATCCCCTGCGCCTCGCGGCCTTTCGTGTTGATGTACATCTCGCCGAGGCCCATGGCGTAGGCGCGCGTGTGCGACCAGTCGACGTTCTCCCAGAACTGGCCGGAGTCGAAGAGCATCTCCACGTTGCGGTCTTTCACCTGCACGCCCGTCTTGAGCGTCATGTAGCCGTTCATGACCAGCCATGTGTTGTAGTTCACCGACTTGCGAAACGACGCGAAGCCGTGATCGGAGAGCACGATCAGCGCTGCGTGGTTCTTGTCGGCAGCAGCCATGGCATCGCCGACGATCGCATCCATCAGTTGGTACGAACGGAGAAGCGCATCGCCCCACTTCGCCGCCAGCGCTGCGTTGTACGCGGGATGCTTCAGATCCATGAGTCGCCAGAAAACATGGCCGACGCGATCCGGAAACTCGAAGCACTGCACCATTAGCTCCTGGTCGCCGGTCAGGAAGGCATCGAACATCTTCCTGTCCTGCGCGACCGTGAACGTCATGTCATCCCAGAACATCTGCTCATCCGCAAACCCCTCGGAGATCGCCCACGTGTCGATCTGCCATCCGAGTGTTTTGTACAGGCCGTAGTCGTGCGCCAGTTGCGGCGCCCATTTCGGCGGCGAGGAGATGTTGAAGCCGGGCGGCAGATTGCGCGGATCGAAGTTGATCGGTGACAGATACAGCCTCACCTCGGGTTGCGAAGAGATGAGGTGAAACCGGCTGATTCCGTGAAGTTTGATCAGCGGATTGAACGGGAAGACGAACTCGGTCCAGCCGCTCCATTCGCCGGGACGCAGCGTCACCGTCTGGCCACTCTCTTCGATCGTGATCGAGTTGCGGTCGTTCGCGACCGTGATCGCCATCGGAATCGAGATGTACGGTGGCGTGCCAAAAAGCTTGTTGGGCGGGCCCTGGATCTTTGCGTTGATGCGGCCCTTGTTGTCCTCGAGCTGTACGACCTCGATCGAGAACTCGTTCGCGCCTGAGCGATGGAAATCGAGCTCCGAGGTGAAGAAGAACGGCTTGCCGACACGGCCGGACATGTCAGGGACGCCCAGTCCGGACAGCATTTCGCCGGCGGGAAATTCGTTTGCAGGAAACGTCACCGGCACATGGACGACGCGCGCCGTCCGGCCTGCGTTCGCTGCCGCTTCCCAGAACGGAATGCCCTGCCGGCGGTTGATGACACCCGGCCGGCTGACCGGGATGTACTGCTTCGTCGCCAGGAACGCACCGACGCCAGCGATGACCGCGAGGGCCAGCACGACGTACCGCGCGGTGCGGCGGAAGAGCAGCGCGATCAGAGCGAGGAAGACCAAGACGATCGCAGCTGCGGCGATCGGATTCTTGTCGCCGAGGAGAAACGGCTCTTTCGTCTCGTCGAAGGCGGCGAAGACCGGCAGGTAGGTCTTCGGATCGCGCCGCAGAAAATCGAAGATGCCGGTGCGTCCGGGATCGATGCCGGTGGAGAACGTCGACCACGACACCGGCGTCTGGGCGGGAATCGTCGGACGCAGCGGACGGAACGTTCCCTGCGTTCGCAGCCGCGCCAGATTCGGCAGCTTCCCTTCGTTCATCCACAGCTCGGTGTAGCGCGCGTCGACGCCGTCAAACCCGAGGACGATGACCTTCTCTTTGGCGAAGGCCGACGAAGGCAAAACGAGCGAAAGGAGCACCGCCAGGATGGTGAGAATTCGTATCAATCGCATCGAACGGCATCATACTTGTAATCCGTCGAGCGGAAATTGAGGTGCTGCATGAGAACGCGTCAACTCTTTGCTTCATTGGCAGTTGTGCTGCTCGTCGCCTGTGGCGGCGGCGAGAAAAAAGGTTCCTCGGGCGCCCAAAACACGCTCGTGATCGCCCTGAAGTCGGGACCGACGAATCTGGACAGCCGCGTCGGCGCGGACAACGCCTCCAGCAGGATGTTCGACCTGGTCTACAGCGGCCTGATCAAGGTGACGCCGGACTTCAACTACGCTCCCGATCTGGCCACGAAGTGGGAGACGCCGGACGACAAGACGATCGTCTTCCACCTCAATCCGAAGGCGAAGTTTCATAACGGGCAGCCGGTTACGGCGGCGGACGTGAAGTGGACGTACGAGTCGCTGATGAATCCGACGTTCGTGACGTCGAAGCGATCCGGCTACAGCACGGTCGATCACATCGAGACGCCCGACGAGCAGACGGTCATCTTCAAGCTGAAGGAAGCGAACGCCGGCATCTTCGACAATCTCACCGTCGGCATCCTCCCCACCGGCGCCGATACGAATGTCTACAAGACGAGACCGATCGGTTGCGGGCCGTACAAACTGGTCGAGCATCGTCCCGACGACCGGCTGGAGTTCGAAGCTTTCGATCAGTGGCACGGCGGCGCGCCAAAGATCAAGCACATCACCGTGCGCATCATCCCCGACGCCACGACGTGCATCCTGGAAATGCGCCGCGGCACGGTGAATTTCGAGGTCAATATCATCCCGTTCGAGAACGTCCCGGAGTTCGAGAAGAACCCCGACTTCAAAGTCGTCAAAAGCAATGGCTCGGTCTACCAATACCTCGCTTTCAACATGAACGATCCGGCCTTAGCGAAACCACTGGTGCGGCAGGCCATCGCGCACGCCATCGACCGCGAGCGGATCATCCGCGACATCCAGCGCGGCTACGCCCAAAAAACGGAGAGCATGCTGGCTGAAGGTCACTGGGCCCGCGCCGCCAACCTTCCTTCCTATGATTACGACCCGGTGAAGGCGAAACAGCTCCTGGCCCAGGCCGGCTATCCGAACGGGCTCAACCTGGTTTTCAAGACCTCAACCGATGCGGAGGCCAACTCACGGGCGCAGGTGATCCAGGACATGATGAAGCAAGCCGGCTTCAACGTGACGATCCAATCGAACGAGATGTCGACGTTCTTCGCCGACATCGGCAAGGGCAACTTCCAGATGTACTCGCTCTCGCGTAACGGAATCAGCGATCCCGATTTCTATTACGTGGTCTTTTATTCGAAGAACACGCCGCCCAATGGCCAGAATCGCGGGTCATACGCCAATCCGCGTGTGGACCAGTTGCTGATCGAGGGCCACTCCACGTTTGACCGGGCGAAGAGAAAGCCGGTCTACGAAGAGATTCAGAAGATCGTTGCCACCGATCTTCCCTACATTTCGCTCTACATGCAGTCAAACGTTGCCATCATGCGCAAGAACATCGACGGCTACGTTCAGTATCCGGCAGGGTTCTATACGTCGATCCCGCAGATGACGATGAAGTAGGTTTGCCGCGCATGGGGTCAGGTCTAAAGTCTAAAGTGCCGAATTGGCCCGATCGCCCTAGCGACGATCGTCTTCGGCACTTTAGACTTTAGACCTGACCCGTCGACGCTGTAGGTTTACCGCAAGACTTTGGTCATGCAGACGCTGTACGGATCCTTGAAATACTGGGCGAAGGGCGGGCAAGGCTCGAACCCGAAGCGGCGGTAAAGCTCGCGGGCTGGAGCGAATGCCTCCATCGAGCCGGTCTCGAGGCTCACCCGCTCGTAGCCTCGCCGCACCGCCTCCTCGAGGATGTGTTCCAGAAGCCTGGATGCGACGCCTTTGCGCTGATGCGCCGCTGCAGTCCGCATCGACTTGATCTCGCCATGCGTTTTGCTCAGTTCCTTGAGAGCGCAACAGCCCATCAGCTCACCATCCTGGCGGGCGCTCCAGAACGTAATGGCCGGATCGCGCAGGCCGTCGAGATCGAGCGCATGAATACTCTCCGGCGGAGAGTGTTGCGCTGCACTTCGCAGATGCTCGCGGATCAACGAAACGATATCCGGTCTGGAGAGGTCGTCGACTTCGATATCCATTACGTGCTGGCTGGTACGTTGCTCAGAGGTTTCCGCGCTAGAGGATCTGCACCCGACGACCCGGCAACGAGATACATCACCGCGTGTCCCACAATCATGATCACGGCGTAGGCCACGCCGTCTGCGACGATCGGAGCGACTCCCGGCAAAAAGACCATCCACTCTGGAAACTTCGCAGCGATGAAGTAGTCGCGCGGCGGTCCGATGATGGTCGCGATCGCCGTCGAGATGACGAGTCCTTTCAACCCGAAGCGCCGTGCCACCCGCCAGGTCACCAGGTAGATCGGGGAGCACGAAATGACGACGCCGATCCCAAGCATCGTAGCCAGGAACGGTGTCGATGCGATTGGCATCAGCCACCACCCGACCTTCACGCAGAAGGCGACCATGGCCAGCGTCACAAAGGCAACGGCGACCCCTCCCACCAGTGCCCCAAGAACGCGGCGTGATGTCGCCCGCGTGAGGTAGGCGACGATGACCAGTTCCACAAAGTACGCGCAGGTGATGAGAGTGAGTGGGTGGTTCGCCATGAGACTGTGAATGTGATTGTAGTGCCGGGTGGTCGTTTGTCGGGTGTCGGGAGTCGAAGAGCCGGCGTGGTTACTGGTTTTCTCCGACTCCCGACCCCCGACAAACGACACCCGGCCTCATAACTGATATCTCCGATCCCTGCGCAATGAAACATGATGCCGGTGTGTGAAGGTGCCCCGCGATTTCCGGCCCGTACAAGGCCGCGAGATCTGCGTCGACGTCCGCCACACCGCCAGACACCGGCCACTGCGGATGCGTAACCTGATATTCGATCGTCGATCCGTCGCGCTGGCGTGTGTAGCCCCAGTAGTGCTCGGTAATGAACTCTTCGAGTGATCCTGCATCCGGCAGCGCCGCGGGACGATCCGCCGCAACCGCAAAGGAATGCCACCGGCCGCGGAGTCGCCACGAATAGGAAGCGGTCAATGGTTCCAACGCGACCGTGTGCCGCATCGGCAGCGCAAGATACGGCTCGTTGTACATCGCACGCGCCACGAGCGCGATCGCCTGCCGCGGAACGAGCTCGCGAATGAACACGACGCCGCGACGTAGCTCTCCTCCGACCTCGCGGCGAACGTAGAAGCGCAGGTTGACCTCTTCGAAGTTGCGATGAAAGGGAATCGGGATGCCGAGGACCTTCGTATGCAGAAATTGAAAGCCGACCAGACTGGCGAAGTACCGTCCCTGCCACGAATCGAGTGTCGTCCCGGCCGGAACGTACGCCTGAAGCACGCTCGCATCAACCTCGTAGTTGATCATCGCGAGGTTGTGCCAGGCGGCGGTGAGGAACGGTGCGGTGTCCATTGACTCTCAGACTACTATTCTTCGGGGAAGAGAACGGTCACGCGGAGACGCGGAGTCGCGGAGGGTTTCTAACTTCGCGCCTTCGCGACTTCGCGTGAACGCTTCTAACAAAACACGCTTGCAGAAACCCCCACAGCAATTCGATCGATCCATCGTCGAAGGTCCCCTCGTTCCCGCGGTCTGGCGGCTCGCCTGGCCGACCATGCTGCAGAACGTCATCGCCGGCGTGCAGGGGATCATCGACCACGTGATGGTCGGTCACTACGTCGGCTACACCGGCAACGCGGCCATCGGCGTCAGTTGGCAGGTCATTCTCGTCGTCATCGTCTTCATCAGCTCGTTGTTCACCGGGATGGCCGTGCTGGTGGCCCGTTTCGCCGGCGCGAACGAGCCGGAGAAAGTGAATCGCGTCGTCTACCAGGCCTTCCTCACCGCGATTCTGATGTCCGCCATCATGGGCGTGATCGGCTACTTCGCCGCGCCTGCGCTGCTCGACCTCATCAAAGCCGCGCCGGAGGTGCAGCATCAGGCGCTCCCGTTCCTGCGCGCCATGTTCGCCGGCATCTTCGGCATGATGATGTTCTTCATGCTCAGTGGCGCGTTTCGCGCCGCAGGCGACGCCAAGACCCCGCTGCGGCTCGGCGCGGCGATGACCGTCCTCACGATCGTCTTCAACGTTCTTCTCATTCCCCGACTGGGCACGATCGGCGCGGCGTACGGGACGATCGCCAGCAGCACGCTCGTGTCGGGCTACGGCTTGTGGCGCTTGTTTGCTCCCCACTCCGTCATTCGCTTCCGCAAAGGAATGGACCTCTCGCCCGACTTCAGCGTCATCCGCTCGCTCTTCCGATTCGGACTGCCGACCGGAGTGCAAGGCATCGCGATGAACATCGGCGGCGTGCTGATGCTGCGATTCATCGGCTCGCTCCAGCACAGTGCAGCGGCCCAAGCGGCGTACGCGGTTTGCTACACCGAGCTGTTCTCACTGATCACGTGGACGTCCGTCGGTCTCCTCGGCGCTTCCGCCACCATCGCCGGCCAGAACCTCGGCGCACACAGGCCCGACCGCACCCGCCACGGAGTCGCCGTCGCCTCCCGCATCGGACTCGGCGTCGCAGGCGTGATCGGCCTCATGTTCTTGCTGATCCCGAACGTGCTGCTGGGCGTATTCGGGATGAAGGATCCGCTCGTCACCTCGATCGGCACGCAGCTCCTTCGCTACCTCAGCGTCTCCGGCTTCTTCATCACCGTCGCGCTCAGTTACACCGGCGGACTGCAAGGCACCGGCGACACGCGCAGCCCGCTCTTCATCTCGATCGTGTCGCAGATCGCCATCCCGATCGGCATGTGCGCCATCATCCAAACGATGCGCCCGCTCCACCCCGCCGACATCTGGCTCGCCATCGTCCTCGGCCACCTCACCCGCGCCATCCTCAGCGTGCTGCGCTTCCGGCAAGGCAAGTGGCAGAACATCGAAGTGGATCTGGAGAGGGCGCCGGCGGCTTGACAACGAAGGCGCACTTTCAAAATGGGGTCAGGTCTACTTTTGAAAGTGACGACACCTCTACCACTCGAAGGAATGGGTTGTCACTTTCAAAAGCAGACCTGACCCCATTTTGAAAGTGCCAGAACGCGCCAGGAGCCGTGGACACGCCGAAGTGTAACGCTGTGAACACGATACACACACACCTGTGCACCGCGCGTGCGACGATGCGGCATGGCCGGTGTGCACGTGTACACCCAAGGTGCAACGTTGCGACACGGTGAGTGCGAACGTGTGCACGGAGGGTGTAACGCTGTGACGCGGTCGGTGCGCACGTGTGCACCGAGCGTGTAACGCTGTGACACGGCGGGTGCGCACGTGTGCACCGAGGGTGTAACGTTGTGACACGGTGGGTGCGCGCGTGTGCACCGAGGGTGCAACGCTGTGACACGGTGGTGCACACGTGTGCACCGAGGGTGTAACGCTGTGACACGGTGGATGCGCACGTGTGCACCGAGGGTGCAACGTTGCGCCACGGTGGGTGCGCACATGCGCACCGAGGATGTAACGTTGGGGCACGGTGGGTGCGCACGTGCGCAGCGGGGCGCAACGCTGCGACGCGGCTTACCGCACCCCTCAACCCTTCTCGAAAACCCCCATCTTCCGGAACTTCTTGTACCTCTCCTCCGGAAGCGCGGCGGGTTTGAGCTTCTGTAGCTCTTTCAGCGCCTTTTCCAGATACGGCGCGAGGAGCTCGGCGGCGCGGGCGGGGTCGGCGTGGGCGCCGCCGTTGGGCTCGGGGACGATGTCGTCGATGATGTTGAGGCGTTTGAGGTCGATGGCGGTGATGCGCATGGCGGCGGCGGCTTCGGCGGCGGCGGAGGGGTTCTTCCAGAGGATCGCGGCGCAGCCTTCGGGGGAAATGACCGAGTAGACGGCGTGCTCGAGCATGAAGACGCGGTCGCCGACTCCCAGCGCCAGCGCTCCCCCGCTGCCGCCTTCGCCGATCACGATCACGATCACCGGCACGCTCAGCATCGCCATCTCGCGCAGATTGACGGCGATCGCTTCGGCCTGGCCGCGCTCTTCGGCGCCGAGGCCGGGGTAGGCGCCCTGGGTGTCGATGAAGGTGAAGATCGGGAGATTGAACTTCTCCGCCAGCTTCATCACCCGCAGCGCCTTGCGGAATCCCTCGGGGCGCGGCTGGCCGAAGTTGCGGTAGATCTTTTCCTTCGTGTTGCGCCCTTTCTGGTGGCCGATGATGGCGCAGGGGGCGCCGCGAAAGCGTGCAAAACCAGCAACGATGGCGGGATCGTCGGAGAACTTGCGGTCGCCGTGGATCTCCGTCCACTCCTCGAAAAGGTAGCTGATGAAGTCGAGTGTGTACGGCCGCTGCGGGTGCCGGGCCACGAGGGTCTTCTGCCACGGCGTCAGATTGCCGAAGATTTCGTCGGCGACTTTGGTAAGCTCCGCCTGAAGCGCGACGAGTTGGGCCGGATCTTTCTCAGCCGCCGTCGCTTCCTCGATCTGACGCCTGAGCTGGTTGATTGGCTCCTCGAACTGCGCCGGATCTAGACTCATAGGTGCGTGACCCTAACAGATGAACAGCATGCTCGCAACTGACGCCGAAGAGGCCGCCGCAGGGCGCTCCTCACTCGAAACCTGGGCCAAAAACGAGCACATGCGGCACGTACCCTCAGCCGAATGGATGTCGTGGAAAGTCGATCAGGATCTCCGCCGCCGCATCGACATTCTCTTCAGTTCCTTCGATGGACTCCCCTTCGACGACCCGCGCCGGCAGACGATCGAGAACGAGTTTCGGGCGCTTTGCCGCTCCATTGACCGCCTCGCCGACTCCGCCCGCCACGCCCGCAACACCCACCCGCCGCACGACCTCGCCGACCGCATCGCCTGGGGCCTCAATCAGGCTGTGTCGAGCCTCAATTCACTCGATCCACACCTCATCGGACGCCGTTATCCGTTCCACACCGGCGAGCGCTCCAGGGCCGAGCCGATCTACGGTTCGCTGCTCGCGGTCATCCAGCACATCGACCGCGTACTGACGCTGATCCGGACGATCGACCGCAACGTCGACGAGCATCTCCTCGATGGGCTCGTGCAACTGGAGACGCCGCTGCGCTCCCAGCCGATCGCATGAGCATGCTCGACGCCGTCCGTCCGCTCTTCGTCCACATGGAGTGGGCGGATGCGACGGTGTGGCGCGCCGCTCTTGCGACTCCATCCGCGGCGGATGACGAGATCCTTCACGCGCGGCTGTACCACATCCACGCGACGCAGCACGCATTCCTGCAGGCGTGGCGTGGCGAGGAAGTGATCTTCAAGAAGGCTGATGAGTTTCCGGGCCTTGATGCCGTTCTCCGATACGCGCGCTCGTTCTACGCAGTCGCTCCCGCGTACGTCGCGGCGCTGGCTCCCGAGGCTGTCGATGCAGAGTTGGTGCTGCCGTGGTCAAGCTACTTCGCGAAACGCGCTGGCTTCGCCGCGGCCCCATCCACCCTCGGCGAAACGCTGCTGCAGCTCCCTTCGCATTCGACGTATCACCGCGGCCAGGTCAACATCCGTCTGCGGGAGCTCGGCGCGACGCCGCCGCTGGTCGATTTCATTGCCTGGGTCTGGGCTGGGAAGCCTGCGCCTGATTGGGGATAAAAAAGCGACTCACCACAGAGACACAGAGGACACAGAGAAAACCTCTGTGTCCTCTGTGTCTCTGTGGTGGAAGCTTCTGTTTCCAGCGATTGATGAGATTCAAAGCCCAAACCGTAATTCACACCACACCCGAGCAGCTCTTCGCCTTTCACGAGCATCCGGACGCCTTCGCACTCTTGATGCCTCCGTGGGAGAAATCGCGGGTGATCGAGAGTGCGCCGAACCTGCACATCGGCAGCCGCGCCGTCGTCGATGCCCATATCGCGCCCGGCATCTCCATCCGCTGGGAATCGATGCACACCGCCTACGATCCGCCCCATACATTCGAAGACCAGCAGATGCGCGGGCCGTTTCGGAGCTGGCGCCATCGCCACATCATCGAGCCCCATCCCGACGGTGCGCTGCTCATCGACGACATCGAATACGCCCCTCCCCTCGGCATCCTCGGCCGCATCTTCGGCAAGTTCATCATCGAACGCCGCCTACGCCGCCTCTTCGCCTACCGCCATGCCGTAACGCGCGAGCACTGCGAAGCAGGTGAATGACGCCTCACCGCCCGAGGTGCGCCAGCGTCGTGATGCCGCACCGCGGATCGGCCTCGGCTCGCAACGCCGTAAACGGATCGGTAGCCACCCAGGCGACATGTTGCGACGCAAGTGACGCGCGCAGCCGCTGCACCGCCATCTGAAACTGTCTCGGCGTTCCGATGTCTTCGATGTCGCCCCACGCCGGCTCGAGGTCAGGACGCGGGCCGTTGACCGACCATACGAAGAACGGCACGCCCACCGATTCCAGATAGCGCCGTACAGCCTCGGGCTCGGCGAGGCTGCGATCGTTGGCGAGGTCAAACGTGCAGTCGACGACCAGCACGATGGCGCGGCGGCGTCCGTCGGTGACGGCGCGCAAGGCGGCCACCGCTACGGCATCCGCAAAACGGCGCTGACTGCGGGGCTCCACCGGACGAAGCGGAAAGTTTGCGGCCATGGCGTTGTACGAAAGCGTGAGCACGCCGGTCATTCCCACGTCTTTGGAAAACAGCTCTTCAGAGATGTCGAAGATGTTCGATGTGACATGGCCGGGCGACTGGTAACGCCGCATGATCGGCCAGGTGAAGCGCAGCCTCGCTCCCGGATCGAGTGGCGTCTCCTTCCTCGCCTTGAGCGTCGCCTGCCAACTGCGGCCCGTAACGTGGTCGGGATCGATCGCGGCAATGAACTCGCGGGCGTTCGGCTCTCGGATGAGGAACACCTGCGCCTCGGGCGTTTCGACAGCGCGCGTCTGCAACGGCACGCCATTCGCCGAGAGGCATCGCTCCAGCGTGGGGTTCTTTCCGCGCAGGTCGCCGGTGATCACGATGGGCGTCAATTCGCTGCTGATCGAGTCGCTTACCGCACCACCGGTGATCACCATCTCCTGCCGGGCCAGGGTCAGATCGCTGAATCGCATCTGCGCGGAGATCACGTGCGGATTCGCAGAATCGAGCTTTGGCAACTGCGCGCGAAACCCAGTCTCGACGTGAATCGGTTTGCCGTCGACGGTGATCGTCGTCAGCACGGGCTTCGCGCCATACGCCTGTTCCCATCGAAGCGAAACGCCGACTGGTGTGCCGTTCTTATCGCTCTGCAAGTCCATCGTGAGCTCGGCAGCGGGCCGGGGAAGATTGATCAGTTGCGAGACGCGGCCGGCCTCGTCGCCGTCACGATCGTAGGCGACGGCAACCAGCTCATGCGGCTCGAACGGCGGCCCGAGGTCGACGATGAGCGTCCAGGGCGACGACTTCAGCACTCCGATGTCGCGGCCATCGAGGAGAAAACGGACCGACGTCACGTTCGCCCCAACCTGCACCTGGACCGGGTTCTGGCCTCCGATCAGTCCGAGGTAGAGCGTCAGGAAGACGATTTGAGCGGGCATGGGGTGATCTTACGGGAGGTTTGGTCGCCGAGAGCAAAAGGCAATCGCGAATGTTGCGAAGAAGTTCGCAGGTGGTGCACGGGGTCACCCCGTGCGCGTACCATGAGTCCACATGAACATGATCACCCGCCGCAACCTCTTGCTGACTGCGCTCGTTGCCGCGATTGCCACATGCGCGCTCGCTTCCGAACCGGTTGATTGCTTCTACGCGGCGCGCGCGACGAAAAAGGACTCGCAAGGCGAGATCACGCGTCATCAGCGCTGCGCGGCCGTGCAACCAGACGGCAGCATCCGCATCCTGCCGAGGCATCTCCGCGCTCTCGACTTCGGTTCGGATGGACTGGCCACGCTCGTGATCGAGAAAGGGCGCTGGTTCTACGTGAAACGCAATGGCCGGTCGCTCGAGGTCCTTCCCTTCGACAACGGAGGGGACAACTTCGCCGAGGGCCTCGTCCGCGGTCGCCGCAACGGGAAGATCGCCTTCTTCGATCGTTCGTTCCGAATGCTGATCCCGCCCACGTACGACTTCGCGTGGCCCCTTGAAGGTGGGTTGGCCCAGGTCTGTTCGGGTTGCAAGGAAGTATCCGAGGGGGAGCACCACCCGATGACCGGCGGACTCTGGGGCTACATTGACCGCCGCGGCAATGAAATCGTGCCCGTCAAGTTCTCTCGCGACGAAGCGGCGCGGCGGAAGGAACAGATTCCTCGGAAGTGATCCGCCCAGTCCATCGCGCCGGAACCTCATCTGTCGTGATGTCGTGCATGGGGTCAGGTCTAAAGTCTAAAGTGCCGAAGACGATCGTCGGTAAGGCGATCAGGCCAATTCGGCACTTTAGACTTTAGACCTGACCCCATGCACTTCACGGCCCCACATCGCCCGGCGGAAAGCCGAAGCTGATGCGGATGGCGGCGTACTCGGGGTGGACGGCACCGGTGCGGGTGCGGATGATGAGCGGTGGTTCGATCCACGCTTCGCGGCGGTTGGGGGGGAGGTCGGTGGCGCGCATGGCGGCGAAGAGGGAGATCATCGGAGGGTTGCCTTCTTTGAAGATGACGTCGCGGCGGCGGAGGAGGACCATGCCGTTGGATCGCAGGGCCTCCTCGGCGAAGGCGACGCCGGCGTCTTCGCCTGGTTGGCGTGGGGTCAGGTCGAAAGTTGAAAGTGACCCGACATTAGAGGTGGGAGAAGTCGCCAAAAGCGGTGGGTCACTTTCAACTTTCGACCTGACCCCTTTGCGTTGATTGCGCTTGTTCGCGAAGACGAAGACGAAGGTGCCGCCTGGGGCAAGGATTCTTGCTGCCGCGGCGGCGTAGTCGGCGACGGTTCCGCGCACTTCGATCCGCGCGGGCACCGCTTGCGGATGCGCCGCCCCGGTCGCATCGGTCGACGGCCAGTACGGGGGCGAGCCGGTGACGAGGTCGAAGGGGGCTTCATTGGCGAGGAGCGCCTCGTCGCGAAGGTCGCCGAGGTAGGTGGTGAAACGGGCGTCGAGGCCGTTGTAGCGGATGCTCTTGCGCGCCAGACCAAGTGACATCTCCTGCGCTTCCACAGTGCAGAATGTCGCACCGGGAAGGCGCCACGCGGAGAGGATCGCCACGGAGCCGATGCCGGAGCCGAGGTCGGCGGCGCGATCGACGCGCGGAGCCCATTGCGTCGCGTACCAGGCGGTCAGAGCATCATCGGTTGAGTAGCGATGCCCCTTTTCGTACTGGAAGATGCGAAAATGGCCGCAGAGATAGTCAAGCGACTCCCCCGGCTCAGGATCAATGCCCTGCGGGGGAACCGGACCCGGCCGTCGCCAGCCTCGGTACTGAGATTCGTCGTCGTTTTGCAATAAAGGAAACCCTCTCCGCGTCAAGACGTATCACGAAAACCGCTCGATCCTCGCGTCCCGGGACATGTTTGTCCGGTGCGCGCGGCAAAATCAACAACCATCAAACCACTGGAGGCATCATTTGAAGGAAGCAGCTCGAAGACTGTCCACATCAATCTTCCTGCTTCTGACGATCACGGCGACCCTGCACGCGCAGGATCTCGCCTCGTTCGAGAAGCGCACCACCGTGCGCAAGCTCGACAACGGCCTGACCGTGATCGTCATGGAGCGCCCCGAGGCACCGGTCTTTTCGTTCACGACGATCGTGAACACGGGATCGGCACAGGAAGTCCCGGGGATCACCGGCCTTGCACACATGTTTGAGCACATGGCGTTCAAAGGCACCGACAAGGTCGGAACCTCGAACTACACCGCGGAGTCGGCCGCGCTGGCGAAAGTGGAAGAGGCCTACGCCGCCTACGACCACGCCCGCCGCGATCCGGTCAGCCACGACGAGGCGAAGATCGCCGCGCTCGACAAAGCGTGGAAGGCCGCCATCGACGACGCGCAGAAGTTCGTCGTGCCGAACGAGTTCAGCAAGATCGTCGACCGCGCCGGCGCCGTCGGCGTGAACGCGTTCACGAACGACGACGAGACGACCTACTTCTACTCGATGCCGTCGAATCGCGTGGAGCTCTGGGCGTACCTCGATTCCGAGCGTTTCCTTCATCCCGTGTTCCGCGAGTTCTACAAGGAGCGCGATGTCGTTCACGAAGAGCGCCGCATGCGGACGGAGAGCACACCCATCGGACGCATGATCGAGCAGGCGCTGGCCGCGGCGTTTACGGCACATCCCTATGGGCAGCCCGTCGTCGGCTGGCCGTCGGATCTGGAGAGTTTCTCGGCCACCGACGCCAAGGCCTTCTTCGCCAAGTACTACGTTCCGGCCAACATGGTCGTGGCCGTCGTCGGCGATGTGAAAGCGTCCGAGGTCATGCCGATCATGGACAAGTACTTCGGGCGGCTGCCGAAAGCGCCCGCTCCCGATCCGCTCCGCACGATCGAGCCGAAGCAGACCGCGGAGCGAAGCGTGATTCTTCACGAACAGGCACAGCCGGTCTACTTCGAGGCCTACCATCGTCCGGCAGCGACCGATCCTGATGCCGCGACGTTTGATGCCATCGAGATGCTGCTGTCCGAGGGACGGACCTCGCGCTTGTACCGTTCGCTCGTCCGCGACAAGAAGCTGGCGGCGGTTGCCGCCGGATTCAACGGCTTCCCCGGTCAGAAGTACCCGAATCTCTTCGCATTCTTCGGCATCCCGACGGCCGGTCACACGGCCAGCGAGCTGGCGGATCCGATCCACGCGGAGATCGAGCGGCTCAAGACGGAGGACGTCTCCGCCGACGACCTGCAATCGATCAAGACGCGCACGAAGGCCAGGCTTTTGATGCAGCTCGACAGCAACTCCGGGCTTGCCATTCAACTGGCTACCTACCAGACCGTGTTCGGCGACTGGCGCGAGCTTTTCCGCGAGGTGGACAAGATCGACAAGGTGACCGCTGCCGACATCAGGCGCGTCGCCAACGCCACGTTCACTCCGACCAACCGGACCACGGCGATGATCGAGTCCGTGAAGAAAGCCACTCCGGCATCGAAGGGAGACACGAAATGAAATCGCTTCGCATCCATGCGATCGCGGCGGCGACAGCACTTCTGTCCCTGCCGCTGATGGCTCAGGTTTCCGATTACCGCGAGATCAAGACACCGCCATTGCACCAGATCCAGCAGCCGCAGCCAAAGCGCGTGCAGCTCGCCAACGGCATGGTGATTTTCCTGATGGAGGATCACGAGCTTCCGCTGATCCGCGGCAATGCCCGCATCCGCGGAGGCGCGCGTGATCTGCCTGCCGGCAAGACCGGCCTGGCCGGAATCTACAGTGCGGCATGGCGTACCGGCGGCACTGCTTCAAAGACCGGCGATGAGCTCGACGACTTTCTCGAAGCCCGCGCCGCTGCCGTCGAAACGAACGCGAATGAAGATGCCTCCAGCGTCCGCTTTCACATGCTCAAGGGCGACTTCGACACGGTCTTCCCGATCGTTGTCGATGTCCTCGAGCATCCCACCTTCCGCCAGGAAAAAGTGGATCTGGCTAAGACGTCTGCAACGACCGCGATCTCGCGCCGCAATGACGACGCCAAAGGGATTGCGGACCGCGAGATGTCCAAGCTCGGATTCGGCGCCGACTCGCCCTACGCGCGTGTGCCCGAGTACACGACCATCAACAGCGTCACCCGCGACGATCTCGCAGCCTTCCACAAGAGGTTCGTCTATCCGAACAACATCATCCTCAGCATCACCGGTGACTTCGACAGCGCTGCGATGGAAAAGAAACTTCGCGCTGCCTTCGGAGCGTGGGCAAAAGGTCCGCAGGCTCCCACGGCCGCGCCGACCGGCGGAGCTCCCGCAAAACCAGGCGTGTACCTCGTGGCCAAAGATGACGTGACGCAGAGCAACATCTACGTCGTCCACGGCGGCACAGGCGTGCTCAGAAGCAGCCCCGATTTCTACGCCATGCAGGTGATGAACGAGATTCTCAGCGGAGGCTTCTCCGGACGCCTGATGAACGACATCCGCACGCAGCGCGGCCTCGCCTACGGCGTCGGCGGCGGCGTCGACACGACGTGGGACCGGTCGGGACTGTTCCACATCTGGATGGGAACGAAGAGCGGATCGACGGTCGAAGCCGTCAACGCCCTGCGCACCGATCTGAGCGATCTTCAAACGAAGCCGTTCACCGCCGACGAGCTGGCGCAGGCGAAGGAGGCGATCCTCAACGCCTATGTGTTCACCGCCGATTCGAAAGCGAAGGTCCTCGATCAGCGGGCCAACCTCGAGTTCTACGGCTATCCCCCCGACTTCTACCAGACGTATCCGGCGAAGCTTCAGGCCGTCACCGCGGACGATGTCGCGCGCGTAGCGAAAAAGTACGTCCAGCCGAATCAGGTCTCCGTCCTCGTCGTCGGCAAAGAGAAAGACTTCGACAAACCTCTCTCCAGCCTGGGGGCCGTAACTGCGGTCGACATCACGATCCCCGAGCCCGGCGCCAAGCCGGCAGTTGCGACAGCCGGAGCGGCGGCCGCAGCCGCAGTGAAGCCAACGTCCAGCAGCCCCGAAGGACTGGCGTTGATCAAAAAGGTGCAGAGCTTCGTCGGCGGCAAAGCGAAGATCGATGCCGTCGTGGCAACGCACTCCATCGGCTCCATGCAGGCGCCGGGTCCTTCGGGTCCGATGGAAGTCGAAATCGACAGTATCGTGAAGTACCCCGACTACAGCCACCGCATCGTCAAGACACCGATGGGCGAGATCAAGATGATTACCACGCCCGACGGGGCATACATGTCCGGCCCGATGGGCGCGCAGGACATGCCCGCCTCGCAGCGCACCACGATGCGCAACGAGTCGCGCGCCGACATCATCTCCGTCCTCAAGAACATCGATAACCCGAAGTACATCTTCACCGTCGCCGGCACGGAGAAAGTCGGAACGGCCGACGCCCAAGCCCTCACGGTCGACGCCGACGGCCCCACCATCAAATGGCTCGTCGACCCCACCTCCGGCAAGATCCTCCGCCGCATCTCCCAATCCCCTCGGGGCGAAGCAGTCACCGACTACACCGAGTGGAAAACCTTCGACGGCATCACCCTCCCCATCTCCTTCACCACCACCACCGCCGGCCAGCCCAACGGCAAAGGCACCCTGAAGTCGATGGAGATCAACCCCACCATCGAACCCAAGCTGTTCGAGAAACCGGTGAATTAGTCCGCAGTTCGCAAGCACCACGCAAAGGGCCGCCGAAAGGCGGCCCTTTTGTTTTGGAACGCTGCCGTCCCGGCGGCGTCCCCGCCGCCGAACGCACACTTCATCTACAACCGCTCACGCCGCTCAACCCGCCCCTGCTTCGGTCGCCGCAGCGGCGCGCCTTTCCACCCACCGACGACCTCCTCGAAGAACCCCTCGGGCCACTCGCCCGCAATGTCCCGGACGACGAGATCGGCGAGATAGGAAGAGAGCGACTTGCCAGCGGCCTTCGCCCTCGCCTTCGCCAACGTCGCAACATCATCAGGAACATAAAGGTGCCATTTGGCCATCTGTCGTCCTCCAGCCGGGAACACAAATAGCAGGCCAGCGCACACAGCGCAAGGATCGAGCTCTCCCCGCGCAATCAACCCTTTCCACGACTACACGGCACCCACCAATCGAGCGTCCTTCTCCCCCACGCTTCTTGTGGGGGAGAAGGTGCCGAAGGCGGATGAGGGGGCTGTCGGCGCCGCAAAGATGTGAGTTACCCACTCACCCTCCGAGGTAGAATGTCTTTCGGCGATTAGGAGTTTTTGACGTAGAGAGGAAAAGCTGATGGCGAAGAATCAGGCAACCGCTACCGCACCCGGCAAGAGTGTCATTCGTGACCGCTCCAGTGTGACCGGAACGTTCACCGAGCGCGGTACGAAGAAACCACCCAAAGTCCGCCGCGAAATCCTCTTCCCCCTGGAACCGAGCACGATCGGCGACGAGAGGATCGAGCGAGCCATCGACGCCGTGATGTCGCGCAAGAAGCAGCGGTAGTCGCGATGCGTCCTGACGAATACGATAGAAACGTATTCATCAACTGCCCTTTCGACGATGACTATGCGCCGCTGTTCGAGGCAATCGTCTTCGCCATCAACGACGCTGGCTTCCGCCCAAGGTGTGCTCGGGAACGTCTCGACTCGAGTCAGGTCCGCCTGAACAAGATCGTCGAGCTGATCTCCGAGTCGCGTTACTCGATCCACGACCTCTCCCGCACGGCTCTGGCTCTTTCAAACTCATAGAGCTATCACCCCGGGTCCAACCACCGCGGCGGGACGCCCCGATGGCCGCGGGCGAGACGCCTGGCGAGACGCCCACACTCCTCGATGCTCCGTCGCAAGGAGTGCGGTCGTCTCGACCGCGGGCACTCGGGCGTCCTCGCCTGAGTGCTGTCGGGCGGCGGCCGAGTTCCGTCAACCGCTCTCCCATGCGTGAAACACGGCCGCGGATTTTCTACCGCGCAAACTCCTAGTCATGAGCGACGGACCCGCGGCCTAGAAAACGAAGGTCCGGCCCCCACCGAGTCTTCTTTTCTCTAGATTGCTGCGAACCGGTCGATGGCCTGTCCAGCCTTCCGATCGCGCGAACGGATCACCAATCCTCGTCTGGGACCTCGTAGAGGTAGTGATGGAGATTCTCCGCAAGATCCGTCGGAACGCGATCCCATTCTTCACGCGGTAGACTCTCGCCCAGCTCGACAAGCGATTGGCAGAGGAGCGACGCAGATTCATCGTTCGCGTCGTTGGGCTCGTCCAGAGTACCCGAGTTAGAATCTCGATCAGTCATGGGCGCTCCCATTCTCGACCTGAGGATACAAAGCTGATGGCAAAGATTCAACGCACTGACAGCGCGAACCGCACCAAAGTCATTCCTGACCGTACGAGCGGAAAGTCTCAGGGCGGCGACAAGAAGCCGCCAAAAGAACGCCGCAAAATCCTCTTTCCCACCGAGCCGACGTCGATCCCTCGCGAAGAGATCGATCGAGCCATCGACGCGGTGATCTCACGGAGGAAGTAGCGCGTTTCGTGCGTTCGCGGACGTATTTGTCGACAAGCCTCGTGAAACTGCCGGTGCCGCAGCCGCGCTGCGGGTTCAAGCACGTCGAGAAGGGCTTCGGCCAATTATTTCTGCCTCCGGCGCTCAAATATCCAGCCTGCTCGCACGCTGAGCAGCCGCCGAGGTTCGCGAACGATGTCCATGGACAGATATCGCAGCCAAGATCCGCCGCGAAAGAGCCTTCCGCACCAGTCAAATATATCCTTGGCTCTACGGAAATTGTGAAATCGGCTACCGAAAATACCCATGGCCATATTTCACGAGTCACTTCGACTCGCTGAATCGATCCATGGACAAATACGGTAGTCACCAAGCCCTACCGTATTTGTCCATGGCACTCGTAAAAGTGTCCATGGACATTTTAAAGATCTGGCTGCCAGATCTTGAAATTTGCCATGGCCTTCTTCGACCAGCCGAATTGTAATTTCGGCCCATCCATGGACAGATTCGGGTGTCAGATCACTGAACTCTATGTATCCATGGACATTTAATTGCTGTCATTCGTCTGCGGAAAAGTCTTTGATCCGCAGATTGAGCGCAGATGTTCGCAGATACTTCTACCGCACCCGCTCCCGCACAACCACCCTCCCCGCTTTCGCGCCCGTGTGCTCGCCGTCTTTCAGCACCTGCTTGCCATTGATGAAGACGTCGACGACGCCGCTCGCGAACTGCATCGGCTTTTCGTAGGTGGATTGGGCGCCGATCGTGTTGGCGTCGAAGACCACCACGTCGGCGAAGTTGCCGGGGGCGAGGAGGCCGCGGTTGGCGATGCCGAGGGTTTGGGCTGGGAGGGAGGTCAGGCGACGGACGGCCTCGGCGAGCGGGATCACGTGCTCCTCGCGGACGTACTTGCCGAGGAGGTTCGTGAAGTTGCCGTAGGCGCGCGGGTGGTTCGACGATTTCAGGAAGACTCCCTCCGGAGCGGACGAGTCGGCGTCGGAGCCGAAGGAGACGTACGGCAGCGCGATCTGTTTGCGCAGGTTGTCCTCGGACATCAGGAAGTAGATGGTGCTGATGCGGGTACCGTCTTCGATGACCAGGTCGATGGCCGCATCCTCCGGCGACACGCCGCGCATCTTGGCCACCTCGGCCAGCGTTTTGCCGGTGAGCGGTTTGAGAGCATCACTTTTGAAACCGACTAATAGGACGCGGTCGGCGCCGCCGGCGAGCATCATCAGGTTCTCCCACGTGTCGCTCTGCGCGCGCATCTCCGCGATGACGCGCTGGCGCGTGGCCGGATCCTGCAGGCGCTTGCGCCACGCTTCGTAGCCGCCTGCCTGCACCCATGTCGGCATCGCCGCATCGAGGCCGGTCATGCCGGCGGTATAGGTGTACATGTCGGCGGAGACTTGCAGCCCCGCGGCGCGCGCGGCGTCGACGTGGCGGATCAGCTCATCCATCTTCGGCCAGTTCGCCTGACCGGCCGCTTTGAGGTGGTAGATCTCGGCGGGAACGTGGGCCTCGCGCGCGATCGTGATCAATTCATCGACGGCTTCGATGAGACGGTTGCCTTCGCTGCGCATGTGCGAGATGTAGATGCCGCCGTGCTCGCCGGCGACTTTCGCCAGCGCGATCAGCTCGCTGGTCTTTGCGTAGGTGCCGGGCGCGTAGATGAGCGCCGAGGCGACGCCGAACGCGCCGTCGTCCATGGCTTTGCGCGTGATGTTCTCCATTTGCTTCAACTCGGCGGGCGATGGATCGCGGTTCTCGCGCCCGAAGACGTTGATGCGCGGCGTGGCGGCGCCGAGGAATGAGCCGATGTTCGGCGTGACGCCGCGATGCTGCAGCCAGTCGAGGTATTCGCGAAGCGTCGTCCATTCGACCGGATAGGTGATGTCGGCCTCGGAATCGACGAATTCCTTCTTCATCGCCGGCGAGAGCGGTCCCATCGACTCCCCTTCGCCGAAGATCTCGGTGGTCACGCCCTGCTTGGTGTCGGAGAGCCCGCGGCCGTCAGCGATGAGCGACTCCTGGGCCTGACTCATGATGTTGATGAAGCCCGGCGCGACGGCGAGACCGTGGACATCGATCTCTTTCGCGCCGCGGCCTGGTACGTCGCCGATTGCGGCGATGCGATCGGCGCGGATGGCGAGATCGCCTTGCGCAGCGGGCTTGCCGCTTCCGTCGTAGAGCGTGGCGTGGCGGAGGACGATGTCGTAGTCGGTCTTTGGCGTCGTGGCGCAGGCGGCGAGGAAGAGGAGTGGGATGGCGATGGCGGTTCGCATGGGGGTAAGGATATGGGAGGGAAGTTCGGGTTGGTGGGTCGCCGCCGGGCCGGCGGCGGTCCAGCCGGCGGGCCGCCGGCGCTACGTCGTCGGGTCTTCGCTACCGCTTCATCTGCCGAACGCGTGGCGCAGCACCGAGCGCGCGGCCCAGTAGCCGCACATGCCGTGCACTCCCCCGCCCGGCGGGGTCGAGCTCGAGGCGAGGTAGATTCGCTTGTTCGGCGTGGTGTACGGATCGCGCCGCGGAAACGGCCGCGCCAGAATCTGCATGAGGTTGTTCGCGCCGCCGGAGATGTCGCCGCCGACGAGGTTGGCGTTGTACGACTCGAAGGCGGCCGTGTTCATCGTGTGACGGGCCAGTATCCGTTCGCGAAATCCGGGAGCAAATCGTTCGATCTGTGTCTCGATCGCCTCGGTCATGTCTTCGGTCGAGCCATGAGGCACGTGGCAATAAGCCCATCCGGTGTGCTTCCCCTCCGGGGCGCGCGTGTCGTCGAATAGGCTCTGCTGCGCGACGAGAACGAACGGCCGGCTGGTGCTGCGTCCCTGCCAGATCGTGCGCTCGTGAACGGCGATCTCCTCGATCGTCCCGCCTACATGCACCGTCGCCGCTCGTCCGCACTCCTCGGCGCGCCACGGGATCGGCCCGTCGAGCGCCCAGTCCACTTTGAAGACGCCGGGGCCGTAGCGAAAACGGCGCAGACGTCTTGCGTACGACGGCGGCAGGTCATCGCCGGCGATCGCAGCGAGCTGGCGCGGTGTGACATCGAAGAGAACCACGCGCGACTTCGGAAGGTCGCTCATCGTGCGTACCGGCGACGATGTCCGGATCGCGCCGCCGAGGGAGCGGAGGTAGCTGGAGAGCGCATCGGTGATGGCGTTCGAGCCCCCTTTCGCGCATGGCCAGCCGAGGGCGTGACCGGCCACCGCCAGGACGAGTCCGAACGATGCGGAGCCGGCGGCTTCGAGCGGCAGAAACGAATGCGCTGCGCATCCGCCGAAAAGAGCTCGAGCGCGGTCGCTGCGAAACCGCTTGGCGATGGCGAGCGCGGAACGAAGTCCGGCCAGTCCGAAGCGTGCCATGAGCAGCGGATGCCGCGGCACGAGCGGCATCGGACGCAGAATCTCTGCGAAGAGCTCCTCGGCGTTGTCAGCGAGCGGTGCCATGAGCCGCCGATACGAATCGCCATCGTCGCCAAGCGTGGCCGCGGTCTTTTCAATCGACAGCTCCATCACCGCAGCCGATCCGTCGTCGAGCGGATGCGCGATCGCGTAGGGAGAGTCGCGCCACTCCAGCCCATGATCTTTCAGCGGCAGCGTCCGAAAGAACGGCGAGACGAGCGCCATCGGATGAATCGCCGAGCAGACATCGTGGCGAAACCCCGGCAGCGTCAGCTCCTCGGTGCGCGTGCCGCCTCCGATGCTTTCGTGAGCCTCGAGCACGAGGACGGAGAGCCCCGCGCGCGCCAGCACGATCGCGGCCGAGAGCCCGTTCGGTCCGGAGCCGACAACAACGGCATCGAATTCAGTCACGGGGACAGTCTTATCACGCGAAGACGCGAAGGGGCGAAGGGGCCTTCAGCATGACTCTGGATGCTTCGCGACTTGGCGGCTTCGCGTGACGAAAAACGGCCCGGCAAACTACACTGCGCGGCGATGCCGGGACTGACTGACGAATCGCCTCAGGGGCGGCGCATCGCGGCCATCGCGTTGGGCAAGCGCGGAGGGCCGGGCGCGGTGGCGGCGTTGCGCGCGGCGCTGGCGCGCGAGGAAGTGCTGTGGGTTCGTCCGTCGATGATCCTTGCCTTGGGCAAGATCGGTGACGACGACGCGCGCGCGGCGCTTGCGGATGTCGAGCCGCGTTCCGAGGCGGAGTCGGAGGCGTTGCGCAAAGCACGGGATCGGGTGAGCGCGCCAGCGACCGGCTTCGCATGGCGCAGCGACGCGACGGTCGAGCGTCTGTTCGCCAGCGTTCCGTTCGGACTCGAAGACGTTGCCATCGCCGAGGCGGCGGAACGACAGATTGAGGCCACCCTGGTGCGGCGAGGAGTGATCGCGCTGCGCGCTCCGTTGCCGGGACTTCGCAATGCGCTTCGCTGCGCGTACGACGTGCGCTTTCTGATCGCCGAGGGGGCGCCGGGGGCGTTTTCCGAAACGATCGCCAAGGCGCGTGTACCGTGGCGCGAATGGATCCGCAGCGAGTCGGATGCACTCCCCTATCGATTCTCATTAGAGAACGTGCGCGTCACGAGGCAGCAGTTCAGCGACGTGCTGCGATTGGCGCGCGAGACCTTCGCGCCGCTCGGTCTAATCGACTCGCCGTCGAACTACGCGGCGATGCTTCGCGTGGAAGCCGATGCGGACGCCACGCGCATCTGGTTCGTGCCGACATTCGAGCCCGACGAGCGCTTTGCTTACCGGCTCGCCGACGTCGGCGCTTCGATCAACCCTGTCGTCGGTGCGTGCCTGGCGCGGCTCGTTCGCGGCAAGGCGTCGCACGTCGTCGTCGATCCGACCTGCGGGAGCGGGACGCTGTTGATCGAGCGGGCGCTGCTCGATTCCGATGTGATCCTTTCAGGGATCGACATCAGTCCGACGGCGATCCGCGCGGCCACCGGCAATGTCATCGCCGCAAAGCTGGCTTCGCGGATTGCGATACGGCAGGCGGATGGCGGCGACTCGGCCGCGTGGCCCGGGCGCTGCGATGAAGTGCTCGCCAATCTCCCGTTCGGTAACCGCACCGAGGATCGCAATCTCGATGGACTCTACCGCCGCGTCGTCGGCAACATCGGGCGCACGCTCGCGCCGGGTGGACGCGCGCTGCTCTACACCGCACACACCAAGACGCTGATCGCACTTCTCCGGCGCACGCCGCAGCTTGCCGTGCGCGAAGAGCGGCGCGTGGAGAGCGGCGGACTGCAGGTCGGACTCTGGCTCCTCGTGAAAGCGTCGGACCGGCGATGATCGACGAGGCGCTGCGAAAGCGGCTCGTCGCATTTCTACAGCCGCTCTATCAGGATCTCGATGGTGTGTCGCGCTTCGACGAGATCGAGCGCGTCGCGGCCATCGCGCGGCGGCTCTACACGCCGTCATCAAACGAAACCCATGCGTTCGAACTGCTGCTGTTGTTTCACGGCTTGGGCAAATGGATCGAGAAGATCGGCAATCGCTCGCGTGCGGTGCTGGTGACCGGCCTTTCCGATGATGAGCTTCGCGCTCTCGCCGGGTCGATCCGCAGGCTTGATGCTCCGTCGAGCGATGGCGAGCGTGCTCTTGCTGCCGCGATCGTGATCGATTCCGCCGGCGTGCGCGGACTTGCGGAACGGCTCTCGCGCGCGCGGCGCGAGGGTAGCTCCGTGATGGACGTCGTCCGCGATGCGCTGGCCGATGCGATCGTGCCGGAGTGGATGCCGGAGGCGGGACGGAAATGGCTGGCGGTGCGATACGAGGCACGGCGGGAGATGTGCCGGGGAATCCTCCGGGAGATGGCGTTCGAGGATTTTGGGTGATCAGGGGTTAAGACGATCGCTCATGGCGGCGCGACGCTTGTACACTTCTCCTCATCCATGATCAGACGAGTCGCGCTCTACGGAGCCGTTGGCGGCGTCCTCATTGCGCTGCTGAAGGTCATCGAGTACAAGCACTTCGTCAATGAGTATCCGTCCGAGATCTACGGCGGGCTCGTCGCCCTCATCTTCACGGCCCTCGGCATCTACTTCGGCCTGCGATGGACGCGCGCCAAGCAGGTCGTGGTCATCCGGGAAGTGCCGGTGCCGGTGCGCACGGACGGACCGTTCGTCCTCAACGCCGAGAGGCTGAAAGAGATCGGCCTCACCCCGCGCGAGCACGAGATCCTCGCTCACATCGCCCAGGGGCTGAGCAACCGCGAGATAGGCGAGAAGCTTTTCGTCTCCGAGAACACGGTGAAGACGCATTCGTCGCGCCTGTTCGAGAAGATGCAGGTCAATCGCCGCGTCCAGGCGGTGCAGAAAGGCAAAGAATTCGGCCTGATCCCCTGATTCATACTTTCGTTTACCCGAAAATCACCTGAACGGGCGACTCCGCGATGCCTCGCCCGGCCGTACCTTGCGCCGCGAAAGGAAACTCACATGAAAAGAATCGTCATCATCTTCGGTCTCATCTCCGGCGTCATCTCCTCGGCCTTGATGTTTCTCACCCTCCCACTCCTCCACAGCGGTAAGGTCACCTTCGACAACGGCGAGATCATCGGCTACACCGCGATCTTCCTGTCGCTCCTGCTGGTTTTCTTCGGCATCCGCTCGTACCGCGAGAACGCCGGCGGCACGATCACCTTCGGCCGCGCCTTCAGCGTCGGCATCCTCATCACGCTGATCTCGTGCGTCTTCTATGTGGCGTCATGGGAGGTCATCTACTTCAAGTTCATGCCGAACTTCGCCGACAAGTACGCTGCCCACGTCATCAGCACAATGCGCGAGAAAGGCGCCACCGACGCCGACATCGCCGCGAAGAAGGTCGAGATGGTGAAGATGAAGGCGATGTTGGACAACCCGCTGCTCAACGCCGCCATGACCTTCATCGAGCCATTCCCCGTCGGCCTGATCATGACGCTGGTTTCAGCGGCGATTCTGCGCAGGCGGATTCCGGCGTCGGTACCCACTGTGGCACAGGCGACCTAGCGACCGCTTCTCACCACGGAGACGCAGAGGTCGCAGAGTGCGGGTTCAACTCTGCGTACTCAATGTCTCTGTGGTTCATTCTTCAGCTAAATCACATACGTCAGCAGCAACACAATGTAGAGCAGCGGGAACAGCCACGCGCAAACGCGATCGAGCAGCCGCTGCGCGTTTTCTTTGCCCGCGTAGCTGAGGTTGATCGCTACGATCGTCTGCAACGTTGCGATGAAAATGCAGCTCAGGCTTACGACGACCAGGCGGTCCGACATCGTGGTCGAGTTGGTATCGGGCAGCATGTTGTTGATGGCGAACGTTGCCGCAGCCGCCGCGAACAGGGAGCCGACGCACAAGCTGATGCGCGGACCCGTCTCTTTTGCCCGCACCCAGAACGCGAGCCACGAGATGATCGTCGCGATGAACAACGTGAAGAAAACCTTGAAGAAGCGACCCACATGTCCCGGCCGTTTGATGTCCACCGCCGACACGAATCGCGAGTACGACGACGCATTCCCCGTGGGCACCGACGTGTCGCCGTAGTTCGTGGCGTACTTGTGCGAAGTCACGGAGACCGAGGTTCCGGCGACGCGCCATCCGGGCACTTCGACCGTGGGACTGGCGCTGCTATTGAGCTTGTCCGGTACATAAACGAGCAGGTTGTCTTCGTTCTCGTTGTCCTCGATCTCGATCGTCAATTGATGATCGTCGAGCGGGTAACGCCGCAAGTCCCAGAACTTCGTGATCGTGGCGAGGATGCGTGCGGACGCGTAATGCACGCCGCCATCGAGATCCTTCTTCACGATGCCGGTGCGCGACGTGATCCGCCCGTTGGCCAGGTCGAACGTGTCGAACACTTTGGCGTCGCCCTTCCAGCGAAACCAGATGTAGAAATCGGCCGTGAACTGGTTCCCTTTGAGGTCGAGCGCGAGGATCTGGTTGACGTAGGTGCCAACCTCGACACGGACCGGCTCCTTGTCGGCCGCAGCCTTTTCGCCGGGCGCTTTCTGCTCTGATGCAGTCGATGTCGTCGCCGGTACTGTCGTCGGTGTCGTGGTGGTCGTTGCAGTTGTTGCGGGCTTCTCTCCGCTAGCGGACTTGTCCTGAGCAGTCAGCACGGGGACGACGAACAGAGACAATGCGAGAACCAGCGCCGCGGCGCACCTGTTTTTCATGAAAGGACCTCTCCAGACGAAGTTCCGACACCCTACCCTTCGCCAGCTCGCCGCGTCAATTGCTGAATTCGCTTCGGGTGGGAGGGATCAAGCACTCGTTGGGGGAGTCTTTACTGGCGCGTGAAGCTCGATTTACCTGCGGCCTGAACCACACAGCGGGAGTATCGCGAATCTGGGGGTAGGGAAAACCGTCCACGCAACACTCCCTTAACGAGGAAACGTCATGGATCCGTCAGTTTCGGATTGGTGTCTGATGAATCGGGAAATGAGTGGGGTAAGTCCGTCCTACGATCAGGAACCATCGGAAGAGGCCGGCGCTGGTGGATCTGCCTCGGCCCCTCATTTCGCGGCGGGAGGTCTTCGATATCGAGTGACCGCTCACCCGCCGGTTCGAGCGGGATGCCGCGGGATGGGGAGCTTGCTTCTTCGTTCGAATCGTTTCGGTTCATGGAACACCTCTTCCTAGTGTACGGCAGGATTTTTCTAGCAGAAAACACGCCACGCTCCGTCGCGGCGATGAAAGGAGCGCACTGTGGCTGATAATCAGGATCCGACAGGCAAAGCCCAACGGGGATCGAAATCCAGAACGGTAGCGCACGAGGTGACGCTGCCTCACCTCAAAATGCCGCCGCAGTTCAACAAGCCGAAGAGAATCCATCCTCGGCGCGAGCTTCCTTTTGTCCGGGAAGGAACGGAAAGGGAGTTTCACAGCACGACCCCTCGCGCGATGATGACGCCGGCTGCGCAGGCCACAGGCGACGATCTGCGCCTGATCGTCAATACGGCGCTCACCGAGCCGGGGCAACGGCAGACGGCGGGCAACGTTGGCGAACCGAGCGTGGCGATGAACGGGAACGTCGTGTTCTTCACTGGCAACTGGTACGCAGCGGTGTCGTTCGACGGCGGCAGGACTTTTGGTTTCATCGATCCGGTCGGCACACAGAAAACGGGCGATGGGGGGACGTTCTGCTGCGATCAGGTCGTCCACTACATCCCACAGATCGATACGTTCGTCTGGCTCCTCCAGTACGGGCCTGACACAGGAAACAACATTCAGCGGCTCGGCTTCGCAAAAACGGCCAAGGTGGGCACCGACCAAAGCCACTGGAAGTTCTTCGATCTGACGACGGATATCGCCGGCGCGCCGGGAGCCTTCATGGACTTTCCGGACATAGCGGTCGGCGCCAACTACATCTACGTCACCACGAATCTTTTCATGCCCGACAATTCGGTCGGCAGCGCCGTCTTCCGCATCTCGATCGCCAGCATCGAGTCGGGGACCTTCACCACCGAGAAATTCGTCTCCATGAAGCACACGAGCTTCCGTGTCGCGCAGAACTGCGGGACGACGGCTTACTTCGCCGCTCATGAGGACACGAGCACACTTCGCGTTTTTTCGTGGCCGGAAAGTGCTGCCGCGCCGGCGTCCAACCTGGTCGGTGTAGCGCGCTGGATCGGCAGCGATGGATATGCGTCGCGAACTCCAGATGGGCGCCGCTGGCTCGATCGCGCCGACCCTCGCATTACCGGCGCGACGATCGCCGGCGGCGAGCTATGGTTCGCCTGGTCGGTCGATGGCGGGTCAAACCACCGCGCCAAGCCGTTCGTGCAGATCGCCAGGATCGCCGCGCATAACTCGACGTTGATCGACAACATCAATGTGTTCGACAGCGACTCCGCAACGGCTTATGGAGCCCTGGCCACTAATCCCCACGGCGAAGTGGGCATTTCATACATGATCGGCGGCGCGGTCTTCCCGTCGCACGTCGTGGGTATTCTCACCGGATCGAGGCGCGACCTCCAAGCCGCCGCCGGAGCACGCGGACCGCTTGCTGATTCGGATAACAAGTTCCAGTGGGGCGACTACCTCACCGTCCGCCCCGTCCCGGGCGGCAATCTCTTCGTAGCGGCCGGTTATACGCTGATGGGACATATCGACGGGATCAACGACGCCACGCCGCGCTTCGTCGTGTTCGGTCGCGCGAAAGACGTGCCCGTGCCGGGCACCCCAGGCTTGCCCGGAGCAGGAGACATCACGGATGGAGGCACGAGCGCCGGAGGTACCACTGGGGGAGGCGGCAGCACTACCGGCGGTGAACCGTCGTCAGGTGGGTCTGTTTTGAACGCCGGTGGGCCAATCACGGACGTCAATACGTTGCCCACGGTCGATGCGCAGACAGCGTTGCAGATCAAAGTGGCGGCGGGCATCGTTAGCGCGCCAGCTGCCGTGGCTCCGGCACTGTTCCAGCTACCTGCTCCGGAGCTGGTGACCGCTCCCGGCAAAGAGCGATGGCCGGTCAAGACGGGGCAGGATGACGATGTGGCGCTGGTCGGCAAGAACATCATCGCCGGGAAGAGCCTGGGACCAGGGATCGTGGCGACGACAGTCGAGGAACTGATCACCGCGCCACGACTGCCGGGTATGTCGAATGTCTCGCAGGACCCTCCCGGATTCCTGCGGAAGCGGGCGCAGCCCGTTGAAACCACGATCTGGAGAATCGAAGGAACGGTCACGGTACTGAAGCTGGAAGCGGACGGTGACTATCACCTGGTCATCCAGGGCCCGAGCGGCGAGACGATGATCGCCGAAGTCCCGACGCCGGCTGCGGCATTCATTGGAAGTTGTCCATGGTTCACCAACATCCAGGCGGCGCGCCAGGCGATCGACGACAAGCTGGTCAGCAAGCTGTCGCCCGCCGACTTCGTTCCGCTCGGCAGGACGCTCGTGCCGCGCGACGCCGTTTCTCCGGAGCTCCAGACGGTGCTGTCTCGAATGAGTATGCCGGCTTCGTTTTTGCCCCGGAGCGCCGAGAACAGCGGAGTCCCGGCGTTCAAGACACGGATCAAACCGACAGCGGTACGGATCACAGGTGTGGGATTCTTCGACAAAGTACACGGCCAGGCGGGGGTGTCCCAGGCGAACGGAATCGAGCTGCATCCGATCCTGAAAATCGAATGGCTGTAAGAATCCGGGAGGGCACTGTCGCAGACGGCCGCGCAGTACCCTCGTCGTTGCTTTGAAGTCCTTCGTTCGAAAAGCAGTTGGAACCAGCGGAGTCCGCTGCTGCTACACCCCTTTGACGACGATCATATTCGCCCGCGCGCAACCGTCGCGCGCCTTCTTCGCCTCGGCATACTCCGGCGAATCGCGCCACGCTTTCGCCCGCTCCATCGAATCAAACTCCAGCACGACGCCGCCGCGGCTGCCATTCGCCGTCCAGCACCTCGCTTTTCCCGCCGCGCACGAGGTACCGCCCGCCGTACGCCGCGATCGCAGCCGATGCCAGGCGCTTGTAGTCCTCGTAGCGGACCGGATTCAGCACTTCGATGTCGACGATGATCAGGGCAGGCATTGGGAAATCTTCTCACGGCTGGCCAGCGGGAAGGCGGATGCAATCGATCGGACGACTTCGGCAGTCGTCGGCCCCTGTGAGGAAAAGAGAAAGAGAATGACCCACGACGACTCCGCCTCCAGGAGAGTTTCTCAGACCACCACAAGCGGCGATTAGTTGGACATGCCCTGCGGACCCCGTGGGAGTTAACCCCTCACGAAGGCGCCCGGAGAACGGGCGCAGAGTCTGCCTCAGACCTGCGGCTCAGTCGAGTACAGCCACCGATTGAGCATGCGGCGACTGAGCACACGATTTCCGTGGCACCTATTTGAATAGCCTCACCACACCCTCCGCAGCGGGCACGACCGCAGCTGCGAGAAGAAGGAGTGTAAGTGCGATTAGCCACTTTGTGTAGACCTCCAACCGTTGCGAAGACCGCGTGAGCACCGTCGTTACCTCGGTCAATCGCTCGGTGGCATGAAGAAGCCTGGATGTCGCTCTTCGTTGCAACTCCATTTCAATACTCGCGACAGCGAGCCCCACATGAGGAGCAATATTTGTCTCGTACTCATGGATCAGCTCTTCCTCGGTCGCGCGAAGCAATTGATCGTTTTTCATGCGGAAATGCTACATTGTGTCGACGAAAAGAGCACGGCAGCGACTTGCCCTGCGCGTCACTCCTACTCTCTGCACCTCGTCGGAGTTCGTCGCGTAACTATTATTTGCACCTACAATCGCCGCTGGACTCGGGAGCTCAGGTCAATGCAGAAAGTCAACCACCCCAACTATCTAGAGCGAAATGCAGCATATAACGGCCGGGTAGCGGCCTATGTGGATGAGGTCTTCCAGACCGAAAGGCCCGGGCCGCTCGGCTACGTTTCCCCGAAGCGCTACCATCCTCGTACCCCGAAAGACATCGCCGACGGCAAGGCCGAAATCATATCCGCAGACGTCTCGCCATCTGACCCGACAACGCCGAGGCGATTCGCAATTGACGATCTTGGTGATTACGAGCACATTCTGTTTTCGGCTCTGGCCTGGGCGACAAGCAACACGTTTGTTTTAGGCGGCGAGATGGGCAGTGGGAAGACAGCCACGGTCACATTTATCCGTGACGTACTCACTCGCTCTCGCCTCGCGCCCTGCATGGCAACTTGCGCGGACTGCAAACCCGTGATCGTTTTTCTGAGTCTCGATGCGGGCACGCGCTATACATCACCGACCAGCGACGTAGTGGCCGCCGTTCGTGACGAGCTGATCGACGCGCTTCATAAAGAGCTGCGCCGGCTGCTGATAACGGATTCCCTCACGGATCCCTTTGTGAATTTCACGGTCATATCCACTGATCAAAAATTTCATCGGTTCGCTCGATTCCTCACCCAGCGTACCGTGACTCAACTCCGCCAGGGCCAAGCCTGGACGACACTCGACGACACACAGAAAACGGATCTCCTCCTCGATTATGTACGCAATAGCGGTTCGGCTGAGGCGCAGCTCGACTCGCTGATGGCCATTGCTTCGTATATCAAAAGTACAGTGCGGCAGGATCATGCTTGTTTTGTCATTTTACTGGATAACATTGATCGCCATTTTGAGCCAAGCAAGCAGCTGTCGATCCTACGGCTGATCTTTGGTCTCCAAAGCACCGGGATCCGCGTCTTGCTCTCGATGCGCCCCACGACCTTCGAAGGGCTAGAGTCGAATGCTGCCTTCTCGTTTTCATATATTCAGCATGCTGGCCCAGAACCACTCACTATCGGCCTAAAGCGAATACAGCACTTCCTGGCCCAAGAGACTTGGCTCGCAGACTCACGCCTTACCGTCTTCGAACGCACATGTTTGCGAGATCGGCTAGGAGCAATTGCGGCTCTACTGGAGGTTAGATCGATACACAGGTCTCGCCTCGCGGCCTTGTCCGGCGCCAGCATTAGGAGCGGCCTTACATTGCTGGGGCGTCTCGCCGTCAATAACACGATACCTTTCGACGCGACCGAGCCCCCTCACAAGCAAGACTGGCTTCGTGCCATTTTGCTAGGCGATACCGAAGATCAACATGTAGCTACGGACGACAGGTATGTGACAAATATCTTTGCGGACCAGCGCCAGGCAAGCTTCCGGTGGGCACCCCTTCGCTTGCTCCAGCTAACTACCGCGCTCTATATGGTACGCTCAGCGCGGAACGCGACCACTCTATGCACGCTGCTGCACGCAATGCTTGGTGAAGATGGAGAAGACGAGATACTTGCTGCGGTGAATCACCTGTTGAAAGATACGCGACCACTCCTTTGGGTTGACGGTGCGTACTCATATAGCACGTACGGCGAGCTCCTCGCCAGGAACGACGTTTTCCATGCAACACAGGCGGGCCGCGCTTATATACGAAAGCTAATCCTCGATAGCGTGTATCTGCAAGAGTGCCTATTCGCAGTTGCGTGGCCGGGCCGTGCAGCGCCCCGGGATGTCGATTGCCGCACGAGCGTTGGTCGGTCAAGGGGTACGCGAGCCCTTTGCGACATCTTAGTGGTGGAGGATTGCGAACAGCATCAACGACTACTCACTTTTACAAGTCGATCGTCTCATTTGCCCGCATTTCGTTTCCAACCGATTTCCCCGCCGATCGTGGCAACCCTGGCAGAGGCGTCAGTCGAATCAATGCGCGTAGGTATACGCGATTCCGTGACGGCCTCAGACACCGCCGCGGAGTGTCAGGCGTGGCGCGAGGTTTTGCAAAAGGCGTCAGATCGTATTTCGCTTTTGAAGCTTACAGTTCCGGGAAATCTCATGCGTGCACGAGCGCACGTAGAAGAGACATTCAAGTCCGCCGAGCAAATGTTGCGATCAGGGGTGCGGTAGCGAGAGTCGCCCGCATGATCAGCGGGGCGGTTCGAGAAGGGGGCGGCCTGCCGCGAGGAGTGGCCGCCCGGGATTGGACTGTCATGACGGTCTCATCACGAGAGCATGACCTACTGGTTCCTTGACCTACGAAACGCTCGTGGCAAATCCGACGGTCAGCGTGGAAGGCAGTGACAAGGTCATGGGCGGTATTCGACGCTTCCGGGACCGAGATAATCTGGGAACGGCCGGTGCACGGGAGAGTAGGCGCCTTTGCCTAACGTCGGGCGTCTCCCGACTGGGTCATCGTCGATTCGCATCACGTGCGGTTGCGCGCCGAGCGCGCGGAGACCGCAAGGGACGTGTCTACGCCGCGGATCAGCGCCTCGACCTCCAGTTAGAAGGTAGAACCCCCAACGTTCGTCGCGAACCAGCTCAGATACAGGTTCTGGCTCCAGCCGTTCGCCGGAGAGTCGAGGCGGCAGATGTTTGCGTCGAAACTGTTGTCCCCCACAAACGCAATCGTCACGGCGAACGCGTCCCCAACGTTGTGATCCGATGGATCATGGAGGGCGTTGGCGACTACGACTACCGGCGTCGTATCGAACTGCTGCGTGAAAGGAATGGTTACCTGCTTCGAGCGCGCAGCGGCGCCCGACGGGCCGACAAATGCTATCCCTGACTGTTGCATGACGGATCCTTTCGCTGTCGTGAGACTGGATTTGCGAGCTCGTCGAGCGGCTCGTTAATGGGAGAGACGGCGGTGCCGTATCGTTTTTCCACGAGCCGCAATCAATGACGAGTGGCCGTCAGATTCCCTGCGGGTGTCGGGTGTCGGAGCCCGATCCGCAGATGGCGCAGATGAGACGCAGATGGGATCTGCGAACATCTGCGACATCTGCGGATGAGCGTGCTTTCCCGTTTCGGGACGCTCGTTCAGGCCCGGCGACGGCGGAGCTGCCTCACGCGCAGCAGCAGGATGCCGGTCAGGGGAATGAGCAGCAGCACGAGCTCGAAGAAGCCGTTGCCGCCGTCCAGATTGATTCCGAAGAGCATTTCGAGGAAGGTCATAGCAATCTCCTTTCTATAGGAGGGACACCCCGCCTCTTTTCCCTACCCCCTGCCACCAAGTTTTCAAGCGATATCAGTGCTTCGTGTCCAGTCCGCAGCACCTCTCGTAAACCGGGAACGCCGGACGGACCGGCTCGGTGCGGTGATGCTGCGTCACTTGCTCCATGAGCGTCTTCACCGCCATCTCCAGCTGCGTGTCGTGTCCTTTCCGCCATTCGGCCGGGTCGAGCTCCACCTCGATGTCGGGGGAAACGCCGGCGTTCTCGACTTCCCAATTGCCGCTCAGCCCATAGACCGCCGCGTCGGGAGCGGTGTACGTGCCTCCGTCCATCAGCCGGGGTCCGGTTTGCGACGAGACGAGGCCGCCCCATGTGCGCGTGCCGACCAGCGGCCCGACCTTCATCTTCTTGAAGTACCACGGCATGGCATCGCCGCCGCTGCCCGACATGCTGTTGATGAGCATCGCCTTCGGGCCGTAGATCGCGCCGCCCGGAACGGCAACGTCCTTCTCGGCGTAGCGGAATCGGATGGCGCTGAGCTGCGGGCGCGTGAGCATGTTCACCACGTAGTCGGCGAGCAGTCCTCCCTGATTGAAGCGCTCGTCGATGACCGCCCCTTCCTTCCCTGTCTGCACGAAGAAGTCGCGATTGAAACTCTTGTAGCCGGCGCCGCCGGTGTTCGGAATGTAGATGTAGGCCAGGCGTCCGCCGCTGAGCTGATCGACCTTGCGGCGGTTGTCCTCGATCCAGGCGCGCCCGCGCAGTGCCGACTCGCTCGCCACCGGAACGACGACGACCTCCCTCGCGTCCGATCCGTCGGGCTTCGCGCCTACGCGGATGGCCACCTGTTTGCCGGCCGTGTTCTCGAAGCGCGCGTAGACATCGTCGCCGACGCGGAGATCGCGGCCCGCGACCGAGATGAGGTACTCGCCCGCCTTCACGTTCACACCTGGCTGCGTGAGAGGCGCCTGCATCTCCGGATTCCAGTTCTCTCCGCTGTAGACGCGTGAGAAGCGGTAACGCCCGTTGTCGACGGTGTAGTCGCAGCCGAGGAGGCCGCCCGGAACGGATTTCGTTTCGAGCATGTCGCCGCCGCGGATGAACATGTGGCCGATCGTCAACTGGTTGAGCATCTCGCGGAAGAGGTAGTTCAGATCGGCGCGGTTCGCGACCGCGTCGAGGTACGGCTCGTACAGCTTCTTCGCCGCTTCGAGATTCAGCCCGTGATGATTCTCGTCGTAGAAATGATCGCGCTCGCCAAGCCAGATGTCGCGGAACATCTGCCGCCATTCCGCGCGTGGATCGACGCGGATCTGGATGCCTCCGAGCTTGAGCGATCCCTCGCCTGCCTTCGGCTCGTCGGCCGATGACGCGATCGCCCAATCTTTCTTTTTCTGATAGAGAACCTTCTCGCCGTTCGCCGACACATCGAAGGCATTCACGCCGGAGAGAAAATCCTTCACTTTCCGCTTCTCGAGATCGAACCGCCGGACGTTCATTCCTTCGTCTTCGCTTCCGAAGAATGAGGGAGGAGCGATCGAGACGAAGAGGATTCCTTCTTTGCCGGCTGCGAGTCCCTGGATGTTTCCGTTCGGGATCGGCAAAGCGATGATTCGCTGGCCGATGCCGTCGAGGTCGATGCGGACTGGCGCGACCTTCGGTTTGTCAGCCGAGTCCTTCTTCTCTTTGTCGTCTTTCTTCTCCGCCTCTTTCCCGTCCTTCTTCTCGGGCTCCTTGTCGTCCTTCTTCACCTCTTTGTCGTCTTTCTTCGCATCCTTGCTCTTGTCGCTGTCCGCCTTCTCCTCGTCGCTTTCCGGCGCGAGCGGCGATGGGAGATCGTTGCGAAGAACGGCCGCGTAGACGTTGCGCGTGGCCACGCTGTCGATTCCGGAGAGATCGGCCCAACTGATACCGCGCCCGATGTCAGTGCTGGCCGCGAAGTAGAGATACTTGCCGCCGCGGTCGAATACCGGATAGATGACATCGCTGAGGCCGTCTGTGACCTGCGACGATTTCTGCGACTCGATGGAAAAGACGAAGACCGCGCGGACGAGGTTCGGAAGGTAGCGGGCATAGGCGATCCATCGGCTATCGGGCGACCACCGCGGATCGAGCACGTCGCCGTTGAAGCCGACCGGATTGGTGTCGACCTTCACGCGCGCTCCCGTCGCCACATCGACATACCAGAGGTTCAGCCGGCGGTCGGTGTACGCGACCTTCGTGTTGTCGGGCGACCAGACCGGCCTGTAGTAGAAGCTGGCAGGCTCGCCGAGGTCGAGTTTCTTGCCGGGACGATCCCCTTTCTGGTCACGGATCACCAGCGCGTACTCCCCCGACTCCTCGGAGAAATACGCGATCGACTTGCCGTCCGGCGACCAGGCAGGATCGCGCTCCATGACCCCGACGGTGTTCGTCAGGTTGCGCGCGTCTCCCTTCTCGACGGGCACCGTGATGATCTCGCCGCGCGCCTCGAACACCGCGCGCGCTCCGCTCGGCGAGATGCGTCCGCTGCGGATCGAGTCGGCTGCCGGCGCGTAGCGCGCGCGCAGCCCGAGGAAGTCGCCTCGCACCTGGATGGGCACTTCCTTCGAAACGCGCGTCTTCGGATCGAAGAGAAAGATCGTTCCGAATTTCTCGTACACGAGCGCGTCGGGCCCCGCAGACATCGACTTGATGTCCAGCCCCTCATTCTTCACCACCTCGGACACCGCCTTGCTGCGCGTGTCGTACGCGAAGATCGACGTCGTCCCCGTGCGGCTGCCGCGGTCGGAGATGAAGTAGACGGTGTCGCCCATCCACGCCGGCGCGTGATCGTTCGAGCCGGGATGCGGAACGCGCTCGATCGACGAGTCGGACATGCGCGCGATCCAGATCTGCCCGGTCTGTCCGCCGTGCATACGCTTCCAGTCCGGCTGCCACTGCGAGATCGGCTGATAGGCGATGCGTGAGTTGTCGGGCGAGAACGAGCCCTCATCCGCATGCGGCAGCGGCACCAACTCCGGCAGCCCGCCATCGAGTCCGACGGTGAAGAGCTGACCGTAGCTGCGTGCGCTCTGGCGCGACGAACGAAAGAGCACCTTCGTCCCGTCACTCGTCCACCCCACGACCTGATCGGCGCCGGGATGAAACGTCAGCCGCTTCGGCTCCCCACCTTCCGCCGGCACGACATAGACATCCGTGTTGCCGTCGTACTCGCCCGTGAAGGCGACGCGCGTCCCATCCGGCGAGAACCGCGGATCGCTCTCCACCCCCGCATACGTCGTGAGCCGCTCCGCAACGCCGCCGTCGCGAGAGACCGTCCAGATGTCCCCCGCATACGCAAACGCAATCCGCGTCCGGCTCAGCGAAGGATTCTGGTAGAGCGTGTGCCCGGCAGCGAACGCCGAGGTAGCAACGAGGAGTACGAACGCACCAACAAGCTTTTTCATGGACCCTCTTTTCGTGAATGGGAAGTATAGGAGTTGCGCTGCATTCAAACGATGGAAGAGGGCGAAGGTTGACAGAAGGCGATCACCACCGAGACACAGAGGTCACAGAGAAATCTCTGTGTCCTCTGTGTCTCGGTGGTTAAGCTTTCTCAGACGACCCCGCGCAGCCAGCCCCATCTTCCATACGCAACGATCGCCACCAGCACTCCGACGACGAACGGGAGTAGCGCGACCATCCCGAGTCCGTCCATCAGCGTCACCGTCGTTGCGCCGATCATGATGATCAGCAGCCCGGCGGCGGCAAGCGGTGTGAGTCCGCGGCGGATGCCGGTTAGTCCGGGGAGAATCAGGCCAAGCGCGCCGAGGACTTCACAGGTGCCGATGAAGTGATAGAACAGACCGGGGAACTTGACCGCCCCTTCGTTCATCTTCGCCACCGGCATGACGAACTTCATCGATCCGGAGAAGAGAAACACCAGCGCCAGCAGGATTTGAATCGTCCACAGCGCGTAGTTCCGGCCTCGGCTCACAGTCGAATATTGCATGTCGATCTCCTTTGTCTTCACAGATACGACGAACGAGAGGCGGCCGAATCGACACGCGTCTTCTAAAAGCATCTCACGCGGAGACGCGGAGAACGCAGAGGGGTTTCTCCGTGCTCTCCGCGTCTCCGCGTGAAATGCTTCTCCCTGTCAAATCACACCGATGGAGGCACGCATGGTCACGACCCCATGCGTGCAAACGACGAGCCTCAACCACCGGCTCAGTGCGCCGCACGCTTGCGCGGCTGGATGAAGAATTCGATGCCGATCTCCGCGTAGCTGGTCACGGAACCTTCAAACGCCTGCACCCAGATGTACGACACGCCGGGGTCACTGCCGAGGAACGTCAGGTGAGGATCAGACGATTGCTGGAGGCGAAGGGAGTAATCGCCGATACGGCCGCGATACCAGACAAAGACCGGCGTCTGGTCGGAGCCGGTAAGGAGAGCCGTGACGACCACGGGCTGCCCGAGCAGCACCCGCGCCGGCTGCGCGTAGAGTGCGACTGGATGGAGTTGAGGCAGAACGGTAATCGTCGATAGATCGCCACAGCACCCCTCCACGCGGACGTGCGCGATGCCCGGGGCCACGGCAGTCACACTCACGACGCCGTTGTCAGGAACTTGATCCGGATAGCAGACAGAACTGCCTGAGGCAAACCCGTGAACGATGGCCACCGCCGGCATGTCACTGATGAAATTGAAATGGTAAGGGAATCCACAGGTGAGACCGCCTGGGTGGTCAGAGCCCGCAAGAGCGGCGGTCTGACCAACCTGCATCGTTACTTCTTTCGGAGAAACAGAGGGCCCCGACTGCCCCGCCAACCGAAAGGCCACGGCTGTGGTGAGAAGGATGAACACGATCGTACGCATCGCACAAAGGTACGAAGCTGCAGCGCGATGTGTCCACTCCGGTTCACGCGACGTGCGCACCGGAGATGCATGGAGCCTGGCCTTGGAGAGATTCTTCATTCCCCGCTCGTCGATCAGGTTCTTGATGCACCCAACCATGGGCTACCCCGAAGAGTGCCAGTAAACAACTGTCTTCGAGGAATCGATCGCGCCGCAACGTATCTGGTCGATCAGCGCCGCCATGACTTTGGCCGTATACACGGAGTCGAGCTCGAGGCCTTCGAGGTCACGGACGATCCGCTGGGCCGACTGCGACTCCACGGTCGGCTTCAGATAGCCATCGCCGACGTACGCGTCGAAGATCGTAATCTCTGCCGGTGACACCTCGATCTCTTTACCGGCCAGCTCTGCGCCGGCATGAACGAGACTGGCCACGCGCTGGCGAAGCTCGCCCACCGCCAGGCCGGGCGTAACACCGACGATCTCGACGTTCGCGCCAGCCACGCGCTTGCCGAGCTCGAGTCCAGCATGAATACCGCCTGTCGCTGACGAGAGATAGATCGCGTCGATGGTGACGCCGGCGGTTTCTGCCTGGGACAACAGTTCCAGGAACGCATTCATGTAGGCGACCGTGGTGATGCCGTTCGTTCCGCTGAACGGGACCACCTCGACGACTTCCCCTCGGCCAGCGTGCTTCTCAGCGGCGGCGGCCACCAGCGCGGGTCGTTCCCCTTCGCTTGAAGCGATGATGATCTCTGCACCGAGGGCGTCATCGAGCAGATTCGGCTCACTTCCCGACGCCTCGGGAGAGAGGACGAGAACGCATGATAGTCCCCGCTCTTGCGATGCGATGGCCAGCGTCCTGGCATGCTGGGACTCGATCGACCCCTCGGTGATGACGACATTGGCGCCGCGCCGGAGCGCGTGATCCACGAGAGCGAGCGCCTTTCGGAACTTGCTGCCTCCGAATGGCAGCTTGTCGTCGCGTTTGACCAGAAGGCGGGGTCCCTCCAGGTAGGCGCTCAACGCGCGTAAATCTTCCAGTGGCGTTTCAATCGTCATGACCGCTCAGGGCGCGCCACCAGGGGTCGACTATGCCGGCCACGCCGTGCCTCATTCTTGCGTGTGCCTGAAGCGCACAACGCTCTCTTGTGCTCATGATAAGAAGCGCCTCAATTGCATCCATCCATTCGTCTGTGTCACGTGCAAATGCCGCGACCTCATCGAACGAATCGATAAATGGCTGGGTCGGGCTGCAGATCGAAGGAGCTCCAACGGCAGCGTAATCGATCACCTTCAGCGCGCTCTTGCAACGATTGTAGATGTGATCCTCCATCGGCACGAGGGCGATGTCGTAGCGCGCAAGGAGAGCCGGGTAGTCATCGTATGGAACCCAGTCAACGAATTCCACACGATCGGGGGGGAGCCCGTCGAACAACCGCGCATATTTCGTTGCTCCCGCGAGAAGGAACTTCATTCGTGGAGCAAACTCCTCGATCGCGGCGCTGATGACGGGGACGATCAATTCCAGATCGCGGCCGACGCGGCTACCGCCGGACCAGCCGATGGTGAAGCACTCGCGGCGATTCCTTGTCGTAATCCATCGCGGGTGTGCGAAGTTCAGGGCGTTGGGAATCACGTGAATGGGCGTGCGGGGGGCAAGGCGGCGCAACTCATCGGCGAGAGGCGCGGTGGAACAGACGAACGCGCTGACGATGGGGAGCAGCGTCCGATGTGCCTGCACGATCGCCACGGCATCCTCGTCGATCTCGTCGACCGCGCTGGACGCGATCAATTCCGGCAACGTCTCACAAAAGATGGCGTCATCGATTTCCCACAGCACACGGGCGCCGCGCCGTCGAGCCGACGATAGCCGTTCCGCGGCGTGATCGATCGCAGCCACCGACGCAAAGGGCGTGCGCTGAAGGATGATGACGTCGTCGTCGAGGGGATCGTCTGTGGCTGGCGATCCCACCCTCCACTGGAGTGGATAAGAACCAGCGACGGCATCGAGCGGATCAAAAAGACGAATCCTGCCGGCAAATGCGTTCGGGTCGTGCTCACTCCCTTCCGGGATGACGCAGGCTCTCACCGAGCCTCCTCCAGATCGAGCTCGCGATAGCAGCTCGTCCAGCATGCGCTGCATGACTCGTATTGCTGATGGAGCTGGTTGGTGCGCTCACTGCTCCAGATATCGTCGAAGCGTGCCTCGTGAATGTTGCCGAGGACGATGTCGAGATTGTGGCAGAGGTGGAGATCACCATCCGGCGAAATGCTGGCCACGCGGCGAATGCTCCGGCATGGCAGGTTGAGCTCTCCCCGGCTCCAGAGAATGTGCGCCGCGCAGTACGCATCACCCGTCTCGTCGACGATCCGCTGCAACGGTGCGATCGGCTCCGCTCGCCGCTCCGACCCGTAGATTCTGCTCTCCGTATAGACGTTGAGTCCAAACGGTACGTTCGCCGCATTGCACCAATCCATTGCTTCGCGGACGTCTTCATACGTCGACCAGGGAGTGATCGTGATTCCGACCGAGACGCTTGCCCTCTCCGAAAGCTGCCGGATGCCTGCGGTGACGCGGTCGAAGGCATCCACGCCGCGGATGCGTGCATACCCTTCGCGCCCGCCGTCGAGCGATACCGTCACATATTGCACGTCGTGGCGGTCGACCAGCTCCTTCACGCGCCGCGGGTTCAGCATGTTGGTGAAGAGAATGTAGTTTCGGTCAGCGAAGAGATCGAGAATTGCATCGGCGCCGGAGTGCAGCGTGAACTCACCACCCTGCAGAGCAAACCACGTCTCTTCGCTCACGAAGCGCGAGCTCGCCACGCTCGCAAGCACCTCGGCATCGAGCCAGTGCCGCGGGTGCATCTTCCAGAACGTGCATGTCGTACACCGCGAATCACACGCAGTGTTGCAATAGAGGTTCACATATCGCAAAGGGGTCATGCGTGTACGGGTTGGAGCTTTGCCGCGGCATCAGCGAGGCCTGCTGCAGCGAGCGCAACGCGCATTCGCTCGCGCGCGGCTTCGCCGCCATAGCTTTGCAAGGCCGCATATTGTCTTTCGGCAACATCACGATAGAGGTAGTCGCGGCCGCTGAGCCGCTCTTCCACGAGGTCGGTAAGGAAATCGAGCGCGGTTGTGACGTCGAACGGATCGCACGTCAGCAATCCGACATGTTCTCCTCCGTGACTGAGATGGCTGCCAACGAACGGCACGCGCGCGGAGGCGGCATCGAGCGCATACCGGCCCCAGGTTCGCCGGTCATCAAGGCAGAGAATGGCGAAGACGTCCTGACGCAGGAGCCGGTAGTAGTCGCGCCAGCGGCGCGGCTGCAGCATCTGGGCGCGGACGCCGAGCGCCTCGATCATCGACCGCTCGCGCTCGGAGCAGGGGAAAATCCGCCCGATGACTCCCGGGAAACGACGCTGCAGCGCTCGAAGTACGAGAACGTTGGCAATTCCATTCCGCGAGTCGAGGCCGGACGCGAGCTCGATGATGATCGGTCCTGGCCCGGGGGTGCTCGCAATCGAATCCGTCCAGTCAAGCGGATAAGGGATCCCGAGCCACTGCACGCGTTCCTGATTGCGCGCGTAAAGGCGGTAATAGGGCAACGTCCGTTCTACGAGAACGCCCACAAGATCTGCGTCGTCGAGGCATTGCGCGAACTGGAAGAGCCCTTCCATTTCCCCGCTCGACCGGACGACGTACTCCACGCGTCCTTCGATCAACGCAACGCAGGGCACGTGCGGCACCCGGCGTTTCAGAAATCGGGGTAGAGCGTGGGTCGCAGGCGTGAGCTCCACGATGACCAGGTCGTAGTCGCTGATGGCTTGCGGCGTTGCGACGACGCGTTGATAGCTCAGCACATCTCCCCCGCCGAGGATGCGCAGCCACTCGCGCGAGTCGTTGACCGGAAGTGACCAGCCGATCGACTCGCGCGTGTGTGCCTGTCCGAGGAGGCAAGCGCGCAGTGTCATCGCGCGTGCGTGCTGCTCCCCAATACCCGATCGACTGCCAGCGTAGTCTCTGCGGTCACTCGCGCGGGAATGAGCGCGTCGCCCTCTTCCAGCAGGTTCAGCCCCGGGCAGAGTCCGACATAAGAATCCAATGCGCCAGCCACTGAGGGTTTCAGATCGCCGGTTCGGATCGCGCGCACGCGGCGCGCCACCGGCGATGATTCCCAGATCTCCTTCAGCGATTGCTCCCGGACATTGCCGAGCGGCAGATGAAACTGACTGCACGGCAGAACATCGCCGCTCGCCGAGATTGCGCACATGTTCACTGCCGCGGGACAGATTGGCTGATCGGCAGGCTTCGGTGCCGGTTTGGCAAAAAACTCGGGGAGATCGCGGATGGCTCGCTCCAGTTCAGGACCGGAGGTGCGCAGCGCGTGCGTATCGCGGTTGCCGTCGGTGCGAGACGTAATCGGATAACCGAAGCTCACGGTGGCGCGGATCTTTTCTCCGAGCTCTTTCATCCCTTTCGTGTCTGCGACATTCGACTGCATCAGCGTGCAGGCGAATTCGACGTTCACGCCGCTGGCGATTAGCTGACGCGCCGCGGAGACGGACCGTTCCCACGATCCCGGCGACTGCGTCACGGCATCATGAGTCCCGGCTTCGTGGCTGTAGAGACTGATCTGAACGTTCCCTACGTTCAGCGCCGCCAGCCGCGCCACTTTTTCGGCGTTCAGGGGCATTCCCGTCGTAAACAGCTCCAGGATGAAGCCGCGGCGGTTCGCATGCTCGAGCACGTCGAATATGCCCTGGCGGATGAAGATCTCTCCTCCGGTCACCGTCAGAAGCATCGCCCCAGCCGCGGCCAGTTCATCGATGACTCGGCAGATCTCATCGTTATCGAGATGCCGCTTTTCGGAAGGAATCGGACGGCGGCGGTCGTCGTAGGGGATGTAGCAGTGAACGCAGTCGAGATGGCATCGAGTGGATATTTCGATCTTCGACCAGACCGGCGCGATGAGGTCGACTCCGATCCGCTCCAGCTCCTCGCGCCAATCCGGGAGGTGGATCGGCGCTCGCGGGAGCGGCGCAAACTCCGTGTTGCGGATGAGACGGCGCTCGAGGAGATCGGCAATGAACGCCTCAACGTCGCTCTCGACCTCATCCTGCGGCACGTCGGAGAGATCGAATCTCGACGTCAACATGCGCACGGCGTCCGCCGCCATACCACGCTGCGCAAAGGTCTCGAAGACAGCCGCTCCGACATCATTCAGGCGGTGCAGTGAGTTGGTGGCACGATTCACGATGACGGCCTCGTCACCGATGAGGCGCACCGAGAGCTCCTGTTCTTGCACGAAGGTATCGACGAAGGCATTCATGATCAGACATCCTCGCGAGGTTCGAGTTGGTAGTGTGGGCAGGAGTACCGGAAGCGCGGCGCGGTCGCCGCACCTCCGGTTGTCATGCGTGACTCGTCCGCTACTTCTTGCTCTGAGTCGAGCAGGCGACGCCGGACTTCGTCGAGACAGCGCGTGGCTTGACGTATTTCCGCATGGGACCCTCCTTTCGTAGCGTGGGCCAGCCGTCGTTCCGCACTGGCCCCATATGAGGAGTGCCGTCACAGCGATTTTCCCTACCCGGTGGCTCTGAAGATTTCCTGGGTAATCGCGCGGGTGTCGTAGCCGTGTCGGGGCTCGGGAGTCGGGAGTCGGGAGTCGAAGCCTTGTGGTTCTGACTCCGACCCCCGACACCCGACACCCGACACCCGAGCATGCGATCCCAACTCACCGCACCGTGTGACGCAGGTCGTATCCCCTACCGGCCGCGAATCGATATCGTTGGGGAGCCCTGTCGTGGATCGCCCGCATCCCGTCAGGAACGATCAAAGAAAAGGGGGATTTCTCATGAAAAGAACGTTCGTCATGTTTCTGCTTCTTGCCGCGGCTTCTCACGGTGCGTTCGCTGCCGAGGAGCGCAAGGCGGAAGTCGTCGGGAAGGTGAGCACACCATTCCTGAAGGCTCTCCAGGGTGTATCCGCGCAGGGAACAACGTCGTCGATGCTATCGATGAAGCCCACTCCGAACGTTGTCCTTGAAGGAGCGGAATCGGCCTTCATTTTCCCTGTCGCCGGCAGCGCAGGCGCGTTTCGTACCGAAGCCGTGATCTTCAACCGTCTCAGCCGCACGCAGCTCGTAGACGTCTACTTCCTCCCGCTGGGCGCCGGCAACTGCAACGTCGGGGCGGTCCGGCTCCGGCTCGATGCCAATACCTGGTATTTCTACTCGAATTTCGTGTCCGATGTGTTCGGTCAGGCGACCTTCGGATCGGTTGTTGCGTTCGGAGTGACCTCGACCGGTGCCGCCGATTCGTCGGCCAGGATCGACGGAAACGCGCGCATCTGGAGCGTCGACCTCGGCGGAGGAACCACGTCGCAGAATTTCCCCGCGATGTCCATCGCCGTTCCGGGCGGAGATCAAAGCGCATTCGGACTGCGCAAGGACGAGTTCTACCGCACCAACTGGGGCATCTTCAATTACGACAGCGTCACGCGAACCTTCGATCTCATATTCAACGGCCTTCGCGGATACGCAACGATGAGCGTCAACATTCCTCCCTGTTCGCTGATCCAACAGGCTGTACCCGGCGGCCCCTACGGCTCTTTCGAGCTCTACTTTTCGCCTCGGGATGGTGGCGGCTTGTACTACGCGTACGGTTCCTCGGTCGATAACATCAGCGGCGACGCCTGGAACGTTCCGGGAAGAAAGTAACGGGCTATCTGGGGTCAGGTCTAAAGTCTAAAGTGCCGAATGAGGTGCCTGGTTCGCGGTGCTCGGGCGTGGGCACTTTAGACTTTAGACCTGACCCCACTCGTCCACAATGCAAATGCGCGGGCGCGACTGGGACGCGCCCGCGCGGCGATTACTGAACGCTACCGATCACGTCACTTCCGGTCAGGCTCGGACGGCGGCTCAACCGTCGCCGTTGCTTTCGGCGGTGTCGTTTTCCGCGCTTTGGCCTTGCGCGCCCGCTTGCCGAGGGCGTTCCGCATGTCTGCGACATGAGGAGCGAGATCGGCCGTCTCGGGTTGTTTGGCCAGACGCTGCGCCAGAGCGTAGGTCGTCAGCGCCTCCCTCCCTGCCTCATTCTTCGCACTCGCCACGGTATGGCGGACGAAGCTGGACATGGCATCCAGCTCATCGGCGAACGGCAGGTAGGCTTCCGCGAAACTCATCATGTCGCGAACCTTTTCAGGATCCGCGGCCCCTCCACGAACAAGGCTGTTGCTGTTGGCGACTGCCACAGCGGACAGTTCGATGAACGGCGCGGGAAGCGATGCCACACTGGCAATCTGCCGCCTGGCGCGTTTGGACTCAGGGAACACGAAATGCGGGATCCTCTCCCGCATCGCGCGAACCTCCTGGACCAGCGCCTGCGCTGCAGCGGTGTGTGACACCGGGGGATCGGTGTTGGATACTTCTTTGGGGGTAGACATCATGGACTCCTTTACTCTCTCGATTCAACTTGCAGTGGTTAGGAGGGTGCACGTTGCAAGGAACGGAGGAGCACGGCCTCGGCAGATCCGTCTTGCACCCTCGGCAACCGTCGAGCCGGCAGACCGTTGACGCCGCTCATGCAGGAATCGGGTGCAACTGCTGTTGCGCGGCGAACGACGCTCCGGAGGGCGGTGCATGGCGATGCGCTGCGGAGCGGGGACGCGCTGGTCCCCCAGCAGTTCGTCGAGATCGAGCAGAGCGCCTCCCGCCATCGCCTCCAGGAGCGCGATGTAGCTGTCATCGCACCGGCTGGATAGGGACTCCATCTTTCTGACCGCATCGATCCAGCTTGATGTGGCAGCGGCCAGTTGCTCGGGAGCACTCGAGGGAAGCGATGGCGTTGAGGCAATCCTGCCGGCCATCACGCTCAGACCGCGTGCCGCGTAAGACAAGTGCGTCGTGATCTCGCGCAGCCAATCCGAAGCGAGCTCAAAATTGCGGGCGGCCCGGAGGGGACGCTCCGCCGCGAATCCCTCCGCGGCGTCGACGGCGCGCCATGAAGCCTCGATCAGCCGCAGCGAACGGTCGATGGCCCGGAGCGTGCGGCGGAACGGCCGGCCCCAGAAGCGGCGGCGCTCCCGTTCCGTGCCGCATGAAGACACTCCGGCCATCCGCGACTGCGTGGCGTTCCTACGGGGGCGGAACCGGGTGTCTGCCTTTCCCAAAACGATGCCTCGTTGATTACTTAGACGCAAGACGCCGGAAAAGGTCACAGACCTCTGCTTGGTTGCTGGTTTCTACGGGGTTGGGTTGCTGCGTGAACCGCAATCGAGCAGACCATCAGCGGCATCCGGGGAAGCCATCGCAGGCCATGGCCGATGCCATCGATGGCATGAGCGATGGCATCGATGGCATGGGGGGTTGCCATCGATGCCATGAGTGATGCCATCGATGGCATGGGGGGTTGTCATCGATGGCATGAGGGATGACATCGATGGCATGGGTGGTTGCCATCGATGGCATGAGGGATGACGTCGATGGCATGGGTCGTTGCCTTCGACGGTATTGAGCATTGCCATCGATGACATGGGTGATGCCATCGATGGCATCGAGCATGGCCATGAATGGCGTGTAGCGCACGCGTGAACCGGGTCAGGCAGAGGCATCGGCTTCTTCATCCCAGCCGTCGACGGCATGGTCCAAAGTCATCGATGCCATTGAGCGAAGGCATCGATGGAGCCGCTCCCGCTATCGGAGCAAAGGTGGCCGCTCGCAAGGCGGTCGTGAAGGCGGATTCACCGCCACGAGCGCTTGGCAAATCGATCTTCACGGCAGCGGACGACTTCGCTGCTCTGGAAGGCAACGTGCGCGATGATGCCGTGCGTTGCCACTTCGAACCGGATGAGATGCCACACGTCGTGCGGCTCCATTTCACTCGCGAACAGGCTTATTGCGGTAGCAGGGCGATCTCGAAATCCTTTGGACCTTTTTGGCGCCATGCGCAACGGTAGATTTTTCCGTTGATGATGCTGATGGTCCCGTGGCCGTTCACGCCGGCAACATTTTGATTGGGACAGGAAACGGTGCCGTGGAGGTTGTAGGGTTGGTCACCGAGGGGAATGTGGACCGCTTCCTGGGGGTCCGATCTCACATCGATCAGCGTCTCCCCGATGAGAATGCGAATGCTCGCCGGACAGCCGCCGTTCCGGACGCCATTCACGATGGTAATTTTTTCTGCAACCGCAAGAGTCATTGCTCGAGAAGCAGAGGGCATGACCGGAGAGATGCGCGCCATGGTAGCAATCTGGGGAGCGGCGGCGGCGACTCTGCCAAACTCGGCACCGGTTGGAGCCCGTTCCAGGCGGACGGAACGGCGGGAGAAAGCGGTCGTTGACGCTGGCGCGGGGGCCGTGGTTGTCGTCGTGGCGGGAGTTTGCTCCACTGGAGGCGGCGCTGGTTTTGGGTCGACGGTCACCATTGCAGCGTTGAGCTTTCCTTCGCTCTTCACCGTCACCTTCACCGTACCGGCAGACTTTCCCGTGGTGTCGCCGGAGGACGGATCCACGGAGGCCACACGAGGATTCTCACTGGCCCACAGAATCTGTCTGCCGATCAGAGAATTGTCTTCGCTGTCGTAAGGGGTAGCATCGAACTTCAGGTGATCGTCTACTTGCAGTGTCGCCGCGGGAGGGAACACCTCGACCGCCGCCACGTTGATGTGACGCACATGCACGGGGATCAGACTACTGATGTAACCGGTGGAGGCGGTGATGGTGGTGTCGCCGGCGGCGTTACCGGTCACGATACCCTTGCTATCGATGTCCACAAGGCCGGGGTTGGCGCTCGACCATGTCACCTTCTTTTCGAGGGGATTCTTGTTCGAGTCTCTTACCGTGGCGACGACCTGGAACTTGTCGCCGATCGCCAGGTTTAAGGGGTTTGGCGCGACCTCGATGGTGGCAACCGGCGTCAGCCACGGAATCGAATCACGAAAATGGACGAGCGCCGTGATCAGTGCCGTGAGCGCAACAACGACCGCAGTGATTTTGCCGATGTTTCCCGGTAGCCCGGACTCTCCGCTGTTGTTTTCGTCTTCCTTCGTTGGCATCGACGGCTCCAGATAAAGGATTGCTGTTCAGCCCAGCCTACGCCAAGAGTAATCTTTTGTGTAGTTACCTTCCGAAGTAACTCCGAACGGTAGGCCAGTCGCACAAGAGGCTCGGCCTCGGCAATCCATGCAGTCGGACGCAGATGGATCAGTTTGAGCCTGAAGAGCCGGAGAATCTCCACCTCGGCATGAACGCCTCAGGGGGTCGAATGGATGGGGTCAGATCCGCAGCAGAAGCGCCTGGAAGTACGCAAACGACACCAATTGAGGTTCGGATGCGTTGATCACGTCCCGCGTGGTGCTCCGACACACCTGCGCCCGGCGAATGCCGGGCGCAGGGCGTGATGCAGTCACAACCGTGCTCAACACGACTGCGTCAGGGACTAGCGTTTCTCTTTGAACTCGGTCTTGGTTTCCTGCTTGTTCCCCGACGAATCGGTCTTCGTTTCCTTCGAGGTGGTCTTCGTTTGCTTCGGATCGCCGAACATGTCGTTCTTGGTCTTCGTCTCGGTCTCAGTAACGCGTTTCTCGTCAGCCATTGGGTAACCTCCGACGTATGTCCAGCAACAGCGGTGCCAGTGAACGTGTGGATTCGCTGCGGAAGCGAGCCGGTCCGAACTGTACGCAGAAGGTGCCGCGATGGGGTGACGCCGTTGCCCGGCGTCTACTTCCAGATCCCGCCGATGGGCCGCGCGGCCTCATCGAGCGGCGGCGGGGTGACGTTGAGAAGCGCGGCGATCGTGGCCAGCAGATCGTAGTGGTCGTAGACGTCGGTGCTGACGCCGGTTTTGACGCGATCGCCGGAGATCACGGTGTAGACCCGATTGTCGGTCCCAAAGTGCGAGTCGTCCTCGTCGAAGGTGAGGATGAAGACGAGACCGGTGGTGAACTTCGGGTCACGCAGCAGCGGCGCGATGTTGTCCATCAGCCACGTGTTCGCGGTCGGGATGTCCGAGGGCTCGTGGCCGTCGTGCGTCAAGTCGGGGATCAGAAGGGCGAAGTCGGGAAGCGTGCCGCCGGCGATGTCGGCGCGCAACGCCGCCACCGGGTCGTTCGGAGTATCGAGCCGGACGATTTGCGCGCAGTCGCTCTTCTGGACGTCAACGAAGCTGAGGAACGGGACGTGCCGGCGGACATATCCCTTACGGTGCACGCCGCTCTCCTTCCCCAGAAAGCACTTGCCAGCGACTGCCGGATAGCCGTCGGCGTAGACCTTCCAGCGCTTGCCGAGGATGCGGCCGAGGTGCGGACGGTCGAGTGTGATGGGATCGTCGGTGAGGGCGTCCTTTGTACTGCCGGAGATCAGAGCAACGTAGTTCGGCTGGCTGGGATGAGCCACCGCGAAGTATTGGTCGAGCCGCGTACCATTTTTCTCCAGCATCTTCATGAACGGCTGTTTCGCCGCAGTCTTCGGACTCCCGTTCTCAAGGATGACGAGGACGACGTGCTTGACGCCGGTGACAGCCAGCGCCGGCACCGGCATCCTCTTCACCTTCAACGGCGTGAGTTCGGCGCAGGCGCACGGGATGCAGAGGAGAGCGAAGAGGGCGAATAGCTTTCGAATCGTCATTGCATTCCTCGGGAAAGGGCTATCTTCGCACCGAAGTGGGGTGGGATCGGCGTGGGCTCACGTCTGAAGTGCGAAGTAACGAATCTAACCTATGTCAGGGAATCGCGAACTCTCTTTACTTCACACTTCAGATCTAACCGCGTCGATCTTGCTCCCACGTTTCGTTCCCTCGGCCACCCCTGGGGTAGGGAATCTAGCTGCCAGCGACACTCCTAGATATGGCCAACGACCCAACTGCAGCAATTCGACCTATCGACCGCGGCTGGATGACTGCCTTAGGTGTGATCATTGCCTTAGGCGTGGTAACCATTTTCGCCTTCTCGCTAACTGCCAGTAACCCGGCGGTGGTTGGTGGTGTTGCATACCTGCTCGCGGGCGCCTGCTTACTCATCGGCGCGCTTGCAGGCTTTCTCTTTGGGATACCGCGCGCCAACTCGCCGGGCGAGGACGACTCGATCAACGATCGCGCAGCAGAAGTACCAAATAACGACGCTAAACGTCAGGGACGTTACCGCCCCAACACGAATCTAGAACAGATCTCAGACTGGCTGACAAAGATTCTAGTGGGTGTGGGTCTAACACAGATCCGCCAACTGCCCAGCGCGCTCGACTCGGCGGCAGCGTACATAGGTACCGCCCTCGGAACCTCGGGTGGCAAGGCACTCTCTGTTGGTATCCTCGTGTACTTTCCTACAGCCGGTTTTCTATTCGGATTCCTGTGGACTCGCCTTTTCCTCGGCGCCGCTCTCGCCCGCGCAGATTTGGATGCCGTACTCGCGGCCGCCGCGCAAAAGCAAGATGAACAGCAACAGAATGATGCCGCTGCTCTCGCTATCGTGCAGCAATACTTGGCACCCCAAGCGCAAGCTCGGATTTCCCCAACGGCGGTCAAGGAGTCGATTCGCAAAGCATCGCCTCCGGTTAAGGTCCAAATCTTCTATCAAGCACAAAAGCTTCGACGCGAAAACTGGGAGTCTAACAAGGCCGTGATGGAGAGGACGATCCCCATTTTTGAAGCGCTGATCGAAAGTGATGTCGAACAGCAATTTCATCAGAACTTCGGCCAGCTGGGGTTTGCACTGAAAGATAAGCGTACTGCGGATCTCCCAAAAGCTGAGGAGATCCTTACCAAAGCGATTGAGATCCGAGGCGACTGGCGCCGCTCTGGTTGGGTTATATATGAGGCCAACCGCGCAGAATGCCGCATACTACGCGATACAAATTTCAACCAGAGCAAGCCATCGACCCAAGAGGCGCGAACCCAAATTGTTAGCGATCTTCAAATCGCGCTCAAGGAGCCTTTCAATCGACCGTGGCTGGCGAGCCAGCCCTTCTCTAAGTGGCTATCGCTGAACCAGGTAAGTATTGAAGCGCTTATGAATGACGAGTGAGCGCACAACGGTATCCGCAATGGCCTTCCGGCTCGTGCAACAGAAGGGATACGGGCGGGTCAGGTACAGGTAGCTTTGCACTGGCTGATACGTTCGCATACGCGGTCGGCATGCGCCATTTTCACCAAGTTTCCACGCGTCTTCTGCCGCGCAGACTCCTCGTGCCTCGGGATGAGTTATCGTTTGCGCAGGATCGCGTCGCCGTCAATTCGTCCGCTTCCAGAAGGTCTCCACCGTCCCGAGACGCATATTCGCTTGCTGGACCTCGCCAGCGGGTATCGCACCAGACAGCCTGAGCGACTAGTCACGATGTCCCGCACGAGTACTCAACCCCAATATCGCCCCGACTCCTCGGAAGTAACCCTCATCACGATGGCATCGCTCGCCTCAAGTCCTCATTCTTTCTGAGGTAATCCCAGTCAAGTGGCAGAATAAGCTCTGGGTTGCCTGTCGTGTCGAGATGAAGGTACTCCACCAATACGGGATGCAGAACAAACTGAAACTTCGAGTACAAATCGCGGCCCAGCTGCTTCGTTAACAGATCCCCCTCGTTGAAGATGAACGCATGTCGAAACGAAGAAAACCGATCCGCTGTCGCACGGTCTAGGACGACACCCAAAGCGCCAACCTCATAAAGCGACTCCGCCTTCCACTCGTTCGAGGCCACTTCATCTTCCTGTAACGGCGCATCGAATCTAATCTTTGCAACGCACTCACAGAACTCGTTCCAGTTCATTACCTGCTTCCCCTGCCGGAAGGCAAATAACACATCCCGCAGATTCCGAAACGTATTCGAGTACTCGCTCAAAAACTCATCTTCAACGATTGCTCTAGTCGCACCAGCAATCACCTGTCTAACAAACGCCGTAGAAACCTTCAGTTGTCGCTTCTTCGCCTGCGTGCAGGCCGCCAATAACGCTGAATAGTAGAACAATACGTCGCGCGGCCTCCAAAACGTATGCCGGAGCACGTATAGGAACAGTGGAATCCTGTAGGGCGCCGACCCGAATTGAAAGCTTAGCTCGTCCGGTAACTCTGGGTACTTCGCGGTAATGACCGCCGCGAGGCGTTCCTCCAATGACCCGCCTTTGGGATCGCCCGCTTTTCGCAACAATACCAATCGTTTACGCACCAGTGCGGACAATTCCAGCCCGGACCACCACACGGGCGCGAAAAAGTGTCGATATTGATACCGGTCTCTATCAAGAGCGCGAACCTGCAAGAACCGATCGTGGGGAATCGCGGCGCAGATGTCAGTAAACTCATAGAACATACTGTGCGCCGCCGCGGACGTGTGCGTTTTGAGAATAATCTGAAACAATCCCAACAGAAGCTCATTCTCAAAGCGGACGGCAGCGGAGCGCTCGTCCGCTTCTCTTGTAAAATAATCGGTGCGCACGTCGAATCCGTCGATCGTCGCCAAAATCCGTGCGCCGCCTTGGCGATAGCGCCTCAAGACTTTCTGCAGCCCTGGCCAAGTGTTCCCAAACAGGTACGAGCGAAAGCGAGTCTGCGTGAATTCTGCCACCGACCGAACGACAAAGTCGCGTTCTTTCTGGCGCATCACGGAGTCAACAAAGGTGATGAGCTGCGCGAACGTGTGCACAAATAGGACCCGCGTCGCGGTTGCGTCCTTCTCCGCGTCGGTTGCGCCCGCTGTACTTCGTTCGAGTGTTTTGAACAATCCAGTGCGCACTTGACACTTCGACGGCAGCTCGCGCCGAACCTGCCACGCGAGGAACAGATGCAAGAACCCGTCCCATAACAGTTCGTAACTATATATCGGTGAGAACGCATGCCGTAGGTCAGAGGCCTCCGCGGGATGTCCCTTCAGGACGTTAAAACACATTTCAAACGGTAACTGCTCAAAGTCTATACGCATCACGACCGCTGGCCGAGGCTCGGACAGCAAGGGAAGAACATGGGTAATTGTCGACTTCCCGGATCCCTTGCGTCCGACCACAAACTTTACCTCGTGGTTGCGCACCCGCAGGAATGTCCATGTCTTCACGAAGGCGGTTTCGAGGTAGGGGTAGTTTTCCGGCTTGTCCCAACGCGACTTCGTGTCATGGAACAGAAAGCTTTGGAAAAGATCCTCCTGCTGTTCGCGAAATGCATGGTCCTTTGTTGCAGCAATCGCTCGGATGCGCGCCGCCACCTCGGCGACCGTAGAGATCAGGCGGTTCTTCAACGACGGATGGATAGTGGCTCTGGGAGCCGTAGTGTTAAGATACATCCATGATGCATCGGCGCAGCGCAGAGATCTGAGTTCCGTCGGGCACGATTCATCGAAACTGCCACTGAGGATTATCGGTAGCACCAGAAAGTCTTTGTCGTAAGTACCCCGCGAGTCCGCTTTGAGCACGCGATCATAGATTCGGCGAAACTCTGTGTATACACCGCTGTCACCGCGCGCCGCGACTCGCGCCTTGTAGCCGGGTGTAAGAATTATGATAATTGCGTCAGCTAGATCCACCCGCTCCATAAAACGAAGAACGTTCGCCCCGGTGCCCGCGCCTGAGTGCTCGTAGTCAACTAGAATCTCATAAGCATCGGGATCAGAGTCTTTTAGGCTCCTCGCTACGTCAGGTGGGTGGCTTGACGGGATAAAGTAACCGTTCGACCGGCGCATGAATGTGATTTGGTGGAAGTGGACCGGCGTCAAGCCCT